>NZ_FNTJ01000001.1:0-600000 GCF_900105185.1 Pseudomonas saponiphila | reverse complement strand
GATCTGCTCTTCGGTCAGCTCGAACAGGATCGGCACCGGCTCGAAGGGACGCCGCCCCTGCTTCATGCGCTTTTCGAACAGCACGCGATCTTCCGGAGTCAGCTCCAGCACCTCGACGATCACATCGAGGACCTGCTGCCAGTCACCGGAACGCTCCCGGGTCATGCTCAGACTGAAGCTGGGCCGGTTATCAGCCACCACCACGCCGTTGCGGTCGAAAATCAGCCCGCGAGTCGGAGGAATCGGCTGCACATGCACCCGATTGTTCTCTGAAAGCGTGGAGTGATAGTCGTACTGGATCACCTGCAGGTAATACAGCCGGGCAATCAGCACGCCAATCAGGCAGATCACCATAATGGCGCCGAACACGACCCGGCCACGCACCAGACGGGCGTCTTTTTCGTGGTCCTTGATACGGATCGGCTGGGACATGAGGGGCGCGGGCTACTTGTGGTAAGGGTGCCCGGACAGCACGGTCCAGGCGCGATACAGCTGTTCACCGATAAGAATCCGCACCAGCGGATGCGGCAGGGTCAGCGGCGACAGCGACCAGCGCTGATCGGCTCGCGCACAAACTTCCGGCGCCAACCCTTCCGGGCCGCCGACCATGAAGTTCACCGTGCGCGAATCGAGGCGCCAGCGATCCAGTTCCACCGCCAGTTGCTCGGTGCTCCAGGGCTTGCCATGGACCTCAAGGGTGACGATGCGCTCGTTATGCCCGACCTTGGCCAGCATGGCCTCGCCTTCCTGACGGATGAAGCGAGCCACGTCGGCGTTCTTGCCCCGGGTATTGAGCGGAATTTCCACCAGTTCCAGCGCCAGTTCGGAGGGCAGACGCTTGGCATATTCGTGCCAACCCTCTTCCACCCACTTGGGCATGCGTGAACCGACAGCAATCAGACGCAGGCGCACAGCCGTCCCTTATTGCTGGTCTTTGTTGAGCTTGGTGAAGTGCTCGTGGCCATGCTCCGGGCTGTGGTGCTTGCCATCGGCCGCGCGGCTCTGCTCGGCGCCCTGCCACAGGCGCTCCAGGTCGTAGAACTGACGAGCCGAGGCGGTCATCATGTGCACGATCACGTCGTCCAGGTCCAGCAGCACCCAGTCGCTATCGCCCTTGCCTTCTTCACCCAGTGGGCGCACGCCCTGGGCCTTGACCATTTCGCGGACCTTTTCCAGCATCGCGCCGATCTGGCGGTTGGAAGTACCGGTGGCGATGATCATGTAGTCAGTGATGCTCTGCTTGTCGCGAACATCGATCACCAGGACGTCCTGGGCCTTGACGTCTTCCAGCGCGGCAACAGCCACCTTGACCAGATCTTCGCCTTTCATTACTTGGTTAGTCATATAAAACTCGTTCAGCTCGTATGTTTGGAACGCCGCTCAGCACAGGCCGGCAGCGTTCCTTCAGTTCGGCGCACGGTAAAGTCCGTGAGCATCGATATAGGCCAGGACCGCGTCAGGCACCAGGAAACGTACCGACTTACCGCTGGCCAGCAGTTGACGGATCTGGGTGGCGGACACCGCAAGCGGCGTCTGCCAGACGAATGCAATGTGTCCCCCCGGCCCTTGCAGGGCCAGTGGGTCGCTCACCGAGCGCGCGGCCAGAAGGTTGCGCAAGGCATCCGGAGGCTCGCTGTCGGCATCCGGGCGTTGCAGCACCAGGATGTGGCAATGCTGGAGTAATTCTTCCCAACGATGCCAGGTGGGCAGGCCGCAAAACGCGTCCCAGCCCAGTAACAGAAACAACTGGTCATCCGCGGCCAACTCGGCCCGCATCTGCTCCAGGGTGTCGATGGTGTAGGACGGTTTGTCCCGCTTCAGCTCACGGTCGTCCACCACCAAGGGAGAAACGCCCGCCACCGCACACTCGACCATCGCCAGACGATCGAGCGCCGACACCTGCGGTGTATCCCGATGCGGCGGCCTGGCACTAGGCGTCAGGCGCAGCTCATCGAGTTGCATGGATTCCGCCACCTCCAGTGCGCCACGCAAGTGGCCGATATGCACTGGATCGAAGGTGCCGCCCAGCAGACCGATACGTTTGCCCATCAAGTGCGCACGTGACCGTCGCCGAAGACTACGTATTTTTCACTGGTCAGGCCTTCCAGGCCCACTGGGCCACGGGCATGCAGCTTGTCGGTGGAGATACCGATCTCCGCGCCCAGGCCGTATTCAAAGCCGTCGGCAAAGCGCGTCGAGGCGTTGACCATGACCGAACTGGAATCCACTTCGTTGAGGAAGCGACGGGCATCACTGAAGTTCTCGGTGACGATCGAGTCGGTATGGTGCGAGCCATAGGTATTGATGTGCTCGATGGCCTGCTCCAGGTTGTCCAGCACCCGGATCGAGAGAATCGGCGCGGTGTACTCGGTGCGCCAGTCTTCTTCGGTGGCTTGCAGCACGTCGGCCCCCAGGATCGCGCGGGTTTGCGCGCAGCCGCGCAGTTCGACGCCCTTGTCGCGATAGATCGCGGCCAGCGGCGGCAATACACGTTCGGCAATGGCGGCGTGAACCAGCAGGGTTTCCATGGTGTTGCACGGGGCGTAGCGCTGGGTCTTGGCGTTGTCGGCAATGCGGATCGCCTTGTCCAGGTCCGCCGCCACATCGATGTACACGTGGCAGACGCCGTCCAGGTGCTTGATCACCGGCACCTTGGCGTCACGGCTGACCCGCTCGATGAGGCTCTTGCCGCCACGGGGCACGATCACGTCGACAAATTCGGGCATGGTGATCAGCGCACCCACCGCAGCGCGGTCGGTGGTTTCCACCACCTGCACCACGTGGGGCGGCAGGTCGGCCGCCGCCAGGCCCTGCTGAATGCAGGTGGCGATGGCACGGTTGGAATGGATCGCCTCGGAACCGCCACGCAGGATGGTGGCGTTGCCCGACTTCAGGCACAGGCTGGCAGCATCGATGGTCACGTTCGGACGCGATTCGTAGATGATGCCGATCACCCCCAGGGGCACGCGCATCTTGCCCACCTGAATGCCCGAAGGCAGGTAGCGCATATCGCGGATTTCACCGATGGGGTCAGGCAGCTTGGCCACTTGGCGCAAGCCTTCGATCATCTCGTCGATACGCACGGGCGTCAGCGCCAGACGATCCAGCAGAGCCGGCTCCAGACCATTGGCCCGGCCGTTGGCCAGGTCCTGCTCGTTGGCCGCAGTCAGCTCCGGTCGCGCCGCGTCCAAGGCATCGGCAGCCGCCAGCAGCGCACGATTCTTCTGCGCGGTGGTGGCACGGGCGATCACCCGGGAAGCTTGGCGGGCAGAGCGACCCAAACGGGTCATGTAGTCAAGAACGGACTCAGTCATGGTCTGGTGTGGTCTTGGCAAAGAGGAAAGCGGCTGATTATAGCTGTCGCGCCCGTTCACGGACAGCGGTCACGGGCGGATGGTCGAAATGGAGTGTAAATACTTGTGCTTCAGCCTGAATTAAGCCTGGAGTTGTTACCATTGCGTCACTTTTTTTCGCCATAACCCTCGCCGCCATGCCCATTCCAACCTCCGCGCAGCCGCCCAAAGCCTTGCCTGACGGCTTTTTCGACCGTGATGCACAGTTGCTCGCTCGTGAACTGCTGGGCAAAGTCATCCGCCACAAGGTTGGCGAACTCTGGTTGTCCGCGCGCATCATCGAAACCGAAGCCTATTACTGCGAGGAAAAAGGCAGTCACGCCTCCCTCGGCTACACAGAAAAGCGTAAGGCTTTGTTTCTGGATGGCGGCCACATCTATATGTACTACGCCCGCGGCGGCGACTCGCTGAACTTCAGCGCCCAGGGCCCCGGCAACGCGGTGCTGATCAAGTCCGGCTACCCCTGGGTCGACTCGCTCTCCGGCCCGGCCAGCCTGGCGCAAATGCAATTGAACAACCCGGACGCCAGCGGTCATCCGCGCCCTGCGCAAAAGCTCTGCGCCGGCCAGACCCTGCTGTGCAAGGCCATGGGCCTCAAAGTCGCGAATTGGGATGCAAAACGTTTCGACCATGAAATCCTGTTCGTCGAGGACGTCGGCAGTAGAGTGCCGCACATCATCCAGACCACGCGCCTGGGCATTCCCCATGGCCGTGACGAACACCTGATGTACCGTTTCGTCGATGCCGCCTTCGCCCCCTACTGCACTCGGAACCCGCTGCGACGCGGTCAGGTCGAAGGGTGCGACTACCTGATCCTCGGCTGAAGCAACGACATCCGCCTCCCCACCGCCATCCACAATGGAGTTGAATTTATGGGCCCATGGCTCGACAGCGTGACTGCCTGGCTGACCACCCACCCGCAATGGCTGGCCGCCGCCGTGTTCATCGTCGCCTGCGTGGAATGCCTGGCCATTGCCGGCCTGATTGTCCCAGGCACGGTGCTGCTGTTCGCGATTGCCGTGCTGGCCGGCAACGGCGCGCTGTCACTGGGGGAAACCCTGCTGCTGGGCCTGTTTGGCGGCCTGTTCGGGGATCTGGTGTCCTACCTGCTGGGACGCCACTTTCACCAAAGCATCCGCCGCCTGCCGGGCCTGCGGCAGCATCCGGAATGGATCAGCGGCGCCGAGAACTACTTCCAGCGCTACGGCATCGCCAGTCTGTTGGTGGGACGCTTCATCGGTCCTCTGCGCCCCATGCTCCCCATGGTGGCGGGCATGTTCGACATGCCCTTCCCGCGTTTCATGGCCGTCAGCCTGCTGGCCGCGGCGGGCTGGTCGGTGGCATACCTGCTGCCGGGCTGGGCCACCGGTGCGGCGATCCGCCTGCCGCTGCCCGAAGGTTTCTGGCCACAAGCGGGTGTCGTCGCCGGCGGCCTGGCGCTGCTGATCGGCTTGAGCATCACCAGCAGCCTGCGCCGCCACCGCCGGGCGACCCTGCTGATGTCCGGTGCCAGCCTGCTGGCTCTGGCCGGGCTGTTCATCGGCTATCCCTATCTCAGCGCATTCGACCAGGGGCTGATCGCGCTGGTGCAGGAACACCGGGACCCGACCCTGGACAAGATCATGGTGATGATCACTCAGGTCGGCGAGTTTCGCGCCATGTTCATCACCAGCGCCGTGTTGACCCTGCTGCTTCTGGCCCTGCGGCAATGGCGCCACGCGGTATTCGCTGGCGTGACGCTGATGTGCACCGCCCTGGCCAATACCGGCAGCAAATGGTTTTTCGCCCGCCTGCGACCTGAAGTCCTGAGCGATCCGCTCACCAGCTACAGCATGCCCAGCGGCCACGCCTCGGGCTCCTTTGCGCTGTTCCTGACCTTGGCGGTGTTGGCCGGACGTGGCCAGCCGCCGCGGATGCGCCTGACCTGGCTACTGCTGGGTTGCCTGCCGGCGGCCTCGATAGCCCTGTCGCGGGTATACCTGGGGGCTCACTGGCCCAGCGACATCCTCGCTGGCGCGATGCTCGCGACCTGCGTCTGTGCCGCCAGCCTGACCCTGATTCAATGGCAGGCCCCGCTCAAGCCGATGCCGGCCAGGGCCTGGTGGATAGTACTGCCGGTGATGCTGCTGATGTGCGGCTTCATGGCCACCCGGCATTTGCCTCACGCGCTGTTGCGCTACGCCTATTAACGAATCGCAGGGCCGCCTGCAGCGACCGCTCATGGTGCCAGCTCAGGCGAACAGCTCGCCCTGCAGTTCGTCTAGCAATTGCTGGATGGCATCGAGCCGCTGCTGCGGATCATCCAGTTGCAGCAGGTCGATCTTGTCCTGCTCGGAGAAGGGCAGCAGGTAGGCCAGTTGATTGGCCAGGGACAATTGCCCCTCGGCCTCGCTGCCCATGTCCAGCGCCTCCACCATCGGATGCTCGGCCAAGGCCTTGAGCAGGGCGATCAGGTCGGCGTCCTCCTCCTTCAGCGGCTGCTCGCTGGCCTCTTGCAGCCACTGGACCTGGGCCACGGTCAATTGATCCTTCTGCACTTCACTGCTGAGCACGCGAAAACGCCGGCCACCCTTGACCCTGATGCCCAGCAATCCATTGTCCTGCTGGTGGAAATCGGTGATCAGCGCCTCACAGCCCACTAGGGCATAGCCGGGCGCTGCTGGGCCGACCTCCTCGCCCTCGAGAATGCATACCACCCCGAAACCGCAGCCCTGCTTCATGCAACGGCCGATCATGTCCAGGTAGCGCGCCTCGAAAATCTGCAGATCGAGGATGCAGTCGGGAAACAACACGGTATTCAAGGGAAACAGTGCCAGGCTCATACACCCATCCTCAAACCAGCAAAGACACCGCCAACGGCAGCAGCACCGCCGTGGCCACGCCCATCAGACTCATCGCCAGCGCCGCAAAGGCGCCGCACTCCTCACTTTCCTGCAACGCCACCGAAGTGCCCACGGCGTGGGCGGTCATGCCCAGCGCCATGCCCCGCGCCTCGGGGCCATGCACCCCCAGGCGATCGAGAATGGCCGGACCGAAGATCGCCCCGATCACCCCGGTGATCAACACGAACACCGCCGCCAGCGCCGCCACCCCGCCGATCTGCTCGGCCACCAGCATGGCGATAGGCGAAGTCACCGACTTGGGCGCCATGGTCATGAGGATCATGTGCTCGGCGCCAAACCACCCTCCCAGCACTACCCCCAGACTGGTAGCCAACACCCCACCCACCACCAGCGTAGTGAAGATTGGCCAGAACAATTGACGAATGCGCCGCAGGTTGAGGTACAGCGGCACCGCCAGGGCCACCGTGGCCGGGCCCAGCAGAATGCTCAGGATCTCGGTGCTCTTGCGGTACTCGGCGTAACTCAGGCCACAGCCGAGCAACACACCAATCACCAACAGCATGGATACCAGCACCGGCTGCAGGAACATCCAGCGGGTCTTTTCGAACGCTGCCAGCACCAGTTGATAGGCCGCCAGAGTGATGCCGATGCCGAACAACGGGTGATGGATCACCGCCGCCCAGGCACCTTGCCAATCGAAGATCATTGGCTGTCCTCCCGGCGAGCCTGGCGCTTGACCAGACGCTGCATCAGCACGCCGACAAAGGCCATGGAAATGATCAGCGACAACACCAGCGCACCACTGATGGCCCAGAAGTCCGCGGCGATATCCCGGGCATAGACCATCACGCCCACGGCAGGCGGCACCAGCAGCAGCGGCAGATAACGCAGCAGGCTGCTGGCTGCCTGGCTCAACGGCTCTCCCACTTCACCGCGCAGCACAAGGAAAACCAGGAGCAGCAACAGGCCGATGATCGGCCCGGGAAGCACGGGCAACAGCAGGTGATTGAGCGCCGTGCCGAGCAATTGGAACAGCACCAGCCATGTCAAACCGCGTAACAACATACCGCCTCTCCAGCCAGATCCCGTTGCGCATTATAAGCACGCAGCCGCTATGAACCGGCATTCGCCAAAAGCATGGATGTTTACCGGGAAGGATCGCCATGATGATCTAAAGTGGATATTCCGGAGCGCAAAGTACTGCGTCCAATACTCAAAAAACGTTGATCCAAGGAGAGTCTCAATGCCTTATGTTCCTGTTGCAGAGCTCAAAGATTATGTCGGGAAGGAACTCGGACGCTCCCAGTGGCTCACCATTGACCAGGAGCGAATCAACCTGTTTGCCGAAGCCACCGGCGACTTCCAGTTCATTCACGTCGATCCGGTCAAAGCGGCCAAAACCCCATTTGGCACCACCATTGCCCACGGTTTCCTGACCCTGTCGCTGATCCCCAAACTGATGGAAGACATCCTCGTGCTGCCCGAAGGCCTGAAGATGGTGGTCAACTATGGTCTGGACAGCGTGCGCTTCATCCAGCCGGTGAAAGTCGACTCCAAGGTACGGCTCAAGGTCGAACTGACCGAGGTCACCGAGAAAAAACCCGGTCAATGGCTGCTCAAGGCCACCGCCACCCTGGAGATCGACGGCGAGGAAAAACCCGCCTACATCGCCGAGCCCCTGTCGCTCTGCTTCGTCTGAAACGCTCCTGATGCGAAACAGCTCACGCTGTTTCGCTCAACCTCTCTATATATAAGTCACACCGCTGCGGCATACTCGGTCCCCTAATTATCCGGAACCCGTTATGCGCCCACTTGTACCCCTGGTTTTGACCCTTTTGCTCAGCGCTTGCGGAGACGGCGAATCGCTATTGCCGCCCGACGCTCGACTGCCGGACGGCGGACGCTATCGTGGCGACCTGGTCAATGGATTGCTCCAGGGACAGGGACGCATCGACTACCCCAACGGCAGCTGGTACGCCGGCCAGTTCGACAAGGGCCAATGGCACGGCCAGGGGGAATGGCACGGCAGCAATGGCGAGGTCTATCGCGGCCAGTTCCAGCAGGGCCTGTTCCATGGCCAAGGCACCCTGACCACCAAGGACAGCAGCTACAGCGGCGGCTTCAAGCTCGGCCGCCGGGACGGCGAAGGCACCCTCAAAGAAAACGGCATGACCTATCGCGGCGAGTTCAAGGCCGACCTGTACTCGGGCCTGGGTCGCCTGGAGCTGGAAGACGGCAGCCAGTATCAGGGGCAGTTCGCCAAGGGCAAACCCAACGGTGAAGGCCAGCGCAGCGATGGCAACGGCAACCAGTTCACCGGCCACTTCGTCGACGGCCAACTGGAGGGCAACGGCACCTTCAACAGCGCCGAGGGCGACATCTACGTCGGCGGTTTCAAACACAATCAGCTCAACGGCAAGGGCCGTTACGAAAACTCCGACGGCGACGTGTGGATCGGCCAGTTCAAGGAAGGCGCCCTGGGCGGCAAGGGCGAGTTGATCGGTGCCGATGGCAGCCACTATATCGGCGGCTTCAGCGACTGGCGCTTCAGCGGCGAGGGGCGCCTCAACCTCAGTGACGGCAGCTTCTACATTGGCGGCTTCGACAGCGACAACTATCAAGGCCGTGGCGTGCTGGTGCTGCGCGATGGCAGCGTGCAAAGCGGCGTGTGGAACAACGGCCTGCGGGTTCGTGACGCCGACGGCAAGCTCTTGCCCGACCCACTGGAAAGCGCCCTGCTGGTCCAGGGTCACTTGCTGCAGAAAGCCCTGGACGAGGTGCCCGCCTCCACTCCAGGCATCAAGCTCTACAGCCTGACCCTGGCCGGCGACGGCAAGCAAAGCGTGTTCCTGCGTGAAGCCGATTACGTCAGCAACATGCTCGCCAGCCGCTTCGGTGCCTATGGCCAGATCCGCCTGGTGAACCACCGCGACCACATGACGAACCGGCCGATGGCCACTCGGGAAAACCTGCGCCGCGCCGCCCAGACCCTGGCCGAACGCAGCAGCCCCGACGACCTGGTGTTCATCTACCTCACCAGTCACGGCACCAGTGAACACGAACTGGTGCTGGATCAACCGCGCCTGGAGCTGGCGGACCTGCCCGCCGATGAGCTGGCCAGCGTCCTGGCCCCATTGAAAAATCGCGACAAGATCATCGTCATCTCGTCCTGCTATTCCGGCGGTTTCATCCCCGCGCTGAAGGATGAACGGACCCTGATCATGACCGCCTCCCAGGCCGACCGAGTGTCCTTCGGCTGTTCGGAAGAAGCCGACTTCACCTATTTCGGCGACGCGCTGTTCGCCCAGGCTCTGAACCAGACGGACGATCTGGAGCATGCCTTCAAACTGGCCAGGGCCACCGTCGCCGAGCGCGAACAGGCAGATGGCTTCGAAGCGTCGGAACCACAAATCTGGGCCCCAAAGGGGGTCATTGCCCACTGGCAACAACTGCGTAGACAGCAGGCACGAAAAGCGCTGCAAAGTGTCTCTATAGGCAGCAAGGAAGCACAGAGCAACTAAGCTGGAATCGTATCAAGGGGGAATGACCATGTACTTGACGCCTCAGCACATCCTGCTCGCCGGCGCCTCCGGACTGACCGGAGAGCAACTGCTCGATCGCCTGCTCAACGAGCCCACCATCATTCGTGTTCTGGCACCCAGTAGACGCCCGCTAAGCAAGCACCCACGCCTGGAAAACCCGGTCGGCGATCCGCAGGTATTCCTGCCACAGCTGAGCGGCAAGGTGGAAATTGCCTTCTGCTGCCTGGGCACCACCATCAAGCAGGCCGGCTCCGAAGCGGCCTTCCGCGCGGTGGACCTGGATCTGGTGGTGGCCTTCGGCAAGCGCGCCCGGGAACTCGGGGCACGACACCTGATAGTGATCAGTGCGCTGGGCGCCGATCCCAAGTCATCGATTTTCTACAACCGGGTCAAAGGTGAAATGGAAGAAGCCCTGAAACAGCAGGGCTGGCCACAACTGACCATTTGCCGGCCGTCATTGCTGCTGGGTGATCGTATCGAGCCGCGCCTGGGCGAGCAGCTGGCCGGGCCACTGTCTCGACTGATCCCCGGGAAATACCGCGGCATCGAAGCCTGCCAGCTGGCCCGGGCCATGTGGCGCCTGGCGCTTGAAGAGCAGAACGGCACGCGAGTCGTCGAGTCCGACGAGCTGCGCAAACTGGGTAAATGAATCGTTCGTCGGCAAGCCGCTCCTGCGCGTACCTGTAGGAGCCGGCTTGCCGGCGAAGCACTACAACCCGCCCGTCGCCTGAAACCCCACCCCCAGTACCGTCAGTACCGACAGCGGCAACAGCAGGGTATCGAGCACAGCGCTAGCCGGCAGATCCACCCCCGGATAGCTAGGTGCCTCGGCGCCAAAGCGGTCCATGGCGCAGCAGCCTCCCTGCATCGCATACAGGTCCAGGCGCGTCCCCGAATACACCACCGGCGCGCCCGGTTGCACGGCATTCAAGGTCCGCACCGTGGCGCATCCTGCCAGTTGCAGGACCGCCAGCAGGATCAACAGGGATTTATTCATCGCTGCTCAAATGATGCTCGCCCCAGCGCGGCAACATGTCCTGGGGAATGTTCAGCAGATTGAGAATCCGCGCCACCACGAAATCCACCAGGTCATCGATGGTCTGCGGCTGGTGATAGAAGCCCGGCGACGCCGGCAGGATGGTCACCCCCATATTGGACAGCTTGAGCATGTGCTCCAGATGAATACTGGAATACGGCGCCTCGCGCGGCACCAGGATCAACTGCCGGCGCTCCTTGAGGGTCACGTCCGCCGCGCGCTCGATCAGGTTGTTGCAGGCCCCGGTGGCAATCGCCGACAAGGTGCCGGTGGAACAGGGCACCACCACCATCGCTGCCGGCGAACCGGAACCCGAGGCCACCGGCGACATCCAATCTTCCTTGCCGTAAACCCGGATCTGCCCCGCCGCCGCACCGGTGTACTCGGTGAGGAAGGCCTGCATCAACTGTGGCTTGGGTGGCAGGCTGACATCGGTTTCCGTGGCCATGACCAGTTGCGCGGCCTTGGAGATCAGGAAGTGCACTTCCCGATCCTCGCGCACCAGACAATCGAGCAGGCGCAAACCATACTGGGCGCCGGAGGCGCCGGTCATGGCCAGGGTGATGCGTTCCGGACCGTTGCTCATTGCAGGGCCTCGGCCAGTTTACCGTGCAGCCCGCCGAAACCACCGTTGCTCATGATCACCACCTGGGTGCCGGGTTTGGCCTGGCTCTTCACCCGTTCGATGATGCCCTCCAGGGAATCGCTGACGATCGACGGCACCGAACACAGGGCCGCCGTGGCCGCCAGGTCCCAGCCCAGGTTGGCCGGTGCGTACCAGATCACCTGATCGGCCTGGTTGACGCTTTCCGGCAGGCCATCACGATGCGCGCCGAGCTTCATGGAGTTGGAGCGCGGCTCGATGATGGCGATCACCGGGGCATCGCCGACCCGCTTGCGCAGGCCGTCCAGGGTGGTGGCAATGGCCGTCGGGTGGTGAGCGAAGTCGTCATAGATGGTCACACCGTGCACTTGCGCAACCTTCTCCATGCGCCGCTTCACGCTCTTGAACGCACTCAGTCCGGCAATCCCCATGGACGGCACCACGCCGACATGTCGCGCGGCGGCCAGGGTTGCCAGGGCGTTGGCCACGTTGTGCTGCCCGGTCAGTTCCCACTCCACCACGCCTTGGCTTACGCCTTCGAACATCACCTCAAAGGCCGAACCATCGGCACTGAGCAGTTTGACCTGCCATTGTCCGCCGGCACCGGTGGTCTGCACCGGAGTCCAGCAGCCCATCTCGATCACCCGCTGCAACGCCGGCTCGGTGGTGGGATGAATCACCAGGCCTTCGCTGGGAATGGTCCGCACCAGGTGATGGAACTGCCGTTCGATGGCAGCCAGATCCGGAAAGATATCCGCGTGATCGAACTCAAGGTTATTGAGGATCGCGGTGCGCGGGCGGTAATGGACGAACTTCGAGCGCTTGTCGAAGAAAGCGCTGTCGTATTCATCGGCTTCGATCACGAAGAACGGCGTGCCGCCCAGGCGCGCCGACACCGCGAAGTTCTGCGGCACGCCGCCGATCAGGAAGCCCGGGCTCATGCCGGCATGCTCCAGCACCCAGGCCAGCATGCTGCTGGTGGTCGTCTTGCCGTGGGTGCCGGCCACGGCCAGCACCCAGCGCCCTTGCAGCACATGATCGGCCAGCCACTGCGGACCGGACACATAGGGCAGGCCCTTGTTCAGTACATATTCCACCGCCGGATTGCCCCGGGACATGGCATTGCCGATCACCACCAGGTCCGGCGCAGGGTCCAGTTGGGCAGGATCGTAGCCTTGAGTCAGTTCGATGCCCTGGGCCTGCAGCTGGGTGCTCATCGGCGGATAGACGTTGGCGTCGGAGCCCGTTACGCGGTGGCCCAGCTCTTTGGCCAGAACCGCCATCGACCCCATGAAAGTGCCGCAGATACCGAGAATATGAATGTGCATAGTCGACCTCGAAAAACATCGGCGCAGGTTAGCCTAGAGGGCTGCAAATCGCACCCATTAGCTGAGCGGGTGGTTGTCGCCCCCTGCCGGCGCAGGCATCAAGGCCGTAGCCCTGTGCCAGCGACCAGGGGCCGGGCTTAGCGCGCGATGCCGTGCTTGCGCAGCTTTCTATAAAGGGTGTTGCGGCTGACTCCCAACTGCTCGGCGGTGTGGGTCATGTGCCAGCGCTGCTGCTCCAGAGCCGCCAGCAACGCTACCCGCTCGGCATCCTCCAGGGGACGCTCCTGCACCTCGGCAACCGGCTCGCTCACCGGCGCCGGGCGGCTGTGGCGGATCAACGGCGGCAGGTCTTCCAGAGCAATGCGACCGTTTTCGCACAGGGCCGCCAAGGTCCGCAGCACGTTGCGCAACTGGCGCACGTTGCCTGGCCATGAATAGCCCAGCAGGGCCTGGCGCGCGCCGTCGTCCAGCACCACGGGCTGCTCGCCCGCCTCCTCAGCCAGGAGAAAATCCAGCAACCGGGACTTGTCGCTGCGATCGCGCAGGGCCGGCAAGGCGATCTCCAGACCATTGAGCCGGTAATACAGGTCCTCGCGAAAACTGCCGTCACGCACCCGTTCCAGCAGGTCCCGGTGGGTGGCGCTGATGATGCGCACGTTGACCGCCTGGGGCTCACCGCCAATGGGCACCACCAGACGATCCTCCAGCACCCGTAGCAAGCGGGTCTGCAAGGCCAGGGGCATATCGCCGATTTCATCCAGGAACAGGGTGCCGCCATCGGCCTGCTGCAACTTGCCGCGCATGCCCTCCTTGCGCGCCCCGGTAAAACTGCCGCCGCGATAGCCGAACAACTCGCTCTCGATCAGGCTCTCCGGAATCGCCGCGCAGTTGAGCGCGACAAAAGCCTTGTCCGCCCGGGCGCTGCCCTGATGCACCGCCTTGGCGAAAGCCTCCTTGCCGGAGCCAGTCTCGCCGTTGATCAACAGCGGCACATCCCGTTCGAATACCCGCGAGGCCCGGCGAAAATCGTTCTGCAGCCCCTCATCACCCAGGCAAATGCCCGCTGGACGCGAAGGCGCAATGGCCACTGGCGCCCGCGATACCGATGGCGAGGCCGGCTGCGGCTGGCCGCGCAACAGGGCAAACAGGCGCCGCCCGTCCCGAGTGCGCAAGGGCCAACTGGCGCTGGCATTGATGCTGGCGCGACTGAGCAACTCATCCAGCGAGCAGTCAAAAAAGCTCTCCACCGGCTTGCCCAGCAGCCCCCCGCGAATATGCCCCAGCAGGTTCAGGGCACTCTGGTTCACCGCACAGATCCGGCCTTCACCATCGAACGCCAGCAGCCCTTCGCTGAACAGCCCCACCGACTCGGCCTGCAGATGAAAGCGCAACAGCCACTGGTTCTCGAAATAGCGCAGGAAATAGCAGCTCTCGATCATCTTCGCCGAGAGATTGACCAGGGCCATGGTGTGGAACTGGCTCTGCCGGGAAACATCCTGGCGCGCCGAAGACACATCCAGCACCGCCAGCAACTCGCCATGGGGATCGAACACCGGGCTCGCCGAGCAGGTCAGGCCCGTGTGCCGGCCGCGGAAATGCTCACCCTGGTGAATGGTCAGCGACTGGCGCTCCACCAGGCAGGTGCCGATGCCATTGGTGCCTTCCCGGGCCTCGCTCCAGTCGGCACCGAGCCAGAGACCGGCATGCTCGAAGATCTTGCGCTCGCTGGGGGCGGTAATGCAGTTGAGGATCACCCCGCGAGCGTCGGTCAGCAGCACCGCATGTCCGGCGCCGGACAACTGCTGATGCAGGTTGGTCATCTCGGTACCGGCAATCTGCAGCACATCCTGCAGGCGCTCGCGGCTCTCCAGCAGACGACCATGCTCCAGCACCGTGGGCGCCATGGCCTGGGCCGGGTCGAGATGATAGTCCTCAAGGCAGCGCAGCCAGGAACGGGCGATGGAAGGATCGCTGCCCGGCCCCTGCAGATGGGCCTTGCCCTGGGCAACGGTGAGCACCTGCTGGGCATGTCGGCTCAAGTGATTACTACTGTGCATTTCTTATTATTCTCCTGCTGCGCTGGCACGCT
This sequence comes from Pseudomonas saponiphila, assembly GCF_900105185.1. NCBI lineage: Bacteria > Pseudomonadati > Pseudomonadota > Gammaproteobacteria > Pseudomonadales > Pseudomonadaceae > Pseudomonas > Pseudomonas saponiphila. The sequence continues at coordinate 585,205 of NZ_FNTJ01000001.1, read as the reverse complement.
CAGACGAAATACCCTCGCCACTGCCGGGCCGCAATCGACCATGAAGGAGGAACGCTTATCAGATTTGTCCGACAAGATTCGACACGCGAACCAGCATCCTCCAGCCGCTGCTCCATTGCAATGCCGGCCTGACCCACAGGTCACAGGTTGTGCCAGCAAGGTTACAAACTGTCACTCAACCCTGTACCGCTTCCGTCACAACGCCCCGCCACAGCCCACTCGAAACATCCGTAAACCCTTGATGCACATGGTCCCCACCACGCTGGCCCGACCTTTGCTCTACGCTTGATATGCGCTAAAGCGCGTCCTCCCCCATAAGCATAAGAAGCCAGGAGATACCCACCATGCGTTACGCACACCCCGGTACTGAAGGCGCCATCGTTTCGTTCAAGAGCAAGTACGGCAACTACATCAACGGCGAATTCGTCGCGCCGATCAAAGGCCAGTACTTCACCAATACCTCGCCGGTCAATGGCCAGCCGATTGCCGAATTCCCCCGCTCCACCGCCGAAGACATCGACAAGGCGCTGGACGCCGCCCATGCCGCCGCCGATGCCTGGGGCGCCACCTCGGTACAGGCTCGCTCGCTGATCCTGCTGAAGATCGCCGACCGCATCGAACAGAACCTGGAACTGCTGGCCATCACCGAAACCTGGGACAACGGCAAGGCCGTGCGCGAAACCCTGAACGCCGACATCCCCCTGGCCGCCGACCACTTCCGCTACTTCGCCGGTTGCCTGCGGGCCCAGGAAGGCAGCGCCGCGGAAATCGACGGCAACACCGTGGCCTATCACATCCATGAACCCCTGGGCGTGGTCGGACAGATCATCCCGTGGAACTTCCCGATCCTGATGGCCGCCTGGAAACTCGCCCCGGCCCTGGCCGCCGGCAACTGCGTGGTGCTCAAGCCCGCCGAGCAGACGCCGCTGGGCATCACCGTGCTGCTGGAAGTGATCGGCGACCTGCTGCCGCCGGGTGTGCTCAACGTGGTGCAAGGTTTTGGCCGCGAAGCCGGCGAAGCCCTGGCCACCAGCAAGCGCATCGCCAAGATCGCCTTCACCGGCTCGACTCCGGTGGGCTCGCACATCATGAAATGCGCCGCCGAGAACATCATTCCGTCCACCGTGGAACTGGGCGGCAAGTCGCCGAACATCTTCTTCGAAGACATCATGCAGGCCGAACCCAAGTTCATCGAAAAGGCCGCCGAAGGCCTGGTGCTGGCGTTCTTCAACCAGGGTGAAGTCTGCACCTGCCCGTCCCGCGCCCTGGTGCAGGAGTCGATCTACGACGAATTCATGCAAGTGGTGATGAAGAAGGTCGAGCAGATCAAGCGCGGCGACCCGCTGGACACCGACACCATGGTCGGCGCCCAGGCCTCCGAGCAGCAGTTCGACAAGATCCTCTCCTACCTCGACATCGCCAAGAACGAAGGCGCGCAGCTGCTCACCGGCGGCAAGGTGGAAAAACTCGCAGGCGACCTGTCCAGCGGTTACTACATCCAGCCGACCCTGCTCAAGGGCACCAACAAGATGCGCGTGTTCCAGGAAGAGATCTTTGGCCCGGTGGTCAGCGTCACCACCTTCAAGGACGAAGCCGAAGCGCTGGCAATCGCCAACGACACCGAGTTCGGCCTGGGCGCCGGGGTCTGGACCCGCGACATCAACCGCGCCTACCGCATGGGCCGCGGGATCAAGGCTGGCCGCGTATGGACCAACTGCTACCACCTGTACCCGGCCCACGCCGCGTTCGGTGGCTACAAGAAGTCCGGGGTTGGCCGTGAAACCCACAAGATGATGCTCGACCATTACCAGCAGACCAAGAACCTGCTGGTGAGCTACGACATCAACCCACTGGGCTTCTTCTGATCGATCCTCCCGGCGACCCAGGTCGCCGGGAGGCCTTTTCGCGGCCCTGCCGCACCTGTTCACCTGCTCTGATCCGGTGCCGAAGGCTGGCCGGACGGGACACTGCTGTCGGAAGTTCTGCGCCAAACCAGTCGTGCACAGACCCTGCTTGAAAAACAATAACAAGGGACAAACGCAATGGATCAGATCGGCAACTACGTGCTCTACCTCATCATGCTCTGCGCCGTACTCGGCGCCTTCGCCGCCATCTACGACAGCGAGCGAGGCCTGGGCAAGGAATTCATGGAAGGCATCCACGCCACCGGCTACATCTTCGTGCCGGCCGCAGGGATCATGGCTTCCATCCCCTATCTCACCGTGGTCATCGAAACCGTCTTCGGCCCCTTCTTCAACTCCCTGGGCGCCGACCCGGCCCTGGCGGCGACCATGATCATCGCCTCGGACATGGGCGGCTATCAGCTGGCCTCGGCCCTGGCCGCGAGCAAGGAAGCCCTGGTGATGGCATTGATCACTGGCTTCATGGGCGGCGCCACCATCGTCTTCTCGATTCCCATGGGCCTGGCGATGCTCGACAAGCGCGACCACAAATACATGGCCCTGGGGATCATGTCCGGCATCCTCACCATCCCCGTCGGGGTGATGATCGCCAGCCTGATCCTGGCCTTCAGCAACCCGGTGGTACGCGAACTGGTCAGCACCAACGGCGAAGCCAGCTACCAACTGGCCATGGGCCTGGGCAGCATCTTCGCCAACCTGCTGCCAATCCTGATCTTCGTCGTGGCCCTGGCCCTGGGCCTGCGCTTCTTGCCGGACATGATGATCAAGGGCTTCATCATCTTCGGCCGGGCCATGGACGCGGCGATCAAGCTGGTGCTGGTGTTCTCCATCGTCGAGTACTTCACCGGAGCCTTCTCCGCGGTGTTCGGCAGCTGGGGGTTCCACCCGATCATCGCCGACGCCCAGGACCAGACCCGCGCCCTGGAAACCGCCGGCTACATCGGCATCATGCTGGCCGGCGCCTTCCCCATGGTCTACCTGCTGCGCAAATACCTGGGCAAGCCGTTGGAAAACCTCGGTGGCAAGATCGGCCTCAGCGCCGTGGGCAGTGCCGGCATGCTGGCGACCATCGCCAATATCCTCGCCATGTTCCGCCTGGTGCGCCTGATGCCGCCCAAGGACAAGGTGGTGAACATCGCCTTCGGGGTCTGCGCTGCCTTCCTGCTGGGGGACCATCTGTCGTTCACCGCCAACTTCCAGCCGACCATCATCCTGCCGGTGCTGATCGGCAAGATCAGCGCCGGTTTCGTCGCTGTCGGCCTGGCCTACTGGCTGTCGGTGCCCAAGGCGCTGCAACTGGAAGCCGAGGATCGGGCAGCGGGGATCATCGCTCCGGGCGAGTACCTGGGCGGCACCGCGCTGGACACTCCGGAACCCGCGGGCCAGAAGGCCACCGCCTGACTTCGGCGCGGCGAGGAACGCCAGCATGCAAGCCATCACGGGCGGCACATCGGTGTTGCTGCTGGGGCTGGACTTCGGCTCCACCACCAGCAGCGCGCTGATCGCCCAGGCCAGCCTGAGCAGCCATTGCGTCACCGGACGCATGGCCCTCAACGAGCCCCGGGTGCTGTTTCGCGGCGAGCCGGTGTTTACCCCGTTCAAGGACCGGATCATCGATGAAACGGCGATCCAGGGTCTGATCCAATGCTGGCTTGAGCAAGCCGGCGTGCGCCCGGAACAGCTGTTTTCCGCGGGCGTGATCATTACCGGCCTGGCGGCGCGGCGGCACAACGCCCAGGCCCTGACACGCCGGGTCGAGCAACTGATCGGCAATGTGCTGATCTCCCGCGCCGACGACGGTGGGCTGGAGTCCTGGCTGGCATTCATGGGCAGCTGTTCGACCCTGAGCCGCTTTTATCCACAGCAACCGCTGCTCAACCTGGATATCGGCGGCGGCACTACCAACGCTGCCTGGGGCCTGGATGGCAATGTCCTGGCCAGCGGCTGCCACTTCATCGGCGCCCGGCACTTGCAGTTCGAGCCGGGCAGTTATCGCCTCAGTGCGCTGTCGGAATTCGGCCGGGCGCTGCTCGATCACCTGCAGATCCACAAGACTGTTGGCCAGCCGCTCGACAACCCGGAGCGGGATGCAGTGGTCAACTGGTACGTCGACGCCCTGGTCGCCATCGCCGAAGGTGATCGCACCTTTTTTACCGGCACGCTGGGGCAACTGACCGAGCAACTGCCGTTGATCCTCCCCGAACACGCTGCCAACCCGGCCCTGACCTTTTCCGGTGGCGTGGGTGAGTTGCTCTATCGTCACCTGCAAGGCGAACCCATGCCTGGCACCACCTGTTACGGCGACCTGGGCATCGATCTGGCCCTGGCCATCGCCCGCCACCCACGACTGATCCGGGATGCCAGCCGCCTGGTGCCGGAAAACCGCGGCCGGGCCACGGTCTACGGCCTGACCCTGCACAACACCGAAATCTCCGGCAGCACCCTGTTCCTGCCCCGGCCCGAAGTGCTGCCGCTCAAGGACCTGCCCATCGTCGCCCGCCTGCCCATGGACGCCTCGCGGCAACAGCTGGACGACGCCCTGGCCCTGGCCTTGAGCAGCCGCGACGGTGCCTGCCTGCAACTGCTCGACGGCGGCCAGGCGCCGGGCCTGGAGCAAATCCGTCAATTGGGCGCCCTGTTGTCCCGCGCCCTGAGCGCGGCACGCCCCGCCCCTCAATGGCCGCTGGTGCTGCTGCTGGAAAGCAACGTCGGCAAGGTCCTGGGCAACTACGCCACGGATTGGGGGCGCAGTTCTTGCAACCTGATCGTCATCGATGAAGTGCGCGAGCGTTCGGCGCATTTCATCAATCTGGGAACACCCCATCAGCACATCGTGCCCGTCGCCTTTTACGGCGTGCACTAGAAGCCGATGCCAGCCAAGGAGCGTCTTGCCATGCCACTCACCGAACTGCAGCACATCCGCCTTCCAGCCGCCCCGGCCGAGCGCGGCTACAGCACCCGGGTGCTGGATCGCGAGATCGCCTTCTGCAGCCTCAAGGCGGTGCTCGGCGCCGCCGACATCAGCAAGGCCGGCGACCGCGTGGCAGGGCTGGCCGCCGTGGACGAGATCACCCGCGAAGCGGCGCGCAAGGTGCTCTCGGAGCTGACCCTGGCGCACTATTTCGAGCATCCGCTGACCGATCGCCACGGGCGCATCGACAGCGTCATGCAGGTCAACTACGACATCGACCACCAAGTCTTCAGCGAGATTGCCGAACTGACGCTCGGCGCCCTGAAAGATCGCCTGCTGCGCAGCCACGGCACCGAAATACGCCGCATCGGCACGGCCATGACCGGAGTGATGGCCGCGGCCCTGGCCAAGCTGCTGGACGTGCATGAACTGATCCTGCTGTCGAAAAAGCTCAAGAGCGGCGCGGCGGCCAAGGCCCGCACCCTGGTAGGCCTGCCCGGCACCCTGTCATCGCGCTTGCAGCCCAACCATCCCACCGACAACCTCAGCGGCATCACCCTGCTGGTCTACACCGGGCTGAGCATGGGCTCGGGGGATGCGTTGATTGGCCTCAATCCGGCCATCGACACCGTGGAGAACATCAGCGCCACCCTGCACCACCTGGACACATTGCGCCAGGAAACCGGGGCGCCGACGCAGATCTGCGTGCTCTCCCACATCAAGACCCAACTGGCCTGCCTCGACCAGGGCGCGCCGGTGGAGATCATGTTCCAGAGCCTGGCTGGCACCGAACGCACCCTGACCGATGAATTCGATGTCACCGTGCAGTTGCTCGACCAGGCCTGGCAGACCATGGCCGAGCGCGGCCCGCTGCGAGGCGTGGCGGAAAATTTCATGTACTTCGAGACCGGCCAGGGCAGCGAGCTGACCTACGGCAAGCACGAAGGCATCGACATGACCACCTGTGAGGCCCTGTGCTACGGGCTGGCCCGGCGTTATCGGCCGTACATGGTGAACAACGTCACCGGCTTCATCGGCCCGGAAACCCACCTCGACAACTTCGAGATGACCTATTCCTGCCTGCAGGACCAGTTCATGGGCAAGCTGCTGGGCCTGCCCATGGGCATGGCGCCCTGCTACACCCTGCACTCGCAAGTGACCCTGGAAGGCCAGCAGATGGCCACCGAGCTGCTGACCGCCGCCGGTGCCAACTTCTTCATGGACGTATACCTGAGCACCGACCGCATGCTCGCCTACTTCGACACCAGCGCCCACGACAACCAGACCCTGCGCGAAGTCCACGACCTGAAGCCGGCCCCGGAGTACCTGCGCTGGGCCCTGGGCAGGGGGATTTTCCAGGAGGATGCCCACGGCAACGTCGAGCGCGGGCCGAACTGGGGCAACCCGAGGATCTTCTGCAAGTCGGACATCGACTTCCAGCGCCTGCTGGAGTCCACCCCGGCCACCTACGGCTTCGACAACGCCGGACCGCGCCCGGCCAACAGGGTGTCGCGCACGGTGCGGGCCAACCTGGCGGTGGCCCGGGAAGCGATCTACGTCGACCTGCGCCCTGCCGAAATCGCCGCCATTCCCCTGCGCGAGCTGCGCACCGCGGCCCCGGACAAGCTGGCGCATCTGCAAGACCCGGAGCTGGGGGCACGGCTGACCGAGGAGGTGCTGCGGCGCCTGCAAGCGGAATACAACGATGTGCAGATCGTGATTTCCGACGGCCTCAGCGCCGAAGCCATCCACCACAACATTCCCCAACTGCTACCGGTGCTGCTGGACGGCCTGCAAAGCCGCGAGCTGCGCATCGGCCAGCCGATCCTCGCCCCCTATGGCCGGGTCAAGCTGGCGGAGTCGGTGGGCGAAGCCCTGCAACCACAACTGATCATCGTGCTGATCGGCGAACGGCCCGGCGGCGATGCCCTGGCCTCGCGCAGCATGTCCGCCTACCTGGGCTACCGCCTGCCGGACGACCAGGCCCGCGCCGCCGCCGCGCAATTCAGCGGCAACCCGGACATTCGCTACGAATACACGGTGATCTCGAACATCTACAGCGGTGGCCTGCCACCGCTGGAAGGCGGCAGCCTGGTGGCGGAAAAGGCCTTTGCCATCCTCCAGCACAGGGCTGCCGGCAACCGCCTGGAAAACCTGCTGAAGAAGGTGGCATCCTGATGACCCGCCAGCACTCGGCAACGCCCCTATATCGTTGAAACGGAGACTGAGATGGCCCAATTTTCCCACAGCGTAGGTTCTCAGACCTATCGCTTCGACAGCCTCAAGGAAGTCATGGCCAAGGCCAGTCCGGCCCGCTCCGGCGACTTTCTGGCCGGGGTTGCCGCCCTCAACGACGGCGAGCGGGTCGCCGCCCAGATGACCCTGGCGGATATCCCCCTAAAGCACTTTCTCGAAGAGGTGCTGATTCCCTACGAAACCGACGAAGTCACCCGGCTGATCATCGACAGCCATGACAAACAGGCCTTCGCCACGGTCAGCCACCTGACCGTGGGCGGCTTTCGCGACTGGCTGCTCAGCGACGCCGCCGACGAGCAAAGCCTTCGGGCCCTGGCCCCGGGCCTGACCCCGGAAATGGCCGCCGCGGTGTCGAAGATCATGCGCGTGCAGGACCTGGTCCTGGTGGCGCAGAAGATTCGCGTGGTGACAAAGTTTCGCGGCACCCTGGGCCTGCGCGGGCGCCTGTCCACCCGCCTGCAGCCCAACCATCCCACCGATGAGCCTGCGGGCATTGCCGCGAGCATTCTCGACGGCCTGTTGTACGGCAACGGCGACGCGATGATCGGCATCAACCCGGCCACCGACAGCATCGCCTCGATCTGCGCCATGCTGGAAATGCTCGACGCCATCATCCAGCGCTATGAAATCCCGACCCAGGCCTGCGTGCTGACCCACGTCACCACCTCCATCGAGGCGATCAACCGCGGTGTGCCCCTGGACCTGGTGTTCCAGTCGATCGCCGGCACCGAAGCGGCCAACGCCAGTTTCGGCATCAACCTCAATGTGCTCAAGGAAGGCTACGAAGCGGGCCTGAGCCTGAACCGCGGCACCCTCGGGCAGAACCTGATGTACTTCGAAACCGGCCAGGGCAGCGCCTTGTCGGCCAACGCCCACTTCGGCGTCGACCAGCAGACCTGCGAAACCCGCGCCTACGCCGTGGCCCGGCATTTCAAGCCGTTCCTGGTGAACACCGTGGTCGGCTTCATCGGCCCGGAATACCTGTACAACGGCAAGCAGATCATCCGCGCCGGTCTGGAAGACCACTTCTGCGGCAAGCTGCTGGGCGTGCCCATGGGTTGCGACATCTGCTACACCAACCACGCCGAGGCCGACCAGGACGACATGGACACCCTGCTGACCCTGCTGGGCGTGGCCGGGATCAACTTCATCATGGGTATCCCCGGTTCCGACGACATCATGCTCAACTACCAGACCACGTCGTTCCACGACGCGCTCTACGCCCGCCAGACCCTCGGCCTGAAACCCGCCCCCGAATTCGAGCAGTGGCTGGCCAGGACCGGCATCTTCACCCAGGCCGATGGCAAGGTGCATTTCGGCAACAACCTGCCGCCGGCGTTCCGCCAGGCATTGGCGCAGTTGGGATAAGGAACAGGCTCATGCAAAAACATCCGAGCGACTCGCAAAACCCCTGGCTGGAACTGCGCCGCCTGACCCCGGCCCGCATTGCCCTGGGCCGCACCGGCACCAGCCTGCCCACCGGCGCCCAGCTGGACTTCCAGTTCGCCCATGCCCAGGCCCGGGATGCGGTGCACCTGCCTTTCGACCACGCCGGCCTGAGCGCCCAATTGGCCGAGCGCGGTCGTGACAGCCTGCTGGTGCACAGCGCCGCCACGGATCGCCACAGTTACCTGCAACGCCCTGATCTGGGGCGTCGGCTCAGTGATGAATCGGCCCAGAGCCTGCGCGACTACGCCAGCGCCCATCCCGGCGGGGTCGACCTGGCGGTGGTGGTGGCGGACGGTCTGTCGGCGCTGGCGGTGCATCGCCACACCCTGCCATTCCTGGCGCGCATGGAGGAACAGACCGCCGCCGAAGGCTGGTCGCTGTCGCCATTGATCCTGGTGGAACAGGGCCGGGTAGCGGTAGCCGACGAGATTGGCGAACTGCTGGGCGCGAAGATGACCGTGATCCTGATCGGTGAGCGTCCCGGGCTCAGTTCTCCCGATAGCCTGGGGTTGTACTTCACCTACCAGCCGAAAGTCGGGCTCACCGACGCCTATCGCAACTGCATCTCCAACGTGCGCCTGGAAGGCCTGAGCTATGGCATGGCCGCCCATCGCCTGCTGTACTTGATGCGCGAAGCCTGTCGCCGGCAATTGTCGGGGGTAAACCTCAAAGACGAAGCGCAAGTGCAGACCCTGGACAGCGACTCAACGGCAGACATGAAGGGCAACTTCCTTCTGGGGCCGCCCCAGGCGTGATTTTGCGAGACGATTGCGCTTTTTAAGCGCTTTGGGCAGCATCGGGACACGGCTGCCCGAGTCATCCAACCTGTGCCGTCACATCCACTTGAAGTTGAGAGCTACCCATGCGGATTACTCAAGCAACCCTCGAGCACCTGGATCTGTTGACCCCGCTTTTCGTCAAATACCGTGAGTTCTATGGCGCTCTGCCTTATCCGGACTCGTCCCGGGCCTTTCTGGAAAAGCGCCTGCGACGCAAGGAATCGGTGATCTACCTGGCCCTGGCCGATGATGACAGCAGCAAGTTACTGGGCTTTTGCCAGCTGTACCCGAGCTTTTCTTCGCTGTCCCTCAAGCGTGTATGGATTCTCAACGACATCTACGTCGCCGAAGACGCCCGCCGCCAGCTGGTGGCCGACAACCTGATGCGCACCGCGAAGAAAATGGCCAAGGAATCCAATGCCGTGCGGCTACGGGTTTCCACCAGCAGCAACAACGCCGTGGCACAGAAAACCTATGAGTCCATGGGGTTTCGCGAAGACACCGAATTCAAGAACTACATATTGCCGCTGAGCGATGACTGACCCACAAAAAAGCGGCCTCAGGGCCGCTTTATCTGCTCCGGCGAACATCAAATCCTCTGCGTTTGCTCCCCCTCGCAAACCGAAACGCCCGGCTACAATCTGAACGCGCATTTCACCTGTCAGTCTTTATAATGCCGAACTTTTCGGATCGTAAGAAAAGCTACATCCCCTTGTAGTCCCTTTCTTCGAGTCATCGCACAGGCCTGCAGAACCAGGCTGTCACCACAGGTGCCCCCCCATGGATTTCAACCCGATCGACCTAATCCTTCATCTCGACGTTTATCTCGACATGCTGGTGACCAACTACGGGCCCTGGATCTACGCCATCCTGTTCCTGGTGATTTTCTGCGAAACCGGCCTGGTGGTGACGCCGTTCCTGCCTGGCGACTCCCTGCTGTTCATCGCCGGCGCAGTCGCGGCGGGCGGCGGCATGGACCCGGTGCTGCTGGGCGGCCTGCTGATGCTGGCGGCAATCCTTGGCGACAGCACCAACTACGTGATCGGGCGAACGGCGGGCGAACGCCTGTTCAGCAACCCCAACTCGAAGATCTTCCGCCGCGACTACCTGCAGAAAACCCACGACTTCTATGAGAAGCACGGCGGTAAGACCGTGACCCTGGCGCGCTTCCTGCCGATCATCCGCACCTTCGCGCCCTTCGTCGCCGGCGTGGCCCGCATGCCTTACCCGCGGTTCTTTGCCTTCAGCGTGGCCGGCACCATTCTCTGGGTCGGCGGCCTGGTGACCCTGGGCTACTTCTTCGGCAACGTGCCGTTCATCAAGAAAAACCTTTCGTTGCTGGTGGTGGCCATCATCCTCCTGTCCCTGGTGCCGATGATCATTGGCGTGCTGCGCAGCCGCATGGCCCGCAGCGCTGAAAAAGTCGAAACCCGCTAAATCGCATGTGGTCCCTCAGCGCCTGGCGCCGCAAGCGCCGGCTGGCCAAGCATCCGGTCAGCGATGACACCTGGCAGCGGGTACGCCAGCAACTACCCTTCCTCGACGGCATCAGCGCCGCCGAGGACCAGTGGCTACGGGAAGCCAGCGTGCTGTTCCTGGACGACAAGCACCTCACCACCCTGCCCGGGGTGGAACTGCATCAGGAGCAGCGCCTGCTGCTGGCAGCCCAGGCGCAACTGCCGCTGCTGCACCTGGGCGACCTGAACTGGTACCAGGGCTTCCACGAAATCATTCTCTACCCCGACGATTTCCTCAGCCCTCAGCGCCACCGCGATGCCAGCGGCATCGAGCATGAGTGGGATGGCGAACACAGTGGCGAAGCCTGGCAGCAGGGACCGATCATCCTCGCCTGGCCCGGAGTGCAAGCCAGCGGCGGCTGGGAAGCCTACAACCTGGTGATCCACGAACTGGCCCACAAACTGGACATGCTCAACGGCGATGCCAACGGCCTGCCGCCGCTGCACAGCGACATGCGGGTCAGCGACTGGGCCCAGGTGATGCAAAGCGCCTACGACGACCTCAACCGTCAACTCGACCACGACCCGGACGCCGAAACCGCCATCGACCCCTACGCGGCGGAAAACCCGGCCGAGTTCTTCGCCGTCACCAGCGAATACTTCTTCAGTGCCCCAGACTTGCTGGCGGCGGCCTATCCGAAAGTCTATGCACAGTTGCAGCTGTTTTATCGGCAGAATCCATTGGCCCGGCTACAGCAACTTCAAGCTGAAGACCCGGTCTATCAAACGCATCACTAATGTCCTGTCGCGCCGATACGTTGTTCATCTGAAGGGCAGTTGAAAGACTACTGCAGCGCCTACCGACCGATGGCAAAACCGTCGGTCGCACGGCTCGCCCGAATATGTCTGCGAGACAGTACAACCAAGGTTCTACGACCCTTGGCACGTAGCAACGGTTGCGGAGTGTGTCTATAATCGCCGCCACTTTTTGGTCAATCCGGCCAAGTCATTTGGTCAACTAACGGGGGCAACGCCCAATGAGCTACAGCAAGATTCCGGCGGGCAAAGACCTGCCGAACGACATCTACGTCGCTATCGAAATCCCGGCCAACCACGCGCCGATCAAGTACGAAATCGACAAAGACAGCGACTGCCTGTTCGTTGACCGTTTCATGGCCACCCCGATGTTCTACCCGGCCAACTACGGCTTCATCCCCAACACCCTGGCTGACGACGGCGACCCCCTCGACGTGCTGGTCGTGACCCCTTACCCAGTAGCGCCAGGCTCGGTGATCCGTGCCCGTCCAGTGGGCATCCTGAACATGACCGACGACGGCGGCGGCGATGCCAAGGTGATCGCGGTACCTCACGACAAGCTGTCCCAGCTGTATGTCGACGTGAAGGAATACACCGACCTGCCAGCCCTGCTGCTGGAGCAGATCAAGCACTTCTTCGAAAACTACAAAGACCTGGAAAAAGGCAAGTGGGTGAAGATCGACGGTTGGGGCAACGCTGACGCGGCCCGCGCCGAGATCCTGAAGTCGGTTGCGGCCTATAAAGGCTGAGAAGCAGCTGCAAGCTTCTAGCGACAAGCTTCAAGAGAAAGCCCCGGTTATCCGGGGTTTTTTTATGCTCGCACACCGCAGCATCACCTGTAGGAGCCGGCTACCGGCGACAGGCCTCGTCTGGCAATCACGCATCCGGCAACACATTTCCCGCACTTTCTGCAGCTTCAAGGGCTCTGGATCGCGCTTCGCACTGGGAATTGCCAGCGAATGTGCGTATGCTGCGCCCCACATTTGCGCATCGACCCTCCCTGCGGTCAGATCGCCCGACGAAGCGGATGACTTTCCCGCCCAGTCCCACAGCCAGCCGCAAGAGCTGGGTGTACGTTTTGAAGGCTGGTGCGGTTTACCAAAAATGAACCAAGCCAGTCCCCGAGAAGCCGGCCACAAGCCGGCTTTTTAATTACCGGTCTCCCACTAAAAGCTTCCTGACGGCCTGGCGATTGACTGTGGAGTGCCCGGCCAAACGACGTGACAAAAAGGCAATAATAATGAAGCTGTGCTCTCGCTAAGCAGGACGTTTCTTAATCGCTGAAAAAACGAAGAATGGAAGCCCAAGATGGCCTTGCCAGGGCCCCCAGTAAAGCGAAGCGCGTGCGTCAATGAATCCATTGTTATTGAGATCGTCAATAATATCCCAGCCAAAGTTCTGAAAACAAAGCGAGCCTTCGTTGGAGACTGGATTGCCGTGATATTCGGGAGGCAAATGGTGTTCAACCTGCCCATCAGCACGTAGTGAGGCACGCACCCTCGTCACCTGCTGGTCAAAGAAGAAGGGAATTGTAAATACCAACATGCCTCCGTCATCTAATACACGCGCACACTCTCGGAAGGCTTGATGATAGTTAGGGATGTGCTCGAAGACGTCTTGAGTTACAACCAGATCAAAACTTTTTGCGGCAAAAGACAATTGCGTCAAATCCTCATGACGCACAAGACGCGGATATCCCTTGTAGTGCAGAGACTTTTGCCCTAGTTTTTTATCGTCACCCAAGTATTCGCTACCGGTAACTTTGTCAAAAAGACGCTCGATAACAGGATAGCTGGGAGTAGTACGCTCGGCGCAATATACGCGTTTATAGTTCGCTCCTTGTTCCCCTTCGAGCAATCGGCGTAGGTAATCGATTACTGCACGCATACGGCTGTTCAGACCGCAAACTTGGCAGGCAGCAGTTTCTGTCCACGCTGGATGCACTGAGCCTGCGGCATTAGTTGCACAGTAGTGCCAGGTAAGTTGCATATCGGTAACTGTACCACAGGCAGCACAGTACGCCCGTAATGTAGTTGGGTGACGCGAGGGCAACATACAGTCGTCTATCGTATCGAGTACGCCGAAGAGCTCGTTTAAGTGTTTTGACTGCGAGTCGAAGGCCGACTTGCTGATGAAGCTGCCTAGCCAAATAGATGGATAAAAGCAATCGTGGTTCATGCGACTCTCACTGTTAACTGAAGTATTAGGTATCGACTTTTTACGTGCGTTCACGCTGGCGTTTGTAGAACTCAAAAATCGAGATTTCGCTGTTGCCCGAAAAATCATCTTCGACGTGAAGCGGACTTAGATCGAAATCCAGCTGCCAGCGGCACTCCATCACTTGGCGGATTGGTAGCTGACTTGCACGATGGCATGAGCCAAGATGTGAAAATGCCGGCCCAACAACCCTTAACGCATCATCAAGAAACTCAAGGGCGCCGGCATGAATCTCCTCGATCTCTGTAAAATGACGTTGCGCTAAACCAGGCGACTTGTAGCGCGGAGCGCCGGCGGCATCGAAACCGAGAAGCTGGCCATGAGGTGCCGTTAGCACTGCTTCAAATAACAGCGAATATTGATATAAGGGAACATCGGAACGGAAGGGGTCAATAAAGTCGCCGAAGCAACCTTTAGCGAACTGACCAAGACTATCTACGCACCTAGCCTTGTCGGTCGTGACAAAGTAGTAACCACCCACGATACCCTCGACAACACTAGCAAGCGCCTTCTGAATTGTCCCACTGTAGCCAATATCCACCAACGCGGAACGACGGTTGGCTATCAGACCGTGCGCGTACCGGCGATAACGCTCACATGCAATCTCGGACTGTGCGGAGATCAAATCTAGGCATTGACCGAGTTGTTTTATGGCTCGCGGGCGTTCCAAAGGCAGCACAATTGGCCGCTGCATCGCTTCCTCTCCGAGGCGGGCTACGAACGGTGCTAAATTCTCGATACAGTATCGACTGCTCAGTAGCTCCCCAAAGGAGCCGTTGAAGTGAGCATCAAGCAAAAGCTCCAGCGAAAGATTATCCTGAATCGCAGCAAGGCCGGCCGAGGCGCGCGAGCAGAGAAAATAGGCTCCTGCAGGGAGCGCTACGTCGGAGGGGGATAAACGTTCAAATATAAGATCGTGGGCCTGCTTTAGGAGGTGGCCTTCGCGACTCGCATAAAGCAGCAGCTCAACTCGATCGACACGTGCGCGGCCGAGGAGCCAAGCCATAAAGACCGTCAAAGCAGGGCCAATTGTAAGGTAGCCAAAGTCGCGTAAGCTACGAATTTCCACTCGCCGACTCTCACCGTCTATCCCTATTGGCGAAGCTGCGCGATTTGGCAAAAACAGGCGGTTGGCGAGCAAACCCAATAGAAGCCCTTCCTGCCAATGCTCCTGCAACATCCAGCTTGCTGCATCCTCGTTGAAGAGCAGGAATTGATCTGCTGCACGCATGACATGTATGGGGTGCATAAAACCGGCATCGAGAGGGCGCTGAAGATCTGAGTGTTCGTTATCGCCTACGTGGAGCCACTGCTTTTCGGATACATTCTCGTGCGCAGGTAGCAGCTGCCACATAGTACCGGTATCTTTACGCGCACCAAACTCGTTCGATACATAAATTTTTTCAAAAATATCCAGGTCATGGCTGGCGAGCAATCGACTCAAGAAACTCTCGTCAAGATACATATCCGAGACTAGCACCATCCGCTTGCCCTGCGCGGCAAGTGCTCGAGCCGCATCGCAAACTTCGTCGCGAGGGCTAAGTATGGCTGACTCGATTTCTAGTTCGAGCATAAGTATTTGCTCCGAACTTATAGAATCGTCAATGAGATCTCCGAGAGCGTCGTAGATTTGTGTAATATTGACGTCGGCGGTATCGTATTTAAGAAGTGCAAAATGCTCGGCCTTTTTTCGGAGATGCGCGAAATCCTTAATACCAAAACGTTCAGCCACCATTTGCTCTAAGAAAGAGAATAGATGGTCAGGGGAAAGCCAAGGACGCACTAGCAAGGTGTCAAAAATGTCGAAAGAAACAATCTGGGCGAAAGGCGCCATTGCTAGAATACGATCGCGAATGCTTCCTGCGAAGTATTGAGCAAGGTTTTTACGGCCCGGGCAAATAAACAATGTTGAGTTATTCTCAGCATCAAGCATTACACGAAAACCATAGCCGGCGTGTTGAGCAGCCAACACGAAAAAGCGCTCAATCGTATGCTGCAGCGTTCCGTCGGACTGTCCGCACTCTTCTGGAAAGTCGTTGTAACCAAGACACAAGTCTATCAACGGGTACAAAGCGTCATTGCGCGCCCAAAACATCGACCCAAGCGGCGCATCAATATATTGTGAGTGAGAAATATCTATATTGAGACGGGCACCAAGTTGAAGCCCAATTCCTCGATTCTGCAACCAAGTGTGCGCCCAATAGGGTAAGTCCCCAAAAGTATCCGGGTAGACAATACCAAGTTTTGGCTCTCTCTCGAATAAGCTAAAAATCTGGCGGATACGCCTCTCGCCGCCTAGTAGGCCTTTGATCAAATAGTCTCGCCACTCAGTACGCTCACGACCGGAATACAGCGACTTCTTTGTGTGAATATGCAGCACGTAACGGTGTGCACGAATCGCAGCTGCATAGGTGACTAGAAAGGGAGCGATGTCGCGTCCACGGTTTGGAGTCACCTGCACTTCAACGTGTGCAGCACGCTCCAGCCTGGTTGCCATATCACATACTTGCAGCCGCGCCTCGTCATTTGTTACTGAAACGTAAAGATCAAACGGCCAAGGAATATCATTGAGAGCAACAACTATGGATTCAAATAGCTCTGGATAATAGGCATGAACTATTACTGCAATACCACCCTTGGGGCACACTTCGCTACAGTCGCCGCCAACCAACTCGTGAGCGATGGAGGTGTAGCGAAAAAACTGCTCAGCATTGCCCCTAGCACTACGTTTGAGCGGTAAACGTCGTAAAATTCCGCGGTATCCCTCAACGCGATATATATACCAAATTTTTCGCAATAGATGAGAATAACCGCCACTATTACGAGCCACCCGAATAATATAAGCCAAGAAATTAAGCAGTATTATTTTCTTAAAAAACCGCAAAAAAAACCTTAAGACCTTTGAATACCGCATACGTTGAAAACACCTTGCAACGAGATTTAAACCGCTGTGCGCGAGCTGAATCAACCAGCAAAAAAACACTAAGAGCCAACAAAAACAAGCCCTTTCAACTATGTTTTCTGGAAACTCACTTCGAGTATAGCATTGCCACCTTAGACAGCTTGAAACCAAATAAAAACCTTACTACATATATTTAAACAATCCAGCTCATGAAACATGATGCTAATTTCGGCCACCACTTAAGAAACGCTTGAAATTTCGCAACGGCTTAGTTACCCGCCAACTAAATGAGTTATAAACTGCTGCAATTTTAGCATCCTGCTCAGTTACAACTTGATTCAGACCGACAATCTGATTATTGAGATAACTCACGCTCGCACTCAAACGCTGTACCAGCTCAGCCTCGTGAATAGATTGCTCAAAGACTCCACTAGCCAAGTCGGGAAGCTCAGAGTCAGAAGCTACTGCAATCAAATAAATCGGATGCGATATTCCAAACTTTGCTGTTAGGGGATCGTCGACCAGTTCGTAGCTTCTAATTAAACTCTCGCGATCTTCACATGCGATTACGGAACCGTAAAGCACTCGCTGCCCGTACATACTATGATTAGTAAAATAGGAGTCCAGCAACCTTTTAAACTCTTCACGATAAAGCTCTTTAACATGGTGTGGATTCTTAAAGCCTGGTTTGTCCGAGTACTCCAGCTTTTCCGGGCTGGAGATCACAAGTGTACCCCCAGGTCGCAAAACCCTTTTAATCTCTTGCATCATGGATTCATGTTCATCGTGATGCTCTATTGTCTCGAAGCTGACCACAACATCAACACTCGCATCGTCGAGCGGAATCGCAGAGCAGGATCCAAGACGAAATTCAACGTTACTAGTTTGGTATTTCGCATTCGCATGGGATACTGCTTCTGGAGAGATATCAACTCCAATGACGCTACGGGCAACACCGGCGAGCATGGCACTGCCGTAACCCTCGCCGCTAGCAATATCTAATACATCCTTACCCTGTATGACATCATGGGCTAGTAGGTAACGATGGATATGCTCCAATTCGATATCGCCACGCACATCGGGAAGAAAACGCTCGCCAGTAAACTTCATATAATTATTTCCTTGCTATGAGCACTAGGGCAGCTGGGTATTCGAATGAAAAAATCTCACAACTCATGAATCCGGCCCCTAAAACCGTCTTCCAGGCGTCAGCTCCAAACTCTGTGTAAACTACTTGATCTGCTGCAGGTATACCTGGCCGCCCATGGTAACTTGGCGGAAGCCCAACTCTCGAACGACTCAATCGGTCAACGACTATTGGCACCGTAAAGATGCATTTACCACCATTGCGTAAAACCCTATAACACTCCGAAAGCGCCCTTTCCGGATTAGCAATATGTTCCAATGTATCAGAATGAATTACCAAATCAAAACTTTCCGACTCAATGTCCAGATCAATCATATCAAACTGAGGATACTCGACCAGCTTGTGCAAGGACATCTTCTGTAAAAATGGAGTTAGGTTTCCAGCTTGATTTATTTCTAACATCGAGACAGCTGTTCGCGACTCACAGAACTGCTCTAAAGTCCCTATAAATTTATATTCGCACAGAATTGCAGCGGCCAAGGCCATTGCGCGCAAATTATTAAAGCATTGCGCACAGTGATAACCTTGCTGCCTATCAATATAGGAAATTTCAGCCGCGGATAATTGCCAGGAATTAAAAAGCTCTGACCATAAAACATCACGTTGAAGAAGTTTACTTCCACCGCACACAGGGCAAGGCCCTAAAAATTGACGCATCATTTTTCCGCCAAAGTTATTTTTTTCATCGGCACACCAATAAGCCCATGCCGTACCTTGCTAGATGCAACATGAAGAATCAACGCATTATGCAACCAATGGTGCTGCACGTGATTATAAAGGTCGCCCTCAGCCAGAGAAGTCATTACCACATAGTCACCATTGGGCAACATAGGCAGCTCAAATATGAACTCACCCTCCAAAACTCGCCCTGCCTGCACGGGCAATGAGTGCAATTGAGTAAATGGCAAAGTATTTTCGCCAAATAAATCCTGCCCTAGCTTATCCCGTACTAGAAAGCCCAAAATGGGCTGAGTCATATCCTGATGGATCACCGCTCGAATGACCATACGGACTGTCTCTCCCCCCTTTAAAATAGCAGCACCTTCGGCCAGACCGATCACGCTAAGCTGAACAGCAGTAATCTCACCTGCACCGCTCTTCCAACCATGAGCCTCTGAAAGATTGCTTATAATCTGAACCTGCGACTCGCAGTCCAGCGCAGGTAGTGGCTCAACCAATCCGGACGTAGCCTCTACCTGAACCTTTGTCGTAAATGCCTGACTGTCGATGGCCTGCAACTGCACCTCGTGTCCATACGCCTGCTGCAGAGTGTATTGCAAATAGGCTTCTGAAACTTCTTGTGCTTTACCTAATTGACGCACTTGCCCTCTATGCAGCCAAATAACTTTTTCACATAGATTGAGAACGGAGCCCATGTCATGACTAACAAAAAGCAGCGTGCCGTGCTCTTTAAACTTTCGAATGAAACGCATACATTTTTGAGTGAATAAAATATCACCTACGGAGAGCGCCTCATCCACTATCAAAATATCTGCATCCACATGCGCAATTACTGCAAATGCCAACCTGACCATCATACCACTAGAATAGGTTTTTACAGGCTGCTCAATAAAATCGCCAATCTCAGCAAATGAGGCAATATCATCAAACCGAGAGTCAACTTCTTCTTTTTTTAACCCTAATACACTGGCATTCATATAGACATTTTCACGCCCGGTAAACTCCGGATTGAAGCCAGAGCCTAGTTCCAGCAAGGCGGCAATACGTCCATTTGCTCTAATCTCGCCACCGGTAGGATTAAGGATTCCACAGATCATTTGCAGGAGCGTGGATTTACCGCTGCCGTTACAACCGATAATGCCGACTGTCTCTCCCTTCTTGACCTCAAAGCTCAGCCCCCTGAGCGCCCAGAACTCACGATAATACTGGCGCGACTGCATACCGACAGCTCGCTGCAAAGGGGAGAGCACAAATTGCTTGAGCCGATTCCGCGGATGATCATAGATATGGTAACACTTGCTCAGATTCGAGACATTGATGGCGACTTCAGAGGACATCGGCAAACCCCTTACGTGTCTTTTGAAACCAGGCAAAGCCAAGCCAAGCGATGATGAACGTTGCTACCCAGTACACAGTAAGCAGCGTGAAATTCGGGGGAGTGCCAAAATACAGTACTGCACGGGTCTGCTCGATTACCGGCGTGAGCGGGTTCAGGTACATCAGATGACGGTAAACCTCAGGCAGCGCTGCGGCAGAGTAGAAAATTGGGCTTAAAAACATGAGTACCGTCGTCATGAGGTTGATTAGCTGACCAACATCACGCAGATAAACCCCCAAAGACGATAAAGCCCAACTTAATCCCATTATGAAGAAGATGAACGGCAACACAATCAGCGGCAAATAGAACACTGTAAAGTGCGGGATTCCAAAGAGGAACAGATATGCCAATAGCCACACCCCTAGACTAATGAAGCTATGAAACAAGGCGGAGATCAAGCCGACAAAGGGCAAGACTTCTAGCGGAAACACTACCTTTTTAACATAGTTGACATTAGTAAGGATGAGTCCCGGCGCACGGTTGATACACTCAGCAAAGAGATTGAACACCATGAGCCCTGCAAATAGCACCAACGCAAAGTCCGCCTTGGACTCCCCACCACCACTCCAGCGAGCCTTGAAGACCTCACTAAACACTAATGTGTAAACAGCTAGCATGAGCACAGGATTGAAGAACGACCATAAAAGCCCCATGACTGAGCCGCGATAACGGCCCAGCACCTCACGCTTAGCGGAGACCTTGATCAACTCCCGATGACGCCACAGACTGGCAAACATTTCTCTTGGACTAGCAGAAAAATTTCGCATTAAACAAACACCTTATTCAACTCCGACGGCGACTTGATCTTTGGTTGAGATCTGAAGTTTCAAGCCCACCGACCAATCAATGTAATGCTGAAAAATGAGAGCATGGCGATCTGTTACTTTGCAAAGAAAACTCAACAATTTTACATAGCACCAAAAACCCATAAATAAAATCCTCTAGGCCTCTAAGCTACCGCTTACTAGCAAACGCCTACTCCCTTCTCCTGCAGCCAGCGGTAGTTTTACCTTCGCGCAAGCCCACCGCCACATTGAAAATCTCATCTATGACTGAGCTCACCGATTTGTTTTGGGATTTCTGAAGCTGATAACTCAGACCACAAAGGATGTTTTTTATATTACTGGCGAAACCGTGCTGAGCGAATTGTTTTTTTCTGCCAACAGCACCTTCAGACTTACCTTGGTTATAGCTTTCATAGAAGAAACTGCGTCGCATGCAAAACACCTTCGGGGCAATGAGAACAATACCTAGAATCTGCAGTGGCACTGCTTTTATCACAATACGTTTCCTTGAGAGTTCACAGCAAATGCCGGCCATAGCAGTTCTTAGCCTGCCAGTGCCCCCCCCTAGGCTTGAAGGCAACCTCTTCCAGGTGAGAGACTTCGAGGCCTTGCCGCAGCCCCGGTATAGCCATAAACATGAGGGTTTCAACTAGAAATTTCGCTTTGGACAGAAAGCAGAAACCACTTGACTCAAACTTGTTAAATCTGGTGGCAGAGTCGCCCGACAGGACCAACCAGTTGCATGAGAAATTATTGCAGCTGAGACCAACCTCATCAGCAACCATAATCGTCACAATTCAGATTTTCCCTAGTATTGCAGCAACGATCAGTCCAATATTGCCTAGCAAGGTTTGGCGATAAATACCAGCACGCTTGAGCTGGATCAGACGCGGGATCAGGCTCATCTCCCTAGCTTTGGCAAAACACTGAAACGTTTCTCGATTCTCTGACGTAAGCCTGTGCTCAAGAGTCCTTAGGGCAGCAATATTACTGTCGTTCCAGTACTTAAAGCGCCCCTGAAATAGCATGCGAAAACGCTTCAGGCGAGCGCCCCAACTAGAGTTTGTACCAATCAGGTTGCCGTTGTGCTGACGATAACGCAGGGTTGGCTCACTATCGTAGAAAACCTGACCACCGCAACCAGTCACCACTATATATACCCACCAGTCATGAGTAACGACCGATTTATTTTCTCCAGCTTCTCGAAGAAGATCACGCGCAGCGTTGTTGAACACCATGGTATTGCCACCACCGATATTTTGCATCAGGGCATTGGCGAAACTTGGGGCTTTTGAAAAAAGTGGAGAGACCCCAATTTCATTATTATCGGCGTCAACCAGCCGGGTGCGTGAACAATACAAGGCTGGAACGTCAGCGGGTAAAGTCTGCAACCATTGCACAGCGCGAGTCAGCTTATTCACCTCCCAAATATCGTCCTGATCAGAATAGGCGTAAAAGTCTGCCTCTATAGTGTCTTTGCACGTTAGCGAAAGGAAGTTGGCAGCAAAGCCCTCAGCAGGCCCAACATTGACAAATAAACGTCCCTCAGGCCATTTCTGTTGGTATCCCGCAAGGATCGCATGTGTATCATCACTCGAGCCGTCATCGGAAGCCCAGACCTCCCAATTTGAGTGAGATTGGACCTCGAAAGAAGTCATCTGCTCTGCTAAATAACGCTGCCCCTGATAGGTACACAACAAAACCGCTACCTTTGGCACAGTAATACGTACACTATTTGTACAATCCGCTTCAGAAAAGCTTGGCTCGCTCGGAGAGTTAGCTTTGCAAACCGATTGCTTAACTAAATTATATTGAGGCATCCATACATCCTGGCGCGATAAGCCAATTCACGACCCCATCCAATGGGTCAAAATCAGTGTGGTTAGAACAGCATATCTAAGCAAGGCTAACATAGTCTACTCATGTCCTTTAATACTAGGAAGCTTGCTCGTACACTAGTGTCCTGTTTCATATAAAACGTTCTCTTCAGTAGTGCCCGACATGGCTTCTCGGGTGCTCTGGATTTTGCGCAAGATGTCTTCACCTTTCGCGCTCCAGACGTACCGACAAGGCTGAGCATTGTGCAGTGCCAGGAACGTCGTGATGGAGCTGACCAGTTCGCGCGTCGAACTGAAACTGCCGTCGCGTAAATAAACAGTGATATCCCGGAAAAAGCGTTCAACCATGTCCGTCCAGGAGCTTGAGGTCGGGGTGAAATGCAGGTGAAATCGGGGATGCCGCTTGAACCATTCCTTGACGAGTTTGTGCTTGTGAGTGGCGTAGTTATCCACGATCAAATGCAGTTGCAAGCCTTTGGGTGTTTCCCGATTGATCTTTTTTAGAAAGGCCAACCACTCCTGATTCCGGTGGTGTGTTTCGATGCTCCTGATCAGTCGCCCCTGGAGATATTCCATGGCCGCGAACAACGTAAGAGTGCCATGGCGAACATAGTCATGGGTTTTCGTTCGGATATAGCCGATGCCCAAGGGTAAGCCTGGTTGCGTGCGCTGCAAGGCTTGAACCTGGCTCTTTTCATCGCAGCAGAGCACCAACGCCTTCTCCGGCGGTGCCAGATAAAGCCCGATAACGCCCCAAAATTTCTCTTCGAAGTGAGGACCATTGGACAGTTTGAAGGTGCGTGTCAGATGCGGCTTGATGTCGTTGGCGGCCCAAATCCGCTGAACGCTGGCCGGAGAAATACCTGCCACCCGCGCCATGCTGCGGCAGCTCCAGCGCGGCTGGCCAATGCGAGGTTGAGTGACTTGTTCCAGCGTTCGCTTCAAAGCTTCGGCAGGTAATGATGGTTTGCGACCTCGCCCCGGCAGATCCACTAGACCTTGCAAGCGTTGTGCTTGAAAACGCTTGCACCAACGAGTGACCGAAACAACGGAGAGCCCTGTAAGCTCGGCGATTTCATTACGTGAATGGCCTTGAGCAGCCAGCAGAATTACACGTGCTCGGCGACCGTCGCGCTGGCTGATGGTGGCTGAGCTACCCCGCCGGTTCAACTCGATCTGTTCATCGTTACTGAGCACGATGTCTTGAGAGTTCATGGCTCCACCCCATGTTCAGACTGACTATGAAAGCGTACCTCATGTGGGATATTTATTTTTGAGACAAGACACTAGGTGCCCAGCAATGATTAACAGCTGGCCGGTATTTTGGCACAAACCTTAACCTTTTTGTTGATGCCTTGCCCGGTGCCTGCAATCGTCCAACCCCGATGAACAACGGCGCACGGCCCCAGATCGATTACCGATCTCGGGGCGACTCAGTAACCCTGCTGCTTACGATACCTTCTACCGTAAACTCCCCCCTCCTTAGCTAATTTCTGTCAGAAACCTTACACAAGAAGTGCGTATTTACCAACATCCCCGACTAAAACTTCGCTACCTACTAGCCGTAGCCAATGAATCGTCTGCCGTATGAGCGGAGGGATCGGCTCAATTGCTGTAACGCACTCCCCAAAAGTCTTGAGCAAGGCACTTAGCCAGTATTTCCGCCAATGCCACGGCAAGAATAAAATCGCCGCTCTCAAGGACTCTCGGATGACAAGGAATGTGGAATAAACAAACCGCTATCAATCACCTGAACGCGCATGCCCACGCTGGCAGTACCGGCCGTTGCGCGGCCTACACCCGCCAGGCGATCGAAGCCGGTGGCGGAGGGGTGATTTTGCACAGGAAGCACTCGGCCAAGGATTTCGGCTCATCATTGACCTCTGCCGGCTTTGTCGAGCAACCAGCCGGTCAGACGCCCGCAGCAGGCGACGTGGTCATCATCCAGCCCATTCCCGGGCACCCCCACGGCCACATGGCGATGTTCAACGGCACCCTCTGGGTGTCAGACTTCAAGCAACTGCACGGTTTCTACCCGGGGCATTCCTATCGGGTGCAAAAGCCGGCCTACAAAATCTATCGCCATCCGTAAGGGGTTCCCCATGAGAATGCTGTTCTGCTCGCTGCTGGCAGCGGTCGCCATGCATCAGTCGGTCGCCCTGGCCGACTGCGCCAGTTCGCCCAAGCCTGTCACCCAGGCGTTCTACAGCTGGTACCTGCAAACCTACAGCGAGGACAAGGACCCGATCACCGACAGCGTCCCCGAGATGAAGAAGTACGTTTCGGACTCGCTGATCGCCAAGATCAAGAAGCAGATGGCCAGCCCCGATGGCCTGGAAGAGGACTACTTCCTCAAGGCCCAGGACTACATGGATGAGTGGCTGACCCAGATCAAGGTCAGCGAGCCACAGATCCAGGGCTCCAGCGCCAAGGAGCAAGTGACCTTGGGCAGCACACCAGACACCACGCAGATCGTCGACGTGCGCATGATCAAGGACAAGGGCTGCTGGAAGATCGATGAAGTGCTTTCCACCACCGATCAGAGCGACTGAACGGCGACCTCTCCCCCCGCGGCAACACTGACAACGGCGAATGCGCAGGTCGTCGAGGGAAGCGACCTGCCATGTTAAGCTGCGCGCCGTTTTGGGCCCCCGCCCGAGGCGTCTTCCACTGAAAAAGGACTCTCAGTCATGTCGTTGCCGGCCGCTGTACGCCTGCCGCTGTCGTTCCTCTGCCTATCTACCGCCCTCGGCCTCACCAGCGTCCACGCCGATGACCAGCAGGATGTCGCCAAAGGCCGCTGGCAAGGCCTTGCGGCCATGGCCAATCTGTACCTGGACGACGCCACGCCGGCCGATTTCATCGAGGCCGGCGACAACGAAAAGAGCCAGCACGACAACTACGCCGGCGCCCTTGCCTACTACCTGACCGCTGCACGTCTCGACCCGAAGAATGCCTACGCCTCTTACCAGGCGGCAGGCAGCCTGGCCGCCATGGACAAGAACAAGCGCGCCGCCGAGTTCCTCGATCAAGCCCGCGAGCGTGGCTTCTGGCAGTGGGTAATCCTCAAGGAAGACGACGAACTGCAATCCCTGCAACAGACCCCGGCCTACCAGAAGCTGCTGCAGGCCGCCGAGAAGAACTACCCGGCCAAGGCCAAGGACGCGGGCCTTGCAGCCTTCAGCATTCCCCAGGGCAAGGCCCCAACCGAGGGCTGGCCGGTGGTGGTCTGGCTGTCGGGATTCGGCACCGAGGGCAGCGACGGCATCGATATGCGCACCGACCTTGTGGGAGAGCAGGCCGTGCTGGTGGGTATCAACGGTACCCTCAAGCGCAACGAGCACCAGTTCATGTGGCACCAGCATTCGGTTGCTCCGACCCAGGAGGCGGTCAGCGCGGCGTTGAAGACACTGGAAAAGCAGACCCGCATCGATCGCTCGCGCATCGTCCTGATGGGCTTTTCCCAAGGCGCCGAGCACGCCTCGCACCTGATCGCCGAATACCCGCAGCACTACAGCGGCGCCTTGCTGCTATCCCCCGGCGGCTACCGGATTCCTTTCGGCGAAACCCAGGCCCGGGACAAGCGCATCGTCATCGTCCATGGCGCCCAGGAGCACGAGAGCAACCAGAAACTCACCGCCACCACGCAGCAGGCCCTGGAGCCCGGCAACCAGGTCCAGAGCCATGAACATGCCGAAGGCCATACCTTCCAGAACGACTGGCGCCAGGCGTACCCGGGCTACCTGAAATTCGCCCTGAACCTCTGATACCAGGCACCGTGGCCTGAGCCCCGGCCGCTATCACTTGGCCGGAACAATGGGCCCCGGGGCTTT
Source organism: Pseudomonas saponiphila (assembly GCF_900105185.1). Lineage (NCBI taxonomy): Bacteria > Pseudomonadati > Pseudomonadota > Gammaproteobacteria > Pseudomonadales > Pseudomonadaceae > Pseudomonas > Pseudomonas saponiphila. The sequence goes on along the minus strand of NZ_FNTJ01000001.1, from coordinate 558,834 downwards.
TACCTGTGTCATCAGGTCATCATCCCAGGTGCCTTCGACCTTGACCTGAGCCAGCGCCCCCAACTCCATGGCCTCGATCAGGTTGTGGTTGAGGTACACGTAGGTGCCAGGCTGTTTGAAGGTGTAGAGCGCGGCCAGCGCCGAACCGCCGGGGATAAACCAGGTTTCCAGATTGCGCATCGGGGCATTGCCGAACTTGCCGGTGGTCCAGACCCAGTCGCCATGGCCGCCAATCAGGTGCGGACGACTGTCGCGGTTAGCCTGGGAATGGATGAACAGCACACTTTCCCCGACCTTGGCGGTCAGCGCATTGGCCCCGGTCAGGGCTCCCACCCGGCCGTTGAACACCACATGGCTCGGAGTCAGCTTGCGCATCACTTCACGGGTGTCCTGGTAGCTGGATGCCAGGTCCGGGTAGTCCTTGTAATGCCCGTCCTTATCCTTGGGGATGTACAGGTCGAACTCGCCGATGGTGTAGGCCCGGTCATAGCGCAAGGGCTTGCCGGCAGGGTCTTTCAAGCCGTCGCGAGGCAGCACCATCAGGGTTCCACTCATGCCCGAGACCACGTGCCAGGGCACCATTCCCGACGGCGCACAGTGATAGACAAAGGTGCCGCTACGATCAGCCTTGAAACGCAGCACCACCTCCTGGCCCGGCACCACCTGGGTCAGCGCGGCCCCGCCCAGGGCACCGGTGGCGGCATGGAAGTCGATGTTGTGCGGCATGCTGTTGCTGGCCGGGTTGCTCAAGGTCAGTTCGACGTAGTCGCCCTCGTGCACCACCAGCGTCGGGCCGGGCATGGAGCCGTTGAAGGTCATGGCCTGCAGGGTGGTGCCCTGGTCATCCACGACCATTTTCTTTTCTTCCACCGCCATGTGGAACTGCACGACCTTCGGCGGCCCGCTGACCACCTGCTCGTGGGCATGCACCTGAGGCGGCGCCACCAGATCCACCTTGACCCGCTGCAACCCGTCGGTGCCCGCGGCCAACACCAGGCCGGAGAAACAGCTGCCGGCCACCACACAGCACTTCAACCACGATTGAAAAGCACCCATGCTCTGCTTATCCCTGCCAATGAATGGTGTTTCATTGCAAGGCAAACGCCGGGCGCTCGTATTGTCTCAGGGCAATGAACGGATGGCCGGGAAAGCCCATCCGTTGCGCTCGATCATGGATAGCTGAAACTGCGCACCAGGGTCAGCTCTCCGGGGGCGCGCATCGGCACGATGAAGGATTCGCTCTTCTCATCCGGCGTGCCTTCCTCGGTGATCACCGTGACCTGGGCCGTGGTCAGCGGCTGCACGGCGTTTTCCTGGCCGCCATCTTCGTCGTCATCACTGCGATAACCGCCACCGTAGTAGTTCACGTAGACCAGGTACTGGCCCTTGAGCGGCGCCGGCATGGAGAAAATCTCCGGGCCGTAGCCGGTGGTCACGTCCACGTCCAGGGTCGCGCCGTTGGGGGCCACGCGATCGCCATACCAGATGTGCGCGCCATCGGGGGTCACCAGATGCAGGTCGAGGTCGGTGTTGTCGCTGTCCCAGGACAGCAGCACCCGCAACTTGGGCGGGGTCACGCCCCCACCGGTATTGAGAAACTGCACGCGCTTGCGTTGCTGACCGTCGGGGCTGCGCACCTCCACGCTGTTGCTGCCGTTGGGAAATGAGTAAGGCCGGTCGAAGCCGCCTTGCTCGTCGAACTTGAGCGGCATGCTGACGCCGTTGACGATCAGCTTGCCCGGCTCTTTGCTCGCCTTGGGCGCGCCCTTGATCTGTCCGCGAATCCGCGCGGTATCGGCCTGGCCCTGGGGCGTGTTCACCGAGGAGGCCGGGTAGTTGACCTCCTGGATGTATTGCTCGCCATCGACGGCGCGGGTCCGCCAGCCGCCCTTGGGGGTGTCGAGCCGGATGCCGCTATCGGCCAGGGCCATGGGCAGGCTGAACATTCCACAAAGGAACAGGAGGACCGGGGGAGCAGGAAGTTTCATGGCCTATTCCAATAAAAGATGACGGGCGAGCCCTTCGATGTAGGTTTCATCCTGGCCGTTGGGATGAGCTTCAAAGGCCAGGTGCAGGTATTCGTGAGTCAGGTCGAGGCGGTCTTGCAGCGAGAGCACGCCACGCACGTAGATGCGTTGCCGTTCACGGTCGACGTAGGGCCGGCCGAAGCTCAGGCGGCACACCGCGAACTGGCTGATTTCGTTGTAGCCAATCTCTTGCTCCAGCGGCTGGCGCCAGCGCCGACGCTGCTTCAGCAGCCAATCCTGGGCCGCCGGCAAGGGTTCGCAGGAGGCCACCGGGTTGTCCCAGCGGCTGAGGCTGGCGCGCGGATAGGCATGCAGCAGGATGGCGTCATAACGCTGGCCGGAGTTCGCTTGTTCCACGGCCTGCTGCCAGGACAGCTTGTCCGGCGCAATCAGGTCCGAGTGGTAGGTGACTTGCGTGCCAGCCAGCACCAGATCACTGGTCCAGGCGGCGATGGCCCGTGCCTCGGCGGTGGCCGGACGCGGGGCGACCCGCTGGCGGTTGCTGCTGTCGTCGATGCTCAGGCATTCGCCACTGCGCCCGGCGTTCTGCAGCAGATAGGTACGGATCGCCACGGCCAGGGCCTTGGCGGCTTCCCGGGGTTCGCTGGAAGCCTCGCGCTGCAGCACCCGGGCCACGTATTCCTCGCGGTCCAGGCGAGCCACCAGTTGCAGGGCCGAGGCGCCAGCTTGCAGGAAAAGCTCGCCGCCACTGTGGATATCCAATTGATTGCCATTGGCGAATTCCACCCGGTAATCCCCTTGCAGGGCACCTGGCCTGACGGCCCGGCCGTTCTGGCTGACGCTTTTCAGCGGGTAGCGGGAAAACAGGCTGACTTCGACACAGCGGCCTTTATCCACAGGCGGTTTGTCCGGCAGCACCTGGTCCAGAACCTCGGCGTAATCCTTCAACACCCGCTGACTGGTGCCTCGTCCACCCACCCACAGGGGCGTGCCGTCCACCAGCCACCCGGCAAAACCGCCCTGGCGCGACTGCGGGTCCTGATCCGCCAGCCAGCTCCAGGTCTTGACCCGCAGGCGCCCACCCAAGGCTCCCAGCACCGTGCCATCGGAGGCGCTGAGCACCACATCCAGCAACACCCGGCGGGCCGTCTCCTGGGCCGGCAACTGCGCCAGCACCTGCAGCAGCTCTACCACCGGCACCCGGGTCTGCGGCTGCAGGCGGTCGAGATCGCGCAACCACTCCGGCGCATGGCGGGCTTGCCAGTACCGGCGCCAGTCAGCGCTGGACAGCTGCAAGCGTTGCGGCTCGAAGTACAACCCACAGGAACGGACCAGGGCCTGATCCCGGGCGATGCTGCCACCGGCCGTGCAGCAATAGACCTCATCCCTGGACTTGCCCTGGCAGGCATAGGCCGGCTCTTGCGCGCCGGTGTCCACCAACCAGGCGTAGACAAAGAGCTTCCAGACACTGCCCAGGGGGGCCAGCAGATCCTGCGGCAACGGCTCGCGAGCCAGCACCTGGGTCTTGCTCAGGCTCACCAGCTCGCTGTCCGGGGCGGTTTTCCAGGCCAGGCGCAGAGGCTCGTCCTGGGCTGTCACCAGCCCAGGGAGTAGACACAGGCACAACCAGGCCCAACACCGCGTCATGTTATTTGACCGTGACCTGACCCAGTGTCGGTGTGCTTTCCCGAGCCTGATGCTCCGGTGCATAGACCTGGTAGAAACGTGCCGCAGGCAGGTTGAACTGGCCCTTCTGGGAGAAGCGGATCAAGTGCCGCAGACGCACTTCGCTGCTGTCGTTCAAGGCATCCAGCGGCACCGCGTAGCTCATCTGCCCGGGTTCGAAGCGGGCCTTTTCCAGGGACGCCGCTTCCGTGCCCGCAGGACCGGCCAGCTTGATCCCCCAGGTGGTGCGCTCGACATCGGCACCCGGTGGCAACGGCACTTCCAGCATGCCGTACAGCAGCGGCCGCTTGCTCTGATTGGCGATGATCACTTCGTCCAGGTACAGGCCATCACTGGCGATCGGCTTGTTGCCCACCGGCTCCAGCTTGAAGGTGAAAGCCTCGTCGCCCGGCACCAGGCGCAACAGACGACGGGTGATGTTCACCGGCAATGGCGTGCCCGCCTCCTGCTGGCTCTGGTAGCTGAGAGAAGCGCGCAACGGCCGCTCCGGCAACGGATCCAGGGTCAACACCGCAGGCACTTGCGGGCCCTGCCACAGCCAGTAGCGTTCACCGCTGGCGCCCTGTTGCGCTTGCCAGCCCTGCCCCGGATTCAGGGCCACGGCCGGTGCTGCCTGAGCCACGCTGCGCTGCAGCCAGGTCAGGGCCAGGGCTCGGTCCAGAGTCGGTTGCGATGGCAGCAGGCGTTGCAGCAGGGTACGCGCCGTCGCTTGATCGAAGGGCTTCAAGGACAGGTTGATGGCCTGGGCGAACGGCTGCGAACTGAGGTCGAGCTGTTGCTGGGCCGCGTCCAACTGCGCCACGAAAGCCGCTGGCGGGGTGACCTTGGCATCCCGCGCCAGGGCCGCGGTCAACACCCGGGCACCAGCCAGACCAAGGGCCGAATCCGGATCCGCCATCACCAGGCTGTCGCTGCTGCCAGCGTCCACGCTGTCAGCCGGACCGCTGCCGACCTTGGCCAGATCGTCCATCAGGCCCCTGACCAGCGTGGCGATCGGCAGGTTCATCTCACGAGCAAAGGACAGGATCAGCGCCCGTTGCAGCAACGGCGTATTGCCGGCCTGCTTGGCATAGACCTCCAGCACCCGCTGCCAGTGCTCCGGCGGCAGGTTCAGGTCCATGACCTTGCTGGCATGCCAATCGGCGTAATAGGCGTAAGCGGTGAGGAAGGCATCGGCATCGGCGTCTTCGCCCCACCAGGTGAACGCGGCTTCCGGCCCGGCCATGTGCACCAGGCGCAGGCGGCTGTTCTGCATCATCAGGCGCAAGCGGTCGCGAACCTGCGGATTGCTGGCCAGCGCCGGGTAGGCAACGCTCAACGGCAGCAACTGGCTGGCGGTCTGTTCGACGCCGCCATAAGGGTATTCCAGCAGGTCGTCCAGGGCCGAACGGAACAGCGCTTGCGGGCTATCGTCCAGGCGCAGGCGGATCTCTGCGGCATCGGCCGGCAGGCCCAACGGTGTGCTGGTGCCGGCCACGTCCAGGCTCTGGGCCTGCACCGTCTGCCAACCGGCGGCACTGCTCAGCAGGCGCACGGCCAGGGCATCCACGGTCTTGCCGCCTTGCACCAGCTCGGCGCTCCACTCACCGTTGCCCGGGGCAATGGCCGGCAGCGCCACGTAGTTGATACCGCTGTTGAGGGTCAACGGCAAACGCTGGGACTCCCCGGCATAACGCACCACCAGCTCGGCCTTGGCCGTCTGTTCGGACTGGCTGAAGACAAATAGCCCCAGGTCCGGCTTGTCGCCACTGCGGAAACGGGTCGGGCCGCTCCACTTCAGGTACAGGGGCTTTTCCGAGCGCACGAACTGCTTCTTCTGCCCCACCTGGCCGTCATCGGCGATGGCCCGGGCAGTGATGCGCCAGCGGGTCAGGGAGTCGGGCATGCGGAAGGTGAAACGCGCCTTGCCGCTGCCATCGGTCAACAGTTCCGGCTGCCAGGCAGCGGTATCGACGTCTTCGCGCCGTGGTCGCTCCAGCACCTTGACCCCGCGTTCGCTGCGGTTGGCCTTGCCCGGTGCGGTGGGGCTGCCCGGCAGGGCCACGTCGTAGCTGATGAACGACAGGCTGGCGCTGGTGCGCACGTTGTTGCGCCGTGGGTGATAGAAGAACTGGTCGATGCTTGGCGCCACTTCCGGTTGCAGGGCGTAGACCATTTCGTCCACCACGCTGACCGTCAGGTGCGCCGGCACCGGTTTGCCGGCGAACTGGGTGGACAGGTCAACGGTGACCAGGTCACCCGGCTGGTACTTGTCCTTGTCGGTGTGGATGGCCACATCGATCTGCGGCGTCAGCACCTTGATCCCGGCGTTCTGGAAGCTGTACTCGCCGCCCTTGGTGTAGAGCACGGAGAAGGTCAGGTTCGGCGCAAAGTTGTCCTTCACCGGCACCCGGACGCGGTATTGAGTGGGGCTGAGCTTTTCCACCTTCAGCCAGTCAGCGCCCTTGGACAGCAGCGCCGTGGCCTCGACCTTGTCGCGCTCCAGCGACAGCAGCGCGTCGTTGATCGGCTCGGGGAAGGTGATCAGCGCCAGCGCTTCGTCACCGGCCTGGTATTCGGGCTTGTCGAGAACGATTTCCACGGTGCCCGGCACCGCTTTCACCCCTTCGCCGGTGACCGAGTGGCTGGTGCCGCCCAGGACCCGATCATGTTCGTCCTTCAGGGTCAGGTTGTAGGTGCCGGGACGCTCGAAGGCCAGGGCAAAGCCCTTGTCGGCCTCACCCAGCTTGCCCTCGCCGGTGGACTGGTCTTCCAGGCGCACCCAACTGTAGCGGCTGGGGGAAACCTTCTTGCCCTGCTCGCCGGTGTTCTGGTTGAGGTAGCTGAACTGCACCTTGTCGCCGGCGGCGCTGAAACGCTGCGGCGCACTCAGGCTGAAGCTTGCCGCGCCACGCTCGATGAGGATTTCCTTGGTGGTCTTGACCCGGTAGGCCGCGCCGTCACTGGCGAACACGGTGAGCATATAGCGGCTCGGCTTGCTGGCCGCTGGCAGATCGAGGGTGGCACTGCCCTTGGCGTCGGTGGTCAGCTCGGCGCTGGTCAGTTCCACCGGGAACTGGCCCATGTACTGCAGCTCGTTGTCCACCATCGACAGTTGCTGGGCCCGCAGGCTCAGCTGCAGGCGCGCATTGGCCACCGGCTTGCCGTCCGGATAGAGCAGCACCAGATTGCCCTTCACCGGCTCACCGGTCTTGAAATCCGCCTTGGCCAGGCTCAGGGAAATCTCGAAATGCGGCTTGATGTATTCGGCCACGCGGAAGGCACTGCTGTAGACCTGGTCCTTGTAGCCAAAACGCAATTCATAACCACCGGCCACGGCGTTTTCCGGCAGTTGGAAGCGGCCTTGAGTGCCGGACTTGGCATCCAGGTTCAGGGTCAGGTTCTGCAGCGCGGTGCCAGCGGCATCCAGCACGCTGACATTCACCGTCCCAGCCCCCGGCTGCACCGAATCCCGGGCGTTCTTGAACTCGCGACCGACGATCTTCAGCGATACCCAGTCTCCCGGGCGATACAGCGGCCGGTCGGTGAAGGCATAGAGCTTGGTGTCGTAGATCTCGCTGTCGTAATAGAAGTTCTCGGAGACGAACACCCCGCCTTCCTGGTCCTCGCCTATCACATAGGAGCGCTCGGGGCTGACGTGTTTCAGGCGCACCAGGCCCTGTTCGTCGGTGGCGCCGCTGTTCATCAAGCCCAGGCCATCGGTCCACAGTACGTTGACCTTAGGCACCGAGTTGCCTTCATGCTTGCCCGCGGCCCAGACCAGCAACTCGTCGCCGGCGATCTTGCTCACCGCCACGGTGTTGGAAACAAAGACCATGGTGGTGGCGCGGTACTTGCCCACCAGGGCTTCCACCAGGTACAGGCCCGGCTTGAGTTGCCCCAGCGGGATATAGACGTTGCCCGGCGCGACATTGATGAACTGGCTGGAGGAACCGGACAGGTCAACCCCGGCCGGCGGCTGGATCGGCTTGGCCTGCCACAGCGGATAACGGAACTGGGTCACCAGCGGCAGCCCCGGGATCAGGGCGAACTGCGGCTGGGCGTCATAGGGGGTAGGCGCCAGCATGGAGTTGCCGACCTTCAATTCCGGCACCTCCTCGGTCACCTGCTTGCGCGACTCGTAGGAGAACGCCCGCTGCATCACCCGACGGGATTTGCGATACCAGTTGTCCCACAGGTAGGCCAGGGTGTTGGACAGGCCCTCGCCCTTGAACTGGCCGTCGCTGACCACCCGGTGCAGGTTTTTCTGCCGCTTGAGGAAGTCCAGCGGCTGGTTGATCCGGTACACCCGGATGTCGGCACCGCCGTAGGGTTCCATGCGAAAGCGCCGGTAATCCCGGCCCGGGGCCTCAAGGCGCACCATGGCCTGCTCATCGCTGGCAAAGCTGCTGTCGGCCAGCAGGAAGAAACTCTCGCCGGAGACCGCCGCGTAATCGCTGGACGGCACCGAGTCTTCGGCATTGACCAGGCTCGCGGGGGCCACGAGGGTCAGAACAACAGTCAGTCGAAACAGAAAACGCCACATACGCGATTCGCTCATTGGGTGAGGAAGTTCAGTCGATAGATGCCGATGAAGTTGGGGTTGGCGGGGTCGGGTATCCATCGGGTGTCCTTCCATGTCATCAGTTGCTGCACGCTGGCCGAGCGCATGCCGTTGTCGGTGGGGGTGGTGGTGCCGGTGTGATAGGCGATGTTACGGCCCATCCAGATCATCAGGTGCTGGTCGTCGCCCTGGTCGAAGAACAGCAGGTCGCCGGGGCGCGCCTGGCCCAGGTCACGACTGACCAGATGGCTGTTGAACTGGATCAGCTTGATCGCATTGACGTAGGGCCCGGTCTGCCCGCCGCCCTGCTGCCACTGCTGGGCCAGGCCGCGCTGGCCTTCGCTCAGTTGCAGCTCTGGCGGCAGGTAGCGATTGGACAGGCCGTTGGCCCGCAGCCACTTGCTGTCGTGGACCTTGAGCGCTTCGTTGGCGGCAAAGCGCACCAGCCCGGCGCAGTCCTGCTGATACCAGCGCGGGCTCGGCCCCTGGCTCAGTTGCTCCTGGGCAATGCGCACGAACCAGGCACGAAACACCTGGGACTGCTGCACGTCCAGCGGCGGCGCCTGGGTCGCGCCCACGGCATGGCTCAGCAACAGGGCCAACAGGCCGAGGCTGGACAGACTCTTGCGCCATGCACTCACAGCGCGCGCCATTGCAGGGGCAGCCATTGCCAGTGGCCGTTGGGTTCGCTGCCTTCAGGCAGGGTCAGGGCGTACTTGCCATAACCGCCGAGGCTGCGCAGCTTGGGCACCAGGTAGGTTTGTGCGGCGTTGTTGAACACCGGCTCCATGTCCTGGGGCAGGCTGTCGAAGGTTTCCTGCTGGATCAACTGCGCCAGGGATTGCGGCCCCAGGTACACCGGCATCAGCGCATCCTTGGGCACCACGTCGGCCAGGGGCGGGAAGCGCTTGTCCAGGGTGCCCAGGGCCTTGGTCACCAGCTTGTCGTCCAGGGAGAACACCAGGGTCGAACCGTGGCGGGCCAGGCTGACCTGCATGAAGGCGCGGCCGGTGATGGCTTGCGGGTCCTTGGCCTCCTTGGCCGGGTACTGGCCGAAGTTGGAACTGACCTGGCGCTGCCACTGGTGCACCTCGCCATTGTGCTGCTCGACCACCGGGAACAGGCGCTCCGGCACCTTGCTTTCCCGGGCCCCGACCATGGAACCGAACAGCTTGCCCAGCTCTGCATCGAGCTTGGTGTTGTCCTCGTCCTTGAGGCTGGCCACCAGCAGCGGCGTGTACAGCCGCGAGTCGGCGTACCAGCACAGGCCAGCGGTGCCGGCCATGTGTTCGGTGAGGGTGGTGGCCACCGCTTCTTCGGCGCCGAGCTTGACCAGCAGCGGCTTCTGCTGCTGCGCCGCCAGGGGCAGCGCCACGCAGGCACTGGCGCCCATGGGCATGGCCTGCCAGATCGGCTTGAAGTCGAAGTCCGGCTGGTTGTCCTGCTCTTGCAAGGCCAGGTAGCTGTGCCAGCCCTTGTCGTCCATGTCGAAACGCAGGCCGGCGAAGTTGGGGATGAAGCGCTGGTAACCCATGGCCAGGACTCCGGCGTTGACCGCCAGCCGCTGCTGCACCTCGGGCTTGCGCGCCTCCAGGCCGAACGCCTCGGGGAACAGCTTGTCACCGTTGAGCAGCGCCTCCAGGGCCGCCGTGGAGACGGCGCCGTGTTCATCGTCGGCACCTTGGCTCAGGTCGTACAGTTTGCCCGGGTTGGACAACACCACCAGCTTGTCGCCGTGGGAGGCGAACGCCAGGGACTTGCCGGCGTTGTAGTTCAGTTGGTACAGCGTCACCGCATCGCCGCCGACCTTGAGCTCGGCCAGCTTGCTCAGTTGCGTATCGTCCAGGGCGACCTTGGCCAGGGGCTCCAGCAGCTTGGCCAGCCCGCCGCGGTCCATCACCAGCAGGAAGTCCTTGAGGCGCCCGTCGGCACCGCGCCACAACGCCACATCCGCCGGCTGGTCGAACAGTTGCTCGATCAGGTTGTCCTGCAGTTTCAGGTCATGCTCGTAGATGATCCGCCGCAGACTGCCGATCAGGCCCAGACGGTCGGCATGGGCCTGGTAATAGAAGACGAAGTCCTCGGTCAGGGTGTCCTTGAGGAAAGGCACCGCCAGCAGATCCTTGGGCAGTTGCGTCAGGGAATGGGTTTCCAGCAGGCCGTCAGGGCGACTCAGGCCCAGCTTGTCGCCAGCCAGTTCCGCCACCGAGGTCTTGGGCTTGCAGCCCACGCCCGCGATGGCGGCCGCCACCAGGCACAGGCCCGCCACCAGAGCCGGCCAGCGCCGTTTGCTGCCGGAGTGTTCAGGACCGGGCACGCCGGCCGCCGGGGATGCGGTGTTTTCGCTCATGATTCACAAAGCCCAATTCATCCGTGGTGCGGGATGTTCAATAGTTGAAAGACTTGACCAGCAACAGGTCGCCGATGGCCCGCATGGGCACGATAAAGGTCTCGCGTTTCTCATCGACGGTGTTTTCGTTAAGGATCAGGTTGATCTGCGAGGTGATCACCTCGTTCTGATTGCTGCCTTCGTCGAAGTTGTACCCGCCGCTGCCGAAGTTGCCCCAGTAGTTGACGTAGATCAGATAGGTGCCCCGCAGCGGCGCGGTCATGGTGAACATTTCCGGGCCCGGGCCGTCGACGCCGTCCGGGTCCAGGCCGCCGCCATTGGTCAGGCCGGGATGGCCGAAGAACGCATGCTGGCCGTCTGGGGTAATGATGTGCATGTCCAGCTCGGCCTTGGGATCGTCCCAGCCCAGCACCACGCGGATCCGCGGCGGCGTCTTGTTCTGATTGGCTTCGTAGAACTGCACGCGCTTGAGGGACTTGCCCTCGGAGCTGCGCACTTCGACGCTGTTGGAACCGGCGCCGAACGCGTAAGGGCGGGCGAAGCGACCCTGTTCGTCGGTGTACAGATTCAGCGGGTTGCCGTTGACCGACAGGCTGTGGGGCTGGCGCAAATGGCCGATGGCCTTGAGCTGGCCCTCGATCAGGGTGCGATTGCGCTGGATGCCGCGATCGATGGGTGGCGTCGGATAGGCCACACGGTCCTGCTCGGTACGGTCCAGCAAGCCGGAATAGCGCCAGCCGGCCAGGGGTTCCTGCAGCTCGGCGGAGGGCTCGGCGAGCACCGTGCCGGCCAGCAGCAAGGTCAGCAGAAGGGAGGAGAAAACGCGCATGTACTGCGTCCTGCCATGCATGGGAAAACCCTGGCGCCAGATCCTCGGCGCGGCTGCAAACATTCGGAAAACGGCCCAGCGAGTGCGGGCGTCGGAAAGGCCGCAGATTAGCGATTTGCCGTCTGTTACACAATTGCCGGACCGGGATTTTGCACGGCAATCGACACCCCGCTGAAACCCGCAGGGCAAATGCCATTACGGCGACATTACACACGCCGAAAAAGGTGGCTTTCAGCCACCATTTACGCTTTCCGCCGTTCGACAAGAAACAGCCTTAGTTCAAGTACGAATCTGCCCCACAGGATCCGCCTCTCCGGCACTCGCAAGGGTCTTGCCGCCAATCGCCGACAGCCTCCGATCGCCCCGGCGGCGAGCGCTCTGGAATGCCTGTTGCGCCCATCACCCCTGGCGGCCTGGTGCCATCGCGCATTCCCTCAGGGAATGACCCCATACCCATTAGTCGATTGCTACCGCACGCCGCTCAACGCTTATCTAGGACCGTCGCAGCGCTGCACTGCGGCGCCCTGCAACTGCGGCCTCGCCTGGCCATAAAAAAGATAAGCAACGGGAGTGCCTCACTGATGAAGTATCCGTTAAGAGCCTGGGTCTTCTGGCCCACCTTCCTGATTCTGCTGGCAGCGGTGATCGCCAGTTACCTTGATCTGCAGGGCTTCCTGGCGGTGAGCAGGCAACTCAACCGGATCATCCTCGACAACTTTTCCTGGCTGTTCAGCGCCGGCAGCTTCTTTCTCTTGATGCTGACCGCCATCGTCTACTTTTCGCCCCTGGGGCGGGTGCGCATCGGTGGCGAAGACGCCAAGCCACTGCTGAGCAAGTGGCGCTGGTTCATGGTGGCCCTGTGCACCACCCTGGCGGTCGGCGTGCTGTTCTGGACCACCGCCGAGCCGCTCTATCACCTGTATGGCCCGCCCCCGAGCCTGAACATCCAAGCCGGCAGCAGCGAGGCCAAGCACTTCGCCATGTCCAGCATGTTCCTGCACTGGACCCTCACGCCCTACGCCATCTACCTGGTGCCGTCGCTGGTGTTCGCCCTGGTGTTCTACAACCTGCGGGGCAACTTCTCCATCGGCGCCATGCTGCAACCGCTGCTCGGCGAAAAATGGGTCCGACGCCATGCCGGACTGATCGACACCCTGGCGATGTTCGCCCTGGTAGCGGGCATGGCCTCCTCCCTGGGCACAGGCGCGCTGACCCTGTCCGGTGGCCTGAGCCAGTACATCGGCGGTGACACCACACCGCTGCGCCTGGGACTGATCATCGCGGTGATCGTCGCCACCTTCGTGTTCTCGGCCGCCAGCGGCTTGCAGAAGGGCATCGTCAAGTTCTCCACCTTCAACACCTGGATCATGCTGGCCCTGGGGCTGTTCGTGCTGATCTGCGGGCCAACCCTGTACATGCTCAGCCTCGGTATCGAATCCTTCGGCGTCTACCTGCAGGGCTTCTTCAGCCGCAGCCTGTTCACCGGCGCGGCCAGCGGCGACAACTGGCCCCAGAGCTGGACGGTGTTCTACTGGTCGGTGTGGTTCGCCTGGGCCCCGGTGAGCGCCATGTTCCTGGGCAAGATCGGCCGTGGTTACACCGTGCGCGAGTTCATCCACATCTCCATGCTCTACCCGGCGCTGTTCACCGCCCTGTGGATCTGCATCTTCTCCGGCAGCAGCCTGTACTTCGACGCCCAGGGTGACGGCCTGCTCAACCGCGTGCTCAACGAGCAGGGGGTGGAGCATGTGCTGTACCAGGTGTTCCAGCAGTTGCCGGCGAGCGGCCTGATCATTGCCTTCCTGCTGTTCATCGCCTTCATTTCCTTCGTCACAGCTGCCGACTCCAGCACCGACGTCATCGGCAACCTGTGCAGTCGCGGGGTCACCGCCGATTCCGATCTGGACGGCAGCCCGCTGCTCAAGGTGATCTGGGGCGCGATCATCGGTTGCGTGTCCTGGGTGATGGTGGCCTACGTCGGCATCGACGGGGTCAAGATGCTCTCCAACCTGGGCGGCCTGCCGGGCATGCTGATCGTCCTGCTCTCCAGCAGCGCGCTGATCATCTGGATGAAAAACCCGTCCCTGCTGACACCGCCGGTGCCCGCGCAACAGCCCGGGGAAAACCAGTCGGCACGAGGGCCCACCCCATGAACGTCCGTCTCCTGATCCTGGGCGGCCTGGGCCTGACGCTGCTCTGTCCGGCGCTGGCCCAGGCCAACCAGGCGCAATCCCGAGGCTTTGTCGAGGACAGCCGAATCAACGGCCTGGTGCGCAACAACTACCGCAACAACGACCATCGCCAGTGGGACCTGGACGCCCGCGAGTGGGGCCAGGGCCTGCAACTGGACTACGCCTCCGGCTACACCCGGGGCACCCTGGGCTGGGGCCTGGATGCCCACGCCTACTTCGCCACCCGCCTCGACAGTGGCGGTGGCCGGGCACGGACCATGATGCTGGTCAGCGACAGCGACGGCAGCAGCAAGCGGGAGTCGGCCACCGCCGGGGGCGCGCTGAAAATGCGCCTGTCCAATACCGAGCTCAAGTACGGCGACCTGCGGCCACAGACCCCGGTGCTGGCCCTGGCCGACAACCGGCTGATGCCGGCCACCGCCACCGGCCTGGCCTTCAGCAGCCGCGAGGTCGAGGGCCTGCTGCTGGAGGGCGGACACTTCAGCGCCTCCCGCGACTTCAACCAGACCGGTCATCGCGGTGGTTTCCACGCTGGCTACGCCAGGGTCGAGGGCGGCGACGCCAGCTATCTGGGCGGCACCTACCAGTTGCATCCGCAGGTCGGGCTGGGGCTCTACAGCTCGCGCTACCAGGACCTGTGGCGCCAGCACTACGTCAATCTCAACCTCGACCAGCCCCTGGACGCCGAGGCGCGGCGCAGCCTGAACCTGGACTTGCAACTCTATCGCTCCCTGGACGACGGCAAGGCCCTGGCCGGAGACATCGCGGTCACAGCCTGGTCGGCGGCGCTGGCGCTGAAGGAGGGTCCACATACCGTGACCCTGGCCCACCAGCGCATCCATGGCCAGCAGCCCTTCGACTACCTGGCCTTGAGCGGCGGCGGCTTCCACGGCTCGATCTACCTGGCCAACGCCTCGTTGATCGCCGACTTCAACGGCCCCGGCGAACGCTCCTGGAGCCTGGGCTATCGCCTCGACCTGGAGCCCCTGGGCCTGCCCGGCCTGTCCTTCGGCACCCGCTACATCCGCGGCAGCCATGTCGACGGCCGGCGGATCCCCCAGGACAGCCCCTACCGCTACTACGCCGACAAGGAGCGCCACTGGGAGCGGGACATCGACCTGAGCTACCGGGTGCAGAACGGCGTGGCCAAGGACCTGTCCCTGAGCCTGCGCCAGGGCACCTATCGCATCCACGGAACCTCGAACGGCGATGTCGACCACATCCGCCTGGTCACCGAATACCCCTTCAGCCTGCTGTGACTCACCGCGCCCGGCCCGGCGCCGGCCCTTTATCGACTGGAGTAGCCCATGGACGTCATCCGCGACTTTCCCCATCCGATCCGCGAGATCGAGCACTGCCTGATCCCTCTGCGCGACGGCACCCAACTGGCCGCGCGCATCTGGTTGCCAGCCGATGCCGGCACCCGGCGCTACCCGGCGATTCTCGAATACCTGCCCTATCGCAAGCGCGACGGCACCGCAGTACGTGACGCCCTGACTCACCCCTGGATGGCGGGCCAGGGTTACGCCTGCGTGCGCGTGGACATGCGTGGCAACGGTGAATCCCAGGGCTTGATGGCCGACGAGTACTTGCCTCAGGAACAGCAGGACGCCTTGGAAGTGCTCGACTGGCTCTGCGCCCAACCCTGGTGCGACGGCAACCTGGGGATGATGGGCATCTCCTGGGGCGGCTTCAACGGCCTGCAGGTGGCCGCCCATCAACCCGCTGCGCTGAAAGCCATCATTACCCTGTGCTCCACCGACGACCGCTACGCCGACGACATTCATTACAAGGGCGGCAACCTGCTGATGGAGAACCAGGGCTGGGCCGCCACCATGCTCAACTTCAGCGCCGCCGTACCGGACCCGCTGCTGGTACAGGACTGGCAGGCGCAATGGCAGCAACGCCTGGACGCCATGCCGATGCTGGCCGAAACCTGGCTGCAGCATCAGACCCGTGACGACTACTGGCGCCAGGGCTCGGTGTGCGAGGACTATGCGGCTATCAAGGCCGCGGTGTACTGCGTCGGCGGCTGGGGCGATGCCTACAAGAACAGCGTGCCGCGCCTGATGCAGCACCTTGGCGGCCCGAAGAAAGCCCTGCTCGGCCCCTGGATCCACAAGTACCCGCACTTTGCCGTACCCAACCCAGCCATCGGTTTTCTCCAGGAAGCCAAACGCTGGTGGGACCACTGGCTCAAGGGCATCGACAACGGGGTGATGGACGAGCCGGCCTGCACCTTCTACCTGCAGGACGCCGTGCCGCCCAAGGCCAGCTACGCCGAGCGCCCGGGTGTCTGGGTGCAGACCGCCGGCTGGCCCGATCCACAGATCCAGTGGCAGACCTTCAGCCTCAGCGCCAGCGGGCTCAGCGCGGGAGAGCACGCGCTGAGCGAAAAACGCAGCATCTGCTCGCCCCTGACCACCGGCCTGCATCAGGGCGAATACTGCGCCATCTGGTTCGGCCCGGACGGTCCCACCGACCAGCGCCGGGATGACGCCCATTCGCTGTGCTTCGACAGCCAGCCCTTGAGCGAACCCCTGGCCTTGCTGGGCGATGTGCGCCTGGACCTGCGCCTGACCTCGGACCGGCCTTGCGGGCAAATCGTTGCCCGGCTCAATGCCGTGGCCCCGGACGGTCAGGTGGCGCAGATCACCTATGGCACTCTGAACCTGTCGCTGCGCGAGGACTTTGCCGTGGCCAACCCACCCGAGCCCGGCGCGCCGCTGCAGGTTCGCTTCAGCCTCGACCACGTCGGCTATCGCCTGCCGGCCGGTTATCGCCTGCGCCTGGCGTTGAGCACCGCCAGCTTCCCGCTGCTATGG
Organism: Pseudomonas saponiphila; assembly: GCF_900105185.1. Lineage (NCBI taxonomy): Bacteria > Pseudomonadati > Pseudomonadota > Gammaproteobacteria > Pseudomonadales > Pseudomonadaceae > Pseudomonas > Pseudomonas saponiphila. The sequence goes on along the minus strand of NZ_FNTJ01000001.1, from coordinate 542,421 downwards.
CCGGCCCGCGAGCTGACCACCCTGACCCTGCTGCCCGAGGTGCAGAGCGTACAGTTACCGGTGTTCATGGGTGAGCCGGTGGAGTGCCCGTTCGAGGCCCCGCAAAGCGCCCCACCGGCCAACCTGGAAATCATCCGCAAGGCCGCCCCCAAGCGCACCCTCTACGAAGACGTGGCCAGCGGTGAAGTCTGCGTGCGTATCGACGACGACCTGGGCGTCATGCGTTTCCTTGATCACGGGCTGTGGGTCGACCAGCGCTGCACCGAGCAATACCGCACCCGGCCCTGGGACCCGCTGTCGACCCGGGCCGACATCCAATGGCACTACCGGGTCGGCCGTGGGGGCTGGTCGGTGGAAGTGGACAGCACCCTGGGCCTGCATGCCGACACTCAGTGGTTCTATCTGCAGGCCACACAGGTGGCGAGGCTTGACGGCCAGCAGATTCATCAACGCCAGTGGCACAAACGGATCGCCCGATCCACGCTGTAAAGCGTGGCAGGATGCCCAATCTCCGAGACTCGGCGGGACGCAGGACACAGCGCCCGCCCCCTGTAGACTGGTACCCGCATGTCCCATCGCAACGTCGACTTGCCGCCCCTCAATTGCCTGCAGCCTTTCGAGGCGGTGGCCCGTCATCTGAGCTTTACCCGGGCCGCCCAGGAACTGAACCTGACCCAGAGCGCAGTCAGCCGCCAGATCAAGCGCCTGGAGAAAAACCTCGCGCGGCCGCTGTTCCATCGCCACAACCTGGGCATCAGCCTGACCCCGGCGGGCGAGCGCTACTTTCGCACCATCCAGCGCCTGCTGCGCGAGCTCGACCGCGAGTCGGCGGAACTGCGGCGCCGCGGCGCCGAGCGCCAGTTGACCCTGGCCAGTACGCCGACCATCAGTTCGATCTGGCTGGCGCGCCTGCTGCCCGAGTTCCAGCGCCTGTATCCGGAGCTGGACATCCGCATCCTCTGCAGCGAAAGCCCCTTGCATCTGGATGTCAGCGAGTACGACCTGGGGCTGTTCTATCACCTGGACGAGCTGCCGGCGCCCCTGGGCCTGGAGCTGACCCCGGTATTTGCCGGGGAACAGGTGATCTGCGTCTGCAGCCCGGACTACCTGAGCCGCAAGGGACCGATTCGCGACCCGCAACACCTGCTGCAGGAACACCGGCTGCTGATCGTCGAAGATCACTATCACGACTGGCTGACCTGGGCCGACTGGTTCAGTGCCGTGGGCGCCCTCTACCACGCCCCCCAATACGCCCTGCGCACCAACAGCTATCGGTTGCTGATGCAGTCGGCGGTGATGGGCCAGGGCGTGGCCCTGGGCTGGGAAAGCCTGTTGCAGGACGAACTCGCCGCCGGGCGCCTGCAACGCGCGCTACCGCAGCGCATGCCCAGCCGCGGACGCCTGAACCTGATGCAACCGCACCACCGCAATCCCCCGCCCGCCGTGCGCCGCTTTCGCCAATGGCTGCTGGAACATGCCCACCTTGCCCAGAAAACCGGTCCTTGACCGCCCTGACCTGACGACTCATGAACCTGACCCTGCTGACATTCCCCGCACTCTACTGCGCCACCCTCCTGATGCTCACCGGCAACGGGCTGTTCTTCAGTTTTATCGGTCTGCGCCTGACCGGCGACGGTGTCGGCGAACTGTGGATCGGCGGCCTGACCGCGGCCTATTACGCCGGCATGGTCGGCGGCGCCAAGTTCGGCCATCGGATGATCGCCGCGGTGGGCCACATCCGTTCCTATGTCGCCTGCGCAGGCGCCGCGACCATGATCGTGCTCCTGCACCTGCTGTTCGAGGCGCTGTGGTTGTGGCTGGTGCTGCGCTTCATCACCGGCCTGGTGATGATGAACCAGTACATGGTGATCGAGAGCTGGCTCAACGAGCAGGCCGGCAACCGGCAGCGCGGCGCGGTATTCGCCGGCTACATGGTGGCGGTGTCCCTGGGCCTGATACTCGGCCAGGGCGTGCTGATCTGGCGCCCCGAGCTGGACTTCAAGCCGCTGCTGATCGTCGCCCTGTGTTTCGCCGCCTGCCTGTTGCCCGTCGCCCTCACCCGCCGCCTGCACCCGGCCAAGCTGGAGGCGGCGCCGCTGCAGATCGGTTTCTTCTGGCGCCGGGTGCCGCAAGCCCTGGCCACGGTGTTTGTCACCGGGCTGCTGGTGGGCTCGTTCTATGCCCTGGCACCGGTGTTCATCACCTTGAGCGGCCTGGACACGGCCCAGGCCGGGACCTTTGTCGCCGTGGCGATCCTCGCGGGCCTGTGCGGCCAGTGGCCGCTCGGCTGGCTGTCGGATCGCCTCGACCGCGCGCGGCTGATCCGCGCCTGCGCGCTGCTGCTGTGCCTGGTGAGCGTGCCTTTATGGGGGCTGTTCAGCTTGTCGTTCACCTGGTTGCTGCTGTTCGCCTGCATCAGCGGCCTGCTGCTGTTCAGCCTCTACCCGCTGGCGGTCGCCCTGGCCAACGACCACATCGAGCAATCTCGGCGCGTGGCCCTGAGCGCCATGCTCCTGGCCACCCACGGCGTTGGCGCCTGCCTCGGCCCGCTGCTCAGCGGCGCGCTGATGAACCTCTACGGGCACAACGCCTTCTACATGGTGTTTTCGCTGTTCGCCCTGCTGTTGGTCTGGCGGGTACAACCGAAAAAGGCCAACGGGGAGTTTCGGGTCGACGACGCCCCCCGGCAGCACGTGGCGATGCCTGAGCACCCACCGAGCGTGCAGGCCTCAACCCTTGATCCGCGAATCGAGGCTGTGCCCGGGGAGTGGCTGATCCAGACACCACCGCCCGGTGAGCCAGGGCGCAGTACACCCAAGGCCGACGCGACATCCGCCTGATTCAGGCAGGGCTCAACTGGACGCTGAGCCAGGGCCTGTGAAACGCGTGCCAGCGAGCGCTTCTCATTTGCCCGAAACCCCAGTGTCTGCTAGTGTCGCGCCGGTTTAACGTCAACCGGGATAGCCGCCATGGCCCGCAAAAAAGCTGCCTTAGATTTCGAACAATCCCTCGCCGACCTGCAAACCCTGGTCGAGCGTCTGGAGAACGGCGAGCTGTCGCTGGAAGACTCGTTGACCGCCTTTGAACAAGGCATCGGCCTGACCCGTGATTGCCAGGCCGCGCTGGCCCAGGCCGAGCAGAAGGTGCAGATCCTGCTGGAGCGCGACGGCGAACTGGCCGAGCAACCCTTCGACGCGGAACAGCCAGAATGATTGCCGCCTATCAGGCCGCCAGCCAGGCCCGCGTCGACGCGGCAATGCACACCCTGTTCAGCGCGCCCAGCCCCGAACTTGCCCGCCTTTATGAAGCCATGCGCTACAGCGTGATGAATGGCGGCAAGCGCGTGCGCCCGCTGCTGGCCTACGCCGCCTGCGAGGCCCTGGGCGGCAGGCCCGAGCAAGCCAACGGCGCGGCCTGCGCGGTGGAACTAATTCACGCCTATTCCCTGGTCCACGACGACCTGCCGGCCATGGACGATGACGATCTGCGTCGCGGCCAGCCCACTACCCACAAAGCCTTCGACGAAGCCTGCGCGATCCTCGCCGGCGACGGCCTGCAGAGCCTGGCCTTCAGTGCCCTGCTGGACCCGAACCTGAGCGACGCCAGCGCCGAGATCCGCCTGCGCATGGTCACCACCCTGGCCCAGGCCGCAGGTCCGGCGGGCATGGTGGGCGGTCAGGCCATCGACCTGGGCTCGGTAGGCCTCAAGCTCGATCAGCAAGCCCTGGAATACATGCATCGGCACAAGACCGGCGCGCTGATCGAAGCCAGCGTGATCCTCGGCGCCCTGGCCAGCGGTCGGGCCGAGAAAGACGAGCTCAAATCCCTGCAGACCTATGCCCAGGCTGTCGGCCTGGCGTTCCAGGTGCAGGACGACATCCTCGACGTCGAAAGCGATACCGCGACCCTGGGCAAGCGCCAGGGCGCCGATATTGCCCGGGACAAACCGACCTACCCGGCGCTGCTGGGGCTGGCCGCGGCCAAGGAATACGCTCTGGAGCTGCGGGACCAGGCGCTGCACGCGCTGCGTCCGTTTGACGCAGCGGCCGAGCCCTTACGCGAGCTGGCGCGCTATATCGTCGAGCGCCGCCACTGATCGACGGTCCGCACCCGGACCGCATATCGGCCAAGTTCGGTGCTCTGCGTGGGCAGCTTGCGATGCATAAGGTAAACTGCCGCCTCTTTCTATACCTATAACGATTCGCCTGATGCCCACGACGTTTCATGAGATTCCCCGCAAACGCCCGACCACCCCGCTGCTCGACCGTGCCCAGACGCCGGACGGCCTGCGCCGGTTAGGTGAAGCCGAGCTGGAAACCCTGGCCGATGAATTGCGCCTGGAATTGCTCTACACGGTCGGCCAGACCGGCGGGCACTTCGGTGCCGGCCTTGGCGTCATCGAGCTGACCATCGCGTTGCATTACGTGTTCGACACCCCGGACGACCGGCTGGTGTGGGACGTGGGTCACCAGGCGTATCCGCACAAGATCCTCACCGGTCGTCGCGAACAGATGGCCAGCCTGCGCCAGAAAGATGGCCTGGCGGCGTTCCCGCGGCGCTCCGAGAGCGAGTACGACACCTTCGGCGTCGGCCACTCCAGCACCTCCATCAGCGCTGCCCTGGGCATGGCCATCGCCGCCCGCCTGCAGCACAGCGAGCGCAAGGCCATCGCCGTGATCGGCGACGGCGCCCTGACCGCGGGCATGGCCTTCGAAGCGCTGAACCACGCGCCGGAAGTGGACGCCAACATGCTGGTGATCCTCAACGACAACGACATGTCGATCTCGCGCAATGTCGGCGGGCTGTCCAACTACCTGGCCAAGATTCTCTCCAGCCGCACCTACGCCAGCATGCGCGAAGGCAGCAAGAAAGTGCTGTCGCGCCTGCCCGGTGCCTGGGAAATCGCCCGCCGCACCGAAGAATACGCCAAGGGCATGCTGGTGCCCGGCACCCTGTTCGAAGAGCTGGGCTGGAACTACATCGGCCCCATCGACGGCCACGACCTGCCGACCCTGATCGCCACCCTGCGCAACATGCGTGACCTCAAGGGCCCGCAGTTCCTGCATGTGGTGACCAAGAAGGGCAAGGGCTTCGCCCCGGCGGAAGTCGACCCGATCGGCTATCACGCCATCACCAAGCTGGAACCCCTGGATGCTCCGGCGGCCGCGCCGAAAAAGGCCGGCGGTCCGAAGTATTCCGGCGTCTTCGGCGAGTGGCTGTGCGACATGGCCGCCGCCGACCCGCGCCTGGTGGGTATTACCCCGGCGATGAAGGAAGGCTCGGACCTGGTGGCCTTCAGCGAGCGTTTCCCACTGCGCTACTTCGACGTGGCGATTGCCGAACAGCACGCGGTGACCCTGGCGGCCGGCATGGCCTGCGAAGGCGCCAAGCCGGTGGTGGCGATCTATTCCACCTTCCTGCAGCGCGGCTATGACCAACTGATCCACGACGTGGCGGTGCAGAACCTCGACGTGCTGTTCGCCATCGACCGCGCCGGGCTGGTGGGCGAAGACGGCCCGACCCACGCCGGCAGCTTCGACCTGTCCTTCCTGCGCTGCATTCCCGGCATGCTGGTGATGACCCCGAGCGACGAGAACGAGTTGCGCAAGATGCTCAGCACCGGGCACCTGTACAACGGTCCCGCCGCCGTGCGCTACCCGCGCGGCACCGGCCCCAACGCGCCGATCGACAAGGACCTGGAGCCGATCGAGATCGGCAAGGGCGTGATCCGTCGCCAGGGCAAGCAGGTCGCGCTGCTGGTGTTCGGCGTGCAACTGGCCGAAGCCCTGCAAGTGGCCGAGAAACTCGACGCCACCGTGGTCGACATGCGTTTCGTCAAACCCCTGGATGAAGCCCTGGTACGCGAGATCGCCGGCAGCCATGAACTGCTGGTGACCATCGAAGAGAACGCCATCATGGGCGGCGCCGGTGGTGCGGTCAGCGAGTTTATGGCCCGCGAAAGCATCCTCAAGCCGATCCTGCACCTGGGCTTGCCCGACGCCTACGTCGAGCACGCCAAGCCGGCGCAGATGCTCGCCGAGTGCGGCCTCGACGAAGCTGGCATCGAGGCTTCGGTGCGCCAGCGCCTGGCGCTGCTGGACCTGTAACCGCCACACTCGGCTGCGGACGCCTGGCTCGCGGGCGTCCGCTGCGCGATCATCTTCGACTCCGGCACGCAGCGCCCGGAAAACATCGGCTCGGCGAGAATCAACGGCCTGGAAACGACCCTGAAGCAGGAGTGGTTCGGCTGGCAGAGCAGCCTTGGCGCGGCCATCATCGACCCGCGCAACCGTCAGAGCGCAGAACAGCTGCCAGGGCAACGACTATGGCTACCGCAGCGAAGGCCGCACCTGGATGCTCGGGCTGACCTGGACACCTGAGCTGTAAGGTCCGTTGCCTTCGCCGGCAAGCCGGCTCCTACAACAACTCGGTAACCGGCTTGGCGGCGACCCGGGCTCAGCGCTCGGGCGCAATCAAGGCGCAGAGCTTAGCCGTCGCCGCAATCATCTGCCCGCTGGGTCGCTCCAGCCCCTTGTCCTTGACCAACAACAACCGCCCCTGCTGCACCGCCGCAATCTGCGGCCAGGCTTTCCAGGCATCCAGCTGCCCCTGGTCGGTGGCCAGGATCGCCTGGGGGTTGCGCTGCAGCACCGACTCGATGCTGACCTGCGGCGCCGGCAACGACTGCTCGGCAAACACGTTGCGGGCACCACACACGCTCAAGGCGGCGCTGATGATCTGTCCACCGCCCACGGTGTACAACGGCTGATCCAAGACCTGATAGAACACCGGCAACTGGGGATCGCGGTGGTAGCGCTCACGCAAGCCGGCCAACTGCGCACTCAGCTGTGTCGATAGTTGCCGGCCCGCCTCAGGCCGGCCCAGGCGCTGCCCGATCTCGGCGATCTGCGCCAGCAACTGCTGGAAATCATGGGGTTCGGCAACATAGGTAGGAATGCCCAGGCGGACCAGCTGATCACGCTGGGCCGGGCCGACGCTGCCGGGCCAGAGCAATAGCAAATCGGGCTTGAGGCTGAGCAGACGCTCGATATCCAGTTGGCCGTAACGCCCGACCGAGGGCACGTCCTTGAGCTCCGGCGGCCGTTCACCGGCATCCAGCACCCCGACCAGCCGATCGGCGGCGCCCAGTTCTACGACAATCTCCGACAGTGAAGGCGCCAGGCTGACCACCCGCGGCGCCGCCAGCGCCGGAGTGCCGACCAGCAGGCACAGGACCGCCAGCCAGCGCCACATCAGCCGAGCTGACGAGGAATACGGTAGAGGTAGAACAGCACCGCGGTGGACAGCGCCAGGAGCATCAGCGGCACCGCTTCCAGGCCGACGAACACCGCCAGGGCACCGATCCAGGCGGGCAACGATGCCGCCAGGAAGGCGGCGCGACGACGGGCCGCCAGGGTGATCCAGGCGGCAGGCTCCTCAGGGGTATCGAGGGCTTTGCCGGCGGCGATCAAGGCATGCTTGTAGCCGTTGAAAAAACGCAGGCTGACGAACATCGAGGCCGTACCGGCGATAAAGAATGGCATCGCCAGCACGGGCATCAACGCCTCGCCCTGACCAAACACCAGGTTGATCACAAACAGCGGCAGCAAGGCCAGGGCCAGGTACTGCCACCAACTGACGGCCAGGCGGCGCTTGACTTGACCCCGAGTCACGCGCGGTCGACCTCGCCCTGGTGCTCGTTGCCCATCATGTGGTCGAGCTTGCTGGCCTTGGTCGCCAGGTACAGCTTGTTGTGGGGGTTGTGCCCGGTGTGCAGCGGCACCCGTTCGGCAACCTGGATGCCCATGTCGGTCAATGCCCTGACCTTGCGCGGGTTGTTGGTCATCAGCCGCAGGGACTTGACCCCCAGGTGCTCAAGCATCGGCAGGCACATGGCGTAGTCACGCTGGTCCGCGGCAAAGCCCAGACGCTCGTTGGCTTCCACGGTATCGGCGCCGCCATCTTGCAGCTCGTAGGCACGGATCTTGTTCAGCAGGCCAATGCCGCGACCTTCCTGACGCAGGTACAGCAGCACCCCGCGACCTTCCCGGGCTATCGCGCGCAGTGCGGCTTCCAGTTGCGAGCCGCAATCGCAGCGCTGGCTGAACAGGGCGTCGCCGGTCAGGCATTCGGAGTGCAGGCGGCCGAGAACCGGCGCGCCATCGGCGATGTCCCCCAGGCTGAGCACCACGTGCTCGCGACCGGTGGTTTCATCAAGAAAACCATGCATGGTGAATTGCGCAAAAGGCGTAGGCAGCTTGGAAGCGGCAACAAAAACGACGGGCACTGTTGTGCTCCTGATCTGTATGAGGACTGGAGATTCGCAGAGGCGGCATTGTAACAGCAGCCTCCACTGCACGCTTAGGCTGAATTATCGGAGATAAAGATCGATAAGTTTGATCAACGGACCGCCGGCTGGCGGCTGTCGTCAAAGGGATAGGGCTGCTTCCAACGCTGAAAGATCGGACGCAGGACACCGTCTTTCACCAACTGCTCCATGCGGCGGTCATACAAGGCAAGCAGGGCCCGACCGCGGGGGTTGTCGGCAAAGCCCAGGTACAGGGGCAGCTCGGCCAGATGGCTGATCTTGAACTGGCTCGGGTCCTGGGCTTGTCCGAGCACGTAGCTGATCTCGGTCTGGGCGTCGATGTAATAGTCGGCCCGGCCGTACTGCAACATCGGCAGGATGCCGATGCGCCGGCGAATCTCGTTGTAGCGCCGGGCGTTGGGCAGGTAGTCCTGGTACTTGTAGCCACGCACCCAGACCAGACGGTAACTGCCGAGGTTGGCCAGGGTCAGCTCGGGATTGCTGGCCAGCCCCAGGGAGTAGATATGGTCGGTGTCGTAGTTCCAGCGCGGATACAGCAGACCGGGGGTTTCATCACGATAGGCGCCCACTTGCGCATCCGCTTCACCACGCTGCACCAGGCCCACCGAACGGGTGTAGGGCACACTGCTGCGCTCGATGCGTACCCCTTGGGGCTCGAACACCTCACGCAGAATGTCCCAGGCCAGTCCTTCGCCATTGGCTTCGGTGTACTGGCTCCATTCTTCACTGGCGATGCGGATCTGCCCGGGTTGCGCCGGCAACTCATTGGCCCGGACGCCGCAGCTCCAGACAACCAGCAGTACCAGCAGCACGCGGCGCACATCCATGCCTAACCTCTCAGTTGAAACACCAAACCAAGCCTTGCATCGCCAGCCAGGCGAACACACCGGCCAGCACGTCGTCGAGCATGATGCCGACACCGCCATGCACATGCCGGTCGACCCAGCGAATCGGCCACGGCTTGAGAATGTCGAAGAAGCGGAACATCAGGAACCCCGCCAACAGCCAGTACCATCCTTCAGGCACCAGCCACAGGGTGATCCACATGCCGACCATTTCGTCCCAGACGATGCCTTCGTGGTCATGCACCCGCAGATCATCGGCCACCTTGCCGCACAGCCAGAAGCCAAACAGCATGGTGATGCCGAGCATCAGCCAGTAGCCCCAGTCCGGCAGCATCTGCCACAGCGGGATAAAGGGTAGCGCAACCAGCGAGCCCCAGGTGCCGGGCGCCTTGGGCAAGGTGCCGGAACCGAAGCCGAAAGCCAGGAAGTGCCAGGGATTGCGCCAGACCGACGGCGGTACGAACTCCGCCGGGACCTGTTTGGGATGATCTGTCACGGTGTCTCCGGAAAGTGTTGATAACCCCGAGTGTCGGGGGTGATGTCCTGGCCGCCGGCATCCAGCAGGGTCACCCCGCGCCCCGCCAGAACTCGCCCCACCACGTGCACCGGCCAACCCGCCGCCTGCAGCGGTGCCAGTTCGGCAGGCGGCAGGGTGAAGGCCAGGACATAGTCGTCGCCCCCGCTCAGGGCGGCGGCGCGAGCACCTTCCAGCCCCAGAAAACTGAGCAGCGCCGCAGACAGGGGCAGTTTTTCCAGGTCCAGTTGCACGGCCACCGCCGAGGCGGCGGCGATATGCCCGCAATCGGCCAGCAGGCCATCGGAAATATCCAGGGCGGCGCTGGCCTTGCCTCTCAGGGCCTGACCCAGGGCCAACTGCGGTTGGGGCGACCAGTAGTGGGCCAGCAACGGCTCGGCGACAGCCGCCTCGGCACGGCGCTGCCCCAGGACCAGCGGCAAGGCGCCGGCCGCATTGCCCAACTCGCCACCGACACACAGCAGGTCGCCGGCACGGGCGCCGCTGCGGGTCAGGGCCTGGCCGCCGGGAACCCGTCCGAACACGGTCAGGGTCAAGGTCAGCGGGCCGCGAGTGGTGTCGCCGCCGATCAGGCGCACACCACAGTCCTGGGCCATGAGGTTCAAGCCGCGGGCATAGGCCTGCAGCCAATCGGTACTCACCGTCGGCAGGGTCAGGGCCAGGGTAAAGGCCAGCGGCGTGGCGCCCATGGCGGCCAGGTCGCTGACAGCCACCGCCAGAGAGCGTTGGCCTAGAAGAAAGGGCTCGCAGGGATCGGCGAAATGCACGCCCGCCACCAGGGTGTCGGTGGAAATCGCCAACTGCTCGCCAGGTGCAACCGCCAGCAAGGCGCAGTCATCGCCAATCCCCAGGGCAATACCCTCGCCGCCTTGCGCACAGGGCGCGGCAGCGAAGTAATGACGGATCAGCTCAAACTCGCCCATGGCAGCTGCAAGCGCGGATCAGCGCTTGAACGCCTTCACTTCAGCTTCGCGCAGGCGCGGTGCCAGCTTGTCGAGAACACCGTTGACGAACTTGTGGCCATCGGTGGAACCGAAGACCTTGGCCAGTTCGATACCTTCGTTGATCACAACACGGTACGGCACGTCGACGCGCTTGAGCAGCTCCCAGGTGGACAGGCGCAGAACCGCCAGTTCAACCGGGTCCAGCTCGTCGATGGCGAGGTCCAGGCAAGGCACGAGCGCGGTGTCGATCTCGTTCTTGTTGGCCGGAACCCCGTGCAGGATCTCCCGGAAGTAGGCGCCGTCGATATCAGTGAAATCGTTGTCGACCCGAAACTGCGCTTCGATCTCGTTCAGCGAGTGCTTGGCCATGTGCCATTGATACAGCGCCTGGGTCGCGAGCTGACGGGCTTCGCGACGCTTGGCGCTCTTGGATGGCTTGCCGGCGTTGGCAGGCTTGGGATCGCGCGGGTTGAAACGATCGCTATCGTCGCTAATCACTTGGCCTCCAACTGCGCCAGCAGGCTGACCATTTCCAGGGCGGACAGGGCAGCTTCAGCACCTTTGTTGCCGGCCTTGGTGCCGGAACGCTCGATGGCTTGTTCGATCGAATCAACGGTCAGCACGCCGAAGGCCACTGGCACGCCGAATTCCATGGACACCTGGGCCAGGCCCTTGGTGCACTCGCCGGCCACGTATTCGAAGTGCGGAGTACCGCCACGAATGACCGCGCCCAGGGCGACGATCGCCGCGAACTCACCCTTTTGTGCAACTTTCTGCGCGACCAACGGAATTTCGAAGGCGCCAGGGGCACGGATGATGGTGATGTCGCTTTCGCTCACGCCGTGGCGAACCAGGGCGTCAACCGCGCCGCTGACCAGGCTTTCGACGACGAAGCTGTTGAAACGGCCGACCACCAGGGCATAGCGGCCTTTAGGGGCGATGAAGGTACCTTCGATGGTCTTCAGGGTCATTCGACAAATCTCTTAAAGAGCCAGAGCGTGTCTAGCACACGCTCTTCAGTGATATTTGAACCGCGAATTTCAAGCTGGAAACGACCGGCTTTTATTCGGAGGGCACGTATTCTACAACTTCCAGGTCGAAACCGGATATCGCATTAAACTTCATCGGCGCACTCATCAGGCGCATTTTGCGTACGCCCAGGTCGCGCAGGATCTGCGAACCGGCACCGACGATGCTGTAGGTGGTGGGTTTCTTCACCGGCTGGTGTTCCGCGGTTTCACGGATGTGCGCCAGCAGCACGTCGCCATCCAGCGGGTGGCCGAGCAACAGCACCACGCCACTGCCAGCCTCGGCCACGGTGGCCATGGCTGCCCGCAGGCTCCAGCGGCCCGGCTGCTTGACCATCAGCAGGTCGCGCAGCGGGTCCATGTTGTGCACCCGCACCAGGGTCGGTTCTTCTGCGCAGATGTCCCCCAGGGTCAGGGCCATGTGCACGTCGCCTTCCACGGAATCACGATAGGTCACCAGGTTGAACTGGCCCAGTTCGCTGTCCAGGGGCTGCTCGGCAATCCGCTGAACGGTACGTTCGTGGATCATCCGGTAGTGAATCAGGTCGGCGATGGTGCCGATCTTGATGTTGTGCTCGGCGGCGAAGGCTTCCAGCTCGGCGCGACGGGACATGGTGCCGTCGTCGTTCATTACCTCGCAGATCACTCCGCTCGGCTCGAAACCGGCCATGCGCGCCAGGTCGCAGGCGGCTTCGGTGTGGCCGGCACGGGCCAGGGTCCCGCCGGGCTGGGCCATCAGCGGGAAGATGTGACCCGGGCTGACGATGTCCTCGGGCTTGGCGTCCTTGGCTGCCGCCGCTTGCACGGTGCGCGCACGGTCAGCGGCGGAGATGCCGGTGGTCACCCCTTCGGTGGCCTCGATGGAGACGGTGAACTTGGTGCCGAAGCCGGAACCGTTGCGCGGCGCCATCAGCGGCAGCTTGAGCAGCTCGCAACGCTCGCGGCTCATGGGCATGCAGATCAGGCCACGGGCGTGCTTGGCCATGAAGTTGATATGTTCGGCCTTGCAACACTCGGCGGCCATGATCAGGTCGCCTTCGTTCTCGCGGTCTTCGTCATCCATGAGGATGACCATCTTGCCTTGGCGGATGTCTTCAACCAGTTCTTCGATGCTGTTGAGCGCCACGCGGCACCCCCTTGAGTCAGGATTTGAGATAGCCGTTAGCGGCCAGAAAACTTTCGGTAATGGTGCCGCCGGTGGCCTCGGCCGCCTTGTCGCCCAACAGCAGGCGCTCCAGGTAGCGCGCCAGCAGGTCGACCTCGAGGTTGACCTGCCGACCCGGCCGGTAGTCGGCCATGATGGTTTCCGCCAGCGTGTGGGGCACGATGGTCAGCTCGAACTCGGCGCCATTCACCGCATTGACCGTCAGGCTGGTGCCGTCGACGGTGATCGAGCCTTTATGGGCGATGTACTTGGCCAGCTCCTTCGGCGCGCGGATGCGAAATTGGATGGCCCGGGCATTTTCCTCCCGCGCCACCACTTCGCCGACACCGTCGACATGACCACTGACCAGGTGACCGCCCAGGCGGGTGGTCGGGGTCAGGGCTTTCTCCAGGTTGACCCGGCTACCGGCCTTCAACTGATGGAAGGCTGTGCAATCCAGAGTCTCGCGGCTGACATCGGCCCAGAAACCATCGCCCGGCAGTTCAACCGCGGTCAGGCAGACGCCGTTCACCGCGATGCTGTCGCCCAGTTTGACGTCGGCCAGATCAAGCTTGCCGGTTTCTACATAGACCCGCACATCTCCGCCTTTTGGGGTCAATGCGCGAATGCTGCCGATGGATTCGATGATGCCGGTGAACATGGAGTCCTCCTCGAGAACAGGGCCGCCGGGTAGGCGAAAGTCGGGAATTATACGCTCGCTGGTGGGGCCGGGATGGCAGTGACTCGCCAGTCATCGCCCACCGCACGCATTTCGATGATCTTGAGCAGAGGCGCCTGGCTCATCTGCGCCAGCGGCCAGTCGAGCAACGGCCGCGCCGAGGAACCGAGGAACTTGCCGGCGACGAAGATCTGGTACTCGTCCACCAGGCCCTGCTGGGCAAAGGCCCCGGCCAATCGCGGACCGGCTTCCACCAGCACCTCGTTGACACCTCGGGCGGCGAGCTCGCGCAACAGGCGGCGCAGATCCACCAGGCCATCGGGGCCGGGCACGATCAGGCATTCCGGGCCGTTGGCATATTGCTCTTCCACCGCCGCGCAGGTCGCGACCAGGGCCGGGCCGGCCTTGAAGAACGCTGCGTCGAGAGGCACTCGCAGGCGACCATCGATCAACACCCGCAGCGGCGGCCGGCTCATGGCCAGGGCCGTCTGCTCGGCGTCCAGGCCCAGTTCGGCGGCGCGCACGGTAAGCCGCGCATCATCGGCCAGCACCGTATCGGCACCGGTCAGCACCACGGACGATTCGGCCCGCAGGCGCTGCACCGCAGAGCGCGCGGCAGGCCCGGTGATCCACTGGCTCTCACCGCTGGCCATCGCTGTACGACCATCGAGGCTCATGGCCAGCTTGACCCGCACATAAGGCAGGCCGTGTTCCATGCGCTTGAGGAAACCCTTGTTGATCGCCCGGGCTTCGGCCTCCAGCACACCGCTGTGGGTGTCGATACCGGCCTGGGCCAGGCGCTGCAAGCCACGGCCAGCCACTTCCGGGTTCGGATCCTGCATTGCCGCAACCACCCGTGCCACGCCGGCATTGACCAGGGCATCGGCACACGGCGGTGTGCGACCGTGATGGCTGCAAGGCTCCAGGGTCACGTAAGCCGTGGCGCCACGGGCCAGTTCACCGGCGGCGCGCAAGGCGTGGACTTCGGCGTGGGGCTCGCCGGCCCGCACGTGCCAGCCCTCACCCACCACCTGGCCGTCGCGCACGATGACGCAACCGACTCGGGGATTGGGATGGGTGGAGTAGCGCCCCTTGCGCGCCAGTTCCAGAGCGCGGGCCATGTAGTGCGCGTCGAGTACCGCTTGCTCCGGGGACTGGCTCATGGCTTGGCCGGCTCGCGGGCGAGGCGGTCGATCTCTTCGCGGAATTCGTTGAGGTCCTGGAAACGCCGGTAAACCGACGCAAAACGGATATAGGCGACTTCATCGAGCTTCTGCAGCTCGGTCATCACCAGCTCACCCACGACCAGGGATTTGACTTCACGCTCGCCGGTGGCTCGCAGCTTGTGCTTGATGTGCACCAGCGCCGCTTCCAGGCGCTCGACACTCACCGGGCGTTTTTCCAGGGCGCGCTGCATGCCGGCACGCAGTTTTTCTTCGTCGAAGGGCTGACGGCTGCCGTCAGTCTTGATCAGGCGCGGCATCACCAGTTCGGCGGTTTCGAAGGTGGTGAAACGTTCACCGCAGGCCAGGCATTCACGCCGGCGGCGCACCTGTTCGCCCTCGGCGACCAGACGCGAGTCGATGACCTTGGTGTCGTTGGCACCGCAGAAGGGACAGTGCATGGTGGCAGGCAACAAAAAAAGGGAGGGCCATGGTAGCGCATCCCACTGGCAAGACAAGCCATAGCCTTTACGGTATACAGACCGACTATTATGTTTCGCACACGGAAATTCGCCTTGTTGGAGCTTCAGATGCCGCTCAGACCGCTCGTTTTGCTCAGTCTTGTCAGCCTGCTGGTCGCCTGCAGCAGCGATGCCCCGAAACCTGCGGCCCCCGCCTCCTCCTCGCAACAGACGGTGAAAAAAAATCAGCCACCTGTCGAGCTCGGTCCCTTGCCGGCCTATCAGCGCGAACTGAGCGGCACCCTTGAGGGCGTGCCGGCCGGCGCCGACGTGGAACTGGCACTGCTGGTGATCGATGAACGCAGCCGTCCGCAACGCCTTTTGGCCAGCAGCAACCTCAGCGGCACCAGTCAGGCTCTGCCGTTTCGCCTGCGCTTCGCCGCCGAGGCATTCCCGGCCGGAGCCCGGGTCGAACTGCGTGGCCGCGCCAGCCAATCCGGCCAGTTGATCCTGCACCTGCCCGCGGTGCGCATCGACCAACCCACCACCCAGGCTCTGGGCCCCCTGCAATTCGTCAAAGCCCCATGAATCCACCGCTCGACCTGCAAGACGCCCTCAGCGAACTGCTGGGGGACGCGCAACTGGTGGCCTGCGAGCTGCCCGATACCCAGCTGAAACTCTGGCTGATCGACGCCCGGAACATGGACCGCGCCTTCACCCCGGAAGAAACCCGGCGCATTCTCCACGAGCCGCCTTACTGGAGTTTCTGCTGGGCCAGCGGCCTGGCCCTGGCCCGCTATCTGGCCGAACACCCGCACTGGGTGCAAGGCAAGCGGGTGCTGGATTTCGGTGCCGGTTCCGGGGTGGCGGCAATTGCCGCAGCCAGGGCCGGAGCCCTGGAAGTGGTGGCCTGTGACCTGGACCCGCTGGCGATTGCCGCCTGCCGGGCCAACGCCGAACTCAACGGCGTCGAGCTCGGCTATTCCACGGATTTTTTCGCCGAGGCCGATCGCTTCGACCTGATCCTGGTGGCGGACGTGCTCTATGACCGGGCCAACCTGCCGTTGCTGGACGAATTCCTCAGCCGCGGCCGCCAGGCCCTGGTGGCGGACTCCCGGGTCAGGGACTTCCAGCATCCGCTGTATCAGCGCCTGGAAACGCTCAATGCCCTGACCCTGCCAGACCTGGCCGAGCCCTGGGAGTTTCGCAAGGTGAGCCTGTATCACGCGCAGCGGCGATAGCGATTTTCAGCCTTCCGACCAGCCTTTATAGTGCTTCCATTCCCGCTTATTCGAGATACCCCATGAGTCAGGACACGCCGTATATCTTCGACGCCCGCACCGCCGACTTCGACCAGTCGGTCATCGAGAACTCCTTCCACAAGCCGGTCCTGGTGGACTTCTGGGCCGAATGGTGCGCGCCCTGCAAGGCGCTGATGCCGATGCTGCAGCAGATCGCCGAGAGCTATCAGGGCGAGCTGCTGCTGGCCAAGGTCAACTGTGATGTCGAGCAGGACATCGTCGCCCGTTTCGGCATCCGCAGCCTGCCCACCGTGGTGCTGTTCAAGGACGGCCAGCCGGTGGACGGCTTTGCCGGTGCGCAGCCGGAGTCCGCGGTACGGGCCATGCTCGAACCCCATGTGCAGATGCCGCCACCGCCCGCTGCCGATCCACTGGAACAGGCCGAAGCGCTGTTTGCCGAAGGCCGTATCGGCGACGCCGAAGCCCTCCTCAAAGTGCTGCTGGGTGAAGACAACAGCAACGCCAAGGCGCTGATCCTCTACGCCCATTGCCTGGCCGAACGCGGCGAGCTGGGTGAGGCGCAAACCGTGCTCGACGCCGTCACCGGCGATGAACACAAGGCTGCCCTGGCCGGCGCCAAGGCGCAGATCACCTTCCTCAAGCAGGCCGCGGACCTGCCGGACGCTGCCGACCTCAAGGCGCGCCTGGCCAAAGACCCACTGGATGACGAAGCCCTGTACCAGCTGTCGATCCAGCAACTGGCCCGCCAGCAATACGAAGCGGCACTGGAAGCCTTGCTCAAGCTGTTCATGCGCAACCGCAGCTACAGCGAAGGCATTGCCCACAAGACCCTGCTGCAAGTCTTCGACCTGCTGGGCAACGATCATCCGCTGGTCACCGCCTACCGCCGCAAGCTGTTCGCCGCACTGTACTGAGCCGGAAGTGCCGACTGATGTAGGAGCTGGCTTGTGTAGGAGCTGGCTTGCCAGCGAAGCCGTTCTGACAGACCAAACGCATTCGCCAGCAAGCTGGCACCTACAGGATCATTGCACCCAGCTGTAGAGCGGCGTATCGGCGCCGCTGACCACCTTGACCTCGGCGCAGTGGCGCAAGCGCACCAGCAGTCGCTTGCCCGCCGCCGCGCTACCGGCCAGTCCCTCCAACTGCTCCAGCAACTGCGGCCCGCTGATCTGGCCCGCCTTGCGCAGCAGGTCCTTGGCGGTTTGCCACAGGGCATCGTCCTGGCTGGCCGGCTTGCTCACCGGGGCCGCCGCTTCCGGCCTGGCCGCCTGCAACTGCGCGCCCAGTTGCGCCCAGTCGCCTTCGTCCAGCTCCAGGGTCAAATCCACCGGCCAGTCGCCGATGCTTCCACGAATTCGCAACATCGCTGCACTCCCGATTTTTTCTGACGAGCATGCTCCCACGCGTCTTGCGCAACGCCAAGCGGACGGTCAAACTCTGCGGCCTATTGTTATAAGATCACATAACATTTTTTTCATCCTCGCCCTGGAGACTTGCTATGCGCCGTCTGCTCCTCGCCTTGCCGTTTGCCCTGTTGCCACTGGCTGTTTCTCAGGCCGTGCAAGCCCATGAACACGAGCATGAACACGGCAGCCTCGGCGCCCACGAACATGGGGTTGCCCGCTTGAACGCGGTGCTCGACGGCCAGGCCCTGGAGCTGGAGCTGGAAAGCCCGGCGATGAACCTGGTGGGCTTCGAGCACGCCCCCAGTACCGACGCCGACAAGGCCAAGGTAGCCGCCGCCCGCACCCAGCTGGAACAACCCCTGGTGCTGTTCAGCCTGCCCAGGGCTGCCGCGTGCGTAGTAGCCAAGCAGGAACTGCAGAGCCCGCTGTTCGGTGACAAGCCCGATGCCGATGATCACGATGACGACGACCACGACGAACAGGCCAAGGGCGCCAACGACCATGAACATCACCATGAGCACAGCGAGATCCACGCCCACTACCAGTTCACTTGCGCCAAGCCGGATGCCCTGAAGAGCCTCGATCTGGGGCAGCTCTTCAAGACCTTCCCCGCCACCCAGAAAATTCAGGTACAACTGATTTCGCCAAGCGGCCAGCAAGGTGTCGAAGCCACGGCCAAGGCTCCCACCCTGAAGTTTTGAGCGCTGCACCTGTAGCCGCCCGCGCTGGCGGCTACACCACTCACTGCATGATCGGCCCAACATGACCCAAGCACTTATCGAACTGTCCGACCTGACTTTCAGCTGGCCCGGCCACCCTCAGTTGCTGGACATCCCGGCCTTCCGCCTGGAAGCCGGCGAAACACTCTTCCTCAAGGGTCCCAGCGGCAGTGGCAAGACCACCCTGCTGGGCCTGCTCGGCGGAGTGCAGAAACCCAGTCACGGCAGCATCCGCCTGCTGGGCCAGGAACTGACCGAGCTGTCCGCCGGGGCCCGCGACCGCTTTCGTGTCGATCACACCGGCTACATCTTCCAGCAGTTCAACCTGCTGCCATTTCTCTCGGTGCGCGAGAACGTCGAACTGCCCTGCCACTTCTCCAGACTGCGGGCCAGTCGCGCCCTCCAGCGCCACGGCAGCGTCGATCAGGCAGCGTCCACCCTGCTGGCCCACCTGGGCCTGAAGGACCCCGATCTGCTCGGTCGTCGCGCCGACTCGCTGTCCATCGGCCAGCAGCAACGGGTCGCCGCGGCCAGGGCGCTGATCGGCCAGCCGGAGCTGGTGATCGCCGACGAACCGACCTCGGCACTGGACTACGACGCCCGGGAGGCCTTCATCCAACTGCTGTTCGCCGAGTGCCGCGAGGCCGGGGCCAGCCTGCTGTTCGTCAGCCACGACCAGAGCCTGGCGCCGCTGTTCGATCGCAACCTGTCGCTGGCCGAACTCAATCGCGCCGCCAAGCCCGCAGAGGTCTGAGATGTATCTGTTCCGTCTAGCCATGGCCAGCCTGGCTAACCGCCGCTTCACCGCGCTCCTCACCGCCTTTGCCATTGCCCTTTCGGTCTGCCTGCTGCTGGCGGTGGAGCGGGTACGCACCGAAGCCCGTGCCAGTTTCGCCAGCACCATCAGCGGCACCGACCTGATCGTCGGCGCCCGCTCCGGCTCGGTGAATCTACTGCTGTACTCGGTGTTCCGCATCGGCAACGCCACCAACAACATCCGCTGGGACAGCTTCGAGCATTTCGCCAGCAACCCGAAAGTGAAATGGGCGATCCCGATTTCCCTCGGCGATTCCCACCGCGGCTATCGGGTCATGGGCACCACCGACGCCTACTTCCAGCACTATCAGTACGGTCATCAGCAAAGCCTGCAACTGGCCGTGGGCCGGGCTTTCGCCAGCGACCCTTTCGAGGTGGTACTGGGGGCCGAAGTCGCCGACACCCTGCACTACAAGCTGGGGGATCAGCTGGTGCTGGCCCACGGCGTGGCGGCCATCAGCCTGGTCAAGCATGACGACAAGCCCTTCACCGTGGTCGGCATCCTCAAGCGCACCGGCACTCCGGTGGACCGCACCCTGCACATCAGCCTGGGCGGCATGGAAGCGATCCACATCGACTGGCACAACGGCGTGCCGGCCCGTGGCGATGGTCGTATCAGTGCCGATCAGGCGCGCAACATGGACCTGACGCCCCAGGCAATCACCGCCTTCATGCTCGGCCTCAACAGCAAGATCTCGACCTTCGCCCTGCAGCGCGAGATCAACGAGTTCCGCGGCGAGCCGATGCTGGCAATCCTGCCCGGCGTGGCCCTGCAGGAGCTCTGGAGCCTGATGGGCACCGCTGAGAAGGCCCTGTTCGTGGTGTCGCTGTTCGTGGTGCTCACCGGCCTGATCGGCATGCTCACGGCGATCCTCACCAGCCTCAACGAGCGCCGTCGGGAGATGGCCATTCTGCGTTCGGTAGGGGCCCGACCCTGGCACATTGCAACCTTGCTGGTACTGGAGGCATTCGCCCTGGCGCTGACCGGGGTTCTGGCCGGTCTTGGCCTGCTGTACCTGGGCATCGCCCTGGCCCAGGGCTATGTGCAATCGAATTACGGCCTGTACCTGCCATTGTCCTGGCCCAGCCAATATGAGTGGACGCTGCTGGGCGGTATCCTGATCGCCGCGCTGCTGATGGGCAGCGTGCCGGCCTGGCGCGCCTACCGGCAATCCCTGGCCGACGGCCTGTCGATTCGTTTATGAGCCCTGCCTTATGAAGACCCAACGCTTGCTGCGCTCCCTGCTCGCCCTGTCGCTGCTGTTCAGCTCGCCGCTGTGGGCGGCGGCAGCGCCGAAGGACCTGACCTGGTCGGAAATGATCCCGCCGGACGCGCCGCCGGAAGTGCCGAACATGAAGCCGCTGCACGACCTGTCGCAGATGAGCGATGCGCTGGCCGCCGAATCGGCCCCCGCCGCCAAGCAGGACCTGCCCAATGCACCGGTGGTCAAGAGCCTGGACGGCCTGTCGGTGCGCCTGCCCGGCTACATCGTGCCCCTGGAAGTGAACGAGGACGGCCGCACCACCGAGTTTCTCCTGGTGCCCTACTTCGGCGCCTGCATCCACGTGCCGCCGCCGCCATCGAACCAGATCGTCCACGTCACCAGCGAAGTCGGGGTCAAGCTCGACGAGCTGTATCAGCCTTACTGGATCGAGGGCGACATGCAGGTCAAACCCTCCACCAGCGAGCTGGCGGATGCCGGCTACCAGATGGCGGCGCAGAAGATCTATGTCTATGAGTTGCAGGAGTGAGTGCGGCCGCGGTGCCGGCAAGCCGGCGCTGACGGGGCCTGGGCACGAGGCCAAAAGAGTGCAGAACAAAAGAATAGTTCAGCCTTGCCACCGGGGTCTGTCATTTCATTGAGCTGAGTCAAGGCGATCAGCTTGACGATCCTTACCATTGGACATAGCCAATTTGAATCGTCCTTTGGAGCTCCCATGCACAAGTCCCTGCTTAGCGCTTCCCTGATCGCGCTCGCCATCGCCGCCCCGATTGCCAACGCCCACGAAGCTGGCGATATTCTCGTCCGCGCCGGTGCCATCACCGTCAATCCGAAAGCCGACAGCGGCAGCGTCAAAGTGGACCGAGGCCCAGCGGCAGGCACCAACCTGGGTGGCAAGGCCACCATGGGCAGCGACACTCAGCTGGGTCTGAACTTCGCCTACATGCTCACCAACAACATCGGTATCGAACTGCTGGCCGCCACTCCGTTCGAGCACGACGTCAAACTCAAGAACACCGCCCTGGCACCGGCCAACGGCAAGCTCGGTACCCTCAAGCATCTGCCGCCAACCCTGAGCGTGGTCTACTACCCGCTGGACTCCAAGTCGGTGTTCCAACCCTATGTCGGCGCCGGTATCAACTACACCTGGATCTACGACGAACACGTCGGCAGCCGTGCCAGTGAAGCCGGTTTCGACAACTTCCGCGCCAAGAACTCCTGGGGCCTGGCCTGGCAGGTGGGTGCCGACTACATGCTGACCGACAAACTGATGCTCAACGCCCAAGTGCGTTACATCGACATCAACACCACCGCCTACGTGGACAACAACAGCGTGGCCCCTGGCACTCGCGCCAAGGTCAACGTTGACGTCGACCCGATGGTCTACATGGTGGGTCTGGGCTACAAGTTCTAAGCCCGCCGACAATGAAAAAAGGCGCCTTGCAAGGCGCCTTTTTCATGTCTGCGATTTCCCTCAACGCCCCATCAGGCGCGCCAGGCCGACACTCATCGGCGTGGGCTCGGGGAACCGGAAGCGCTGCAGCAGGCGCTGATTGTTGGCCCGGGAATGGCGGATATCACCGGCACGGGCCGGACCGTAGCTGATGGGCGGCAACTCGCCGACCACCTCGGCCAGGGCAGCAAGCATCTGCTTGAGGGTGGTGGCCTGGTTCAGGCCGACGTTGACCGCGCCCACTTCCAGCTGCGGCGCCACGATGGCCTGCACCAGCACCTCCACCAGGTCGCCGACATAGACGAAATCCCGGGTCTGCTCGCCATCGCCGAACACAGTGATGGGCAGGCCCTGCTGGGCCCGTTCGCTGAAAATGCTGATCACCCCGGAATAGGGCGAGGACGGATCCTGGCGCGGGCCGAAGATATTGAAGAAACGGAAGATCGCCGGCTCCAGCCCGTGCTGGCGCCGGTAGAAATCCAGGTAGTGCTCGCTGGCCAGTTTGTCCGAGGCGTAAGGCGTCAGCGGCGCCTTGGCCGTGTCCTCGTCGATGGACTGGCCCTCGCCGTTGTTGCCGTACACCGCCGCACTGGACGCGAACAGCACCCGTTTGACGCCATGCAGGCGCATGGCCTCGCAGACATTCAGGGTGCCAATGAAGTTGCTCTGGTGGGTCTGCACCGGGTCGTCCACCGAAGCCTGCACCGACGCCACCGCCGCCAGGTGCGCCACGGCGCTGCAGCCTTGCATGGCACGGTTGACCAGCGCGGCATCGGCGACATTCCCCTCGATCAGTTCGACCCGAGGGTTATCCAGCGGCAGGTTGCTCGGCTTGCCGGTGGACAAGTCGTCCAGCACCCGCACCGAGTAGCCGTTGGCGAGCAGGGCATCGGTCAGGTGCGAACCAATGAAACCGGCACCGCCGGTGATCAATACAGGGCCATCAGCCATGACGATAGAACCTATCCAGTAAGGCCGGGAGCGCGGCACGCCAGGCGCGCGGCTTGATCCCGAAGGTGTGAAGGATTTTCTTGCAGGCCAGTACCGCGTGCTGCGGCTCTTCGGCGGCATCGGCACAGGCCGCGTGGGCCTGGGCGGTGGGCGCCTCGATGGCCAGCGGATGCAGTTGCCGGGCCTCGCTGAGCACCGCCTGCCCCAGGGCCAGGGGGGTGGTCGCTTCCTGGCCGGCATAGTGGTAGGTGCCCCACAGGGGCGCGGCGCAATCGAGTTGCTTGAGCACCGAGATAATCACTCGCGCGGCGTCGTCCACCGGCGTCGGATTGCCCCGACGGTCGTCCGCCATCATCAGCTCTTCGGGAGACTCGGCCCGGGCCAGGAAACGCCCGAGAATGCCCTCGGTACTGTCGTCCAGCAGCCAGCCGAAACGCAGCAGCACGTGTTGAGGGCAAGTGGCGCGAACGCTCTGTTCGATCCGCCACAGCGCCTGACCGCGCAGCCCCAGCGGCACCGGCTCGTCTTTCTCGCTGTAGGCGGTGGCTCGCGAGCCGTCGAACACCCGGTAGCTCGAAGGCTGCAGCAGGATGATGTTGTGATGCTGGCAAAGCTCCGCCAGGCGCTCGACCGCACGTTCCTGGCCGCTCAAGCGGGCCTCGCTCACCGTCTCCGCCTGAAACCAGTCGAAGTAGTAAGCCAGATTGATCAAGGCATCCGGACGGGTGTCATCGAGCAGTTGCGTGAGGCTCGCGGCGTCCCAACCGTCTTGCGGGGGACGGGGCGCGAGGAAACCGATGTCTTCCTCCGCACCCAGGCGAATCAGCGCCTGCCCAAGGGCATTTCCGCCGCCCAGTAACATAAGGCGCATTCGCATAGAGTCAGCAGGCCCAGTCTGTTCAGAACGATGGTTTGGATCGGTCAATCCCGTGGTTTCGACCGTCGAGAATTGCCGGAATCGTTGCATTTTGCGGGTTTGTGGCGCAACCGTCACTGAGAAAGTGTCGCTGCGCACCGATACATCCCCTGCCTCAACTCTAGTTGCTGTCCAAGGCGACGGCAGCGGCGCCAAGGCGCGCGGTACTTGCAAGTTGGCCGCAGCGGCCGCATAAAACCTTCCATGAACCTTGCCGAATCCGTGAGCCCGGGCCTGGACGGTTTTCACCCCGCCGTCAGTGCCTGGTTCAAGCGCACCTTTGCCGCCGTGACCACGGCCCAGGCCCGCGCCTGGCCGTTGATCGCCCAGCGCCGCTCGACCCTGATCGCTGCCCCTACCGGTTCGGGCAAGACCCTCACCGCCTTTCTCGCGGTGATCGATGATCTGGTCCGCCAGGGCCTGGCGGCCGGGGGGCGATTGCCGGACGCCACCCTGGTGGTCTACGTCTCGCCGCTCAAGGCCCTGAGCAACGATATCCAGATCAACCTGCAACAGCCGCTGGCCGGCATCACCGAGCAGCTGCGCCGCATGGGCTTGCCGGAACTGTCCATCAGCACCGCGGTGCGTACCGGCGACACCCCGCAAAAAGACCGCAACGCCATGCGCAAGAGCGCGCCGCAGATTCTCGTCACCACGCCGGAGTCCCTCTATGTGCTGCTGGGTTCGGACTCCGGCCGCAGGATGCTGGCCAGCACCCGCACGGTGATCGTCGACGAGATCCACGCCCTGGCCGGCAGCAAGCGCGGCAGTCACCTGGCCCTGAGCCTGGAGCGCTTGCAGGCCCTGTGCAGCGAGCCTCTGCTGCGCATCGGCCTGTCCGCCACGCAAAAACCCATCGAGGCCGTGTCGCGGTTCCTGGTGGGCCATGAGCGGCCCTGCGCGATTGTCGACATCGGCCATGCGCGCCCGCGGGATCTGGACATCGAAGTGCCGCCCGTGCCGCTGTCGGCGGTCATGGCCAATGATGTCTGGGAGCTGGTGTACGAGCGTCTCGCCGAGCTGGTCCGCGAACACCGCACCACGCTGATATTCGTCAACACCCGGCGCCTGGCCGAACGCCTGGCCCGGCACCTGAGCGAACGCCTGGGCAAACCGGCGGTGGCCGCGCATCACGGCAGCCTGGCCAAGGAACAGCGCCTGGACGCCGAACAACGACTCAAGGCCGGCGAGCTGCAAGTGCTGATCGCCACGGCGTCCCTGGAACTGGGCATCGATATCGGCGATGTCGACCTGGTGTGCCAGATCGGTTCGCCCCGTTCGATCTCGGCCTTTCTGCAGCGGGTCGGGCGCTCCGGCCATCAGGTCGGCGGCACGCCGAAAGGCCGGCTGTTCGCCCTGAGCCGGGACGACCTGATCGAATGCGCCGCCCTGCTGGACTGCGTGCGCCGCGGCGAGCTGGACAGCCTGCTGATCCCCCATGCGCCACTGGATGTGCTGGCCCAGCAGATCGTCGCCGAAGTCAGCTGCCAGGAGTGGTCGGAAGCAGCCCTGCTGAGCCTGCTGCGCCGGGCCACGCCTTATGCCGATCTGGATCAGGCCCAGTATCAGGCCCTGCTGCAGATGCTGGCCGACGGTTTCAACGGCCGTCAGGGCTTGCGCAGCGCCTATCTGCATCGCGACGCCCTGACCCGCACCCTGCGGGGCCGTCGCGGGGCCAGGCTGACGGCGGTCACCAGTGGCGGGACCATTCCCGACAACGCCGACTACAGCGTGCTGCTCGAACCCCAGGGCCTGAACATCGGCAGCGTCAACGAAGACTTCGCCGTGGAAAGCATTGCCGGCGACGTCTTTCAGTTGGGCAACACGTCCTATCGCATCCTGCGGGTGGAAACCGGCAAGGTGCGGGTCGAGGATGCCCAGGGCCAGCCGCCGAACATCCCTTTCTGGCTCGGCGAGGCCCCGGGCCGCAGCGCCGAGCTATCCAGCGCGGTGGCACGCCTGCTGGCCCAACTGGACGAATTGCTTGGCGCCACGCCCGGGCAGCTGCAACCGGCCATCCACTGGCTGCACCACGAGCTGGGGCTGAACCCGGCCAGCGCCGAGCAACTGGTGGACTACCTGGCGCCGGCGCGCCTGGCCCTGGGCGCGCTGCCGTCCCAGGACACGCTGATCATGGAGCGCTTCTTCGACGAGTCCGGCGGCACCCAGCTGGTAATCCACAGCCCCTTCGGCAGCCGTATCAACCGCGCCTGGGGCCTGGCCCTGCGCAAACGCTTCTGCCGCACCTTCAACTTCGAACTGCAGGCCGCCGCCAGCGAAGACGCCATCGTCCTGTCGCTGTCCACCAGCCACAGCTTTGCCCTGGACGATGTCTGGCGTTACCTGCACAGCCACAGCGCCGAACACATCCTGGTCCAGGCCCTGCTGGACGCTCCGCTGTTCGGCGTGCGCTGGCGCTGGAACGCCGGGGTGGCCCTGGCCCTGCCGCGCTACAGCGGTGGACGCAAAGTGGCGCCGCAGATCCAGCGGATGAAAAGCGAAGACCTGATCGCCAGCGTGTTCCCCGATCAGATCGCCTGCCTGGAAAACCTCGCCGGCGAGCGCGAGATTCCCGATCACCCCCTGGTACAGCAGACCCTCGACGACTGCCTGCACCAGGCCATGGACAGCGAAGGCTGGCTGCACCTGCTGCGGCGCATGGAACAGGGGCAGGTGCGCCTGCTCAGCTGCGACCTGCCCGCGCCTTCGCCACTGGCGGCGGAGATTCTCAGCGCCAAGCCCTACACCTTTCTCGATGACGCGCCCCTGGAAGAGCGCCGCACCCAGGCGGTACTGGCGCGGCGCTGGAGCGACCCACAAGCCACCGACGACCTCGCCGCCCTGGACGCCGACGCCATCACCGCGGTGGCCGAAGAAGCCTGGCCCAACCCGGCCACCGTCGATGAAATGCACGAGGCGCTGATGAGCCTGGCCGCCATCAGCGAGGCCGAAGCTCAGGCCGATCCGCGCTGGCCCCACTGGCTCGACACCCTGGCCACCCAGGGCCGCGCCTGCCGCTTGCAGACGGGTGCCGGCGATCTGTGGCTGGCCCTGGAACGCATCACCTGGCTGCGCGCGCTGTACCCCGAGGCCCCCTTGCAACCGGCCTTGCAGCCGGTGCCCGGCTTCGACCAGGCCTGGGACGAGGAGTCGGCGCGGGTGGAGCTGATCCGCGCCCGCCTCAGTGGCTTTGGCCCACAGACCCTGGCGCAGATCGCCGCGCCCCTGGCGTTGCCCACCGGGCAGATCAGCCAGGCCCTGGTTCAGCTGGAGGGCCAAGGCTACGTGCTGCGCGGCCATTTCAGCCCCGATGCCAGCGAAGAACAGTGGTGCGAACGCCACCTGCTGGCGCGGATTCATCGCTACACGGTCAAGCGCCTGCGCCGGGAAATCGAACCGGTGGCGCTGCAAGACTTCATGCGTTTCCTGTTCGACTGGCAGCACCTGTCACCCGCCACCCAGGGCCGGGGCAGTGCCATGCTCGGCGAAGTGGTCAGCCAGTTCGAAGGCTACCCGGCCGCGGCTTCGGCCTGGGACAGCGACCTGCTGCCAGCGCGAATCAAGGATTACTCCGCCAGTTGGCTGGATGAACTGTGCCGCAGCGGCAAGGTGGCCTGGAGCCGGATCAACAGCACCGGCAAGGCTGTCAGCAGTGCCTTGCGCAGCACACCGATCGTGCTGCTGCCACGGACCCGGGTGGCCCTCTGGAACAGCTTGACCTGTCCGCTCGAACGTCACGAACTCTCGCCCAAGGCGCAGAAGGTCCACGCCGTATTGAGCCAGCAGGGCGCCTTGTTTTTCGATGAGCTGGTGCATGAAACCCACCTGCTGCGCAGCGAGCTGGAAAGCGTCCTGCAGGAGCTGGTGGGGGCCGGACTGGTCAACGCCGACAGCTTCGCCGGGTTGCGCGCCCTGATCACCCCGGCGAGCAAACGTCAGAACCGCAGCAGCCGGCGCGGCCGTGGCGCCTTCGTCGGCGGCATGGACGATGCCGGACGCTGGGCCCTGCTGCGCCGCGCCGCGCCTGAGGATCCGGCCGCCATCCTGGAGCAGGTGGCCATGACCTTGTTGCGGCGTTACGGCGTGGTGTTCTGGCGCCTGCTGGAGCGCGAGGCGGACTGGCTGCCCAGCTGGCGCGATCTGCTGCGCACCTTCCATCGCCTGGAAGCCCGGGGGGAAATTCGCGGTGGACGCTTTGTCAGCGGCCTGGCCGGCGAGCAGTTCGCCTTGCCGGAGGCCATCCCCTTGCTGCGGGAAGTCCGCCGGCGGCCCCATGACGGCAGCCTGGTCGCCGTGTGCGGGGTCGATCCGCTGAACCTGGCGGGCACGCTGCTGCCCGGGCCCAAGGTGGCGGCACTCAGCGGCAATCGCCTGGTGTACCGCGACGGCCTGCCGGCGGCTGCAGAGATCGGCGGCACCCAGCAGTTGTGGATGGAGCTGGCGCCCGATGAGGCCCAGGCCTTGCGCAACAAGCTGGTACAGCGCTGAGTCTCGCTGCGGCTCACATTGCCGGAGGCCGGGCTCCTGAGCCCGGCGCAGGAGCCGCGGCCCATTCGCCGGCCAGCCGCCTACTGGCTGCGGCTGGTGGCACCGGGTGCTGCGCCAAAGCGACTGCGGTATTCGCTGGGCGCCAGACCGGTGATTTTCCTGAACAGGCTGCGGAAGGTTGCCGGGTCCTGATAACCCACGGTCCAGGCAATGTGATCGATGGTGCCCTTGGTGAATTCGAGCAGCTCCCGGGCCTTGCCCACCCGCAGGTGCTGGCAGTACTGAGTCGGCTTGAGGCCGGTGGCCGCGCGGAACCGCCGCAACAGGGTGCGCTCTTCCAGCCCCGCCTGTTGCGCCATCACCGGCAGCGACACATCCACTGCGCCATTGGCCTGCAACCAGTGCTGCAACTTGAGGATCGCGCTGTCGCCATGGTTGAGGATCGGCGCGAAATTGCTCCCGCACTGGCTGGCGCTGGCGCTGTGCTCCATCACCAGAAAGCGCGCGGTGGCGCTGGCAATGCTCGGCCCCAGCATGCGGTCCACCAGGCGCAGCCCCAGTTCGGCCCAGGCCATCAATCCGGCGGTGGTAATCAGGTCGCCGTCATCGACGATGGGCTGGTCGGCCTCCAGCCGCACCAGGGGATAACGCGCGGCAAAAGCCCGGGCCGAGGTCCAGTGGGTGGTCGCGCTGCGGCCGTCGAGCAGGCCGCTTTCAGCCAGCAGGATCGAACCCACGCAGACGCCGCCGAGGGTGGCGCCGGCGGCATGCTGCTGGCGTAGCCAGGTCACCAGGGAGGCAGACGCCTGACTGGCGGAAAACCCCGCCAGCGACGGGGGTATCACCACCGCCTGCAAGCCGTCGTCCGGCCCCGGCAGGCTGTCATGGACCCGCCTCGGCGCGTGCGGGTCGTCTCCCTGCCAATGGCTCACGCGCAAGCGCGGCAGCGCGGCCTGCGGCTGCTCAGCGGCGATCCGGTTGGCCACCTCGAACAGGTCGCTCAGGCCGTGCACCGCGGCCATCTGCACCCCGGGATACAGCAGTACGCCAAGCTCGACGACCGTACCTTGAATACCCACTGTCAGTTTTCCCCCCGTTAATGTCGTTGCGGCCAATCCTCCAATGGACAGCGGGTGCCGATACTGGGCCCCACAGCAAACACTCACTTGGAGGCAACACCCATGGCCAAACAGGCGCTCATCGTAATCGATATCCAGAACGACTACTTCGCCGGCGGCAAGTGGCCGCTGGTCGGAGTCGACGCGGCGGCGGACAACGCCGCGAGGCTGATCCAGGCCTTTCGCCGCAACGCCGATCCGGTGGTGCATGTCCGCCATGAATTCACCTCTGACAGCGCGCCGTTCTTCACGCCGGGTTCCGAGGGCGCACGCCTGCACCCCAAGGTGCTGAACCAGGGCGACGAGCCGGTGGTGCTCAAGCACTTCGTCAATTCATTCCGTGACACCGAACTGCAGTCGATCCTCAAGCAGCAGGGCATCGAGGAACTGGTGATCATCGGCAACATGAGCCACATGTGCGTGGAAGGCACCACCCGTGCCGCAGCCGACCTGGGTTACCCGGTGAAGGTGATCCATGACGCCTGCGCCACCCTCGACCTGGAGTTCAATGGTCAGCGCGTGCCGGCGGCGCAAGTGCAGAGCGCGGTGATGGCGGCCCTGGCCTTTGCCTACGCCAGCGTGTTGTCCACTGAAGAGTTTCTGGCGGCGTAACGGACGGCTTGAAGCCCCTTCGGCCTTGCGGTGGGCGCTCCCCACCGCAATCACTCACGGCATGATGCAGCAAGTGCAACAGCCACCAACAATTACGAATGATTCCAGTTAACTTTTAAATAATTTCTAGTTGCAGCGCCCCGCCCTCAAACTCCCCATAAAAAGCCCAATAACCAACACCACTAACAAGCCGACTATTCAATAGCTGACTAATAAAACTAATTAACCCGCGCATTATCTCAAATACCGAACACGCCTGTTAATCTTGCACTTTCGTCCCATTACAACTGCATAACAACATCCCCACTTACTTCCACTAGTTACTTGAACCTCATATAACAAAAAGAAATAAACCAAATAGCCAGCAGGAACATGGCATCGCCGCTGCGCCCCGCATTTACTGAGGAAACGGCTTGCCCCCTCCCCGTAGCCGCTGGTCTTTCGGGTTGTTTTCTCGTCTCGCCCAGACTTTCTCAACGCGCCATATATTTTCCTTGCAGGCCACTTCATTGAGCCTGCTTGCAAATCCGGCGGCCTTGACTAAGTTGATAGCTACTCGCCACTGAAGTGTGCTTCAGCCGCCAGAAAACCAATAAGAACTGCTGAGGATTTGAATAACCGGACACCCTCCCTGCCTGACCCAGCTGACACTGACACGGAATTAGTCATATCAATCAAGAGGGATGCTTGATGAAGCGCAGCTCATTGCCTCGTGCTTTCTCACTGAAGGGTACGGCGGAAAACTACTGGCTTTCCTTATTGCTGTTTTCGACCCTGGTGGTCGCCAGCTTCCTGCTGTTCGAAGAGCAGATCCAACAACTGCTGAATCAGCTCGGCGGCTTCCTCCCGACCGATCCCGTGCAACGCACCAGCCTGGCCTTGCTGTTGATCGCCCTGCTGGCGCTGGATGTGCTGTTGCCGGTGCCTTCGAGCCTGGTCGCGCTGCTGGCCGTGGCGGCCCTGGGCGCCATCGGCGGCTATCTGGTGATCTTCATCGGTCTGTGCCTGGGGGCCGCCCTGGGCTACTGGCTGGGGGCCGGCTACTTTCGCCTGCTGTCCACCTGGCTGGGACTGAGAAGCTGGCAACCCGGACAACTGGCCTATCGCCTCAGCACCCTGTCGCTGGTCTGCCTGCGTGGCGTGCCGGTGCTGGCGGAAACCTCAGTGCTGGCCGCCGGCATGCAGCGCTATCCACTGCGCCAGTTCCTGCTGGTGACCACCCTGGCCAATGCCGGACTGGCCCTGGCCTATGCGGCCATCGGTAGCCTGCTGGTGGAACAGCACGCCTTGCTGGCAACCATTCTCGCCAGCATGGTCCTGCCGGGGCTGTTCCTCGGCGCCCGCAGCCTGCTCAAGCCACGCGAGGCCCCGGCACGGAGCGATCAGGCACAGGCCCTGGAAGGCCGCTTTGAGGTGAGCTACCACTACCCGGTGCTGTTCACCGATCACGTCTTCCAGGTCGACAACCCCTGCCTGCACCAGCAACTGGCCCAACCACGGGCGGGGCGCACCACAGTGCTGGTGTTCGTCGATGAACACCTGCTGCTGTGCTCCCCGCAGTTGCCGCAACAGATCGACGCCTACTTCACCGCCCATGCCGCCGACCTGCACCTGCAGGCCGCGCCGATCCCGGTGCCGGCAGGCGAGCTGAGCAAGACCCCCGAAGTCTTGCAGCAGCTGTACGCACAGATGCTCGAACACGGCCTGGACCGCCACTGCTATGTGCTGGCCCTGGGCGGCGGTGCGCTGCTGGACGCGGTGGGCTACGCCTGCGCCACCTTCCATCGGGGCATGCGCCTGATCCGCATCCCGACCACGGTGCTGGCGCAGAACGACGCCGGCATCGGGGTCAAGAACGGCATCAATGCCTTTGCCCAGAAGAACCTGCTGGGGGCCTTCTACCCGGCCACAGCGGTGATCAACGACTTCCAGTGGCTGCTCAGCCTGTCGCCCCGGGACCAGATCGCCGGGCTGGCCGAAGCGGTGAAAGTGGCGGTGATCAAGGACGCCGCGTTCTTCCAATGGATGGAGCAGCAAGCCCAGGCCCTGGCCACCTTCGAACACAGCGCCAGCCGCTACGCCATCCGCCGCTGCGCGGAACTGCACCTGGGACATATCACCGGCGCCGGCGATCCCTTCGAGCGGGGCAACGGCCGGCCCCTGGACTACGGACACTGGGCAGCGCACAAGCTGGAGAACCTCAGCCGGCATCGCCTGCGCCATGGCGAGGCAGTGGCGGTGGGCATGGCCCTGGACGCGCTCTATGCCAATGCCTGCGGCCTGCTGAGCGACACCGAAACCCAACGCCTGCTGCAACTGCTGGAGCAGCTCGGCTTCAACCTGTGTCCACCGGAGCTCGGCCTGAAGGATGCCCAGGGCCGCTCCCTGGTGCTGATCGGCCTGGAAGAGTTCCGCCAGCATCTGGGCGGCCAGCTGTCGATCCCGATGCTCAACCGCCTCGGGCACTCCATCGATGTGCATCACATCGACCTGCCACTGATGGAACAGGCACTGTTGCGCCTGGCCAGTTTCGGCGGCCCGGACGTCGCCTGGAGCGAGGACTGCGCCCGATGAGCCATTCCTCGTTGACCACCTGGCTGACCCTGGGCCGCGTCTCCAACCTGCCGACGGTGTGGACCAACGCCCTGGCCGCCGCCCTGCTGGCCAGCAGCGCCACCACCCAGGCGCCGCCTTCACCGCTGGTCTGGACCCTGCTGCTGGTGGCGCTCTCGGCGCTGTACCTGGCCGGCATGCTGCTCAACGACCTGCTGGATGCCGACTGGGACCTGCGGCATCAGAACCCGCGACCGATTGTTCTCGGCCTGGTCAGTCGCACCCAGGTCAGCCTGGCCACCGCCGCCCTGTTGCTACTGGCGAGCCTGGCGGTGCTGGGCCTGAGCCAGCTGATCGCCCAGCCCCACTGGCTGCTGGCCAGTGCCGGATTGCTGCTGCTGTTCATCCTCGCCTACAACCTGCTGCACAAGAACTATCCCCACAGCGTCTGGCTGATGGGCGGCTGCCGCTCGGCCCTGTACCTGACCGCCGCCGCCTGCCTGGCGCTGCCACCACAACCGCTGTGGCTGTGCGCCGCCTTGCTGGGCACCTACATCGCCGGCCTGACCTACCTGGCCCGGCTGGAGCACCGCAACCAGTTGCTCAGCCGCCTGCCGCTGCTGCTGATGCTCAGCCCGCTGGTGCTGGCCTTCTACGCCAAAAACGGGGTGTTCTGGCTGGTCCTGCTGCTGTGGCTCGGCTGGCTGGGCTGGCACTACCGGCGCCACCTGGCCAACCCGCGGCAGCGGCAGATCCGCGCCTTCATCGGTGCGGGACTGGCGGCCCTGCCACTGTTCGATGCCCTGGTGCTGGCCCTGGCCAATCAGCCCCTGGGCAGCCTGTTGTGCGTACTGGTGTTCTTCCTGCTTCCCCACCTTCAACGTTGGATCAAGCCGACATGACCCTGGACGTCGTTTCCCCGCTCTCGCCTGCGCTCACCCTGCGCCATGCTGCCTTTGCCGAACGCCGCCGGCAACTTGAGCAGCAGCTCGACGACCCGAGCCGGCGCTGGTGGCACGAGGCCCTGGAACAACTGGCGCGGCAGCCCTCGGCCGATACCCTGGTGCTGCTCAGCAGCCAGTGCAAACGGCGGCTTGGCCAGCCGGCACCGCTCACCGGCCCGGACACCGAGCGTATTCAGCTGGCCCGGGCCCTGCTCCTGGCGCAGTTGCTGGAACACCAGGCCGGCAGCGATCAACTGGCCCTGCTGCGCCAGCTGTTTCTCTGGGGTGACGACCAGGAAAAAAGCGTGCTGCTCAAGGTCCTCGATGACCTGGACAGCCAAGGCCGCAGCCTCGACCTGGCACTGCAGGCCGGGCGCACCAACAACCGCGAGGTGTTCGCCGCCATCGCCCTGGACAACCCCTTCCCCGCCCGCCACTACCCCGATCGGGCCTTCCACCAGCTGGTGCTCAAGACCCTGGGCATGGGCCTGGACACCGGGCGCATCGTCGGCCTGGCCCAGCGCCGCAGCGTCGACCTCAACCAGCTGGCCCTGGAGCACATGGAAGAGCAGTTGGCTGCATTTCGCAGCGTCAGCGACGCCTTGCCCCAGGCCATCGCCTTCGAACTCCTGAGCCAGGCCCAGTGCCAGCGCCTGCGCGGCTTGTGCCAGCAGCGGCGTCTGCCCGCGCATTGGCTCGAACACTTGCCGCCCGGCGCCTGAAACACCCCGGGCCGCCCCTCACTGATTTTTCACCACTGCATCAGGGACTCACCATGCCGAAGTACTTTGACCCGCACATCCATATGGTCAGCCGCACCACCGACGACTATCAGAACATGGCCGCCGCCGGAATCACCGGGGTGATCGAACCGGCCTTCTGGCAAGGCCAGGCGCGCACCAGCGTAGGCAGCTTCATCGATTACTTCGACACCCTGCTGGGCTGGGAGCGCTTTCGCGCCAGCATGTTCGGCATTCACCATTTCTGCACCATTGGCCTGAACCCCAAGGAAGCTAATGACCTGTCGGTGGCCAACGAGGTGCTGGAGATCCTCCCGCGCTACCTGGTCAAGGACGGCGTGGTGGCCATCGGCGAGATCGGCTACGACGACATCACCCCCGAGGAAGACCGTTTTCTCGCCGCGCAGCTGGAACTGGCCAAGCAGTTCAACCTGCCGGTACTGGTGCACACCCCGCACCGGGACAAGATCGGCGGCACCAAGCGCACCCTGGCGGTGATCCGCGAAGTGGGCATCGCCGAGCACCTGGTGATCATCGACCACCTCAATGAACTGACCCTGCCCCTGGTGCTGGACAGCGACTGCTGGCGCGGGCACTCGATCTACCCCAATACCAAGATGTCGGAGCAGCGCATGGTGGCCCTGCTGCAGCAGTACGGCACCGAGAAAATGGTGGTCAACAGCGCCGCCGACTGGGGCATCAGCGATCCGCTCAAGGTGCCCAAGACCGGCCAGGCCATGCTCGCCGCCGGGTTCAGCGAGGCCCAGGTGGAACAGGTGCTGTTCCACAACCCGGTGGATTTCTTCGCCCAGAGCGGGCAACTGGACAAACAGCTGGTGAGCAGCCCGCTGCCCATCGATCAACGCCGCCAGTGGCAGGACAACTCGGCCCTGCGCGGCCAGGAACCGGTGATCAAATGAGCGCCGAGGCCGGTTGGAACGCCGCGCAGGTCGGCTACTGCAGCAACGTGCACCCGGCCCGGAACCTGGCCGACCTGCAGGCGTCGATCCAGCAGCACTTCCAGGGCGTGCGCCGCCAGCGCGGGCTGGCGGTGCAGGACAGCGGTCTGTGGATCAGTGCCCAGGCGGCCAACGAATTGCAACAGCCCGCGGCGCGCGAGGCGTTCCTCGGCTTGCTCCACGACTGCGGGCTGCGCCTGACCTCCCTCAACGGCTTTCCTTATGGCCAATTCCATCAGGGCGCGGTCAAGGCCGAGGTCTACCGGCCGACCTGGGCCGAACCGCAGCGCCTGGAATACAGCCTGCAACTGGCAGAACTGCTGGCTGCCGCCCTGCCCCTGGACTGTCCCCTGGGGGTGATTTCCAGCGTGCCCCTGGGGTACGCCGCACATTGGGACGCGGCCCAGCAACAACAGGCCGAGGCTCAGCTGTTGCAGTTGACCGCCGGGCTGGCCAGCCTGCATCGGCGCAGCGGCAAGAAGATTCTCCTGTGCCTGGAAATGGAGCCGGACTGCGTCCTGGAAAACACCGATCAGGCCATCGCTTTCTTTCAACGCTGGAAAACCTGCGACCCACACCATCAGTACCTGGCGCTGTGTTTCGACGTCTGCCACCAGGCGGTGGTCTTCGAAGACTGCTATCAATCGCTGCAACGCTTGCTGCAAGCGCGCATACCGGTGGGCAAGATCCAGTTGTCCAATGCGCTGATCTGCCACTTGCCCGAGGCCGATTCGCAACGCCGCCAGCAGGTACTGCAGGCCCTGGGCAGCTTTGTCGAAGCCACCTACCTGCATCAGGTCAAGGCCCGGGACCGCGCGGGGCAACTGCTGGCCTGGGCCGACCTGCCCAAGGCGCTGCAAGCGGCGCAGCCGCAACAGGGGCACTGTCCCGAGCTGCGGATCCACTTCCATGTGCCCCTGTTTAGCGAGCAGTTCCTGCTGCCGGAGCTCCATGGCAGCCAGCAGGCGCTGCTGCGCACCTTCGACTTTCTAGCCGCCCACCCGCAGTTCCAGCCGGTACTGGAGGTCGAAACCTACAGTTGGAACGTGCTGCCCGGCGCCTTGCGCCCGGACACCGAGCAGGCCCTGCTCCACGGCATCGCCGCGGAACTGCAATGGGTCGAGGCACAGCTGCGCCAACGGCACTTGCTGCACGGGCAAGCGTCGCTCATGGAGGCCCCCGCCCATGCCCTCTGAAACCCTGCGCCAACCCTTGCTGCTGATCAATGTGGTGGGCCTGACCCCGAGCCTGCTGGGCCCGGCCACCCCGCGCATCAACGCCCTGCTGCAACGGGCACGGATGGCCAGACTGCAACCGGTGTTCCCGGCCGTGACCTCGACGGTGCAGGCCTCGATCCTCACCGGCTTGCCACCCTCGGAACACGGCATTGTCGGCAACGGCTGGTATTTTCGCGATCAGGCCGAAGTGCGTTTCTGGCTGCAGCCCAATGGGCTGATCCAGGGCGAGAAGATCTGGCAGACCCTGCAGCGGCAGATCCCCGACCTGCGCTGCAGCCAGCTGTTCTGGTGGTTCAACATGCATGCCCAGGTGGACGCGGCCATCACTCCGCGGCCGCATTACCCCGCTGACGGGCGCAAAATTTTCGGCCTCTATTCGTCACCGCCCGGACTGCACGAGCGCATTGAACAGCAGATCGGTGAGTTTCCCTTTCCGGGCTTCTGGGGCCCGGCGGCGGGGATTGCCTCCAGCCGCTGGATCGTCGACTGCGCCATCGCCGAGTTCCAGATCAACCGGCCGCACCTGCAACTGATCTACCTGCCACACCTGGACTACAGCCTGCAGCGCCTGGGCCCCGAGCATCCGTCCATCAGCGACGAAGTGCGGGCCATCGATCATGAAGTCGGGCGCCTGCTGGATTTTGCCCGGCAGCAGGGTGCGGCAGTGATGCTGGTTTCCGAATACGGCATCGAAGCGGTACAGCAGTCGATCTCCATCAACCGCGTGCTGCGTGAACAGGGCCTGCTGCAAGTTCGCCGCTCCCTGAGCTGGGAGTTGCTCGATCCCGGCGCCAGCGCGGCCTTTGCCGTGGTCGACCACCAGATCGCCCACGTCTATGTGCGCGAGCCCAAGGACATCGCCCGGGTCAAGGCGCTGTTGCAGCGCCAGCCCGGCATCGAGCAGGTGCTGGACAAGGCCGAGCAACGGGCCAGGCAACTGGATCACCCGCGCAGCGGCGAGCTGGTGGCGGTGGCCGCCGCGGGCTTCTGGTTCGATTACTACTACTGGTTCGACGATCGCCTGGCCCCGGACTTCGCCCGCACCGTGGATATCCACCGCAAGCCGGGCTACGACCCACTGGAGCTGTTCATCGACCCGGCGATCCGCTTTCCCAAACTACGGGTAGCGCGGCGCCTGCTGCAGAAGAAGCTCGGCTTTCGCTACTACATGGACCTGATTCCCCTGGACACCTCACTGATTCGCGGCAGCCACGGACGCTTGCCGAGTAACGCCGAGGTCGGGCCCCTGCTGATCACCGATTGCGATTTACCACTGCCGGAGCACCTGCCGGCCACCGCGGTAAAGCACCTGCTCCTAGAGCATTTCCTAGGGCGCCCCAATGACGATACGGCTCAGGCCAAGGAGATTCCATGCGGCGAACCATCCCTATAGTCGTGCTGAGTGTGTTGAGCGGCCTTGCTCAGGCCCAGACCCCCAGCGCGTTCAACTGCAGCAACTTCCTCACGTTCAACGGTGATCAGAGCGGCACCCTGAGCACCTTCCAGCAGAGCCCGGAAACCATGGCCTGGAACTGGTTCGTCTGCCTCAACCAGGCCGATGGCAGCAACGGCGGGCTCCGGGTCTGGGAGACCTTCAAGCCCTCCGATCAGGTCTATCTGTTGAAGGGGGCCGAGCCCCTGCCTTACTCCGAGCGCGAGAATCTGCCGAGCGAGGTGCCGGCACTGGCGCAAAAGCAGGGCATGGACCCCAAGGGGCTGTTCCAGTTTCTGGGCAACGACACCGCCGGCAGCCCGCAGAACGGTGTTCAGCAGGTCGATGGCCTGGCCTTGAAAATGCGCAGCGGCGCCCCGGTTCCGCCGTCGAAGCACGAGCAACTGGTGCGCTTCCACCTGTTGATGGGCAAGGACACCTTCAACTACATCGTGGCCAACAAGGTCTATAACCGCGATGGCCTTGCCAAGCTGACCAGCAACCTGGACTTCCCGGCCACTGCCTGGGAGCTGAAGACTTCCTGGTTCTGGATCGGCACCGACCAGGGCTTCAAGACCGTGCTGACAGAAGATGGCTACTACATCTCCCAGGCCTACTACGTGGACAGCACCGGCCAGTATCAGGTGGGCTACGCCGCCCTGAGCGGCATGCATGTGATCAACAAGCTGACCCCGGACTGGGTCTGGACCACCTTCGAGAATCGCAACAATCCCAAGTACACCGTCACCAATGACACCCCACCCAAGCCGATGACCAACAGCACCGGGCCCACCGATGCCGCCAAACCGGTGAACAGCAGCTTCCAGCAGCAGTATTCGAACCTGGCCCAGTACGAACTGATCGGCGTGCAGTACGACCAGCACCGGGCCGAACCCAAGCTGCTGGCCAACTCCCAGCTGGAATCGGCCTTCCAGGGCAGTTCTTCGTGCCTGGCTTGCCATAGCACTGCGGCCTATTCGACGAAGAAGAACAGCTTCTTCTCGTTCAACATCGATCACACAGGCGGAATCCTCTACCCCACCAGCGTACTGCCGGACAAAGACTTCGTCGGTTATCAAAAACTGGACTACGTCTGGTCGCTCAAACGCGCCCAGTGGAAACGCTAAGGAGAGCCACCATGAGCGTCTTGAACTTTCCCCGGATCTACCTCAACGGTTTCATGTTCTGGAACCCGCCGACCTTCAACAACAACGATGTGCTGCCGCTGTACGACGCGGTGAAGATGCAGATGAACTGGCGCTTCCTGAGCCAGTACGGGATCAATGACAAGAATGCCCCGCAAACCCTGATGCCCTGGGGCATCACTCCGCTGGCCTATAAGGACGTTCCGGACTACGTGCTGCAGGTGCCCACCAACGGCGACCCCGACAACTACCCGATGATTCCCGCCGAGTGGGATCTGTTCGGCGACAACGCCTGCGGCACCGTGGACTACCAGCAGTTGCGCTCGGTGATCATCGGCGGGGAATCCAAGGTCGACAGCTACATCGACAGCGACCCGCTGATCAACAAGTCCTACCAACTGCTGGGCAATTCCTTCGGTAACCCGAGCCCGACCGCCGCACGCTTCGTCGACATCAGCCCCTGGCAGAACACCTTCACCGCCCTGTACTTCGACAAGCTGGTACTCGGCGACGCCACCTGTGGCCTGACCCTGAAACACACGTACCGCATGCTCAACCGCTTTCTCGACTTCAACTGGGGCGCCTTTGGCGGCCTGGTCTACGTCACGGCCACCTGGCAGACCTGCTTTCCCAAGGACCAGCTGGAATGGGTCAT
This sequence comes from Pseudomonas saponiphila, assembly GCF_900105185.1. Lineage (NCBI taxonomy): Bacteria > Pseudomonadati > Pseudomonadota > Gammaproteobacteria > Pseudomonadales > Pseudomonadaceae > Pseudomonas > Pseudomonas saponiphila. The sequence goes on along the minus strand of NZ_FNTJ01000001.1, from coordinate 502,663 downwards.
CGGTGACTCAAAACTGCTGAAAAACCTGCAGGACGAAATGCTCAGCCAGAACGCCCAGGGGCTGATGATCAGGTTCACCACCTACCTGACGGTCTATGACCAGAATGGCCTGTTCAACGACTTCAAGATCGCCAACAGCCACTCCAAGGCGCCCTGGGACATGTCCAGGCTGCAGATGCTCTATCAAATGGGCCTGGACAATCCGACCGAAACCTTCTTCAACCCCGCCTACAGCCGCACTGCAGGCACCCTGGGCCTGTGGTTCGCCAACGAGTTCCCCACCGCACCGGGCGGCCAGCGCCTGGCGCCCAAGGATCAGGTGCCCTTCTACAAGAAGGTTCCGGGAGACACCGTGATCCACAAAGAGGACCAGCGGGTCAACCTGGGCGTGCTCAGTGCCCAGCTCAACGGCAGTACGCTGTCGCTGGACCTGGGCAATACCTTTCCGATCTACCCGGCCGTCCATGACGGCCCGGCCATCCCCGATCTCGATGGCCGCAACAATGCTATTCCGGCCGCCGCCAAGTTCCACGTCGGCGACTACGAGCTGGGGGTCCAGCAGGGCGGCAACTTCGAACCCCTGACCAGCATCAATTTCGACCAGTACCAGCAATCGGCCTTCGACAAGCGCTCCGGCCTGTTGGACCTGCCCCTGGATGCCAGCGCCCAGGCCCTGCTGAAAAACGGCAACCTGGCGCTGCGGCTCAAGGGTACCGACACCATCGCCGCCCAACAGCAGATGTGGACCGCGGAAGTGATCGAGAGCGGCAGCTTCATCGACGTCGGTGACCGCCGGACGCTGAACATCATGGTGCAGAACAACGGCCAACCGGCACCGGCCGGCACCACCTTGTGGGTCGCCGAGTACAACAATGCCTTCATGCTGACCACCAGCAACTACTACCTGGCGTTCAGCAACCCGGCGGATTTCGTGCTGATCACCGACTATCCCGATGCGCGAGTGAAAAACAAGCCGGGCATGCCCCAGTTCAACGATGCCTCGCAGCATCCGAGCCTGCTCAGGGAGGGCAGCGGCAGAAGCCTGAGCGCCATGATCGTCAAGGCTGCCGCGTGCGATGAGCCGGTCAGCAACGCCATCACCTATCAGGAGTTCCTGAAAACACCGGCCGCTGTCGATCTGAGGCCCTGCCTGAAGTTCGACAAGCCGCAACCGATGACCGGGACACTGGACAATGACGCCGGCCTGGGCGCCAGCGTGAACTACAGCCTGACCCGCATCACGACCAATGCCGACGGCATTGCCCAATTGACGGTGCAGGCCGTGGCGCCAGGCTTCCCCACCCTGCGCTTTTTCATTCAGGACGATCCGGCGGGCATTCCGTTCAGCTTCTCCTACACCGACGCCTTCACCGACTTCCTCTCGCCGTTGCGGGTGCTGCCGCAAGAGCCGCAGATGCTCAAGGACTTCGTCGACTGCTGGAACCGGGTGTACCAGTTCGACGACGCCAATGTGCGGATCTGGAAAGAGTTCATCTTTCCGCGAATCCTCCAGCCCTTCTATTACCTCTACCCGATCATGAACAAGTACATGCCGCTCAACTCCCTGCAACGCATCGAGGGCGCGATCGAGCAGTTCATCACCCTGATCAGCAAGGAGTACCAGGAGGCCAGCACCCTGGCCATGCCCATCACCCGGGACCTGCCCCAGAGCAGGCGCCAGGTGCTGGAGATCTGGGCCAAGGACCTGGTGAGCACCGGCTACCCACCGACCCCCCTCGACCTCAACGACTATCAGCCAGGTTGAGCCGCAACACTCAGGCACTGGAACACCGGGCGACCCGAGTCGCCCGGCTTTGCAAAGGAGAGTCAGATGAACACCAATCCACTCAAGCGCCTGCTGCTGGCCGCCACCCTGCTGTGCGCCAGCCAGGCATCCTGGGCCCAGGAATACCCCGATAACGTCTACTTCAACATGGGCGTGCACAACGACAAGGGCTGCGACGCCAAGACCAACAATTGCATCGCCAAGCGTCACCCGGGCGATCCGGCCGATCCGCTCTACCCGGCGACCTGGGTCAGCGACTGGACCATGTACCGGGTCACCGCCAACTACAAGAACAACCCGCCGCCCTACAGCAGCCCGCCCAGCACCCTGAAGCCTGCCGACTACACCGTGTCCCAGGGCACCAGCTACTACGACAATGACTACGTGCCGGCCGACGGCGACGGTTCCGGGGCGATGATGGAGCATTACGAGAAGTACTGCCTGCCGATCTTCCCGATCAAGAACAACAACTACACCTGCTCCTTCGTCTCCCTGGGCAACAAGGCCTACTTCCTCACTTACCCCGAGGACCGGCCCAAGGACATGCCGGCTTGCTGCATGTTCTCGCCGATGAACCACCCGCCGCGCCGCGACTTCATCAAGCACCTGCCCTACAGCGCCGCCCGCAGCCAGCACCTGGACGGCAGCGTGCAGGCCTACGCCGTGGAGATTCCAGTCAAGCCGAGCCCGATTCTGTTCGGCTACGCCTTCTACAAGCAGGCCACCAGCGACGGGGCGGGCCTGGCGCCCTATCAGCATCCGCAGTCGTTCTACTTCTCCGGCGATGTCAGCGTCGCCAACGCACCGATCGTCAGCCAGAACTATCGCAACTGGCGCAACGAGAAGCCGGACCCGGCCAAGACCTGGGACCAGGTGGCGAAGATGTGCCCGGTCAACCCACCGGACTGCCAACTGTTCAATCCGCCGCCATCGTTGAAAAACGGTGCCCGGCCGCAGTGGAACCAACTCTCGCCCACCCCGCAGTGACAGGAGCCGCGTCATGAACCATTGGAGCCGTTTCACCACCCTGCTGCTGCTTGGCCTGGGCAGCCAACAAGCCTGCGCCCTGCAGCCCAGCGCGCCGCAGCAGCAGACCTCTTGCCCGCCCAATGCTGTGGTACCTGCCGCCAATGCATCACAGCAGGCTTTCGATCAATACAGCTGGCAGGTGTTCATCAACCTGAACTGGCCGGCCAAGACCGGCCAACGCGGAGTCGCCGATTGCAGCAAACCCCTGGGCAGTCCTGGCGATACCGTGTGGCAGAGCTACAAGGGCGTGAATGAGGTCTTCCTGCCTCAAGGGCAGGACCCCGGTCCATGGAATTCGGCACCTATGGCCAAGGTCCTCAAGCTGATCAATATCGCCGGGCGCAAGAACACCGCAACGGCCAACGACAACCAGGCCGTGGGCGGTTGGCTGATCGACCAGAACGGCAATCCGACCTATTACCAGATTGCCGCCAACCAGGCCTCCTACGACTACATCGTCAACAACCAGTTCTACAACGCCGATGTCGTGGCCAAGGCCCGCAACATCAACTTCCCCAACGCGACCAACGAGATCAAATCCAGCTGGCGGATACTCACCGCAAAGGATGACCCCAGCCGCTACCTGCACATGCAGGCCCAGATCACCACGTTCGATGCACAAGGCGTGGCCAACGGTACGGCTCCAGCGACGCTAGGCCTGGTGGGGCTGCACATCATCAACAAGGTTGAGGGGTTTCCACAGTGGATCTGGTCGACCTTCGAGCAGGTCGACAACGTGCCGCCCAAGGTCAAGCAGGGAAACCAGTGGGTCAATGAGCCGCAGAAAGGCATCGCGTATTCCTACTTCGATGCCAAGGCGCCTGCCGACAAGGTCAATCAGAGCCCCTGCAACTGGACCCTGCACAATGGCCACATGATCTGCACGCCGAAGCCGGGGATGAGTTTCACCACCCCCAACCCACTGGACCGCTTTACCCCGTTGACCGACGCCACGACCAAGCTCAACAGCGAGTACCAGGCGCTGCCGCAGGTTCAGGCATCCGTATTCAAGTACTACCAGTTGATCACCACCCAATGGAGTACCACGCCCAACCCTGGCGCGCCCATGGGCCAGACGACTCCTGAACTGTCGGCCAACGTGACCATGGAAAGCTACATCCAGCCCAACAGCAGCTGCACCAACTGCCACTCCATGGCAACGCCGATCAACAGCCTGCAAAAGGCCGATTTTTCCTACCTGTTCAAGTTCGCCCAATCCCCCAGCAGCCCATCCATCAAGGGCAAGGAGTGAATCATGAGTATTCTCAACGGCCCGCGGCTGAACTTCTGGGGTGGGATCGAAACCAACGTCAGCCTGCCCAACAACTCGCCCACCATTCCCAGCGATCCGACAAATCCGGACAGCAAAGCAACACTCTCTCTATTCGACCTGACCACCTCGACCCTGTACCCCGAAGCCGAGGTCTATAGCGACGACCAACTGACCGAAATGATCAATGCGCCGACCGGCACCTACTACACCGCCGGTGGCTGGAACCACTACGGACAGCATGTCGTCACCCTGGACAGCGTCGCCATCAGCTCCCAGGGCACGCCCGGCAACATCAGCACCCAGGGCGACCTCGTCGGCGAGCCTTTCTATCTGCTGGGCTCGGCGGACCCGGTCACCGGCGCCCCACCGGTGACCGGGCCGATGATGGTCGACCTGGACCCCACCGGCACCATCAGCACGCAGATTTTTCTCGGCGGCCTGCAGATCGGCAACAGCACGCCCCCGCAGTTGCTGGTCAAGGGCAATACGGTGTGCAGCAGTTATGACGTGGCCATCCGGATTCTCGACCCGGAGCAGGATGCGCCGGGTTCCAACCGTATCAGCGGCAGTTTTCAGGTCACTTTCTCTCGCGACCAGATCGTCAGCTACAACAAGGACAATCCGCTCCTGCGCTCGATCATCGAGGCCCCCGGCGCGACCGGCATCGTCGTGCGCTTCGTCATGTTCGAGATGTGCCCGAAAATGACCACGGCGCAACTGGACGCCGACTACGCCGCCCACCAGTACACCTCCAACCCAAGCATTGGCCGCGTGGTCGGCACCCTGGCTCCGGCCTTTGCCGGGGAACCACTGATCGTCACCGCCGGGCGCCAGCTCATCAATCCATCGGCAGGCAGTGCAGGCTATGCGAGTGTGCTCGAGAACAATCTGTTGAGCATCGACATGCTCAATATCATTCCCAAGCAGGCGTTTCGCAGTGTTCGAACCGACATCACCTCGCCCATCGGCCCCAATGCGAACTTCGGCGATGTCTCGATCCACCTCGGCTCAACGACGCTGAGCACCCTGGACCCGGCAAAATCTCCGCTGTCCGACTACTACCTGTACGGCGGCATCCTTGACCTGCCGCTGACGCCCACACAACACCAGTTGGCCAATCAGGAGCTGATTGCCGTCAAGGCACCGCTGACGCGCTACTTTCCCTCCAACCCCAAGCCCAAACCGATCAAGATCGACGCCATCGAACAGACCTATCGCCTGAGTTCCAACCAACGCAATCTGTATCTGGAGGATTACCCCAAGGGCCTCGAGATCACCTTGAGCTTGAGTCAACTGGGCCAACCGGTGAACAAGGACACGGTGATCATCATCACTCCCGGCCCCTGCAACGACGATCCGAAGGCCCCCTACAGAAGCCCCGAGTTCTGGGACTTCCTGGAGTTCGAGCCCAGACAAACAGTCAAGGCCGGCCAATCCAGCGTGAGCTTCAAGGTCAGCCTCAAGCCCGGCTCGGCAGCGCAGGCCGGCTTTGTCACCTTGAACTGCGCGGTAGAAAACAGTGACGACAACGGCTTTTTCATCAACCTGCGCAAATATGCGGATTTCGGAGCACCGTGACCGGCCGTTTCGGTTGATCGTGACCGGTCATTTCGCTAACGCGTGACCGCTCATTTCGGTAGCAACGTGACCGATTTTCCGCCTGTTCCGAAACAGGTGGTCACGGCTTACCGAAATCGCCGGTCACGACTTAGCGAAAGCCTTCCCCTTCGTTGCGCATGACCTGATGCGCCGCCATCCTCGACCGATTTCGGGAGAGGAAGATGGCGGCGCCGCGAGTAGCCATGCGAAACATCAAAGAATGTCTGCGCCTCAAGTTTGAGGCCGGCTTGTCCCACGAGAAGATTGCCCGTGCCTTGCAGCTGTCCAAGGGCGTGGTTAGCAAGTACATCGCGGCGGCGCGGGTGGCCGGGCTGGACTGGCCGGCGCTGGTGGCCATGGACGAGGCCGCGCTGGCGGCCGCCTTGTTTGCACCGACGTCGACGAACAAGCCGCGCGGTGAGCGAGTGCTGCCCGATGTGCTGAGCATCCACCGCGAGTTGCGACGCAAGGGCGTGACCTTGCAGCTGCTGTGGGAGGAATATCTCGCCGCGCATGCGGGCCAGCCGACCTACCGCTACACCCAGTTCGTCGAGCACTACCGGCGCTACGCCCAGACGCTCAAACGTTCGATGCGTCAGCTGCACCGTGCGGGCGAGAAGCTATTCATCGACTATGCCGGGCCGACGCTGCCGGTGGTCGACCCGGCCACCGGCGAAGTGCGCCGGGCGCACATCTTCGTCGCCGCCCTGGGCGCCTCGAATTACACCTATGCCTGCGCGACGCCAGGCGAAACCCAGGTGGACTGGCTGACCTCGCTGGGCCAGGCTCTGACCTACTTTGGCGGCGTGCCGGAAATGGTTGTGCCGGACAATCCGCGCGCCCTGGTCGCCCAGCCGGATCGCTACGAGCCGGGCCTGAACCGGGCCACGCTGGAGTGCGCGCGTCATTACCAGACGGTGATCCTGCCGGCACGGCCACGCAAGCCTCAGGACAAGGCCAAGGCCGAGGTGGCGGTGCAGGTGGTCGAGCGCTGGATCATGGCGCGGCTGCGCCATCGGCAGTTCTTCAGCCTGCATGCGCTTAACCAGGCCATCGCCGAGCTGCTGGAGGATCTGAATCGGCGCCCGTTCAAGCGGCTCGATGGCTGCCGGCGCGACTGGTTCGAGCGCCTGGATCGCCCGGCCTTGCGAGCGCTGCCGGTGCATCCCTACGAGGTCGCCACCTTCAAGCGCTGCAAGGTCAGCATCGACTACCACATCGAGGTCAATGGCAGCTTCTACAGCGTGCCCTCCGCCCTGGCCCGGCAGAACGTGGACGTGCGACTGACGGCACACACCCTGGAAGTGCTGCATGGCAACCGGCGGGTGGCCAGCCACCTGCTGCTGGGGCGACGCGGCGCTTACAGTACCCAGCGCGAGCACATGCCCGCGGCGCACCAGGCGCATCGCGAATGGACGCCACAACGCCTGCTCGACTGGGGCGCGCGGATCGGCCCCTACACGCGCCAACTGATCGATCACCAACTGACCCACAAGCCGCACCCGGAGATGGGCTACCGCGCCTGCCTCGGCCTGCTCTCGCTGGCCCGGCGCTATGGCAATGCACGCCTGGAAGCCGCTGCCGAACGTGCCGTACACCTGCGCGCCTTCACCGGGCGCAGCGTGCGCAACCTGCTCCAGCAAGGCCTGGATCAACAGCCGCTGCCCCAGCGTGCCGCCGAAACGACCTTACCCGGCGACCACGAGAACGTCCGTGGCGCCGACTACTACCAACCCCCGCAACAGGAGCTGTTCGATGATGCCGCAACACACCCTGAATCAACTGCACCAGCTACGCCTGGACGGCATGGCCCGCGCCCTGGAAGAGCAATGGACGCTGCCGGCCAGCCACAGCCTGAGCTTCGATGAACGCCTCGGCCTACTGCTCGACCGCGAACTGGCCTGGCGTGACAACCAGCGCCTGGTACGGCTGCGCAAGAAGGCCAAGCTCAAGTACGCCAACGCCTGCCTGGAAGATCTCGACCGCCGCACCGGACGCGCCCTGGACGAGCGTCTGATCGCCACCCTGGCCAGTGGCGACTGGATCCGCCAGCAGCACAACCTGCTGCTGACCGGCCCGACCGGTGCCGGCAAAACCTGGCTGGCCTGCGCCCTGGGCAACCAGGCCTGCCGCCAGGGCTATAGCACCCTGTACCTGCGCACCCCGCGCCTGCTGGAACAACTGCGCATCGCTCATGGCGACGGCAGCTTCGGCCGTACCCTGCAACAGCTGGCAAAGGTCGACGTCCTGGTGCTGGACGACTGGGCGCTAGCCCCGCTGGAGGAAGGAGCCCGGCATGACCTGCTGGAGGTGATCGACGACCGCGCTGGCAGCCGCTCCACCATCCTGACGAGCCAACTGCCCATCGAGCACTGGCACGGCTGGATCAACGACCCGACCCTGGCCGATGCCATCCTCGACCGCCTGGTGCACAACGCCTACCGACTGACGATGAAAGGCGAGTCGCTGCGCCGAAAAAAAGCCGAGGAACAAGCCGCATCGTGACCGATGCGATTACAATCCAGAACCCGCGCAACCGGGGTGGAAGCACCGGTCACGTATTAGCGAAACGCTCGGTCACGTTCACCGAAATCCGCACAAATACGCCATCACTGATTTCGGGATCGCGCCGGGTAGCACCGTCACCTGGGACCAGGTGTACAAGAACGTACTGCGTTTTCACTACCTGGCCTTCCCCGCCATGTCTCGCTACATCGCGCTCAATCAGCAGGACGCCGTCTGGGGATCACGCCAGATGATCATGGCACGCACTTCGCCGCAGTACCTCGGTACTACCTTGTACATGCCCGTGGTGCGCTCGATGTCCGCCAGCCAGAGAGCCCTGCTCAAATGCTGGTTCACCCATGAACCCTGGCAGCCCCTGCAGTAATGGGGTCGCTCTAATTGCGAGGGAGAATCCATATGCCAATTGCATTGCTCATCCCCGGCCAGGCGCAGGAAAACCTGCGCCCCAGCACCGTGGTCGCCGAAGGCTTGCTGAACCCCCGCGGCCTCTGCCTGCAAGCCGATGGCAGCCTGCTGCTGGCGGAAGCCGGCTCAGGCCTGCCGGACCAGCCATTCAGTGGCCGCATCAGTCGCCTGCGCCCGGACCCGGAACAGCCGGGCGCTTATCTGCCACCGCAGGTCCTGGCCCAGGGTTTTCGTTCGATGAACATGCAGGCACGCATGCTTCGCGACGAAATCATGGGCCTGTCGGACATCGCCCTGGGCGACGGGCTCTGCCTCGCCAGCCAGACCGACTACGTGGCCGGTTCCAAGCTGCTGGACCTGCAATACCGCCCGCCCGAGCCGCTGTTTCACAGCCGCGGCAACCTCAACTCGCTGTGTTATCACCCCTCGCGCCAATGCTGGCTGGCGGTCAAGCCCGATACCAACCAGTTGGTGGAGTTCACCGAGGACGGCGAACAGGTGCTGGCGCAGTTGCCCGACCTGGATCAGGGCCAGGAAGCGGTCCCCGTGACCCTGGTTCACGAACCGCGGACCGATGCTGTACTGATCAGCCTGTTCTCCGGTGAGTTGCACCGTGATCCGGCGCGCAAGGGCATCGACTTCGCCGACAAAGCCGGCCAGGTGATCCGGGTCTGGCCCGCCAACGGCAGGATCGAGGTGCTGATTCGCGGGCTGCAACTGCCCACTGGACTGGCACTGGATCCGCAGGAGCGGATTCTGGTGCTGGAACTGTGCGACCGGCTGTTGCAGCCGCTGCAACCGGACTGGTCCGGCGAAGTGCTGCACGGCGGCTTCGCCCGCTTCAGCGGACGCCTGCTGCGCTGCGATCTGCAGCAACGCTCGGTACAGGTACTGGCCCAGGGCCTGGATACACCGTCCAACCTGTGCTGCGTCGGGGACGCGGTGCTGGTGAGCGAAGGCATGGGCCTGAGCGGACGGCCGATTCCCACTGCGGATCAGCAGGTAGTGGCCCTGAGCGGACGCTTGCGCCGGGTGCAACTATGAGCCTGGGCCTGATCGGCCAGGCATGAAAAAGGGGCCCTGTCGGGCCCCTTTTTCATGGGTGCTGAACGCTGAAAAGCGGCGGTTCAGAACGGAATATCGTCATCGAAACTGTCGAAATCCGGTGCTGGCTGCGGGGCGGCCTGCTGAGGTGCCGGACGCGACTCACGCTGCGGTTGCGGCGCGGGACGGGACTGCTGAGGACGCGGTGCCGAGTTGGACATGCCGCCCTGGCCCTGCTGGTCGCCCTGTGGACGGCCGCCCAGCAGCTGCATGGTGCCCTGCATGTCGACGATGATCTCGGTGGTGTAGCGCTTGATGCCGTCTTTTTCCCACTCGCGGGTCTGCAGCTTGCCTTCGATGTAGACCTGCGAACCTTTGCGCAGGTACTCGCCGGCGATCTCTGCGACCTTGCCGAACATCGACACACGGTGCCACTCGGTGCGCTCGACCTTCTGACCGGTCTGCTTGTCGGTCCACTGCTCGCTGGTGGCCAGACTCAGGTTGGTCACGGCGTTACCGTTGGGCAGGTAGCGAACTTCGGGATCCTGGCCGCAAGTGCCGACCAATATGACTTTGTTAACCCCACGGGCCATAACGTTCTCCTAGGCTTCGCGCGCCGACGGCGCTGGATTGACCAGCTGCTCGAGGGTCGTGCGATCCAATAATTCGGTGTCCAATTTGATGTAAATGGCGGCTTCTTCGGCCACCACTACGGCATCTGTTACCCCAACAACGGCCTTCAGGCGCTCGACCAGGCCGGCTTCGCGGATCGCTTCGGGCGATAACGGCAAGCGCAGGCTCGTCACATACGGGGGCTCGCGCATGGTAACAGCAAAGGCCAGCCAGAGTGCAGCCAGACCTGCCCCTCCAAGGAACACAACCGACAAACCGCCATGCTGGAACAGCCAGCCGCCGAGGATGCCGCCCAGTGCCGAACCGAGGAACTGGCTGGTGGAGTAGACCCCCATCGCCGTGCCCTTGCCGCCTGCCGGCGACACCTTGCTGATCAACGACGGCAGCGAGGCCTCCAGCAGGTTGAATGCGGTGAAGAACACCACGGTGCCGATGACCAACGCCCGCAAACTGTCGCCGAACTCCCAGAAGAATAGCTCGGTGAGCAGCAGCGTACTGACCGCGCCCAACAGAACTCGTTTCATTTTGCGTTTCTTTTCGCCGTAGATGATGAACGGGATCATGGCGAAGAAGGAGATCAGCAGTGCGGTGAGGTACACCCACCAATGCTGGTCTTTGGGCAGGCCGGCTTTTTCCACCAGGGCCAGGGGCAAGGCAACGAAGCTCGACATCAGCATCGCGTGCAACACGAAGATACCCAGATCCAGGCGCAGCAGGTCCGGATGCTTGAGGGTGGGAAGCAGCGCCTGACGCGCCACTCCGGATTCGCGGTGCTGCAAGGGCCCGGTGGCCCGCGGCACCATGAAGGCGATGATCAGGATCCCCACCAGGGCCATGCCAGCGGTGGCCAGGAACAGCCCGGACAGGCCAAAGCTGCGGGTCAGCAGTGGGCCGACCACCATGGCGACGGCAAAGGAGACGCCAATGGTCATGCCGATCATGGCCATGGCCTTGGTCCGATGCTGCTCCCGGGTCAGGTCCGAGAGCAACGCCATCACTGCTGCGGAAATCGCCCCGGCGCCCTGCAGGATCCGGCCGGCGATCACGCCCCAGATCGAGTCGGCATTGGCCGCCAGCACGCTGCCGAGCGCGAACACGATCAGGCCCAGGTAGATAACCGGGCGGCGCCCGATGCGATCGGAAATGATCCCGAAGGGAATCTGGAAAACTGCCTGGGTCAGGCCATAGGCGCCAATGGCCAGGCCGATCAGGGCCGGGGTCGCTCCTGCGAGATCCATTCCATAGGTTGCCAGGACCGGCAGTACCATAAACATGCCAAGCATACGGAAGGCGAACACCAGGGCCAGGCCGCTTGCTGCGCGGGTCTCGCTGCCGCTCATGCGTTCGCTGTGGGGATCGTGCATGGAAAAACCTCGTGTGAACCGGCGGCGATTCTACCAGTCGGATCGGTAGAGGGGGTATATGGCGACGCTTTGCCGCGCAGCCCTGACCGGCAACCGAAAAAGCCGCGCACGATAGTGTGCATCCATCCAGTATTTGGTTTTATACTCCTGCCTTTACGCCCGCCGATCGAGGCCACTTTTGGACAAGATTCTGATTCGTGGGGCCCGCACCCACAACCTGAAGAACATCGACCTGACCCTGCCACGGGACAAGTTGATCGTCATCACCGGGCTGTCTGGGTCCGGCAAGTCGTCCCTGGCTTTCGACACTTTGTATGCCGAAGGCCAGCGCCGTTATGTCGAGTCGCTGTCGGCCTATGCCCGCCAGTTCCTGTCGATGATGGAAAAGCCCGATGTGGACACCATCGAAGGCCTGTCGCCGGCGATTTCCATCGAGCAGAAATCCACCTCCCACAACCCGCGCTCCACCGTCGGCACCATCACCGAAATCTACGACTACCTGCGCCTGCTTTATGCACGCGTCGGTACTCCTCGCTGCCCGGACCACGACATTCCGCTGGAAGCCCAGACCGTCAGCCAGATGGTCGACCTGGTGCTGGCCCAGCCCGAAGGCAGCAAGCTGATGCTGTTGGCGCCGGTGATTCGCGAGCGCAAGGGTGAACACCTGTCGGTCTTCGAAGAGCTGCGGGCCCAGGGTTTTGTCCGGGCGCGGGTCAACGGCAAGCTGTTCGAGCTGGACGAGTTGCCGAAGCTGGATAAACAGAAGAAGCACTCCATTGATGTGGTGGTCGACCGCTTCAAGGTGCGTGGCGATCTGCAGCAGCGCCTGGCGGAGTCTTTTGAAACCGCACTGAAGCTGGCGGACGGCATTGCCCTGGTCGCACCGATGGACGATGAGCCGGGGGAAGAGATGATCTTCTCCGCGCGCTTTGCCTGCCCGATCTGCGGCCATGCCATCAGCGAGCTGGAACCCAAGCTGTTCTCCTTCAACAACCCGGCCGGTGCCTGCCCGACCTGCGATGGCCTGGGGGTCAAGCAGTTCTTCGACATCAAGCGCCTGGTCAATGGCGAACTGACCCTGGCCGAAGGGGCAATTCGCGGCTGGGACCGGCGCAACGTCTATTACTTCCAGATGCTCGGCTCGCTGGCCTCTCATTACGGTTTCAGCCTGGAGGTGCCGTTCAACCAACTGCCCGCGGATCAGCAGAAGGTGATTCTGCAGGGCAGCGGTACGCAGAATGTCGACTTCAAGTACCTCAATGACCGGGGCGACATCGTCAAGCGCTCCCACCCGTTCGAAGGGATAGTGCCGAACCTGGAACGCCGCTACCGGGAAACCGAATCGGCCACCGTGCGTGAAGAGCTGGCCAAGTTCCTCAGCACCCAGCCCTGCCCGGATTGCCGCGGCACGCGCCTGCGTCGCGAGGCCCGGCATGTCTGGGTCGGCGAGAAAACCCTGCCGGCGGTCACCAGCCTGCCCATTGGCGATGCTACCGACTACTTCGGTACCTTGAAGCTCACCGGGCGACGCGGCGAAATTGCCGACAAGATCCTCAAGGAGATCCGTGAGCGCCTGCAGTTCCTGGTCAACGTCGGGCTCGACTACCTGACCCTGGATCGCAGCGCCGATACCTTGTCTGGCGGCGAGGCCCAGCGTATCCGCCTGGCCAGTCAGATCGGTGCGGGCCTGGTGGGGGTGATGTACATCCTCGACGAGCCGTCCATTGGTCTGCACCAACGGGACAATGACCGACTGCTGGGCACCCTGAAACACCTGCGGGATATCGGCAACACGGTGATCGTGGTCGAACACGATGAAGATGCGATCCGCCTGGCCGACTACGTGGTGGACATCGGCCCGGGCGCCGGCGTGCATGGCGGCCAAATCGTTGCCGAAGGTACAGCGGCAGAAGTCATGGCGCACCCGGACTCACTGACCGGCAAGTACCTGTCCGGCCGGGTGAAGATCGTGGTGCCGGCCAAGCGCACGCCGCGCAACAAGAAGCTTTCCCTGACCCTCAAGGGCGCGCGCGGCAACAACCTGCGCAATGTCGACCTGGAAATCCCGATTGGCCTGCTGACCTGCGTGACCGGGGTGTCCGGCTCGGGCAAGTCGACGCTGATCAACAACACCCTGTTTCCCCTGAGCGCCACGGCGCTCAACGGCGCTACCACTCTGGAAGCAGCACCGCACGACAGCATCAATGGCCTGCAACATCTGGATAAGGTGGTGGACATCGATCAAAGCCCGATCGGTCGCACTCCGCGCTCCAACCCGGCGACTTACACCGGCTTGTTCACCCCGATTCGCGAGTTGTTTTCCGGCGTTCCAGAATCCCGCTCCCGAGGCTATGGCCCTGGTCGCTTCTCCTTCAACGTCAAGGGCGGTCGCTGCGAGGCCTGCCAGGGTGATGGCCTGATCAAGGTGGAAATGCACTTCCTGCCGGACATCTACGTACCCTGCGACGTGTGCAAGAGCAAGCGTTACAACCGCGAAACCCTGGAGATCAAGTACAAGGGCAAGAACATCCACGAAGTACTGGAAATGACCATCGAGGAAGCTCGCGAGTTCTTCGATCCAGTGCCGGCCCTGGCGCGCAAACTGCAAACCCTGATGGATGTGGGCCTGTCCTACATCAAGCTTGGCCAGTCGGCGACCACCTTGTCCGGCGGCGAGGCCCAGCGGGTCAAGCTGTCCCGTGAGCTGTCCAAGCGCGACACCGGCAAGACCCTGTATATCCTCGACGAGCCGACCACTGGCCTGCACTTCGCGGATATCCAGCAACTGCTGGATGTCTTGCACCGCCTGCGCGATCACGGCAACACCGTGGTGGTGATCGAGCACAACCTGGATGTGATCAAGACCGCCGACTGGCTGGTGGACCTGGGACCGGAAGGCGGCTCCAAAGGCGGCCAGATCATTGCCGTCGGCACCCCGGAACAGGTTGCGGAAATGCCCCAATCCCACACCGGGCATTACCTCAAGCCGTTGCTGACCCGCGACCGCGCCTGAAACCCATGAAAAAGCCCCTGGTACTTCACTGTGCCAGGGGCTTGTTTATCTCTATGGATTGCTGCGTTTCCCGTAGGAGCGAGCTTGCTCGCGAACAAGCAATCACACCTAACGCAATCAGAACTGCGATTGCAGGTAGTTTTCCAACCCGATGGATTTGATCAGGCCCAACTGCTTCTCCAGCCAGTAGGTGTGATCTTCTTCAGTATCTGCCAACTGGATACGCAGAATATCGCGGCTGACGTAGTCCTTGTGCAGCTCGCACAGTTCGATGCCTTTGCACAGCGCGGCGCGGACCTTGTATTCCAGACGCAGGTCGCTGGCCAGCATCTCCGGCACGGTGGTCCCGGTATCGAGATCGTCGGGACGCATGCGCGGTGTGCCTTCGAGCATCAGAATGCGGCGTATCAGCGCATCGGCGTGTTGCGCCTCTTCTTCCATTTCATGGTTGATACGCTCGTAAAGCTTGGTGAAGCCCCAGTCTTCGTACATCCGCGAATGAATGAAATATTGGTCGCGTGCTGCCAGTTCGCCCGTCAGCAACGTGTTGAGGTAATCGATTACGTCCGGGTGACCTTGCATCGCCCTAAATCTCCCTGCTTGAAAGTGGATAGTTTGAACCAAGCTGACTTGCAGGTCACTTAGAAACAGCCATAAAAGTGAAGAATATCCGAGAAAACCAGTAGAAATAACGCAAAAACCGCCCTAATGAGGGCGGTTCTGCTTCTTATTTAGACTTACTTGAGCGATACGCCCAAGGCTTTGGCAATACCCTCGCCGTAAGCTGGATCTGCCTTGTAGAAATGTTGCAACTGACGATCAACCACATCAGCCGTCACCCCTTTCATGGCACCGGCAATGTTGTTGATCAACAGAGCCTTCTGTTCGTCATTCATCAGGCGGAACAGAGCTCCTGCATGACTGTAATAGTCGGTGTCTTCACGATGATCGTAGCGGTCTGCCGCACCGCTAAGCGCCAGAGGCGGCTCAGCATAGCGTGGAGCTTGCTTCGGGGCGTCGCTGTAGCTATTGGGCTCGTAGTTCGGCGCAGCACCGCCATTGCTTCCGAACGCCATCGAACCGTCGCGCTGATAGCTGTTCACCGGGCTCAATGGAGCGTTCACCGGCAACTGCTGGTGGTTGGTACCCACGCGGTAGCGGTGCGCATCGGCGTAAGCGAATACCCGGCCCTGCAGCATACGATCCGGCGAAAGCCCGACACCTGGCACCATATTGCTTGGGCCGAAGGTGGCTTGCTCGACCTCGGCGAAGTAGTTCAGCGGATTGCGGTTCAACTCCAACTCGCCAACCTCGATCAACGGGAACTCCTTCTGCGACCAGGTCTTGGTCACATCGAACGGGTTCTCGTGGTGCGCCGCGGCTTGCGCTTCAGTCATGATCTGAATGCACACGCTCCACTTGGGAAAATCGCCGCGCTCGATCGCATTGAACAGGTCGCGCTGAGCGTAATCCGGGTCGGTACCCGCCAGACGTGCCGCCTCTGCCGGTGCGAGGTTCTTGATGCCCTGCTTGGTCTTGTAATGCCACTTGACCCAGTGCCGTTCTCCCTTGGCATTGATCAGGCTGTAGGTGTGACTGCCAAAGCCGTGCATATGACGGTAGCCGTCTGGAATACCCCGGTCGGAAAACAGGATGGTCACCTGATGCAACGCCTCAGGCGAATGCGACCAGAAATCCCACATCATTTGGGCACTTTTCAAATTGCTCTGGGGAAGGCGTTTTTGGGTGTGGATAAAATCGGGAAACTTCAGCGGGTCGCGAATGAAGAATACCGGGGTGTTGTTACCCACGATGTCCCAGTTGCCTTCCTCCGTGTAGAACTTGAGGGCGAAGCCGCGAGGGTCGCGCTCGGTATCAGCCGAACCCCGTTCGCCACCTACGGTGGAGAAACGCAGGAAGGTCGGAGTCTTCTTGCCAACCGCTTCAAACAGCTTGGCGCAGGTGTATTGAGTGATATCGCGAGAAACCGTGAAAGTGCCATAGGCGCCCGAGCCCTTGGCGTGCACGCGACGCTCGGGGATATTTTCACGATTGAAATGGGCGAGCTTCTCAATCAGGTGAAAATCGTCGAGAAGCAGCGGACCCCGAGGGCCGGCGGAGCGGGAATTCTGGTTGTCAGCGACAGGAGCGCCACTAGCGGTTGTAAGAGTTTTGGTCTGGCTCATGCACAATCTTCCTCTGTCAGTCTGTGAAACTGCCGGCTAATCGGCTGAAGAGGAGTATTGACCAGTAGTGTTACAACATCCAATGCATTACACATTAGCTAACGATAGAAATATCTAATACATGCAGGCACAAAAAACCGGGCACTAGGCCCGGTTTCTTGTTTCAGACTGACGTCTTACTCAGCGGATACAGCTTCACCGCCGACAGCACGATCAACCAGTTCAACGTACGCCATAGGAGCGTTGTCGCCAGCGCGGAAACCGCACTTGAGGATGCGCAGGTAGCCACCCTCACGGGTAGCGTAACGCTTGCCCAGGTCGTTGAAGAGCTTACCAACGATAGCTTTCGAACGAGTACGGTCGAAAGCCAGACGGCGGTTAGCCAGGCTGTCTGTCTTGGCCAAAGTGATCAGCGGCTCGGCAACGCGGCGCAGTTCTTTAGCTTTCGGCAGTGTAGTTTTGATCAGCTCGTGCTCGAACAGCGACACCGCCATGTTCTGGAACATGGCCTTGCGGTGCGAGCTGGTGCGGCTCAGGTGACGCCCACTTTTACGATGACGCATGGTTCATTCCTTACCAAACACAACGTTCGGTGATTACGACGATCAGGCAGTCGCCTTGTCGTCCTTCTTAAGACTTGCAGGCGGCCAGTTGTCGAGGCGCATGCCGAGGGACAGACCGCGGGAGGCCAGAACGTCCTTGATTTCGGTCAAGGATTTCTTACCCAGGTTCGGAGTCTTCAACAGTTCTACTTCGGTACGCTGAATCAGGTCGCCGATGTAGTAAATGTTTTCCGCCTTAAGGCAGTTAGCCGAACGTACAGTCAGTTCCAGATCGTCAACCGGGCGAAGCAGGATCGGATCGATCTCGTCTTCCTGCTCGACTACCACTGGCTCACTGTCACCTTTGAGGTCGACGAACGCAGCCAACTGCTGTTGCAGGATGGTTGCTGCACGACGGATAGCCTCTTCAGGATCCAGAGTACCGTTGGTTTCCAGATCAATAACCAGCTTGTCCAGGTTAGTACGCTGCTCGACACGGGCGTTTTCCACCACGTATGCGATGCGGCGAACCGGGCTGAACGAAGAGTCGAGCTGCAAGCGACCAATGCTGCGGCTTTCGTCTTCATCGCTCTGACGCGAGTCGGCCGGTTCATAACCACGACCACGAGCTACTACGAGCTTCATGTTCAGGGCGCCGTTAGACGCCAGGTTAGCGATTACGTGATCGGGATTAACGATCTCGACATCATGATCCAGCTGAATATCGGCAGCGGTAACCACCCCCGAACCCTTCTTCGACAAGGTCAGCGTAACTTCGTCACGGCCGTGCAGCTTGATAGCCAGACCTTTAAGGTTCAACAGGATTTCAATTACGTCTTCCTGTACACCTTCGATGGCGCTGTACTCGTGGAGCACACCGTCAATCTCGGCCTCGACTACTGCACAGCCGGGCATTGAGGACAACAGGATGCGGCGCAGCGCGTTGCCCAGGGTGTGGCCAAAACCACGCTCGAGAGGCTCGAGAGTGATCTTGGCGCGGGTTGGACTGACAACCTGCACATCAATGTGGCGGGGTGTCAGGAACTCATTTACCGAAATCTGCATGGATGCACCTATTTTCTAGCCCTTACTTGGAGTAGAGCTCGACAATCAGGCTTTCGTTGATGTCGGCGGACAGATCACTGCGAGCTGGAACGTTCTTGAAAACGCCCGACTTCTTCTCAGTGTCTACTTCTACCCATTCTACGCGGCCACGTTGAGCACACAGATCGAGAGCTTGGACAATGCGAAGTTGGTTTTTTGCTTTCTCGCGAACAGCGACCACGTCACCAGCACGAACCTGGTAGGACGGAACGTTAACGGTCTGACCGTTTACGCTGATCGACTTGTGCGATACCAGCTGACGGGACTCGGCACGAGTAGAACCGAAGCCCATGCGGTATACAACGTTGTCCAGACGGCATTCGAGCAGTTGCAACAGGTTTTCGCCGGTTGCGCCCTTCTTGCCAGCTGCTTGTTTGTAGTAGCCGCTGAATTGACGCTCGAGTACGCCGTAGATACGACGAACTTTTTGCTTTTCACGCAGCTGAGTACCGTAGTCGGATTGACGACCACGACGCTGGCCGTGGATGCCAGGAGCTGCTTCGATGTTGCACTTGGATTCGATAGCGCGCACGCCGCTCTTCAGGAAGAGATCGGTGCCTTCGCGACGAGCCAGTTTGCATTTTGGACCAATGTAACGAGCCATTCTTTACAATCTCCTGGATTACACGCGGCGCTTCTTCGGCGGACGGCACCCGTTGTGCGGGATTGGCGTCACGTCGGTGATGCTGGCGATCTTGTAGCCACAGCCGTTCAAAGCGCGGACTGCGGATTCACGACCTGGACCTGGGCCCTTGACGTTAACGTCGAGGTTCTTCAGGCCATATTCCAGCGCAGCTTGACCAGCACGTTCAGCAGCTACTTGAGCAGCAAACGGGGTGGACTTGCGAGAACCGCGGAAACCCGAACCACCGGAGGTTGCCCAGGAAAGAGCGTTACCTTGACGGTCGGTGATGGTCACGATGGTGTTGTTGAAAGACGCGTGGATGTGGGCGATGCCATCAACCACTGTCTTTTTAATCTTTTTACGAGGACGAGCAGCAGGTTTTGCCATGACTAAATTCCTGTCGATTCGCTGGTGCGATTACTTGCGGATCGGCTTACGCGGACCTTTGCGAGTACGCGCGTTGGTCTTGGTACGCTGACCGCGCACTGGAAGACCACGACGATGGCGCAGACCGCGGTAGCAGCCCAGATCCATCAAGCGTTTGATTTTCATGTTGATTTCGCGACGCAGGTCACCTTCAGTGGTGAACTTCGCCACTTCGCCACGCAGCTGTTCAATTTGCTCGTCGCTCAGATCCTTGATCTTCGCAGCTGGGTTGACCCCAGTCACCGCACAGATTTTCTGTGCAGTAGTGCGACCAACACCATAGATGTAGGTCAGCGAGATAACAGTATGCTTGTTATCTGGAATGTTAACGCCTGCAATACGGGCCATTCAGTGGGACTCCAATTGACAGCTACCTACGCCCCGGAAGCCAAGAAATAGGGCGCGAGATAATATCGCTGTAATAACAAATAATCAACCCGGCAGCGCACTAGCTGCCGGGCTTGAAGCACAATCACACTCAGCCTTGGCGCTGTTTGTGACGCGGTTCCGCGCTGCAAATTACTCGAACAACACCTTCGCGGCGAATAATCTTGCAGTTACGGCACAGCTTTTTCACCGATGCACGAACTTTCATCACCAACTCCTCGAACCTTATGGATTAGCGCAGCATGCCGCTGCCGTAACCCTTCAGGTTGGCTTTCTTCATCAGGGATTCGTACTGGTGGGAAACGAGGTGCGATTGTACTTGCGACATAAAGTCCATAACAACCACGACCACGATCAGCAACGAGGTCCCGCCAAGGTAGAACGGAACGTTTGCAGCAACCACCAGGAACTGGGGCAACAGGCAGACGGCCGTCATATATAGAGCACCGAACATGGTCAAGCGGGTTAGAACGCCATCAATGTAGCGCGCCGACTGCTCACCTGGACGGATGCCCGGAATAAAGGCACCGGACTTCTTCAGGTTTTCCGCTACGTCTTTCGGATTGAACATCAACGCCGTATAGAAGAAGCAGAAGAAAATAATCCCTGCACTAAACAGCAGAATATTCAACGGCTGACCAGGAGCGATCGACTGCGAGATGTCCTGCAACCAGCCCATACCTTCAGACTGACCGAACCAGGCACCCAACGAAGCCGGAAACAGCAAAATGCTGCTCGCGAAGATAGCAGGAATAACACCGGCCATATTCACTTTCAGCGGCAAGTGGCTGGTCTGCGCAGCAAACACCTTACGGCCCTGCTGACGCTTGGCGTAGTGAACAGCAATACGACGCTGGCCACGCTCAATGAACACCACAAAACCGATAATCGCTACTGCCAGCAAACCGATCGCAACCAAGGCGAAAATATTGATATCACCCTGACGTGCAGACTCGAAAGACTGCCCGATCGCTCTCGGAAGACCGGCGACGATACCTGCGAAAATCAACATCGAGATACCGTTGCCAACACCACGCTCAGTAATCTGCTCACCCAGCCACATCATGAACATCGCACCAGCCACAAAAGTGGATACCGCGACGAAATGGAAGCCAAAGTCACCAGTGAACGCAACACCCTGACCCGCCAGACCAACGGACATGCCGATAGCTTGAACCAGGGCCAGGATGACAGTGCCGTAGCGGGTGTACTGGCTGATCTTGCGACGGCCAGCTTCACCTTCCTTCTTCAACTGCTCCAGCTGCGGGCTGACGGCGGCCATCAGCTGCATGATGATCGATGCCGAGATGTACGGCATGATCCCCAGTGCAAAGATGCTCATCCGCTCCAGCGCGCCGCCGGAAAACATGTTGAACAAGCTAAGAATGGTCCCCTCATTCTGTCGAAACAGGTCTGCGAGTCGGTCAGGGTTGATACCTGGAACCGGGATGTGTGCGCCTATTCGGTAGACGATAATCGCCAGGAACAGAAAACGCAGACGAGCCCAGAGTTCAGACATACCGCCTTTGCCGAGCGCAGAGAGAGCACCTTGCTTAGCCATTTATTCCTCGAACTTGCCGCCAGCTGCTTCGATAGCCGCACGCGCACCTTTGGTGGCTGCGATGCCCTTGATAGTCACAGCGCGAGTAACTTCGCCGGACAGCATGATTTTCACACGCTGAACGTTCTGGTTAATCACGTTGGCATCTTTCAGGGACTGCACGGTGACGATGTCGCCTTCCACTTTAGCCAGCTCGGACAGACGCACTTCTGCGCGATCCATGGCCTTCAGGGATACGAAACCGAACTTCGGCAGGCGACGATGCAGCGGCTGTTGACCGCCTTCAAAGCCTGGAGCAATGGTGCCACCGGAGCGGGAAGTCTGACCTTTGTGACCACGGCCACCAGTCTTACCCAAACCACTACCGATACCACGGCCCGGACGATGCTTTTCGCGACGGGAACCCGGCGCTGGACTCAGATCATTGAGTTTCATCGATTAACCCTCGACACGCAGCATGTAGTAAGCCTTGTTGATCATCCCGCGATTCTCGGGAGTATCTTGGACTTCTACAGTGTGACCGATGCGACGCAGGCCCAGCCCCTTAACGCACAGTTTGTGGTTAGGGATACGGCCGGTCATGCTTTTGATCAGCGTTACTTTTACGGTAGCCATGATCAGATGATCTCCTGGACGCTTTTGCCACGCTTGGCGGCAATGGATTCAGGGGACTGCATAGCCTTCAAACCCTTGAAAGTGGCGTGAACCACGTTTACTGGGTTAGTCGAGCCGTAGCACTTGGCCAGAACGTTCTGAACGCCAGCAACTTCAAGGACAGCACGCATAGCGCCGCCAGCGATGATACCGGTACCTTCAGAAGCAGGCTGCATGTACACCTTGGAAGCGCCGTGGGCGGACTTCATAGCGTATTGCAGAGTGGTGCCGTTCAGATCAACTTGGATCATGTTGCGGCGAGCAGCTTCCATTGCCTTCTGGATCGCAGCAGGCACTTCACGCGACTTGCCACGGCCGAAGCCAACACGGCCTTTACCATCACCAACCACGGTCAACGCGGTGAAAGTGAAGATACGGCCGCCTTTAACGGTTTTGGCTACGCGGTTAACTTGAACCAGCTTCTCGATGTAGCCTTCGTCGCGCTTTTGGTCGTTATTTGACATAACTTAGAACTCCAGCCCAGCTTCACGAGCAGCATCAGCCAGCGCCTTGACGCGGCCGTGATACTTGAAGCCAGAGCGGTCGAAAGCCACCTGCGAGACGCCAGCGGCTTTTGCACGCGTAGCGACCAGCTGGCCAACCTTAGTGGCCGCGTCGATGTTGCCAGTGGCGCCATCACGCAGTTCTTTATCCAAAGTCGAGGCACTTGCCAGGACTTTGTTGCCGTCGGCCGAAATGACCTGGGCGTAGATGTGCTGCGAAGAGCGGAACACGCAGAGACGCACGACTTCGAGTTCGTGCATTTTCAGGCGTGCTTTGCGAGCGCGACGCAGTCGAGTAACTTTTTTGTCGGTCATTTGCTATGCCCTACTTCTTCTTGGCTTCTTTACGACGGACGACTTCGTCCGCGTAGCGCACACCTTTACCTTTGTAAGGCTCTGGTGGACGGAAGTCGCGGATCTCAGCGGCCACTTGACCTACCAGCTGCTTATCGATGCCCCGGATCAGGATATCGGTCTGGCTAGGAGTCTCAGCGGTGATGCCTTCCGGCAGTTCGTAATCCACTGGATGCGAGAAGCCGAGGGCCAGGTTCAGCACTGTGCCTTTTGCTTGTGCCTTGTAACCAACACCGACCAGCTGGAGCTTACGCTCGAAGCCTTGGCTTACGCCTTGGACCATGTTGTTTACCAGAGCACGAGTGGTACCGGCCATTGCACGAGTTTGTTGATCGCCATTGCGAGCAGCGAAACGCAGCTCACCAGCTTCCTCAACAATTTCAACGGACGAGTGAACGTTCAGTTCGAGAGTGCCCTTGGCACCCTTCACCGAAAGCTGTTGGCCGGCGAATTTAACTTCGACACCAGCTGGCAGCTTAACGGGGTTCTTAGCGACGCGAGACATGCTTATCCCCCCTTAGAACACAGTGCAAAGAACTTCGCCGCCGACACCGGCAGCGCGCGCAGCACGATCAGTCATCACACCTTTGTTGGTGGAGACGATAGACACGCCAAGACCGCCACGAACTTTCGGCAGCTCTTCAACGGACTTGTACTGACGCAGGCCTGGACGGCTAACGCGCTTCACTTCCTCGATGACCGGACGGCCTTCGAAGTACTTCAGCTCGATGGACAGCAGAGGCTTGATTTCGCTGCTGATCTGATAACCCGCGATGTAACCTTCGTCCTTCAGGACTTTTGCTACAGCCACCTTCAGCGTGGAAGACGGCATGCTTACGACGGACTTTTCAGCCATCTGGGCATTACGGATTCGAGTTAGCATGTCCGCTAACGGGTCCTGCATACTCATGGGCTAGATGCTCCTGATACAAAAAGAATTAGCCTTGCGGCTACAACTGTCGCCGAGAAATTCCGGGCAAAAAACACGGGCTCAGGCGAGCCGGTCATTCTAGACACACCCCAGAAATGAATCAAGCCCCAAAAGGGGCTTGATTCACGTTCGAGGCCACCGGTGATCGGGATCTTGCGAGCCCGAATACCGCGACTTCGATAGCTATTACCAGCTGGCTTTAACCAGACCTGGTACGTCACCACGCATTGCAGCTTCACGCAGCTTGTTACGGCCCAGGCCGAACTTGCGGTAAACGCCGTGCGGACGACCAGTCAGGCGGCAGCGGTTACGCATGCGCGAGGCGCTGGCGTCACGTGGCTGCTTCTGCAGAGCTACGGTAGCTTCCCAACGAGCTTCTGGACTTGCGTTCAGATCTACGATGATAGCTTTCAGCGCTGCACGCTTGGTGGCGTACTTGGCAACGGTGAGCTGACGCTTCAGCTCACGGTTTTTCATGCTCTTCTTGGCCATTTTCCTACTCCAATCAGTTGCGGAACGGGAATTTGAAAGCACGCAGCAGAGCGCGGCCTTCATCATCGTTCTTGGCAGTGGTGGTCAGGGTAATGTCCAGACCGCGGAGAGCATCGATCTTGTCGTAATCGATTTCCGGGAAAATGATCTGCTCTTTGACACCCATGCTGTAGTTGCCACGACCGTCGAAGGACTTGGCATTCAGGCCGCGGAAGTCGCGAACCCGAGGCAGGGAGATCGACAGCAGACGATCCAGGAACTCGTACATACGCTCACGGCGCAGGGTCACTTTGACGCCGATCGGCCATCCTTCGCGGACTTTGAAGCCAGCGATGGATTTACGAGCGTAGGTCACAACGACTTTCTGGCCGGTGATCTTTTCCAGGTCAGCAACAGCATGCTCGATGACTTTTTTGTCGCCGATCGCTTCGCCCAGACCCATGTTCAGGGTGATTTTGGTAACGCGCGGAACTTCCATCACGTTCGAAAGCTTAAGTTCTTCCTTAAGTTTCGGAGCGATTTCCTTCCGGTAAATCTCTTTTAGTCGTGCCATGGTCTTCTACCTAGCAGTGTTCAAGCATCAACCGCTTTTTGGGTCGACTTGAAGACACGAATTTTTTTGCCGTCTTCTACTTTGAAACCAACGCGGTCAGCCTTGTTGGTTTCGCCGTTGAAAATGGCGACGTTGGAAGCGTGCAGTGGCGCTTCTTTCTCGACGATACCGCCCTGTACGCCCGACATCGGGTTAGGCTTGGTATGACGCTTGACCAGGTTCAGGCCACCGACGACCAGACGGTCATCAGCCAGAACCTTAAGCACCTTACCGCGCTTACCTTTGTCTTTGCCGGCGATCACGATGATCTCGTCGTCACGACGAATCTTTTGCATGTCGGATCTCCTTACAGCACTTCTGGGGCGAGCGAGACGATCTTCATGAACTTCTCAGTACGAAGCTCACGGGTCACTGGCCCAAAGATACGGGTGCCGATCGGCTCTTGCTTGTTGTTCAACAGAACAGCAGCGTTGCCATCAAAGCGGATGATGGAGCCGTCTGCACGACGAACACCATGGCGAGTGCGGACTACAACAGCAGTCATCACTTGACCTTTCTTCACCTTACCGCGAGGAATTGCTTCCTTGACGGTCACCTTGATGATGTCACCGATACCAGCGTAACGACGATGGGAGCCACCCAGCACCTTGATGCACATAACGCGGCGAGCGCCGCTGTTATCGGCCACATCGAGCATGGATTGAGTCTGAATCATATAATTTCTCCGACCCCTAGCCCTTAGACTTCCACAGCGCGTTCGAGAACATCAACCAGCGCCCAAGACTTGGTCTTGGCCATCGGACGAGTTTCACGAATAGTGACTTTGTCGCCGATGTGGCACTGATTGGTTTCGTCGTGCGCGTGCAGCTTAGTCGAACGCTTAACGTATTTACCGTAGATAGGGTGCTTAACGCGACGCTCGATCAGAACGGTGATGGTCTTGTCCATCTTGTCGCTGACAACACGGCCAGTCAGCGTACGGACAGTTTTTTCGGCTTCAGCCATGATTACTTACCTGCCTGCTGGTTGAGCACAGTCTTCACGCGAGCGATGTCACGCTTAACTTGCGAGAGCAGATGAGACTGCCCCAACTGGCCAGTTGCTTTCTGCATGCGCAGATTGAACTGGTCGCGCAGCAGGCCGAGCAGTTGCTCGTTCAGCTGCTGTGCGGATTTTTCACGAAGTTCATTCGCTTTCATCACATCACCGTCCGTTTAACAAAGGAGGTGGCGAGCGGCAGCTTTGCAGCAGCCAGGGCGAAAGCCTCACGCGCCAGCTCTTCAGAAACACCCTCGATTTCATACAGGACTTTGCCTGGCTGAATCTGGGCAACCCAGTATTCGACGTTACCCTTACCTTTACCCATCCGAACTTCGAGTGGTTTTTTGGAAATAGGCTTGTCCGGGAATACACGGATCCAGATCTTGCCACCACGTTTTACGTGACGGGTCAGAGCACGACGCGCTGACTCGATCTGACGAGCGGTGAGACGACCACGAGCAACAGACTTCAGCGCGAACTCGCCGAAGCTGACTTTGCTACCGCGCAATGCCAGACCACGGTTGTGGCCGGTCATTTGCTTGCGGAACTTCGTACGCTTTGGTTGCAACATTTGGCGTACCCCTTACTTAGCAGCTTTTTTACGAGGCGCAGGTGCTTGCGGCTTCAGCTCTTCTTGGCGACCACCAATTACTTCGCCTTTGAAGATCCAAACCTTCACACCGATCACACCGTAAGTGGTGTGAGCTTCGTAGGTGGCATAGTCGATATCGGCACGCAGGGTGTGCAGTGGCACACGACCTTCGCGATACCATTCAGTACGTGCGATTTCAGCACCGCCGAGACGACCGCTCACTTGGATTTTGATGCCTTTGGCACCAATGCGCATGGCGTTCTGTACGGCGCGCTTCATGGCACGACGGAACATTACGCGGCGCTCCAGCTGCTGAGCTACGCTCTGCGCAACCAGCATACCGTCGAGCTCCGGCTTGCGGATCTCTTCGATATTGATGTGCACAGGCACACCCATTTGCTTGGTCAGGTCCTGACGCAGCTTCTCAACATCTTCACCTTTCTTGCCGATCACGATGCCGGGACGAGCGGTGTGGATGGTGATGCGTGCAGTTTGAGCCGGACGATGGATATCGATACGGCTTACGGACGCGCTTTTTAGTTTGTCTTGGAGATACTCACGCACATTCAGATCTGCGAGCAAATAGTCCGCATAAGTCCGACCGTCTGCGTACCAGACGGAGGTGTGCTCCTTGACGATTCCCAGGCGAATGCCAATGGGATGTACTTTCTGACCCATCTCTTCGACTCCGTTACTTGTCAGCAACCTTGACAGTGATATGGCAAGACCGCTTGACGATGCGATCAGCACGGCCTTTGGCACGTGGCATGATGCGCTTCAGCGAACGCCCTTCGTTGACGAAAACGGTGGAGACCTTCAGGTCATCAACGTCTGCGCCTTCGTTATGCTCGGCGTTGGCTACGGCCGACTCCAGCACTTTCTTCATGATCTCGGCGGCTTTCTTACTGCTGAAAGCCAACAGGTTGAGCGCTTCGCCCACCTTCTTCCCGCGGATCTGGTCGGCGACCAAGCGGGCTTTCTGGGCGGAGATTCGAGCGCCCGACAACTTAGCGGCTACTTCCATCATTCCTTACCCCTTAACGCTTGGCTTTCTTGTCAGCCACGTGCCCGCGATATGTACGGGTACCGGCGAACTCGCCCAGTTTGTGGCCGACCATGTCTTCGTTCACGAGAACTGGGACATGTTGACGACCGTTATGCACAGCAATGGTCAGACCGACCATTTGTGGCAGGATCATGGAACGGCGCGACCAGGTCTTAACTGGTTTGCGATCGTTCTTTTCCGCCGCCACTTCGATCTTCTTCAGTAGGTGAAGATCAATAAAAGGACCTTTTTTCAGAGAACGTGGCACTGTCGTATCCCTCTATTTACTTGCGACGACGGACGATCATTTTGTCGGTACGCTTATTACCACGAGTCTTCGCGCCCTTAGTCGGGAAGCCCCATGGCGATACCGGATGACGACCACCAGAGGTACGACCTTCACCACCACCATGTGGGTGGTCAACCGGGTTCATGGCAACACCACGAACGGTTGGGCGAACGCCACGCCAGCGTTTGGCACCAGCTTTACCCAACGAACGCAGGCTGTGCTCGGAGTTCGAGACTTCGCCCAGGGTCGCACGGCACTCAGCCAGCACTTTACGCATCTCGCCAGAACGCAGACGCAGGGTCACGTAGACACCTTCACGAGCGACCAGCTGAGCCGAAGCACCAGCCGAACGAGCGATTTGCGCGCCTTTACCTGGCTTCAGTTCGATGCCGTGTACGGTGCTACCAACTGGAATGTTGCGCAGCTGCAGAGCGTTGCCCGGCTTGATCGGTGCCAGAGCACCTGCAATCAGCTGGTCGCCAGCGCTCACGCCTTTAGGGGCGATGATGTAGCGACGCTCGCCATCTGCGTACAGCAGCAGAGCGATGTGAGCAGTACGGTTTGGATCGTATTCGATACGCTCGACAGTGGCAGCGATGCCATCTTTGTCGTTGCGACGGAAGTCGACCAGACGGTAATGCTGCTTATGACCACCACCAACGTGACGAGTGGTAATGCGGCCATTGTTGTTACGACCACCAGACTTCGATTTCTTCTCGAGCAGCGGTGCGTGAGGAGCGCCTTTATGCAGCTCCTGGTTGACCACCTTGACCACAAAACGGCGGCCAGGGGAAGTCGGTTTGCATTTAACGATTGCCATGATGCACCCCTTCCTTACTCAGCACTGCTGCTGAAATCGAGATCTTGGCCTGGCTGAAGGGAGATAACTGCCTTCTTCCAGTCATTACGCTTGCCCAGACCGCGAGCGGTACGCTTGCTCTTACCCAGAACATTCAGGGTAGTAACGCGTTCCACTTTCACGCTGAACAGGCTTTCGACGGCCTTCTTGATTTCCAGCTTGGTTGCGTCAGTAGCAACCTTGAAAACGAACTGGCCTTTCTTGTCTGCCAGAACCGTAGCCTTCTCGGAAACGTGCGGGCCAAGCAGAACTTTAAATACGCGTTCCTGGTTCATCCCAGCAGCTCCTCGAATTTCTTCACGGCCGACACAGTGATCAACACTTTGTCGTATGCGATCAGACTAACTGGATCGGAACCTTGCACGTCACGAACATCAACGTGTGGCAGGTTACGAGCAGCCAGGTACAGGTTCTGATCAACAGCGTCCGACACGATCAGAACGTCGGTCAGGCTCATATTGTTCAGTTTGCCCAGCAGATCTTTGGTTTTCGGAGTTTCAACAGCGAAATCCTGAACCACGACCAGACGATCAGTACGCACCAGCTCAGCAAGGATGGAACGCATTGCTGCGCGATACATCTTCTTGTTCAGCTTCTGGGAGTGATCCTGAGGACGAGCTGCGAAAGTGGTACCGCCGCCACGCCAGATTGGGCTACGGATAGTACCGGCACGAGCACGGCCAGTACCTTTCTGACGCCATGGGCGCTTGCCGCCACCAGAAACGTCGGAACGGGTCTTTTGCTGCTTGCTACCTTGACGGCCGCCAGCCATGTAGGCCACGACTGCTTGGTGAACCAGCGTCTCGTTGAATTCGCCGCCAAATGTCAGTTCGGAAACTTCGATCGCTTGAGCGTCATTTACATTTAATTGCATGTCAGCTTCCCCTTAACCGCGAGCCTTGGCCGCCGGACGTACAACCAGGTTGCCGCCAGTAGCGCCAGGAACAGCACCCTTGACCAACAACAGATTGCGTTCAGCGTCGACGCGCACTACTTCCAGGGACTGCACGGTCACGCGCTCAGCGCCCATATGACCGGACATTTTTTTGCCCTTGAATACACGACCAGGAGTCTGGCACTGGCCAATAGAGCCCGGGACGCGGTGGGAAACGGAGTTACCGTGGGTGTTATCTTGACCGCGGAAATTCCAACGCTTGATGGTACCGGCGAAGCCTTTACCTTTCGACTGACCGGTAACATCTACCAGCTGGCCAGCTGCGAAGATTTCTGCATTGATCAGATCGCCAGCTTGGTACTCGCCTTCTTCAAGGCGGAATTCCCAAACGCCACGACCGGCAGCAACGTTCGCTTTAGCGAAGTGACCTGCTTGAGCAGCAGTCACGCGCGAAGCACGACGCTCACCTACAGTGACTTGCACTGCACGATAGCCATCGGTTTCTTCAGTTTTGAACTGGGTGACGCGATTCGGCTCGATCTCAATGACCGTGACCGGAATGGAGACACCTTCTTCGGTGAAAATACGGGTCATACCGCATTTACGACCGACTACACCAATAGTCATGTTGTAAACCTCATGAGTGTACGGGGCTTTCACCCGCTATGGCCGCCCATTTCAGAGCGTTACACGACTAAGACCGAGTCTTAGCCGAGGCTGATCTGCACTTCCACACCTGCCGCAAGATCGAGCTTCATAAGAGCATCAACGGTTTTATCCGTTGGCTGGACGATATCCAGTACGCGCTTATGAGTACGGATCTCGTACTGGTCACGCGCGTCTTTGTTGACGTGCGGAGAGACCAGAACGGTGAACCGTTCTTTACGGGTAGGCAGTGGAATTGGACCACGCACTTGAGCACCAGTACGTTTCGCGGTTTCCACGATTTCCTGGGTGGATTGGTCGATCAGGCGATGGTCGAAAGCCTTCAACCTGATACGGATTTGCTGATTTTGCATTGGATTTCAGACTCCAGGCTGCTATTCCCACCGGGCGCAATACGCCCGTTAAAAGGAGGCGCAATTCTATAGACGGCCCCACAGAGTGTCAACCCAATAAAAAAGCCCCCGCAAGCGGGGGCTTCTTCATGAGTCGTCGATTACTCGATAACTTTGGCTACGACGCCAGCGCCGACGGTACGACCGCCTTCACGGATAGCGAAACGCAGACCATCTTCCATCGCGATGGTTTTGATCAGAGTGACAGTCATCTGGATGTTGTCACCTGGCATTACCATTTCAACGCCTTCTGGCAGCTCGCAGTTACCAGTCACGTCAGTAGTACGGAAGTAGAACTGTGGACGGTAGCCTTTGAAGAACGGAGTATGACGGCCGCCTTCTTCTTTGCTCAGAACGTAAACTTCAGCAGTGAACTTGGTGTGAGGCTTAACGGTGCCTGGCTTAACCAGAACCTGACCACGCTCAACGTCGTCACGCTTGGTACCACGCAGCAGAACGCCGCAGTTCTCGCCAGCACGACCTTCGTCGAGCAGTTTGCGGAACATTTCAACGCCGGTGCAGGTAGTTTTCTGAGTGTCGCGCAGACCAACGATCTCAACTTCTTCCTGGATGCGAACGATACCACGCTCAACACGGCCAGTTACCACGGTGCCACGACCGGAGATCGAGAACACGTCTTCGATTGGCATCAGGAACGGCTTGTCGATTGCACGCTCTGGCTCTGGGATGTAGGTGTCCAGAGTTTCTACCAGACGCTTAACAGCGGTGGTACCCATTTCGTTGTCGTCTTGGCCGTTCAGAGCCATCAGAGCCGAACCGATGATGATCGGAGTGTCGTCACCTGGGAAGTCGTAAGTGCTCAGCAGATCGCGCACTTCCATCTCAACCAGTTCCAGCAGCTCAGCGTCGTCAACCATGTCAGCCTTGTTCAGGAAGACAACGATGTACGGAACACCTACCTGACGGGACAGCAGGATGTGCTCACGAGTTTGTGGCATCGGACCATCGGCAGCCGAGCAAACCAGGATCGCGCCGTCCATCTGGGCAGCACCGGTGATCATGTTTTTGACGTAGTCGGCGTGACCTGGGCAGTCAACGTGCGCGTAGTGACGAATGTGCGAATCGTACTCTACGTGTGCAGTGTTGATGGTGATACCACGAGCCTTTTCTTCTGGAGCGCTGTCGATCTTGTCGAAGTCAACACGAGCCGAACCGAAAACTTCGGAGCAAACGCGAGTCAGAGCAGCAGTCAGAGTGGTTTTACCGTGGTCAACGTGACCGATAGTGCCAACGTTGACGTGCGGTTTGTTACGTTCAAATTTTTCTTTAGCCACGACAATAAACTCCTAGCCTAAAGGGGAGGCTGAATCAGCCTTGTTTTTTAACGAGAGCTTCGACGATGTTCGACGGAGCTTCGGCGTATTTGGAGAATTCCATGGAGTAGCTCGCGCGACCCTGAGACATGGAACGAACGTCAGTTGCATAACCGAACATTTCACCCAGTGGTACCTCGGCACGGATCACCTTGCCGGACACCGAGTCATCCATACCCTGAATCAGACCACGACGACGGTTCAGGTCACCCATCACGTCACCCATGTAGTCCTCTGGGGTTACTACTTCAACCTTCATGATCGGCTCGAGCACAACACCGCCGCCCTTCTGGGCCAGCTGCTTGGTCGCCATGGAGGCTGCCAC
The DNA here is from genome assembly GCF_900105185.1 of Pseudomonas saponiphila. Classification (NCBI taxonomy): domain Bacteria; kingdom Pseudomonadati; phylum Pseudomonadota; class Gammaproteobacteria; order Pseudomonadales; family Pseudomonadaceae; genus Pseudomonas; species Pseudomonas saponiphila. The sequence goes on along the minus strand of NZ_FNTJ01000001.1, from coordinate 470,235 downwards.
CTTGAACGCCATCTCGTTGGAGTCGACGTCGTGGTAGGAACCATCGAACACGGTAGCCTTCAGGCCGATCAGCGGATAACCGGCAACGACGCCGTTCTTCATCTGCTCTTCGATACCCTTCTGGATAGCCGGGATGTATTCCTTAGGAACCACACCACCAACAACTTCGTTGGTGAAGACCAGACCTTCTGTGATGTTGCCGCTCGCGTCAACGTCCGGCTCCGAGAAGCGGATCCAGCAGTGACCGAACTGACCGCGACCACCCGATTGACGAACGAATTTACCTTCGATCTCAACGTTGCTCTTGGTGATCTTCTCGCGGTACGAAACCTGCGGCTTGCCGATGTTGGCTTCGACGTTGAACTCGCGCTTCATGCGGTCAACGAGGATGTCCAGGTGCAGCTCACCCATACCGGAAATGATGGTCTGACCAGTCTCTTCGTCAGTCTTGACGCGGAACGACGGGTCTTCCTGAGCCAGTTTGCCCAGTGCAATACCCATCTTCTCCTGGTCTTGCTTGGTTTTCGGCTCTACTGCTACCGAAATTACAGGCTCAGGGAAGTCCATACGCTCAAGAATGATCTGCTTGTCCAGATCGCACAAAGTATCACCAGTGGTGACGTCCTTCATGCCGATCAGGGCAGCGATATCGCCTGCGCGCACTTCCTTGATCTCTTCACGCTGGTTGGCGTGCATCTGCACCATACGACCAACGCGCTCTTTCTTGCCCTTGACCGAGTTGATCACGGAGTCGCCCGAGCTCAGGAAGCCCGAGTAAACGCGCACGAAAGTCAGAGTACCAACGAACGGGTCGGTAGCGATCTTGAATGCCAGAGCCGAGAACGGTTCAGCATCGTCAGCGTGACGCTCGTCGTAATCGGCTTCTACCAGCTCATCCTTCGGCTTCTCGATGAGATCCGGATGGATACCCTTGATCGCCGGGATCTCGGTAGGGGCAGGCAGGAAGTCGATAACGGCGTCGAGAACCAGGGGAACACCCTTGTTCTTGAACGAAGAACCGCAGACAGCCGGAACGATTTCGCTAGCCAGGGTGCGCGCGCGCAGACCAGCCTTGATCTCTTCTGGAGTCAGGTCACCTTCTTCAAGGTACTTGTTCATCAGCTCTTCGTTGGCTTCAGCAGCGGCTTCAACCATGTTGGAGCGCCACTCGGTAGCCAGGTCCAGCATATCGGCAGGAATTTCTTCCTCGCGATAGGTAGTACCCTTGTCGTCGTCGTTCCAGTAGATAGCCTTCATCTTGATCAGATCAACCTGACCTTCGAAGTTATCTTCAGCACCGATGGCCAGCTGAACCGGTACCGGGGTGTGACCCAGGCGATTCTTGATCTGACCAACAACGCGCAGGAAGTTAGCACCAGCACGGTCCATCTTGTTCACGTAAACAACACGCGGGACGCCGTACTTGTTAGCTTGACGCCATACGGTTTCGGACTGAGGCTCAACACCGGAAGTACCGCAGAACACAACGACCGCGCCGTCGAGTACGCGCAGAGAGCGCTCTACTTCAATGGTGAAGTCTACGTGGCCCGGGGTATCGATAACGTTGACACGATAGTTATCGTATTGGCCGCGCGAACCTTTCCAGAAGGTAGTTACAGCAGCGGAGGTAATGGTGATACCACGCTCCTGCTCCTGCACCATCCAGTCGGTGGTAGCAGCGCCGTCATGCACCTCACCCATCTTGTGGCTGAGACCTGTGTAAAACAGGATCCGCTCGGTAGTGGTAGTCTTGCCCGCGTCAACGTGGGCACAGATACCGATGTTACGGTAGCGGTTGATTGCTGTAGTACGAGCCATAAAGCCCTCGCAAAATGAATGATGCTGAGATTAGAAGCGGTAGTGCGAGAAAGCCTTGTTGGCTTCAGCCATACGGTGAACGTCTTCACGCTTCTTAACTGCAGCACCTTTGCCTTCGGCAGCGTCCAGCAGTTCGCCAGCCAAACGCAGAGCCATAGACTTCTCGCCGCGCTTGCGGGCGAAGTCTACCAACCAGCGCATTGCCAGAGCGTTACGACGGGACGGACGAACTTCGACCGGAACCTGGTAAGTAGCACCGCCTACACGGCGCGACTTCACTTCGACCAGCGGAGCGATGGCGTCGAGAGCTTTCTCGAAGATTTCCAGGGGATCGCTGTTCTTGCGCTCTTTAACTTTTTCCAGCGCGCCATAAACGATACGCTCGGCAACGGCTTTCTTGCCGCTCTCCATTACGTGGTTCATGAACTTGGCGAGGATCTGGCTTCCGTATTTCGGATCGTCCAGAATCTCACGTTTGGCTGCTACGCGACGTCTTGGCATTGATAAGCCCTCAAACGGTCTTCAGGTTAGCTCGGGACAGTTGATCCAAAGGACGCGTGCCCGACCTTACTCTTATCGACTCAATATAATTAAAAACTGCAAAACGACCGATTACTTCGGACGCTTGGTACCGTACTTCGAACGACCTTGGTTACGACCTTTAACGCCGGAAGTATCCAGGGAGCCGCGAACGGTGTGATAACGAACACCTGGCAAGTCTTTTACACGACCGCCGCGAATCAGAACGACGCTGTGCTCTTGCAGGTTGTGGCCTTCACCACCGATGTACGAGGAAACCTCGAAACCGTTGGTCAGACGCACACGGCATACTTTACGCAGTGCCGAGTTAGGTTTTTTCGGCGTAGTGGTATACACGCGAGTGCACACGCCACGACGTTGCGGGCAGTTCTGCAGCGCAGGCACGTCGGATTTCTCGACGATACGCTTACGCGGCTGACGTACCAGCTGGTTGATAGTTGCCATCTACTAGCTCCACTGTTGTCTTTCGACATAAACAAAATGGCAGAGCAGGAGCTCCACCAAATTTAGGGGTACAAGAGTCTAAAGAGGATCCTGTCCCCAGTCAAGGCAAGGCCCCGGCCTCTCCGATCAGCGAACCGCGACAAAAAATGTCTCGATTCGCAGTCGGAAAAACCAGGGCCTCATCTCAATCTACTGCAGACCTCAGTTACCGCTGGAGTTCAGCGCTTCAGTCAGTGCTGCTTCGACTTCGCTTGCGCTTACACGCAGTGGCTTGTCTGCATCACGACGGCGCTTGCGCTCACTGTGGTAAGCCAGGCCGGTACCGGCCGGGATCAGACGACCCACGACCACGTTTTCCTTCAGACCGCGCAGGTAGTCGCGCTTGCCGGTCACTGCTGCCTCGGTCAGTACACGGGTGGTCTCTTGGAAAGAGGCCGCCGAGATGAACGACTCAGTGGACAAGGACGCCTTAGTAATACCCAGCAGTACGCGGGTGAACTTGGAGATGAACTTGTCTTCAGCGCTCAGACGCTCGTTTTCTACCAGTACGTGAGTCAGTTCCATCTGGTCGCCCTTGATGAAGCTGGAGTCGCCGGATTCGGCAATCTCAACTTTACGCAGCATCTGACGCAGGATGGTCTCGATGTGCTTATCGTTGATCTTCACGCCCTGCAGACGATAAACGTCCTGGATCTCGTTAACGATGTACTTGGCCAGCGCACTCACACCCAGCAGACGCAGGATGTCGTGTGGATCGCTCGGACCGTCGGAGATAACTTCGCCGCGGTTCACTTGCTCGCCTTCGAAGACGTTCAGGTGACGCCACTTCGGAATCAGCTCCTCATACGGATCGCTACCGTCGTTCGGGGTAATGACCAGACGGCGCTTGCCCTTGGTCTCTTTACCGAACGCGATGGTGCCGCTGACTTCAGCCAGAATCGACGCTTCTTTCGGACGACGGGCTTCGAACAAGTCGGCAACACGCGGCAGACCACCGGTGATGTCACGGGTCTTCGAAGTTTCTTGCGGAATACGAGCGATAACATCACCGATCGCAATCTGCGCACCGTCGGCAACACCCACAAGGGCGTTAGCCGGCAGGAAGTACTGGGCCGGTACGTCGGTACCTGGCAGCAGCAGATCCTTGCCATCCATACCCACCATCTTCACGGCTGGACGAATGTCCTTACCGGCAGCTGGACGGTCTTTGACGTCAAGTACTTCAATGTTGGTCATACCGGTCAATTCGTCAGTCTGACGCTTGATCGTGATGCCTTCTTCCATGCCCACGTAGGTCACGGTACCTTTCATTTCGGTAACGATTGGGTGAGTGTGCGGATCCCACTTGGCCACGATGGCACCAGCGTCGACCTTGTCGCCTTCCTTCACCGAAATCACAGCACCGTAAGGCAGCTTGTAGCGCTCGCGCTCACGACCGAAGTCGTCAGCAATTGCCAACTCACCGGAACGAGACACGGCAACCAGATGACCGTCAACTCGCTCAACGTGCTTCAGGTTGTGCAGACGGACGGTACCGCCATTCTTCACCTGTACGCTGTCCGCAGCCGAGGTCCGGCTTGCCGCACCACCAATGTGGAAGGTACGCATCGTCAACTGGGTACCCGGCTCACCGATGGACTGGGCAGCGATTACGCCGACTGCTTCACCGATGTTCACCAGGTGACCACGAGCCAGGTCGCGACCGTAGCACTTGGCGCAGATGCCGTAACGGGTTTCGCAGCTGATCGGCGAACGCACGATCACTTCGTCGATGCTGTTCAGCTCGATGAACTCAACCCACTTCTCGTCGACCAGAGTGCCCGCAGGAACGATGACGTCCTCGGTACCCGGCTTGAATACGTCACGGGCGATAACACGACCCAGAACGCGCTCACCCAGAGGCTCTACAACGTCACCGCCTTCAATGTGCGGAGTCATCAGCAGACCGTGCTCGGTGCCGCAGTCGATCTCGGTTACAACCAGATCCTGCGCCACGTCCACCAGACGACGAGTCAGGTAACCGGAGTTCGCAGTTTTCAACGCGGTATCCGCCAGACCTTTACGAGCACCGTGAGTCGAGATGAAGTACTGGAGTACGCTCAGACCTTCACGGAAGTTCGCAGTAATCGGCGTTTCGATGATGGAGCCGTCCGGCTTGGCCATCAGACCACGCATACCGGCCAACTGACGGATCTGTGCAGCGGAACCCCGCGCACCTGAGTCAGCCATCATGTACATCGAGTTGAACGACTCTTGCTCGACTTCTTCGCCGTGACGGTCAATGACCTTCTCTTTCGAGAGGTTGGCCATCATCGCCTTGGATACTTCGTCGTTAGCCTTCGACCAGAGGTCGATCACTTTGTTGTACTTCTCGCCCTGGGTTACCAGGCCGGAGGCGTACTGACTCTCGATTTCCTTCACTTCGTCGGTAGCAGCACCGATGATGCGGGCTTTTTCATCCGGGATAACGAAGTCGTTAACGCCGATCGAAACGCCGGAAATGGTCGAGTAAGCAAAACCGGTGTACATCAACTGGTCAGCGAAGATCACGGTCTCTTTCAGACCCACCACGCGGTAGCACTGGTTGATCAGCTTGGAGATCGCTTTCTTCTTCATCGGCAAGTTGACGACGTCGAAGGACAGACCTTTTGGCACAACCTGGAACAGCAGCGCACGGCCGACAGTAGTATCGACGATACGGGTGGTGCTCACGCTGCCGCCATCGCGATCGTTGACGGTTTCGTTGATACGAACCTTGATCTTGGCGTGCAGGGCAGCTTCGCCGGCGCGGAATACGCGGTCGACTTCCTGCAGGTCGGCGAACACACGACCTTCGCCCTTGGCGTTGATCGCTTCACGAGTCATGTAGTACAGACCCAATACAACGTCCTGCGACGGAACGATGATTGGCTCACCGTTGGCTGGCGACAGAATGTTGTTGGTCGACATCATCAACGCACGCGCTTCCAGCTGGGCTTCCAGCGTCAGCGGAACGTGCACGGCCATTTGGTCGCCGTCGAAGTCGGCGTTGTACGCCGCACAGACCAGAGGGTGCAGCTGGATAGCCTTACCTTCGATCAGTACCGGTTCAAACGCCTGGATACCCAGACGGTGAAGGGTCGGTGCACGGTTGAGAAGCACTGGGTGTTCGCGAATCACTTCAGCGAGAACGTCCCAAACCTCTGGCAGCTCGCGCTCGACCATCTTCTTGGCCGCTTTGATGGTGGTCGCGAGACCACGCATTTCCAGCTTGCCGAAAATGAAAGGCTTGAACAGCTCAAGAGCCATCTTCTTAGGCAGACCGCACTGATGCAGACGCAGGGTCGGGCCTACGGTAATTACCGAACGACCGGAGTAGTCAACACGCTTACCGAGCAAGTTCTGACGGAAACGACCTTGCTTACCCTTGATCATGTCAGCCAGGGACTTCAAAGGACGCTTGTTGGAACCAGTGATAGCGCGGCCACGACGGCCGTTGTCGAGCAGTGCGTCGACGGCTTCCTGCAACATACGTTTTTCGTTGCGCACGATGATGTCCGGAGCGGACAGATCCAGCAGGCGCTTCAAACGGTTGTTACGGTTGATCACTCGACGATACAGGTCATTGAGGTCGGAAGTCGCAAAGCGGCCGCCATCCAACGGGACCAGTGGACGCAGATCTGGCGGCAGAACCGGCAGAACGGTCAACACCATCCACTCTGGCAGGTTGCCGGAGCCTTGGAAGGCCTCCATCAACTTCAGACGCTTGGACAGTTTCTTGATCTTGGTTTCCGAGTTGGTTTGCGGAATCTCTTCACGCAGACGGCCAATCTCGTGCTCCAGGTCGATCGCGTGCAGCAGCTCGCGGACAGCCTCGGCCCCCATACGGGCGTCGAAGTCATCACCAAACTCTTCCAGCGCTTCGAAGTACTGCTCGTCGTTCAGCAGCTGACCCTTTTCCAGGGTGGTCATGCCTGGATCGATAACAACGTAGCTCTCGAAGTAGAGAACGCGCTCGATATCACGCAGGGTCATGTCCATCAGCAGGCCGATACGGGACGGCAGCGATTTCAGGAACCAGATGTGGGCAACCGGCGAGGCCAGCTCGATGTGCGCCATGCGCTCACGACGAACCTTGGCCAGTGCAACTTCAACGCCGCACTTCTCGCAGATCACGCCGCGATGCTTCAAGCGCTTGTACTTACCGCACAGGCACTCGTAATCCTTTACCGGGCCAAAGATCTTGGCGCAGAACAGGCCGTCACGCTCAGGCTTGAACGTACGGTAGTTGATGGTTTCCGGCTTTTTAACTTCACCGAACGACCACGAACGGATCATCTCAGGCGAGGCCAATCCGATACGGATGGCGTCGAACTCTTCGACTTGACCCTGGTTTTTCAGCAAATTCAGTAGGTCTTTCAAGGCCTTTCCTCCTGGCGGAGCAGAGAGCGGGCAATCCTGCCCCGCTCTCGATTCGCGTCACGTGTTATTCGGTTTCCAGATCGATATCGATGCCGAGGGAACGAATTTCTTTGATCAACACGTTGAAGGACTCGGGCATGCCCGGCTCCATACGGTGATCGCCGTCCACGATGTTTTTGTACATCTTGGTACGACCGTTCACATCGTCCGACTTCACTGTGAGCATTTCTTGCAGAGTGTATGCAGCACCGTATGCTTCCAGTGCCCAGACCTCCATCTCCCCGAAACGCTGACCACCGAACTGCGCCTTACCACCCAGCGGCTGCTGGGTAACCAGGCTGTACGAACCGGTAGAACGAGCGTGCATCTTGTCGTCTACCAAGTGGTTCAGTTTCAGCATGTACATGTAGCCAACGGTAACTGGACGCTCGAACTTGTTGCCGGTACGGCCGTCGGTCAGCTGCATCTGGCCGCTTTCTGGCAGGTCCGCCAGTTTCAGCATGGCCTTGATTTCGCTTTCCTTGGCGCCGTCGAACACCGGAGTGGCCATTGGCACACCGCCGCGCAGGTTGTTCGCCAGATCCAGGATCTCCTGATCGGAGAAGCTGTCCAGGTCTTCGTTACGACCACCGATCTGGTTGTAGATTTCGTCCAGGAAGGTGCGCAGTTCTGCGACCTTGCGCTGCTCTTCAACCATGCGGTTGATCTTCTCGCCCAGACCTTTGGCCGCGAGGCCCAGGTGAGTTTCGAGAATCTGACCAACGTTCATACGCGAAGGTACGCCCAGCGGGTTGAGGACGACGTCGACCGGGGTGCCATTGGCATCGTGCGGCATGTCTTCAACCGGCATGATCACGGAGACCACACCCTTGTTACCGTGACGACCGGCCATCTTGTCGCCCGGCTGGATGCGACGACGGATTGCCAGGTAGACCTTGACGATTTTCAGCACGCCCGGAGCCAGGTCATCGCCCTGCTGCAGTTTGCGCTTCTTGTCTTCGAACTTGTCGTCCAGCAGACGACGGCGGTCAACGATGTAGGCCTGAGCCTTCTCGAGCTGCTCGTTCAGAGCATCTTCAGCCATGCGCAGTTTGAACCACTGTCCGTGCTCAAGACCGTCGAGAACTTCGTCGGTGATTTCCTGGCCTTTCTTCAGACCGGCGCCGCCTTCGGCTTTATGGCCGACCAGAGCGGAGCGCAGACGTTCGAAGGTCGCGCCTTCCACGATGCGGAACTCTTCGTTCAGATCCTTGCGGATCTCGTCGAGCTGGCTCTTCTCGATGGACAGAGCACGAGCGTCACGCTCAACGCCGTCACGAGTGAAGACCTGTACATCAATGACAGTACCCTTGGTACCGGTAGGCACACGCAGGGAGGTGTCTTTAACGTCACTGGCTTTCTCACCGAAGATCGCACGCAGCAGTTTCTCTTCCGGAGTCAGTTGAGTCTCGCCTTTCGGAGTGACCTTACCGACCAGGATGTCGCCTGCGCCAACTTCAGCACCTACATAAACGATACCGGCTTCGTCCAGCTTGTTCAGTGCAGCCTCACCTACGTTCGGGATGTCTGCAGTGATTTCCTCTGGGCCAAGCTTGGTGTCACGAGCCACACAGGTCAGTTCCTGGATGTGGATCGTGGTGAAGCGGTCTTCCTGAACCACACGCTCGGACAGGCAGATGGAGTCTTCGAAGTTGAAGCCGTTCCATGCCATGAACGCGATACGCATGTTCTGACCCAGTGCCAGCTCACCCATGTCGGTGGACGGACCATCGGCCATGATGTCGCTGCGCTGAACCCGATCACCCTTTCTCACCAGCGGGCGCTGGTTGATGCAGGTGTTCTGGTTGGAGCGGGTGTACTTGGTCAGGTTGTAGATATCAACACCGGCTTCGCCAGTCTCAACTTCGTCATCCGCAACACGAACCACGATACGGCTGGCATCGACCGAGTCGATCACGCCGCCACGACGAGCCACAACGCAAACACCGGAGTCACGGGCAACGTTGCGCTCCATGCCGGTACCTACCAGCGGCTTGTCGGCACGCAGGGTCGGTACAGCCTGGCGCTGCATGTTGGAACCCATCAATGCACGGTTGGCGTCGTCGTGCTCAAGGAACGGAATCAGCGACGCTGCAACAGAAACTACCTGCTTCGGCGAAACGTCCATCAGGGTGACGTCTTCCGGCGCCTTGACGGTGAATTCGTTCAAGTGACGAACAGCTACCAGCTCATCGATCAGCTGACCCTTGTCGTTCATGGTCGCCGAAGCCTGGGCGATCACGTGATCGGCCTCTTCGATGGCGGACAGGAACACAATCTCATCGGTTACCAGAGCGTCTTTCACCACACGGTACGGGCTCTCAAGGAAGCCGTACTGGTTGGTGCGCGCATAGGCCGCCAGGGAGTTGATCAGACCGATGTTCGGACCTTCCGGCGTTTCGATCGGGCATACACGACCGTAGTGCGTCGGGTGTACGTCACGAACCTCGAAGCCTGCGCGCTCGCGGGTCAAACCACCTGGGCCGAGTGCAGAAACACGACGCTTGTGGGTGATCTCGGAGAGCGGGTTGTTCTGGTCCATGAACTGCGACAGCTGGCTGGAGCCGAAGAACTCTTTCACTGCCGCCGCTACTGGCTTGGCATTGATCAGGTCTTGCGGCATCAGGCCTTCGCTTTCGGCCATCGACAGACGCTCTTTGACCGCGCGCTCTACACGCACCAAGCCAACGCGGAACTGGTTCTCGGCCATTTCGCCTACGCAGCGAACACGACGGTTACCCAGGTGGTCGATGTCATCGACGATGCCTTTACCGTTACGGATGTCGACCAGAGTCTTCAGTACGGCAACGATGTCTTCCTTGCACAGGACGCCAGAACCTTCGATCTCGGTACGACCGATCCGACGGTTGAACTTCATCCGGCCAACGGCGGACAAGTCATAGCGCTCAGGGCTGAAGAACAGGTTGTTGAACAGAGTCTCGGCTGCATCTTTGGTCGGCGGCTCGCCAGGACGCATCATGCGATAGATCTCGACCAGCGCTTCCAATTGGTTGCTGGTGGAGTCGATCTTCAGAGTGTCGGAAACGAACGGACCGCAGTCGATATCGTTGGTGTACAGAGTTTCGATGCGAACAACCTGAGCCTTGGCGATTTTTGCCAGGATCTCAGTGTTCAGCTCGGTGTTGCACTCTGCCAGGATTTCGCCGGTAGCCGGATGCACGATAGCCTTGGCAGTGGTACGACCCAGGACGTAGTCCAGAGGTACATCCAGCTCCTTGATACCGGCTTTTTCCAACTGGTTGATGTGACGAGCGGTGATACGACGACCCTGCTCGACAATAACCTTGCCCTTGTCATCCTGGATGTCCAGAACGGCAATTTCACCACGCAGGCGCTGAGGCACCAGCTCCAGGCTCAGGCTCTCGCCTTTCACATGGAATACGTTGGTGGTGTAGAAGGCGTCCAGCACTTCTTCAGTGGTGTAACCCAGCGCGCGCAGCAGAACCGACGCAGGCAGCTTGCGGCGACGGTCGATACGGACAAACACGCAGTCTTTCGGGTCGAACTCGAAGTCCAGCCACGAACCGCGGTACGGAATGATCCGCGCAGAGTAAAGCAGCTTACCGGAGCTGTGCGTCTTGCCACGGTCGTGGTCGAAGAATACGCCAGGGGAACGGTGCAGCTGGGAAACGATTACACGCTCGGTACCGTTGATTACGAAGGTACCGTTCTCAGTCATCAGGGGGATTTCACCCATGTAGACTTCTTGCTCTTTGATGTCCTTGATCGCTTTGTTCGACGATTCTTTGTCGAAAATGATCAGACGGACTTTTACCCGCAAAGGTACGGCGTAAGTCACACCACGCAACACGCATTCTTTAACATCAAACGCCGGTTCGCCCAGGCGATAACCGACATACTCCAACGCAGCATTGCCGGAGTAGCTGATGATCGGGAAAACGGATTTGAAGGCCGCATGCAGGCCCACGTCGCGGAACTGATCTTTAGTCGCTCCCGCTTGCAAGAATTCACGATACGAATCCAGCTGGATGGCCAGGAGGTACGGCACATCCATGACGTCCGGCAACTTGCTAAAGTCCTTGCGGATACGTTTTTTCTCAGTATATGAGTAAGCCATCAGCGTTCCCCAGCTTGGTCACCTGCTTATTCGGCTCCTCCCGACGGGAGCAGCCAGAAAATCGTGCAAACCCTTTGGTTTGCGCCACCGCACAGGGTGGGTTACAGCACGTTAAAGGCACCGACCCAGTCGGTCGCCAATAACGGAAAAAGGCCGGTGGCAAGAGCCACCAGCCATCAGCCGTTCGCTTAACGCTTGGGCTGGAGACACAAAGTCGATGCTTACTTGAGCTCGACTTTAGCGCCTGCTTCTTCCAGAGCTGCTTTGGCTTTTTCAGCTGCTTCTTTAGCAACAGCTTCCAGAACCATGGCAGGAGCGCCGTCAACTACAGCCTTGGCTTCTTTCAGACCCAGACCGGTCAGTTCACGTACAGCCTTGATCACGTTAACTTTCTTCTCGCCAGCTTCGGTCAGCATGACGTTGAATTCAGTTTGCTCTTCAACAACAGCGGCAGCAGCAGCTGGGCCAGCGGCGGCAACAGCAGCGGTAACGCCGAAGGTTTCTTCCATTGCTTTGATCAGCTCAACAACTTCCAGAACGGTTTTCTGGCCGATTGCTTCGATGATTTGCTCGTTAGTCAGAGACATGACTATAAATTCCTGTATTGGGGTGACAGCCTACGCAGCCATCAAATTAAACATATGATTTTGAAAGGGCTTGCGGTGCCTTAGGCAGCAGCAGCTTCTTTCTGGTCGCGAATAGCCGCCAGAGTACGAGCCAGCTTGCTGGTAGCGCCTTGAATCACGCTCATCAGCTTCGCAATAGCTTCGTCGCGAGTTGGCAGCGAAGCCAACACGTCGATCTCGTTTGCTGCGAGGTACTTGCCCTCGAACGCAGCTGCCTTGATCTCGAACTTGTCCTGACCCTTTGCGAACTCTTTGAAAATACGAGCGGCAGCGCCCGGATGTTCCTTGGAGAATGCAATCAGGGTAGGGCCGACGAACGCGTCGTTGAGCACGTCATATTGAGTGCCTTCAACAGCGCGCTTGAGCAGGGTGTTACGTACAACACGTACGTAAACGCCAGCTTCGCGGGCCTCTTTACGGAGTCCGGTCATTGCGCCTACTGTCACACCGCGGGCATCAGCCACAACAGCAGACAGAGCGACTTTGGCAGCCTCGTTGACTTCAGCGACGATGGCCTTCTTGTCTTCGAGTTTAATTGCCACGGGTTTAACTCCTGCTTGTTACCGTTTCATCCAACCGGAGCTGGATGTCGTTTTGGTGTCTGATTCGGTAAGGAACCGGGAGCACCATCTGCGTAGGCTTGAGGTTTAAGACTTGCGTCGCCTACGGTCTTGGATAGCCCCCGCCAGGCAGGGACCCCAATTTTTCAGCGGATGCAATTACTTGCATCCGCTTGTGTCTTATACGTCCAGCGAACCTTGGTCGATGACCAGGCCTGGGCCCATAGTGGTGCTCAGAGTAACGCGCTTGACGTAGATGCCTTTCGAAGAAGCTGGTTTGATACGCTTCAGGTCAGCGATCAGGGCTTCAACGTTTTCCTTCAGCTTGACGGCGTCGAAGCCGACCTTGCCAACGGAAGTGTGGATGATGCCGTTTTTGTCGGTGCGATAACGAACCTGACCAGCCTTGGCGTTCTTGACTGCCGAAGCTACGTCTGGAGTAACGGTACCGACTTTCGGGTTAGGCATCAGGCCACGAGGACCCAGAACCTGACCCAACTGACCCACAACGCGCATTGCATCCGGGGAAGCAATAACTACGTCATAGTTCAGGTCGCCGCCTTTCATTTCGGCAGCCAGATCATCCATACCTACGCGGTCTGCACCGGCAGCCAGAGCAGCTTCAGCAGCTGGACCCTGGGTGAACACAGCTACACGTACAGTCTTGCCAGTGCCGTGCGGCAGCACAGTAGCGCTACGAACAACCTGGTCAGATTTACGCGGGTCTACGCCCAGGTTCACAGCAACGTCTACGGACTCGCTGAACTTAACGGTCGACAGCTCGGTCAGGAGAGCGGCAGCTTCTACGAAGTTGTAGGCCTTGCCTGCTTCAATCTTGCCGGCGATAGCCTTTTGGCGCTTGGTCAGCTTAGCCATTACACACCCTCCACGTTAAGGCCCATGCTACGAGCAGAACCGGCGATAGTACGCACGGCTGCATCCATATCAGCTGCAGTCAGATCCGCGTTTTTGGTTTTCGCGATCTCTTCCAGCTGAGCACGGGTAACAGTGCCAACCTTAACGGTGTTCGGACGAGCGGAACCGCTAGTCAGGCCAGCAGCTTTCTTCAGCAGAACCGAAGCAGGGGTGCTCTTAGTTTCGAAAGTGAAGCTGCGGTCACTGTAAACAGTGATGATCACAGGAGTCGGCAGACCTGGTTCAAGACCCTGAGTACGGGCGTTGAAAGCCTTGCAGAATTCCATGATGTTCACGCCGTGTTGACCCAGAGCTGGACCAACGGGCGGGCTTGGGTTGGCCTGAGCGGCCTTAACTTGCAGCTTGATGTAAGCAGTAATCTTCTTAGCCATGAGGCACTCCAATTACGGGTTCAGACGCCTAGAAAGGCTCCCCGGTTACTTGCGCGTTTATCCCAGTGACGAAAAAACCCCACAGCCTAAGGCTGCGGGGTATGGGATTCTCGTTCAGTTATGCCTTTTCGACCTGACTGAACTCTAGCTCTACCGGAGTAGAGCGACCGAAAATGAGTACCGCCACTTGAATGCGGCTCTTTTCGTAGTTAACTTCTTCGACCGTGCCGTTAAAGTCAGCGAATGGACCATCAGTAACACGAACCACTTCGCCCGGCTCAAACAGAGTTTTAGGCTTAGGCTTATCACTACCGTCAGCGACGCGACGCAGAATCGCTTCAGCTTCTTTATCAGTAATAGGAGCCGGCTTATCGGCAGTACCACCGATAAAGCCCATGACACGAGGAGTATCCTTGACCAAGTGCCAAGTACCCTCATTCATATCCATCTGAACCAGCACATAGCCTGGAAAGAACTTACGCTCGCTTTTGCGCTTCTGGCCATTACGCATCTCAACCACTTCTTCAGTGGGAACCAGAATTTCGCCGAAGCCATCTTCCATGCCAGCCAGCTTCACACGCTCGATCAACGAGCGCATTACATGCTTCTCGTAACCCGAGTAAGCATGCACAACGTACCAACGCTTAGCCACGGGACACCCTTAGCCAACAATCAAGGAAACAAGCCAGCCGAGCAGGGAATCTAGCCCCCACAACAGCAACGCCATAACCAGAACCACAGCCACAACAATCAACGTGGTCTGCGTGGTCTCTTGGCGAGTAGGCCATACGACTTTACGAATCTCAGTGCGCGCTTCCTTAACCAGCACGAAGAACGACTTGCCCTTTGCAGTTTGCAGACCAACAAAGGCAGCAACAGCAGCAATAGCAAGCAGCACTAGGACACGGTACAGGATCGGCGAAGCAGAGTAGTACTGATTGCCAACAACACCAACAATCACCAAAGCAACCACGACGAGCCACTTGAGCAGATCGAAGCGAGAGCCTTGAGCTTCAGCCTTAGGAGTCATCTATGAAGATCCTGTGAAAAGAAAGCCAGACACATTGAGTGAATCTGGCAGGTCAGGAGGGAATCGAACCCCCAACCTACGGTTTTGGAGACCGTCGCTCTGCCAATTGAGCTACTGACCTAAAAACAAAATCAGGCCGACCATTATGTCGGCCCGATGGAGATATTTCAAGAGCTTATTCGATGACCTTGGCTACGACGCCAGCGCCGACGGTACGACCGCCTTCACGGATAGCGAAACGCAGACCATCTTCCATCGCGATGGTTTTGATCAGAGTGACAGTCATCTGGATGTTGTCACCTGGCATTACCATTTCAACGCCTTCTGGCAGCTCGCAGTTACCAGTCACGTCAGTAGTACGGAAGTAGAACTGTGGACGGTAGCCTTTGAAGAACGGAGTATGACGGCCGCCTTCTTCTTTGCTCAGAACGTAAACTTCAGCAGTGAACTTGGTGTGAGGCTTAACGGTGCCTGGCTTAACCAGAACCTGACCACGCTCAACGTCGTCACGCTTGGTACCACGCAGCAGAACGCCGCAGTTCTCGCCAGCACGACCTTCGTCGAGCAGTTTGCGGAACATTTCAACGCCGGTGCAGGTAGTTTTCTGAGTGTCGCGCAGACCAACGATCTCAACTTCTTCCTGGATGCGAACGATACCACGCTCAACACGGCCAGTTACCACGGTGCCACGACCGGAGATCGAGAACACGTCTTCGATTGGCATCAGGAACGGCTTGTCGATTGCACGCTCTGGCTCTGGGATGTAGGTGTCCAGAGTTTCTACCAGACGCTTAACAGCGGTGGTACCCATTTCGTTGTCGTCTTGGCCGTTCAGAGCCATCAGAGCCGAACCGATGATGATCGGAGTGTCGTCACCTGGGAAGTCGTAAGTGCTCAGCAGATCGCGCACTTCCATCTCAACCAGTTCCAGCAGCTCAGCGTCGTCAACCATGTCAGCCTTGTTCAGGAAGACAACGATGTACGGAACGCCTACCTGACGGGACAGCAGGATGTGCTCACGAGTTTGTGGCATCGGACCATCGGCAGCCGAGCAAACCAGGATCGCGCCGTCCATCTGGGCAGCACCGGTGATCATGTTTTTGACGTAGTCGGCGTGACCTGGGCAGTCAACGTGCGCGTAGTGACGAATGTGCGAATCGTACTCTACGTGTGCAGTGTTGATGGTGATACCACGAGCCTTTTCTTCTGGGGCGCTGTCGATCTTGTCGAAGTCAACACGAGCCGAACCGAAAACTTCGGAGCAAACGCGAGTCAGAGCAGCAGTCAGAGTGGTTTTACCGTGGTCAACGTGACCGATAGTACCCACGTTAACGTGCGGCTTATTACGTTCGAACTTTTCCTTAGCCATCGAAATCACCCCTAGGAGAAGAATTAAGCAACTCACACAAGCCATTAAAACAAAGGCAGATATTTTCATATCTGCCTTGTTATATGGAGCTCTTGAGCGGATTTGAACCGCTGACCTCACCCTTACCAAGGGTGTGCTCTACCAACTGAGCTACAAGAGCGAAACACTTTGCAAAATCTGCAAACTTGGAGCGGGTAGCGGGAATCGAACCCGCATCATCAGCTTGGAAGGCTGAGGTTCTACCACTAAACTATACCCGCGGAGCCTGCAGCTCTCGCTAAATCTGGTGGAGGGGGAAGGATTCGAACCTTCGAAGTCGTAGACGTCAGATTTACAGTCTGATCCCTTTGGCCGCTCGGGAACCCCTCCTAAGCGAGGCAGCATTCTATACTATGCCACCCTTCTGTCAAGCATTTTCTCAATTAAATCTTGAGGTTAGCTGCATTGACCTAACTCTTTAGCTTCAACCTCAAGAGGTCTTCGCTGCGGAGCGGGCGCCATTCTATGCAACCTATTCGACAGTTGCAACCCCCTCACAAGGCATTATTTTATGTTTTAACTCATTGAATTCCTTAGCAAGGCTCAGCAACTGAGGATCATCCAATAGATGCTTGCTTTCAGGAGATATGCGCAACCAAAAACCTGATGAACCAGGAGCATTCAAAACCTGCAATTTGGCCTCAACCCCCAACTCACCGAGACGCCGCTCAAGCCCCTGAGCCGACTCACGGCGCACAAAGCCCCCCAGATATAGACAACCCGCCTCCGCATCTGCGACCCGCCCCTTATCACGCCGCTCGACCGCATCAGTAGACTCGCTCAGCAGTCGAATATCCTGCTGAGAACCTCGATAAAGCGAGAGCGGCATCACCTCTTTTGCCCGAAGCGGAGCCTCCTGCTGATGCCAGACGTAGTAGAAAACATTGAGTACCAATAACAGCAGAAACAACCAACGCATAAACACCTCACGACAGCGGACGCGCCACAGTCAATCCAATTAGCGCTAGCCAGAGCTCAAGAGTCGTCGCGCAACCTCAAACTAAGCTCTCCACCGCTATATGCCTTTTCCTCGCCCCCCACCTTAAGGCGTAGCCCTCCCTGGCGATCAATCCCCAGCACAACCCCATCAACCTTAGTTACACCCGCTATCAGAGACACTGCGCGCCCCTGCCATAGATGGTTTTGCTCCCACTCATGCTGGATAGCTGAAAACCCATGCAAGCGATGACGCTCCAGATAAGCGGCCATAACCTCACCCAGGCGAGCGACAAGCTGATTTCGATCCATGATCTTGCCAGACTCAAGCCTTACCGAAGTCCATTCCTGATCGACCTCCTCAGAAGCCTGCATGTTCACATTGATGCCAACACCAATGACGACATGACATACATCTGCAGGATCACCCACCAACTCAAGAAGTATTCCAGCAATCTTTTTCTGACCGACCAAAACATCGTTTGGCCATTTCAGCCCCGCACCTGGAACGCCACAACCTCGAAGAGCCTGCATCACAGCCAGACCTACAACCAGACTGAGGCCCTCCAACTGTCGCATACCACCATCAACTCGCAACACAAGGCTGTAGTAAATGTTCTCGGCAAAGGGACTAATCCACTTACGACCGCGCCGACCGCGCCCCGCTGTTTGTCGCTCAGCTAGAACCAGGAAGGGAGCAACACATCCACGCTCGATCGAGCGCAGCGCCTCGGCGTTTGTCGAGTCCAGAAAATCAAAAACCTGGACCGCCCACGGTGCATCGGGAGAAAGACGATTAATTTTCTCTGCGCTTAACAAAGTAATTGGGGAGGCCAGTCGGTAACCACGGCCTCGCACCTTATGAATATCGAGTCCCAACTCCACCTCAAGAAGCTGTAATTGCTTCCATATAGCACTACGAGTAACACCCAACGCGCACCCAAGGGCTTGCCCCGAGTGAAATTGCCCATCCTTAAGAAGCTCTAACAACGTCGACATGCAAGCTCCGCCTTACAATGAGGCTGGAATGATAGCCATGCCCTAAGCCATTGCATAGAAATCACCGCAAGCAAAGGACTTTAGAGGGAGATCAAGGCGCTGGCAGCCGTAAGCACACGAGCGTGGCCAGCCCCAGCAGCGCAACTTTTCTGCAGCACAAAAACAAAACCCCAACTGCTTTCGCAATTGGGGTTTCGGAATTTAATCTTGACGATGACCTACTCTCACATGGGGAAACCCCACACTACCATCGGCGATGCATCGTTTCACTTCTGAGTTCGGGATGGGATCAGGTGGTTCCAACGCTCTATGGTCGTCAAGAAATTCGGTAGCCAGTCCGTTGCTTGCGCAACGTGCCAGCGAATGGGTATGTAATAGAGTTGGTGCTTTGTGAGCCTGCAAACTTTCGGTTTGATTCGTCTTCACACACCGCAACTCGCTTCTTAAGCAAATTGCTTGGGTGTTATATGGTCAAGCCTCACGGGCAATTAGTATTGGTTAGCTCAACGCCTCACAGCGCTTACACACCCAACCTATCAACGTCGTAGTCTTCGACGGCCCTTTAGGGGATTCAAGATCCCAGTGAGATCTCATCTTGAGGCAAGTTTCCCGCTTAGATGCTTTCAGCGGTTATCTTTTCCGAACATAGCTACCCGGCAATGCCACTGGCGTGACAACCGGAACACCAGAGGTTCGTCCACTCCGGTCCTCTCGTACTAGGAGCAGCCCCTCTCAAATCTCAAACGTCCACGGCAGATAGGGACCGAACTGTCTCACGACGTTCTAAACCCAGCTCGCGTACCACTTTAAATGGCGAACAGCCATACCCTTGGGACCGGCTTCAGCCCCAGGATGTGATGAGCCGACATCGAGGTGCCAAACACCGCCGTCGATATGAACTCTTGGGCGGTATCAGCCTGTTATCCCCGGAGTACCTTTTATCCGTTGAGCGATGGCCCTTCCATACAGAACCACCGGATCACTAAGACCTACTTTCGTACCTGCTCGACGTGTCTGTCTCGCAGTCAAGCGCGCTTTTGCCTTTATACTCTACGACCGATTTCCGACCGGTCTGAGCGCACCTTCGTACTCCTCCGTTACTCTTTAGGAGGAGACCGCCCCAGTCAAACTACCCACCATACACTGTCCTCGATCCGGATAACGGACCTGAGTTAGAACCTCAAAGTTGCCAGGGTGGTATTTCAAGGATGGCTCCACGCAGACTGGCGTCCACGCTTCAAAGCCTCCCACCTATCCTACACAAGCAAATTCAAAGTCCAGTGCAAAGCTATAGTAAAGGTTCACGGGGTCTTTCCGTCTAGCCGCGGATACACTGCATCTTCACAGCGATTTCAATTTCACTGAGTCTCGGGTGGAGACAGCGCCGCCATCGTTACGCCATTCGTGCAGGTCGGAACTTACCCGACAAGGAATTTCGCTACCTTAGGACCGTTATAGTTACGGCCGCCGTTTACCGGGGCTTCGATCAAGAGCTTCGCGTTAGCTAACCCCATCAATTAACCTTCCGGCACCGGGCAGGCGTCACACCCTATACGTCCACTTTCGTGTTTGCAGAGTGCTGTGTTTTTAATAAACAGTCGCAGCGGCCTGGTATCTTCGACCGGCATGAGCTTACGGAGCAAGTCCTTCACCCTCACCGGCGCACCTTCTCCCGAAGTTACGGTGCCATTTTGCCTAGTTCCTTCACCCGAGTTCTCTCAAGCGCCTTGGTATTCTCTACCCAACCACCTGTGTCGGTTTGGGGTACGGTTCCTAGTTATCTGAAGCTTAGAAGCTTTTCTTGGAAGCATGGCATCAACCACTTCGTCACCTAAAAGGTAACTCGTCATCAGCTCTCGGCCTTGAAACCCCGGATTTACCTAAGATTTCAGCCTACCACCTTAAACTTGGACAACCAACGCCAAGCTGGCCTAGCCTTCTCCGTCCCTCCATCGCAATAACTAGAAGTACAGGAATATTAACCTGTTTTCCATCGACTACGCTTTTCAGCCTCGCCTTAGGGACCGACTAACCCTGCGTCGATTAACGTTGCGCAGGAAACCTTGGTCTTTCGGCGTGGGTGTTTTTCACACCCATTGTCGTTACTCATGTCAGCATTCGCACTTCTGATACCTCCAGCAAGCTTCTCAACTCACCTTCACAGGCTTACAGAACGCTCCTCTACCGCATCACTTACGTGATACCCGTAGCTTCGGTGTATGGTTTGAGCCCCGTTACATCTTCCGCGCAGGCCGACTCGACTAGTGAGCTATTACGCTTTCTTTAAAGGGTGGCTGCTTCTAAGCCAACCTCCTAGCTGTCTAAGCCTTCCCACATCGTTTCCCACTTAACCATAACTTTGGGACCTTAGCTGACGGTCTGGGTTGTTTCCCTTTTCACGACGGACGTTAGCACCCGCCGTGTGTCTCCCATGCTCGGCACTTGTAGGTATTCGGAGTTTGCATCGGTTTGGTAAGTCGGGATGACCCCCTAGCCGAAACAGTGCTCTACCCCCTACAGTGATACATGAGGCGCTACCTAAATAGCTTTCGAGGAGAACCAGCTATCTCCGAGCTTGATTAGCCTTTCACTCCGATCCACAGGTCATCCGCTAACTTTTCAACGGTAGTCGGTTCGGTCCTCCAGTCAGTGTTACCTAACCTTCAACCTGCCCATGGATAGATCGCCCGGTTTCGGGTCTATTCCCAGCGACTAGACGCCCTATTAAGACTCGCTTTCGCTACGCCTCCCCTATTCGGTTAAGCTCGCCACTGAAAATAAGTCGCTGACCCATTATACAAAAGGTACGCAGTCACAGAACAAAGTCTGCTCCCACTGCTTGTACGCATACGGTTTCAGGATCTATTTCACTCCCCTCTCCGGGGTTCTTTTCGCCTTTCCCTCACGGTACTAGTTCACTATCGGTCAGTCAGTAGTATTTAGCCTTGGAGGATGGTCCCCCCATATTCAGACAAGGTTTCTCGTGCCCCGTCCTACTCGATTTCATGACTAAGAGATTTTCGCGTACAGGGCTATCACCCACTATGGCCGCACTTTCCAGAGCGTTCCGCTAATCTCAAAGCCACTTAAGGGCTAGTCCCCGTTCGCTCGCCACTACTAAGGGAATCTCGGTTGATTTCTTTTCCTCAGGGTACTTAGATGTTTCAGTTCCCCTGGTTCGCCTCTTGCACCTATGTATTCAGTACAAGATAACCATCTTATGATGGCTGGGTTCCCCCATTCAGAGATCTCCGGATCAAAGTCTGTTTGCCGACTCCCCGAAGCTTATCGCAGGCTACCACGTCTTTCATCGCCTCTGACTGCCAAGGCATCCACCGTATGCGCTTCTTCACTTGACCATATAACCCCAAGCAATCTGGTTATACTATGAAGACGACATTCGCCGAAAATTCGCAAAACTCTTAAGAGTTACTCACAAATTTTACCTTAGCCTGATCCGTTACCAGTGAAAGTAACGTTCAGTCTATCTTTCTATCACATACCCAAATTTTTAAAGAACGATCTAATCAAAAGACTAGAAATCAACATTCAATGTGAATGCTCATTTCTAAGCTTTCAGAAGCAGTTTATGGTGGAGCCAAGCGGGATCGAACCGCTGACCTCCTGCGTGCAAGGCAGGCGCTCTCCCAGCTGAGCTATGGCCCCATAACAAAATTGGTGGGTCTGGGCAGATTCGAACTGCCGACCTCACCCTTATCAGGGGTGCGCTCTAACCAACTGAGCTACAGACCCAATTTCGAGCTTGTAACTGTTAGCTTGGAGCTATCAGCTTGGAGCTTAAAGCTGCTTCTATCGTCTTCTTCAATGAATCAAGCAATTCGTGTGGGAGCTTATGAAGCAGCTGATGTCGTCGATTAAGGAGGTGATCCAGCCGCAGGTTCCCCTACGGCTACCTTGTTACGACTTCACCCCAGTCATGAATCACACCGTGGTAACCGTCCCCCCGAAGGTTAGACTAGCTACTTCTGGTGCAACCCACTCCCATGGTGTGACGGGCGGTGTGTACAAGGCCCGGGAACGTATTCACCGCGACATTCTGATTCGCGATTACTAGCGATTCCGACTTCACGCAGTCGAGTTGCAGACTGCGATCCGGACTACGATCGGTTTTATGGGATTAGCTCCACCTCGCGGCTTGGCAACCCTTTGTACCGACCATTGTAGCACGTGTGTAGCCCAGGCCGTAAGGGCCATGATGACTTGACGTCATCCCCACCTTCCTCCGGTTTGTCACCGGCAGTCTCCTTAGAGTGCCCACCATAACGTGCTGGTAACTAAGGACAAGGGTTGCGCTCGTTACGGGACTTAACCCAACATCTCACGACACGAGCTGACGACAGCCATGCAGCACCTGTCTCAATGTTCCCGAAGGCACCAATCCATCTCTGGAAAGTTCATTGGATGTCAAGGCCTGGTAAGGTTCTTCGCGTTGCTTCGAATTAAACCACATGCTCCACCGCTTGTGCGGGCCCCCGTCAATTCATTTGAGTTTTAACCTTGCGGCCGTACTCCCCAGGCGGTCAACTTAATGCGTTAGCTGCGCCACTAAGAGCTCAAGGCTCCCAACGGCTAGTTGACATCGTTTACGGCGTGGACTACCAGGGTATCTAATCCTGTTTGCTCCCCACGCTTTCGCACCTCAGTGTCAGTATCAGTCCAGGTGGTCGCCTTCGCCACTGGTGTTCCTTCCTATATCTACGCATTTCACCGCTACACAGGAAATTCCACCACCCTCTACCATACTCTAGCTTGCCAGTTTTGGATGCAGTTCCCAGGTTGAGCCCGGGGCTTTCACATCCAACTTAACAAACCACCTACGCGCGCTTTACGCCCAGTAATTCCGATTAACGCTTGCACCCTCTGTATTACCGCGGCTGCTGGCACAGAGTTAGCCGGTGCTTATTCTGTCGGTAACGTCAAAATACTCACGTATTAGGTAAGTACCCTTCCTCCCAACTTAAAGTGCTTTACAATCCGAAGACCTTCTTCACACACGCGGCATGGCTGGATCAGGCTTTCGCCCATTGTCCAATATTCCCCACTGCTGCCTCCCGTAGGAGTCTGGACCGTGTCTCAGTTCCAGTGTGACTGATCATCCTCTCAGACCAGTTACGGATCGTCGCCTTGGTGAGCCATTACCTCACCAACTAGCTAATCCGACCTAGGCTCATCTAATAGCGTGAGGTCCGAAGATCCCCCACTTTCTCCCGTAGGACGTATGCGGTATTAGCGCCCGTTTCCGGACGTTATCCCCCACTACTAGGCAGATTCCTAGGCATTACTCACCCGTCCGCCGCTCGCCACCAGGTACAAGTACCCGTGCTGCCGCTCGACTTGCATGTGTTAGGCCTGCCGCCAGCGTTCAATCTGAGCCATGATCAAACTCTTCAGTTCAAACATCTTTGGGTTTTGAGAAAACCCTAAACTTGGCTCAGCAATCGTTGGTTACATCTTTGATTTCTCGCGGAGTAACTTGTGATGCTGATAATCTTTTTGACTATCAGTCTGACTCCACAAGCACCCACACGAATTGCTTGATTCAGTTGTTAAAGAGCGGTTGGTTAAGATCTTTCGTCTCAACCGAGGCGCGCATTCTACAGCAGCCTCATTTACTGTCAAGCGATTTTTTAAGAAGTTTTTGAAGATTTCCTCAACAACTTCAACCACTTGCGCTTTCGATCTCTCGTTAGCGGGAGGCGAATTCTACAGCGTTACACACTGCTGTCAACACCTCTTTTCAACCGCTTTCGACCGAGAGGATCGAATCGTTAACAAGGCGAAAAACACTGCCTTGCCAACTGCTTCTGGCTTCGATGAACTGAAGCTAAACCGCTGTCGAAAACCGCGTAACCCGTTGAATTTCAAGGAGTTTTCCGTTTCGACTGCGCCGGAAGTGGGGCGAATTATAGAGACAAATAACTCGCCGTCAACACCTATTTTCTATTTTATTCGGGCTTAAGCGTAATCCGCGCAAACGCCTTCTTGCCGGCCTGGCAAACATGCGTCGTACCTAAGGCATATATATAGGAGCGATCAACAACCTCACCATCGACGCGCACACCACCAGAGCTCAGGAGATCACGCGCGACCGCGGCATTCTTAACCAGCCCGGCCTTGTTAAGGACAGCAGCAATCGGCATATCCTCAGCAGCAGCCAACTCGATCTCCGGCAGATCCTCCGGCAGCTCTCCATCCTTCATGCGATTGCCCGCGGCACGATGCGCGCTGGCCGCTGCCTCTTCACCATGGAAGCGCGCAACAATTTCCTCAGCCAGCTTGATCTTGATATCACGCGGATTAGCACCCGCCTCGACATCAGCGCGGAATGCATTGATCTCTTCCATCGAACGGAAGCTGAGTAGTTCGAAATAACGCCACATCAACGCATCAGGAATGGAAACCAGCTTACCGTACATAACCCCCGGCGCTTCCTGGATACCTACATAGTTGCCCAAGGACTTGGACATCTTTTTGACCCCATCCAACCCCTCAAGCAACGGCATAGTCAGAATGCATTGCGCTTCTTGACCATAACCGCGCTGCAGCTCCCGCCCCATCAATAGATTGAACTTCTGGTCGGTACCACCCAGCTCGACATCAGCACGCAACGCAACCGAGTCATACCCCTGGACAAGCGGATACAAGAACTCATGGATAGCGATCGGCTGATTGGTCGAGTAGCGCTTATCAAAGTCATCGCGCTCAAGCATGCGCGCAACCGTGTATTGGGAAGTCAGACGAATAAAGTCCGCCGGCCCCATCTTGTCCATCCACGCAGAGTTGAAAGCCACCTCAGTCTTGGCTGGATCAAGAATTTTGAAGACCTGACTTTTATAGGTCTCGGCATTCTCCAGAACCTGCTCGCGGGTCAGCGGCGGGCGAGTGGCACTCTTACCACTTGGATCACCGATCATCCCGGTAAAGTCGCCAATCAGGAAGATCACTTGATGACCCAGGTCCTGGAATTGACGCAGCTTATTAATGAGCACGGTATGCCCAAGATGCAAATCCGGCGCAGTCGGGTCAAAGCCAGCCTTGATACGCAGCGGCACGCCACGCTTGAGCTTCTCGATCAACTCGGACTCGACCAACAACTCTTCCGCACCACGCTTGATCAGCGCTAGCTGCTCTTCAACCGACTTCATAACAGACCCGCAAGGCTCAGATTCAAAAGGGAACCAACCATACAAGATCACGGACTAATTACAAGTTTTGCCCGGCGTACGGAAGCATTCAGAGAACAGAGTGTCCTCACGCTTGCGTCACAGATGATTTGGTTATATTTTATACAGTTATTTCATCTTCATCATGTCATTCATCTTTTCCACTTCATCTTTTCAAAGTCAAATTACCTATGACCACCGAACCGTCTAAAGCGCCACCGCTTTATCCGAAGAGCCACCTGCTCGCCGCAAGCGGCATAGCAGCCCTTCTAAGTCTGGCTCTGCTGGTATTCCCTTCCAGTGATGTTGAAGCCAAAAAAACGACATTGAGCCTTGATCTGGAAAGCCCGATCGAGCAACTCACACAAGATCAAGACGCCGCATCTACGGAACAAGCCACAACTGAAGCAGTAGCCTCACCTTTCGCACAGATCGAAAACACCCAAGAAGACACCACGGAATCAGCAGAAAGCACGCCTGCGCCTGCCGTCACGGAAGAAGCAAAAGCCCCGGGCCATAGAGAAGTAACAGTGACCAAGGGCGACACCCTGTCCACACTGTTCGAGAAGGTCGGCCTGCCGGCCACCTCGGTGCATGAAATACTGGCAAGCGACAAGCAAGCCAAACAGTTCTCTCAGCTCAAACATGGCCAGAAGCTGGAGTTTGAACTGACCCCAGACGGCCAACTGAACAACCTGCACACAAAAGTCAGCGATCTGGAAACCATCACCCTGACCAAAGGCCCTAAAGGCTTTACCTTCAACCGAGTGATCACCAAGCCAGTGGTGCGCTCAGCCTACGTTCACGGCGTTATCAACAGTTCGCTTTCACAGTCCGCCGCCCGCGCCGGCCTGTCCCATAGCCTGACCATGGATATGGCGAACATTTTCGGCTACGACATCGACTTCGCTCAGGACATTCGCCAGGGTGACGAGTTTGACGTGATCTATGAGCAGAAAGTCGCCAACGGCAAAGTGGTCGGGACCGGCAATATCCTTTCCGCACGCTTCACCAACCGTGGCAAAACCTATACGGCAGTGCGCTACACCAATAAACAGGGCTCCAGCAGCTACTACACCGCAGACGGCAACAGCATGCGCAAGGCGTTCATCCGCACGCCAGTGGACTTTGCCCGCATCAGCTCACGCTTCTCCATGGGGCGTAAACATCCGATCCTGAACAAAATCCGCGCTCACAAGGGCGTCGACTATGCCGCTCCACGGGGCACCCCCATCAAGGCAGCCGGCGATGGCAAGGTCCTGCTGGCAGGTCGTCGCGGCGGTTACGGCAACACCGTGATCATCCAGCACGGCAATACCTACCGCACGCTGTATGGCCACATGCAAGGCTTTGCCAAAGGCGTCAAAACCGGTGGTTCGGTGAAGCAGGGGCAGGTCATTGGCTATATCGGCACCACAGGCCTGTCCACCGGGCCACACTTGCATTACGAGTTCCAGGTCAACGGCGTGCACGTAGACCCGCTGGGCCAAAAACTGCCGATGGCCGACCCGATTGCCAAGGCAGAACGCGCTCGCTTCCTCCAGCAGAGCCAGCCTCTGATGGCTCGAATGGAGCAGGAAAAGGCCACGATGCTGGCCTCGAGCAAACGCTGAACCATGGCGCGCTATATAGGAGTAATGTCCGGCACCAGCCTTGATGGCCTGGACATTGCCCTGATCGAGCAGGATCCGGCGATCAGACTGATCGCCACCCACTACATCCCCATGCCAGAGTCCCTGCGCGCAGAGCTGCTGAGCTTGTGCGCCAGCGGCCCAGATGAGATCGCCCGCTCTGCCATGGCCCAGCAGCATTGGGTCAAGCTGGCTGCCCAGGGCATCCATAGCCTTCTGCAACAGCAACAACTGCAAGCTCAGGACATTCGCGCCATTGGCAGTCACGGCCAGACAGTACGCCATGAACCGAGCCGCGGTTTTACTGTACAGATCGGCAACCCGGCACTGCTTGCGGAGCTTACCGGCATCAGCGTAGTCAGCGACTTTCGCAGTCGCGATGTAGCCGCCGGCGGCCAAGGAGCACCGCTGGTCCCGGCCTTCCACGAAGCCCTGTTCGAACGATGCACAGGAAGCCGTGCGGTTCTGAACATTGGCGGCTTCAGCAACCTGAGCCTGATCGAGACGGACAAACCGGTGACCGGCTTCGATTGCGGCCCAGGCAATGTGTTGCTCGATACCTGGATACAGGATCAACGCGCAGAATCCTTTGACCGCGACGGTCAGTGGGCAGCCAGCGGCCAACTCGACCAGTCCTTGTTGACCACCCTGCTCAGCGACCCGTTCTTCGCCACGCAGGGGCCGAAGAGCACAGGACGCGAAGTATTCAATCTTCAGTGGCTGCAACGGCAACTGGCACAGCACCCTCCGCTTCGCGCTGAAGATGTGCAAGCCACTCTGCTGGAACTGACCGCACTGACCATAGTTCACTCGCTGCAGGCGGCACAAAGCGACACCCAGGAGCTTCTGGTCTGTGGCGGCGGCGCCCACAACAATGCCCTGATGCAGCGCCTCGCGGCCCTGTTGCCCGGGACACGAGTGAGCAGTACCGCTGTATATGGCGTGGACCCCGACTGGGTAGAGGCCATGGCCTTCGCCTGGCTGGCCCATTGCTGCATGGAAGGCATTGCAGCCAACCGCCCCGGCGTTACCGGCGCCCGCGGTCTGCGAATACTGGGCGCTATCTACCCTGCCTGAACACCAGACAGCAAAACGCCGCAGGATCGTCAGACCCTGCGGCGCTAGGAATGGCTTTTAGTAACCGATCAGATCGAAAACGATGACCCGCAACCACAGGTAGTGGTGGCATTGGGGTTTTTGATCACGAAACGCGAACCTTCCAGACCTTCCTGATAGTCCACCTCAGCACCAGCCAGGTACTGGAAACTCATGGGGTCCACCACCAGGCTCACACCCTCGCGCTCAACGATGGTGTCATCCTCGGCCACTTCCTCATCAAAAGTGAAGCCGTACTGAAACCCCGAACAACCGCCGCCCGTAACGAATACGCGCAGCTTCAAGCGATCATTACCCTCTTCGTCGACCAGGGTCTTCACCTTGTGCGCTGCACCTTGAGTGAATTGCAAAGCCGTGGGGGTGAAGGATTCAACGCTCATGCTGACTATCTCCCGGCGTTAAGCCGCCATACTGCGTAATGACGCGCATTATCCGCTTCTCCTAGAAAAGCGGTCAACTATTGTTACGGTATATCAATAGTCGTACAGCTACCCGCATAACGCAGAAAGGCCCGTCAGACGGGCCTTTCTGTTCAACGCTAAAACGGTCTCAAGGCAGCATGCCCGCGTGAGACAGCCCCAGACGCTCATCCAGGCCAAACAGAATATTGAGGTTTTGCACCGCCTGCCCCGAAGCGCCCTTGACCAGGTTGTCGATGACCGACAGCACCACCACCAGATCGCCGTCCTGCGGACGATGCACCGCAATCCGGCACACGTTGGCGCCACGCACGCTACGGGTTTCAGGATGACTGCCCGCCGGCATCACATCGACAAAAGGTTCATTGGCATAGCGCTTCTCGAACAACGCCTGCAAATCAACCGAACGGTCCACAACTGTCGAGTAGAGCGTGGAATGAATGCCGCGAATCATCGGTGTCAGATGCGGAACAAAGGTCAGACCGACATCCTTGCCTGCTGCCCGGCGCAACCCCTGGCGGATTTCCGGCAAGTGACGATGCCCTTTGACCGCATAGGCCTTCATGCTTTCAGAGGTTTCCGAGTACAGCGAACCCACACTGGCACCACGGCCGGCACCGCTGACACCTGACTTGCAGTCGGCGATCAGACGCGACGCATCGGCCAGACCCGCTTCCAGCAGCGGCAGGAAGCCCAACTGGGTGGCGGTTGGGTAGCAGCCTGGAACAGCGATCAGCCGAGCCTTCTTGATCTGCTCGCGGTTGACTTCCGGCAACCCGTAGACCGCCTCATCCAGCAGCTCGGGCGCGCCGTGGGGCTGGCCGTACCACTTGGCCCACTCATTGGCATCCTGCAAACGGAAGTCCGCCGACAAATCGATGACCTTGGTTCCCGCCGCCAGCAATTCCCCGGCCAGGGCATGGGCTACCCCATGAGGCGTGGCGAAGAACACCACATCGCAGGCCCCCAGGGTCTTGATGTCCGGCACGCTAAAGGCCAGGCCGTCATAGTGACCGCGCAGGTTCGGGTACATGTCGGCGACGGCCAGGCCGGCTTCGGATCGCGAAGTGATGACCTCCACTCGCGCTTGCGGATGCTGTGCCAACAGACGCAGCAGTTCGACACCGGTGTAACCCGTGCCGCCGACGATACCGACCTTGACCATAAACCTGCCCTCAACGAACCCACTGGAAAGGCTGCCGATAATAGGGGCGGCGCGCCCCTGCGACAACCGTCAAGGTGACGTGCGGCCGCTCTACCCTCTACTATCTTCGCCACCGTGAATCTGGGAATAACTAAAAATGCTCTATCTATGGCTCAAAGCCTTTCATATCGTCAGCGTGGTCTGCTGGTTTGCCGGCCTGTTCTACCTGCCACGCCTGTTCGTCTATCACGCCCAAAGCGAAGACGCCGTCAGCCGCGAGCGCTTCTGCCTGATGGAGCGCAAGCTGTATCGCTTCATCATGGGCCCGGCGATGATCGCGGCGCTGATCTTCGGCATCTGGCTGATCAGCCTCAACCCCAGCGCCTACTTCGGCCAGGGCGGCTGGATGCACGCCAAGCTGACCCTGGTGGTAATCCTGATCGGTTATCACCACATGTGCGGCGCGCAAGTGAAACGCTTCGCCCGTGGCGAGAACAACCGCAGCCATGTCTTTTATCGCTGGTTCAATGAAGTACCGGTTCTGCTATTGCTGGCTATCGTAATTCTGGTCGTTGTCAGGCCGTTCTAACACTGACTAGTCACTTACCTGGGGGTACTCCAATGTCACTGCCCGTTCTGCTCGAGCAACACCTGCGCCTGCCTCTGGTGGCGGCGCCGATGTTCCTGATCTCCAACCCCGAGCTGGTCCTGGCCTGCTGTCGCAATGGCGTGGTCGGCAGCTTCCCGGCCCTGAACCAGCGAGAAAGCAGTGGCTTCAAGGCCTGGCTCGAAGAGATCGAGGCGGGGCTGGGCAAATTGGAGAACCCTGCCCCCTACGCGGTGAACCTGATCGTGCACAACAGCAATCCGCGCCTGCAGGCGGATCTGCAGATCTGCATCGAGCACAAAGTGCCAATCGTCATCACCAGCCTGGGAGCGGTCAAGGAAGTCGTCGACGCCGTACACAGCTACGGCGGCCTGGTGTTCCATGACGTGACCACGCGCCGGCACGCGGAGAAAGCCGCAGAAGCCGGAGTCGATGGACTGATCGCCGTCGCCGCAGGGGCCGGCGGGCATGCTGGCACCTGGAGCCCCTTCGCCCTTATCGCCGAAATTCGCCAGTTCTTCGACAAGACCCTGCTGCTGGCCGGCTGCCTGAATCGCGGCCACGAGATTCTCGCCGCTCAATTGCTCGGTGCCGACCTGGCGTATCTGGGTACACGCTTTATCGGCACCCGCGAAAGTCACGCGCCGGACGCCTACAAAGAGATGCTGCTCAGTTCCCGTGCTGCGGACATCGTGCACACCGCCGCAGTGTCCGGGGTGCCTGCCAGTTTCATGCGCCAAAGCCTGGAGAATGCCGGCTTCGACCTGGCCGCCCTGCAAGGCAAGGGTGACATCAACTTCGGCTCCAAGCTCAAACCCATCAGCGACGAGGCCAAGGCCTGGAAAACCGTATGGTCGGCCGGCCAAGGCGTAGGCGAAATCAACGACCTGCCCAGCGTCGATCAATTGATCGCCCGCCTGGACAGCGAATACCAGGCCGCCCAGGAACGCGCCGCGCAGTTGAGCAATCGCTGGCCACGTTAACCCGTTCTCATTGTTTTTTGGCCAGCGGGGGGGCGCTGGCCTTAAACTAGCGGCCTTTTATGTAAGCCTTCTTTTCAAGAGACAGGGATGCCCCCCATGAGCGAAACCCGCTACAAGATTGTTTTCGACGGCACACTGTTGCCCGGCGTCGAGAAGTCCACCGCCCAACTGAACCTGGCCGAACTGTTCAAAAGCGATGCTGCCGCAGTAGAGCGTCTGTTCAGCGGTCAGCGGGTAGAACTCAAACGCGATCTGACTCAGGCGGACGCACAGCGTTACCTGGAAGCCCTGAAAAACGCCGGGATCGATGCCCGAATCGAAGCTGAACAGGCTCTGGACCTGAACCTGGACGCAGTCACCCATGCCCCGACCCCGGCCCCAATCAGCGAGTCGCCCTACGCGCCTCCACAAGCCACGGTCGGCGAGGCTCTGCCGCAATACGCCACGCTCAATGTCTTCAGTTTCGAGGGCCGCATCGGTCGCCTGCGCTACCTGGCCTGGACCCTGGTCCTGACGGTCGCGATGCTGGCCGTGGTCGGAGTCGGTGCGTTCTTCGGCATTCTTTCCGCTGCTGTGCTCAACTCCACGCTCCTCACTGGAGTCGGGATCATCGGCGGCATCGTGGTGTTCATCGGTTTCATCGTCGTCAGCATCCAGATCAGCGTGCAGCGCCTGCATGACCTGGGCTGGTCCGGCTGGCTATGGCTGCTGAACTTCGTACCAATCGTCGGCAGCATCTTCCCCCTGGTGCTGATGGTCAGTCCGGGCAGTAACGTCGCCAACCGCTACGGCGCCCCGCCACCGCCCAATACCACTGCGGTCAAGGTCCTGTCATGGATGTGGGTCGTACTGATCGTGGCGTTGATCATTGGCCTGGTGGCCGGTGGCCTGAGCTCTCTGGAAGATCGCTACAGCGAGACCAGCTACAGCGAAAACGTCGACTCCGCCAGCGTTGACGAAGAGGCTGAACCCGCCGACAGCGCCGCGGCCCCTGTAGAATCCGAGCAAGAATAAACGCGTCCGAGCCTGCGACCCTTCCTGTCGCAGGCGACCGGCCGTTGCGATGGAGAAATGCATGACCCGTTACGCTCTGATCACCGGTGCTTCCAGCGGCATAGGCCTGGCCCTGGCCGAAGCCCTGGCCCGGCGTGGGCGCAACCTGCTTCTGGTGGCCCGCCAGCGTGATCAGCTGGAAACTATCGCCCTGGAGTTGACCCAGCGCTTTGGTGTCGAGGTGTTGTTTCGCGCCTGCGACCTGGGGGAGCCCCTGCGCCTGTCCGGCTTCCTATTGGAACTGGAGGAAGGCGAGCGTCAGATCGACCTGCTGGTCAATTGCGCCGGCATCGGCACCTGTGGCCCCTTCCTGGCCCAGGACTGGATGACCGAACAGGACCTGATCGAGGTCAACATCCTAGCCCTTACCCGCCTGTGTCATGCCCTGGGCAACAGCATGGCGCTGCTGGGTGGCGGACAGATTCTCAACGTCGCCTCGGTAGCCGCCTTTTATCCCGGCCCGTGGATGAGCACCTACTACGCCAGCAAGGCCTATGTCCTGCACTTTTCCGAGGGCCTGCGCGAAGAACTGAAGAAGTGCGCAGTCAAGGTTTCGGTGCTGTGCCCCGGCCCGACTCGCACGGGCTTTTTCCGCACGGCACAAATGGACACTAAAAAGCTCAACGACAGCAGACTGCTCATGAGCCCCGAGGAAGTGGCCCTGTACGCGGTCCGTGCGCTGGAAAAGAACCGCGCCATCATCATTCCCGGCCGCCTGAACCGCTGGATGGCTTTCAGCAGCCGCCTCGGCTCGCGCTGGCTGACCCGCAAGATCGTCGGTTACGTCAATCGGGCCTATTGCCCACGTTAGATGCCGGGCTGGGCGCACAGGATGAGCCTGAGTACACTCAGCCCGGACCAACCCAATGGAGAAACAGCTGTGGATACTCTGTTCACCAAGATCATCAACAGAGAAATACCCGCCAAGATCATCTACGAGGACGACCAGGTTCTGGCCTTCCACGACATCGCCCCGCAAGCGCCGGTGCACTTCCTGGTGATTCCGAAAAAGCCCATCCGCACCCTCAACGATCTCACCGAGGACGACAAGGCCCTGGCCGGACATATTCTGTTCACCGCCCAGCGATTGGCCAAGGAACAAGGCTGTGAAGACGGCTTCCGGGTGGTGATGAACTGCAATGAGCTGGGCGGACAGACCGTCTATCACATTCACATGCATGTGCTGGGTCAACGCCAGATGAACTGGCCTCCGGGCTGATTGCCCCCCCTACATTCCTGCACGGCGCCCTCTCGTCCGGTCTGCGACGAGGGTGCGCTGATCCAGCGCAGTTTTCGCCCCATCGATTGGAGTAAACTGGCCGCCGTGATTCTTCCCGGAGATAAGCATGACTACCCAACGTCACTACTCGCCGATTGACCGCCTGCTGCTGCAGGCCGATATGGCCATGCGCACGCTGTTGCCGTTCAGTGGCCAACCTTATCGCCCGTCGCCGGCCATCGTGCGGCCGGATGCGCAGATGAGTGACGAGGACACCCGGCATGTCGCCGGCCTGATGCGCATCAACCATACCGGGGAAGTCTGTGCCCAGGCGCTGTACCAGGGCCAGGCGCTGACCGCCAAGCTGCCCCAGGTACGCCAGGCCATGGAGCATGCCGCCGAAGAAGAGATCGATCACCTGGCCTGGTGCGAGCAACGCATCCGTCAGTTGGGCAGCCATCCCAGTGTTCTCAATCCGTTGTTCTACGGCCTGTCATTCGGCATCGGCGCAGCGGCCGGGCTGATCAGCGACAAGGTCAGCCTGGGTTTCGTCGCCGCCACCGAAGATCAGGTTTGCAAACACCTGAACGAGCACCTGGAACAGCTCCCGGCCGAGGACGAAAAGTCCCGGGCCATTCTCGAGCAGATGCGGATCGACGAAGAACACCACGCCGAAACCGCCCTTGAAGCCGGCGGTTTTCGCTTCCCGGCACCGGTCAAGTTCGGCATGAGCCTGTTGGCCAAGGTCATGACCAAAAGCACCTACCGGATCTGACTCCGCTGCTGCCTCCGACAAAAAAGGGCGCTCCATGAGCGCCCTTTGCTTTACCCGCAACAATCGACGCCAATCAGCCGAGCTCGACGATTTCGTAATCGTGAGTGATGGCCACGCCAGCGGCACCGAGCATGATCGAGGCCGAGCAGTATTTCTCCGCCGACAGCTCGATAGCGCGCTTGACCTGGGCTTCTTTCAAGCCCCGCCCCTTGACCACGAAGTGCATGTGAATCTTGGTGAAGACCTTGGGATCTTCGGTCGCGCGCTCGGCGTCGAGGAAGGCCTCGCAACTTTCCACGGCCTGGCGTGACTTCTTCAGAATGCTGACCACATCGAAGTTGCTGCAACCGCCCACGCCCAGCAGGAGCATTTCCATGGGGCGAACACCCAGATTACGTCCACCGGCTTCTGGTGGGCCGTCCATCACCACGACATGACCGCTGCCCGACTCACCGAGGAACATGGCTTCGCCAGCCCATTGGATGCGTGCCTTCATCGCCAAGACTCCACTGCTAAAAAAGGGTCGCCAGCTTAGCACAGGGTTTTGCCCCGGCCGCGCTTTGCCTGATGCAGGTATATTGCCGATTTTCACCAAGAAAAATCTTAAATCTGCCTAGGATGTGTCTGTTAAGCTGACGCCAAATGAATGGCGCATCGCCAGCGTCAAACAGCTTCGCTTTTCACCCCATAACAAACACCTCATACCGTGCAGTCTTTTCGGGATACAACCATGGTTGCTGTTGCCCCCACCCCCAGGATCAAAAATCTCGACAAGTTGCTGATGCACTGTCAACGCCGCCGGTATCAGGCCAAGAGCAACATCATCTGCGCCGGCGACGTGTCCGACAGCCTGTACTTCATCATCAAGGGTTCGGTGACCATCCTCATCGAAGACGACGACGGCCGGGAGATGATCATTGCCTACCTCAACGCCGGGGACTTCTTCGGCGAACTGGGGCTGTTCGAAGAGGCCGGGCAGGAGCAGCAACGCAGCGCCTGGGTGCGCGCCAAGGTGGAATGTGAAGTGGCACAAATCAGCTATGCCAAGTTCCGAGAGCTGTCGCAGATCGATCCGGACATTCTGTACGTGCTGAGCGGGCAGATCGCCCAGCGCCTGCGCAACACCACGCGCAAGGTCGGCGATCTGGCGTTCTTCGACGTGACCGGACGGGTTGCCCGCTGCTTGCTGGAGCTGTGCAAGCAACCGGATGCCATGACCCATCCGGACGGCATGCAGATCAAGATCACCCGCCAGGAGATCGGCCGGATCGTCGGCTGCTCACGGGAAATGGTCGGCCGGGTCCTCAAGGACCTGGAAGAACGCAACCTGGTTCACGTCAAAGGCAAGACCATGGTGGTATTCGGCACCCGCTAGCCCGGCAGAAAGCCGTTGAGCATCTCTCGGTAGAGGCTGTCCAGCCGGCCGATGGCGTCGGGGGCGGCAAAAGCCTCATGCAAGGCAATATGGCTCTCGGCCCGGCAACGCTGCTCCAGTCCACAGGCCTGATTGAAGGCATTGACCGCCTCTACCATCGAGGCGCGCTCGTTATCCAGCAACAAGGCTCCGTGTACCAACCCGACTGGCCGCTGCCCGCCCTTGCTCTGGCGCCAGCGCTGGGCAGTGCCGACCAGCTTGCGACCGTCCAGATTGACGTTGAAGCGCCCATCGCAAAAGGCACCGTCCACCTCGCCCAATGACGGATTGCCTCCCAACTCGGTGAGCAGGTCGCAAATCGGCTGGCACAAGCGTCGATAGGCCGTTTCAATCCGCCCCTGATCCCCCTCGCTACGCGGCGGTGCGTAGACCAGCGCAATGTTCACCGTGGCCGCCGACTGCGGCACCGGCTCGCCACCGGTTTCCCGCAACAACACCGGCCAGCCATTGGCGGCCGACACCTGGCAAGCCTGCTCGAATCCGGGCAGGCGACTCAGGCGCCGTGGCATCACCAGTGCTCGGTCACTGGGCTGCCAGAACAGCAGGCCAAACTCCTGCTCTGTGGCGCACACCTGGGCCAGCAGATCCTGCTCGGCCTGCAGGCCGGCTTCGACGGTCAAGGCAAGGGGTTGAGTCATGACAGGGCAAGTCCTTGGCAGTAGATATGAAAAAGCCGGCAATGCCGGCTTGTTCAGTGTTTCAGGCTCAGTCCAAGGTCGAACCGCTGACCGGGACGCCGCGCTCGGGGAAGAACAGGCGTTGCAGCTCGCTGCCCGGGCTCTCGGCGCGCATGAACGCCTCGCCCACCAGGAACGAATAGACGTTGCTGATTTCCATCAGCTCGACATCGGCACGATTGAGAATGCCGCTCTCGGTAATCACCAGGCGGTCGCGGGGAATCCGCGGCAGCAGGTCGAGGGTGGTTTCCAGGTCGACATCGAACGTGTGCAGGTTGCGGTTGTTGATCCCCACCAACGGCGTGTCGAGGGTTTTCAGTGCCCGCTCCAGCTCGTCGCCATCGTGCACTTCCACCAGCACATCCAGGCCAGCGCCCTTGGCCACCGCGGCCAGCTCGGCCATTCGCCCGTCATCCAGCGCGGCGACGATCAGCAGCACGCAGTCGGCGCCCAAGGCGCGGGCTTCGACGATCTGATAGGGATCGATCATGAAATCCTTGCGGATAACCGGCAACTTGCTGGCAGCCCGAGCCTGTTGCAGATAAGCATCGGCGCCCTGGAAAAAATCGACGTCGGTGAGCACCGACAGGCAGGTGGCACCGCCCTTCTCATAGCTCCTGGCAATGTCCGCAGGCACAAAGTTCTCGCGGATCACACCTTTGCTGGGTGATGCCTTCTTGATCTCGGCGATCACCGCCGGTTGCTTGAGCTTGGCCTGCTGCTGCAGAGCCCTGGCGAAGCCGCGCGGAGCATCGGCGGCGCGCGCCAGGGTTTCCAGTTCGGCCAGGCTGACACGCGCGCTGCGCTCGGCAACCTCCTCCACCTTGCGGGCGAGGATCTTTTCCAGAACAGTCGGCACACTCATCCTTCATTCTCCTGCTTGAACACCGCGGTAAAGGCGCCCAGTTCCTCAAGCTTTTCCCGGGCCAGGCCGGTGTGCAAGGCGTCATGAGCCAGGGCCACGCCCTCTTTCAGGCTGCTGGCATGATCTGCGGCATACAGCGCCGCACCGGCATTGAGCACAATCATTTCGGCGGCCTTCTGGCCATGCTCGGTCTTGCGTCGTCCCAAGGCATCGCGAATCAGCTCCAGGGACGCCGCCGGGCTCTCAACCACCAGGCCAAACAGGCTCTGGCTCTTCATGCCCAGGTCCTCGGGCTGCACCCAGTACTCGGTAATCTGGTCATTCTTCAGCTCAGCCACATAGGTCGGTGCAGCCAGGCTGAACTCGTCCAGGCCATCCTGGGAGTGCACCACCAGCACATGCTTGCTGCCCAATCGCTGCAAAACCTCGGCCAATGGCCGGCACAGCGCCTGGGTGAACACACCCACTACCTGATGTTTCACGCCGGCCGGATTCGTAAGCGGGCCAAGCATGTTGAACAGGGTCCGCAGGCCAAGGTCGCGGCGCGGGCCAGCGGCATATTTCATGGCACCGTGATGAGACTGGGCAAACATGAAGCCGATACCGACATTGTCGATGCAGCGGGCCACCTGGACCGGAGTCAGGTTCAGGTAGACCCCGGCCGACTCCAGCAGGTCGGCACTGCCGCTCTTGCCGGACACCGCGCGATTGCCATGCTTGGCGACCGTACAGCCGGCCGCCGCGACCACAAAAGAGGAAGCCGTGGAAACGTTGAAGATGTTCGCACCGTCACCGCCAGTGCCCACCACGTCCACCACACCGTCGAGGGTCTTGAGCTCGACCTTGTCCGCCAACTCGCGCATCACCGACACCGCGCCGACGATTTCGTCGATGCTTTCGCTTTTCATGCGCATGGCCATCATGAAGGCGCCAATCTGCGCATCGGTGCATTGACCGGTCATGATCTCGCGCATCACATCGCGCATCTCGTCGGTGCTCAGGTCCAGATGGCCGACAATACGGCTCAGGGCAGTCTTGATATCCATGAAAAGTCCTTAGCGCGTGCCGCCGCTCTGTTTGAGGAAGTTGGCGAACAGCTCGTGGCCCTGCTCGGTGAGAATAGACTCGGGGTGAAATTGCACACCCTCGATATTCAGCGTCTTGTGGCGCAGCCCC
Source organism: Pseudomonas saponiphila (assembly GCF_900105185.1). NCBI lineage: Bacteria > Pseudomonadati > Pseudomonadota > Gammaproteobacteria > Pseudomonadales > Pseudomonadaceae > Pseudomonas > Pseudomonas saponiphila. The sequence continues at coordinate 431,744 of NZ_FNTJ01000001.1, read as the reverse complement.
ATGATCTCGTCGACGGAACCGTCGTCCAGTTGAGTCCAGGCGGTGACTTCGAGGCAGTCGGGCAGGCTGTCCCGCTTGACCACCAGCGAGTGGTAGCGGGTCACCGTCAGCGGCAGGTTCAGGCCGGTGAATACCCCCAAGTCACGATGGAACACCGGGCTGGTCTTGCCGTGCATCACTTGCCGGGCACGTACTACCTCGCCGCCAAAGGCCTGGCCGATGGACTGGTGCCCCAGGCACACGCCGAGAATCGGCAGCTTGCCGGCGAAATGCTTGATCGCCTCGATGGAGATGCCGGCTTCGGTGGGTGTGCAAGGACCGGGCGAAACCACGATGCGCTCCGGCTTGAGCGCCTCGATTTCAGCCACGGTCAACTCGTCATTGCGCACCACCTTCACCTCGGCCCCCAACTCGCCCAGGTACTGGACGACGTTATAGGTGAAGGAGTCGTAGTTATCGATCATCAGCAACATAGTGGAAACTCCTCAAGCCTTGGATGCGGGGGTTTGTTCAGCCAGTGCCACGGCACGGAACATTGCGCGACGCTTGTTCAGCGTCTCTTCCCACTCCAGGGTCGGCACCGAGTCGGCAACAATCCCGCCGCCGGCCTGTACATGCAGCTCGCCGTTCTTGATCACCGCAGTTCGAATGGCAATCGCGGTGTCCATGTTGCCGTTCCAGGCGAAGTAACCCACGGCGCCGCCGTAGACTCCACGCTTGACCGGTTCCAGCTCGTCGATGATTTCCATCGCGCGGATCTTCGGCGCGCCGGACAACGTGCCCGCCGGCAGGATCGCTCGCAGTGCGTCCATCGCCGTCAGGCCGGATTTCAGTTGGCCGGTGACGTTGGAGACGATGTGCATCACGTTGGAATAACGCTCGATCACCATCTTCTCGGTGAGCTTCACCGAGCCAATCTCGGAGACCCGACCAGTGTCGTTGCGCCCCAGGTCGATCAACATCAGGTGCTCGGCAATTTCCTTGGCGTCCGACAGCAGGTCCTGTTCCAGGGCCAGGTCGGCTTCCTCGGTAGCGCCTCGCGGGCGGGTGCCGGCAATCGGCCGCACGGTAATCAGGTTGTCCTCGACCCGCACCAGCACTTCTGGCGAGCTGCCCACGACATGGAAGTCACCGAAGTTGAAGAAGTACATGTACGGCGTCGGGTTGAAGCAGCGCAGCGCCCGGTACAGATCGATGGGCGCGGCGGAAAAATCGATGGACATGCGCTGGGATGGCACCACCTGCATGCAGTCGCCGGCCAGGATGTATTCCTTGATGGTGTCCACGGCCCGCTCGTAATCCGCCTGGGTGAAGCTGGAGCGGAATACCGGATCGCAGGCCTGCTGCTTGCTGAAATCCAGCCCCGGGCGCGGGGTGATCGGCTGGCGCAGTTGTGCCAGCAACTCCTGCAAACGCGCCTGGCCGGCGTCGAAGGCATTCTCCTGGCTTGGATCGGCCAGCACGATGGCGTGCATCTTGCCCGCCAGGTTGTCGAACACCACCACCGCGTCGGAAACCATCAGCAGGATATCCGGCACGCCGATCGGATCCGGGTTCGGGCACGGGCCCAGGCGCGGCTCGACATAACGCACGCAGTCATAACCGAAATACCCCACCAGGCCGCCGTTGAAGCGTGGCAGGCCGGCGATGGTCGGCACGTTATAGCGGGCTTTGAATTCCTCGACGAAGGCCAGCGGGTCGGTCACTTCATGGCGTTCGATCTCCACGCCATCGTGGGTCACGCTGACCTGGAAGCCGTGCACCCGCAACACGGTGCGGCATGGCAGGCCAATGATCGAATAGCGCCCCCACTTCTCGCCGCCCTGCACCGACTCCAGCAAGTAGGAGTTGGGCTGATCGGCCAGTTTCAGGTAGATCGACAGCGGCGTGTCGAAGTCGGCAAGGGTTTCGCAGGCCAGCGGGATACGGTTGTAACCGGCTGCGGCCAAACGCAGGAATTCTTCGCGAATCATGGGATGCCTCGTGGCTTGAGGGTCTAACAGTCAGGTATGCAAACACGCCGGCAGGGCCGGCCAGACAAAAATCAGGCGCGCCAACGCCAACGGGCCAAGGCCTTGATGACTTTCATCCAGAGTTTGCGAGTGACCACCACGATGGAGTTTCCAGAAGGGGATGGAACAGCGTCGGGCAACGTTATCTCAGCGGCAGGTTCTAAGCAACCGGGGATCAGCGCCCGCAAGTCGTCGATCACCAGCGCCGGCAGCTCTTCGGCAATCGGCCGGCCATGGTTGTAGCCATAGCTCAGCGCTACGCACTTGACTCCTGCTGCCTTGGCGGCCAGCACGTCACTGCGCGAGTCGCCGACGAACAGCGATTGCGAGGCCGGCACACTGGCCATCTTCATCACGAAGAACAGCGCCGCCGGATCGGGTTTCTTCTGCGGCAGGGTGTCGCCGCCAATGATCCAGCGGAAATACCGGCCGATCTTCATCTGATCCAGCAAGGGCGCCACGAAACGCTCGGGCTTGTTGGTAATCAGGGCCATTTCCACGCCCTGCTTGTACAACCACTTGAGGGTTTCGCGGACACCGGGATAAACCACGGTCAGCTCGTGGCTGTCCTCGTAGGCGCTGTTGAACAGCTCCAGGGCATGTTCAGCCTCGACTTCGTCGACGCCCTGGGCATCCAGGCTGTTGGCCAGAGCCCGGCGCACCAGCATCGGAGCGCCATTGCCGACCCACTCGCGCACCGCCTCGATCCCCGCGGGCTTGCGCCCCAGCTTGAGCAGCATTTGATCCACGGCAGCAGCGAGGTCCGGCACCGAATCGACCAGGGTGCCGTCCAGGTCGAACATTACCAGCCGCGGCAGGCGCCCCGGGAACAGCTGCTCGAACGCACTCATGGCCGAGCCAGCGCCAGTTCAGCGCGCATTTTCTCGATGACTTCCCGATAGTTCGGCGCGTTGAAGATCGCCGAGCCGGCCACGAAGGTATCGGCGCCCGCGGCGGCTATTTCGCGGATGTTGTTGACGTTCACCCCACCATCGATTTCCAGACGGATATCGCGGCCGGAGGCGTCGATCAAGGCCCGCGCCTCGCGCAGCTTGTCCAGGGTTCCAGGAATGAATTTCTGCCCGCCAAAGCCCGGGTTGACGCTCATCAGCAGCACCATGTCGACCTTGTCCATCACGTACTTGAGCACGTCCAGCGGGGTCGCCGGGTTGAACACCAGGCCGGCCTTGCAACCACCTTCGCGAATCATCTGCAGGGAACGGTCCACATGCAGGGTGGCTTCCGGGTGAAAGGTGATGTAGGTCGCGCCCGCCTCGATGAAGTCACCGATGATGCGATCCACCGGAGTCACCATCAGGTGCGCATCGATCGGCGCGGTGATTCCGTACTTGCGCAGCGCAGAGCAGACCATCGGGCCGATGGTCAGGTTCGGCACATAGTGGTTGTCCATGACATCGAAGTGGACGATATCGGCACCGGCGGCCAGGACATTGTCCACTTCCTCGCCCAGACGGGCGAAGTCGGCGGAGAGAATCGACGGAGCAATAGCGAAGGGCTGCATGACGCACCTTTTTTGAGCAGAATCACGATGGCGCGCATTGTATACCTCATGCTTTGGAGCGCACACCGTAACCGCGATGATCAGTAAGCCGCGCGATAGATCTTCTCGATATCGGCAGGACTCAGTCTGCGCGGATTGTTGCGCATCAGACGCTCGATCCCCGCGGCCTCCACGGCCATGGCGGGAATCGCCTCCTCGGGCACGCCAAAGCTGCGCAAGCCATTGGGAATCTCCACCGCAGCGCACAGGGCCGTCATCGCGTCCACGGCCCGATCGGCGGCCTCGCTGGCACTCAAGTGCGCGGTCTGCAGCCCCATGGCTTCGGCGATATCCTGCATGCGCTCGACACAGGCCATCTTGTTCCAGGTCATGACATAGGGCAGCAGCAAGGCATTGCTGACCCCGTGGGACATATGAAAACGCCCCCCCAGGGGATAGGCCATCGCATGCACCGCGCCGACCCCGGCATTGCCGAAGGCCATGCCCGCCATCAGGCTGGCGGTGGCCATATCCTCCCGGGCCTGCAGGTTGGCCGGGTTGGCATAGGCCTTGGGCAGCGCCTTGACGATCAGCTTGATGGCCCCTATGGCCAGGGCATCGGTGATCGCGGAGGCACTCAGCGACAGATAGGCTTCAATCGCGTGCACCAGGGCATCGACGCCACTGGCGGCGGTCACGCTGCGAGGGCAGGTCAGGGTCATCTGCGGGCTGACCAGGGCCACGTCCGGCAGCAGGTAGTCGCTGACAATGCCCTTCTTCAACTGCGCAGCCCTGTCCGAGAGTATCGCCACGTTGGTGACTTCCGAGCCGGTGCCGGCGGTGGTGGGAATGGCGATCAGCGGCGGCCCCTTGCGCGGCACCTGATCGATGCCGAACAGGTCTTCCAGGGCGCCGTGATAACCGGCATAAGCCGCGACACTCTTGGCAATGTCGATGGCGCTGCCGCCCCCCACCCCGATCAGACCGTCATGCCCGCCTTCGCGGTAGACCTGCATGCAGTCTTCGACGATAGCGATTTCCGGATCGGGCAGCACCCGGTCGAAGATCTCGTGATCGCGCTCCCCCAGATGGGCCAACGCCAGCGCCACCGTGCCCGACTTGAGCAGCGCGGCGTCTGTGACGATCAGCGGGTTGTCGACATCCAGGCGAGTCAGCTCAGCGGCCAGTTGCTCGATGGCGGTACTGCCGGTGAGCAGCTTATGAGCGATCTTGAAAGAGGAAATACTCATGTGCGCAGCCTCTTATATAGAAGGGGAAAGCTGGCACAAGCGTAGACGTGGATTATCGGTTGTCGCCTATTCAGCGGACGAATGCCCCATCGTCCCTCGCCCGGAACACCCTTCAGTGGCCCGGACGGGGGAACCGCGCGTTTTTACACCTGGGCGGTACGTAGTTTCTCGCTGCGTCCACGCAGCCATTCCAGGGTCAGCAGCAGAATCACCGAGAAGGCAATCAGCAGCGTCGCCGCCGCGGCAATGGTCGGGCTGAGGTTTTCACGGATGCCGCTGAACATCTGCCGTGGCAGGGTCGCTTGCTCCGGACCGGCCAGAAACAGGGTCACCACCACCTCATCGAACGAGGTGGCAAAGGCGAACAGCGCGCCACTGATGACCCCGGGCGCGATCAACGGCAAGGTCACCCGGCGGAACGTGGTCAAGGGCGAAGCCCCGAGGCTCGCCGCGGCGCGCACCAGGTTATGGTTGAAGCCCTGCAGGGTCGCCGACACGGTGATGATCACGAAAGGCACCCCGAGCACCGCATGCACGATGATCAGCGAGAAAAAACTGTTGCCCATGCCCAGCGGCGCGAAGAACAGGTAGCTGGCGACACCGATGATCACCACCGGCACCACCATCGGCGAAATCACCAGGGCCATTACCAGCGCCTTGCCGGGAAAGTCGCCGCGGGTCAGGCCGATGGCCGCGAGCGTACCGAAGACCATGGCCAGCAGGGTCGCGGCCGGGGCCACGATGATGCTGTTTTTCAGCGCCCGCATCCATTCGGCGGAGGCGAAGAAGTCCTGGTACCAGTGCAGCGAGAACCCCTGCAACGGGTACACCAGGAAGCTCCCCGAGTTGAACGACAGCGGGATGATCACCAGCACCGGCAACACCAGGAACAACAGGATCAAGCCGCAGAGAATCCGCAAGCTGTAGAACCAGATCCGTTCGACGGGAGACATGTAGGGGCTCAGCATTTCGAATCTCTCCTTAGCTCAGGCGCAGGCGGCTGGCGCCCACCAGCCAGCTGTAAATCAGATAGAGCACGACGGTCGCCAGCAACAGCAGGCCGCCCAGGGCCGTGGCCATGCCCCAGTTGATGCTGGTGTTGGTGTAGAAGGCGACGAAGTAACTGACCATCTGATCGTTCGGGCTGCCCAGCAAGGCCGGGGTGATGTAGTAGCCGATGGCCAGGATGAACACCAGCAAGCAGCCAGCGCCGACCCCGGCATAGGTTTGCGGGAAATACACCCGCCAGAAGCTGGCGAACGGGTGGCAACCCAGGGAAATCGCCGCACGCATGTAGGTCGGCGAAATGCCCTTCATCACGCTGTAGATCGGCAGGATCATGAACGGCAGCAGGATATGCACCATGGAGATGTAGACCCCGGTCCGGTTGAACACCAGCTCCAGGGGCTTGTCGATCACCCCCATGGCCAGCAGCGCACTGTTGATCAGGCCACCGGATTGCAGCAGCACGATCCAGGCCGCGACCCGCACCAGGATCGAGGTCCAGAACGGCAGCAGTACCAGGATCATCAAGAGGTTGCTCTTGCGTGCCGGCAGATTGGCCAGCAGGTACGCCAGGGGATAGGCCAGGACCAGGCAGATGGCGGTGATCACCAGCCCCATCCAGAAGGTCCGGGCGAAGATGTCCAGATAGATGGCCTGGTCCGGGGTGGCCGGGGCCAGTTCGCCCAGGTCATCGATGCGATGGTCCACCGCCGCCAGCAGGTAGTAAGGGGTCAGGCTGCTGGTGTTGCGGCGGATCGCCTGCCAGTAGGCCGGGTCGCCCCAACGCTCGTCCAGGCTTTCCAAGGCTTCTTTATAGGATTCGGGCTCGGCCTTGAACGGCAAGGCGCGGGCGGTCTTGGTCAGCAGGCTGCGATAGCCGGCCAGTTCCATGTTCAGGCGCTTGGACAGGTCGCCCAGGGTCTGATTCTTGCGGGCGTCCGCCAGGTCCTCGCTCAAGGCCTTGTAGGTCCCTTCGCCGGGCAGGCCACGACCGTCCCAGGCACTCACGGCCGCCACCGTGCGCGGCATGCCGCCGACCACTTCCGGGTTGCCGACGCTCTTGTACAGCAGCGCCACGATCGGTACCAGGAACACCAGCAACAGAAACAGCACCAGGGGCGCGATCAAGGCCTGTGCCTTCCAGCGGTTGACCCGCTCGGCACGGGCCAGCCGCTGCTTCAAGGTCGGGCCGGTGACCGCGTTCAGGGGAACGGTGATGGTCATGACAAACTCCGCGAATCGATCTTTCGAATACAAGCCACCGGGGTAGGAGCGGGCTTGCCCGCGCATTCAAGGGCATCCTTCAACATCAGGCTTGAGCTGATGACGCCTTCGTGAGCGAGCTCGCTCCTACAACAGCAGGGGGTGGTTACTTGGCTGCCCAGGCGTTGAAGCGCTGTTCCAGCTGCTCGCCGTTGTCAGCCCAGAAGCTGACGTCGATCTGTACCTGGTTGGCGATGTTTTCCGGGGTGGTCGGCATGTCCTTGAGGATGTCCTTGCTCAGCAGCGGTACCGCCTGGGTGTTGGCCGGGCCGTAGGCGATGTTTTCCGAATAGGTTTTCTGCTGTTGCGGCTGGACCGAGTAGGCGATGAATTTTTTCGCAGCTTCGGCGCGAGCCTTGTCCAGGCCTTTGGGGATAGCCCAGGCGTCGAAGTCGTAGATGCCGCCGTTCCACACCACTTTCAGGTTGCTTTCCTTCTGCACCGCGGCAATCCGGCCGTTGTAGGCCGAGCTCATGACCACGTCGCCGGAAGCCAGGTACTGCGGCGGCTGGGCGCCGGCTTCCCACCACTGGATGTTGGGCTTGAGCTCATCGAGTTTCTTGAAAGCACGGTCCTGGCCGTCCTTGCCGGCCAGCACCTTGTACACGTCCTTGGGCGCGACACCGTCGGCCATCAGGGCGAATTCCAGGGTGTACTTGGCGCCCTTGCGCAGGCCGCGTTTGCCCGGGAATTTCTTGGTGTCCCAGAAGTCGGCCCAGCTGCTGGGGGCTGCTTTCAGCTTGTCGGCGTTATAGGCCAGCACCGTGGACCAGACGAAAAAGCCTACGCCGCATGGCTGGATAGCGCCCTTGACGTAATCTTCGCTCTTGCCGAACAGGGCCGGGTCCAGTTGCTCGAACATGTCCTCGTCGCAACCGCGGGACAGTTCCGGAGACTCGACTTCCACCAGGTCCCAGGACACGCTCTTGGTGTCGACCATGGCCTTGATCTTGGCCATCTCGCCGTTGTACTCGCCGGCCACGATCTTGCCATTGCCCGCCGCTTCCCAAGGGGCGTAGAACGCCTTGACCTGTGCCGCCTTGTTCGCCCCGCCAAAGGACACCACGGTCAGGTCCGGGCCCGCCGCCATGGCGTGCGCCGCACCCATCATGCCCAATGCCAGGGCGGTGAATTTCAGGGATCTCAACATTTATTGTGTTCTCCACGTGCAGGTTGGTGTTGCAGGGGGCGATCAATTCGCCTCTAGAAGCGGGTCAAGCGCGCGAACGTGCTCGACTTGCCAGCCAAGCGGCACCACGTCACCCACCGCCAGCGCAGGATCGAGCTCGGCAATCGGCTGTTTCACGAAGAAGTCGCTCTTGCCGCAGACTTCCAGGCGCACCCGGACGTGGTCGCCCAGATAGATGAATTCCGCCACCCTCCCGGAGAAGCGGTTGACGCAGCTTTCGCTGGAGCCGTTGAGGCTCACGCGCTCCGGCCGGATGGACAGGGTCACAGGCTCGCCGACGCGGCCGACGTTCACCGCCAGCGCCTCGACTTTCTCGCCACGCCCCAGCTCCACCACGCAGCGCTCGCCGTTATGGCTGTGCAGGCGGCCGTTGAGACGGTTGTTCTCGCCAATGAAGTTGGCGACGAAGGTGTTCTTCGGCTCTTCGTAGAGGGTCCGCGGCGGGGCGATCTGCTGGATCTCGCCCTGATGGAACACCGCCACCCGGTCGGACATGGTCAGGGCTTCGCCCTGGTCGTGGGTCACGTAGACCACGGTCACGCCCAGGCGCTGGTGCAGGTGTTTGATCTCCATCTGCATGTGTTCGCGCAGCTGCTTGTCGAGGGCGCCCAGGGGTTCGTCCATCAGCACCAGCTGCGGCTCGAACACCAGGGCGCGGGCCAGGGCCACCCGCTGCTGCTGGCCGCCAGACAGTTGCGCCGGGTAGCGCTGGGCGAAAGCATCGAGCTGGACCATGCTCAGCACGCGCTTGACCCGTTCACTGATGTCGGTCTTGCCCAGGCCGCGCACCGACAGCGGAAAGCCGAGGTTCTCGGCCACGGTCATGTGCGGGAACAGGGCGTAGTTCTGGAACACCATGCCGATGTCACGCTTGTGCGGCGGCACATTGTTGATGGCACGCCCGGCCAGCTGGATCTCGCCAGCGGTCGGCGTCTCGAAACCGGCCAGCATCATCAGGCTGGTGGTCTTGCCGGAGCCGGACGGCCCCAGCAGGGTGAGGAACTCGCCTTTGCGAATTTCCAGGTTGAGGTCTTTGACGATCAGGTTCTCGCCGTCGTAGCTCTTCTGCACACCACGAAAACTGACCAGAACATCGTTGGCCCCAGCGCTTGAAACGACCTCGCTCATACCCACACCTTTTGTTTTAGACGGCTGTGGAGCAAGCCTAGTGGAGCGCGCAAGTCCCGCAAATCGGGGCTCAGGAGAGATTCGCCTCAGCCGCCTGGAAGGTTGCGTGTAGGGATTGCCCTACAAGGATGGCGGGATTGGATAAGGGCGGTGGTCAGCGGCAAGCTGCAAGCGGCAAGAAACGGCAAAAGCCCGACAGCGGGGATGTCGTAAATGGACAAGTGCCCTCCCCGGGAGGTGGAGAGGGCACTGCAGATGGTGTCAGAGCAACTTGTGCTCCATGGCGTACTTCACCAGCTCGGCCAGGGATGTGACGTTGAGTTTCTGCATCAGCCGCGCCTTGTGGGTACTGATGGTCTTGCTGCTCAGCGCCAGTTGCTGGGCGATGTCGTTGACGTTGGCCCCTTGGGCCAGGCGTTCGAAGACCGAGAATTCGCGCTCGGACAGCAGTGAATGCAAGGGTCGGGCGTCAGTCAGGCCGACTTCGAAGACCATGCGGTCCGCCAGATCCGGATCGATGTAGCGCCCGCCCGAGGCCACCTTGCGGATCGCGGTCAGCAGCAGCGACGGGTCGCTGTCCTTGGTGGCGTAGCCGGCAGCGCCGATCTTCAACGCCCGGGCGGCCATCTGCGCCTCATCATGCATCGACAGCACCAGAATCGCCGGCGGATTGTGCAGCGCGCGAATCCGCGGAATCGCCTCCAGCCCGTTCACCCCGGGCATGGAGATGTCCAGCAGCACCACTTCGCAACTCACCTGGCGCAGGGTTTCCAGCAGTTGCTCACCGTTGCTCGCCTCCCCCACCACAGTGAGATCCTTGGCCAAGCCGATCAGTTGCTTGATGCCCTCACGGACAATGGTGTGGTCTTCGGCTACCAGTACACGGATCACGTGCTTCTCCTCGTTATTGTTCTGGATCCAGGGGCACCCGGACGCTCAAGGTGGTGCCTTCGCCCTGCACGCTTTGCAGCACCAGGCTGCCGCCCATGATCAGCACCCGCTCGCGCATGCCCACCAGGCCAAAGGAGGTCGGACGCGCTGAAGCGGTGTCGAAACCCAGACCGTCATCACTGATGCTCATGCACAGTTCGGCGCCTTCCAGGGTCAGGGACAGCTCCACAGTATGCGCCTGGGCATGCCGCATGACATTGGTCAGGGCCTCCTGGAGGATGCGGAACAGGCCGATGGCCTTGGCGTCGCTCAAACGCGGCAGGTTGTCCGGGACCTGCACCAGGCAGGGAATCTGGGTCCGCGCCTCGAAACGCCGGGCCTGCCATTCGATGGCCGAGGCGATGCCCGCATCGAGGATCGGCGGCCGCAGGGCGGTGGCCACGTCGCGCACCAGCTGGAACAGTTGGGCAATCAGGCGTTTCATGCTGTTGAGGCGCTCATGCAGGCCCGGGTCAAGCTGGGCATAGGCCAGCTCGCACATAGACGTTTCCAGCTTGAGCACGGTGAGCATCTGTCCCAGCTCGTCATGGACTTCCCGGGCAATGCGGGCCTTTTCCTCCTCGCGCACGCTCTCCAGGTGCGCCGACAGCTCGCGCAATTGCTCCCGAGAGCTGGCCAGCTCCAGCTCGATGCGCTTGCTTTCGCTGATGTCCCAGACAATGCCATCCCAAACGAAGGCGCCATCATCCAGGCGCCGGGTAATGGCCTTGATCTCGGCCCAGCGCTGCTGGCCCTGACGGGTCAGGATGCGACCCTGCCAGGACCAGTCACTGTCGGTATCCAGGGCCTGATCCTGGGTCTGGTGATAGCTGGCCTTATCGTCCGGGTGCACCAGGCTGCGCAGGCCGGTGTCCCGGTGGGCCAGGACCGCCGGTGGGTAGCCCACCAGGGTCTCGCTGCCCTCGCTGATGTAGGCAAAGTCGATCTGTCCGGTGACCGGCGCCCGCTCCAGGCGAAACACCAGCCCCGGAACGTTGGCGGCGATGCCCTGCAGGCGCGCTTCGCTTTCACGCAGGGCCGCCAGGGCCCGCCGGCGCTCGGTGACGTCATTGAGATAGACCACCAGGTACTCGCTGTCGCGAAAGCGCAGGAAACTCAATGACACGTCCGCCGGCAGGATACTGCCATCAGCGCGCACACACTCCGTCTCGAAGCTTTGCGCGCCCTCTTCGCTGGCCCGGGCGCGTTTCCACAGGTTGAGCCAGCGGTCCATGTGCAGGTTGGGTTCGAAATCGATCAACGGCCGGTCGATCACCCCGCCCGCCGGATAACCGAGCATCTCCTCGGCCGCGCGGTTGGCGTAGCGTACATGGCTGTCCCAGTTGACCCAGAGAATGCCCACGGTGCTCTGGTCGATGGAAAACTGCGTCAGGCGCAGGGCCTCTTCGCTGGCAGCGCGCAGGGCGATGTCTTCACGAGCCGCCAACAGTCGCAGCTCCAGCCCGCGTTGCTGGCGGCGCTGCCAGAAGACGATCGCCAGGCTGGCCAGCAACAGGATCACCAGCAACAGGCTGAGGTTCTGCCAGACGCCGGGGGACTGTCCCAGCCGCGGGTACTTGGGCTGCAGCCAGCGGCTGTGGAGTTGCTCCAGATCCTTGGCCGGGATCGCATGCAAGGCTCTTTCGACGATGCTGGCCAGCTCCGGCCAGTCGCGCCGGGTCGCCACCCGCAACAGTTGCGGCAGGCCAATGTCGCCCACCACCGCCAGCCCGGCGAACTCCGCCTCCGCCGACAAGCGACTGAGCTGGGCCTCGTCCACCACCGCATAGCGGGCCTGCTGGCTCAGCAGCAACTGCAGGGCCTGACGCTCCAGGGGCACCCCTTGCAGATTCAGGTTGGGGTAGGTCTGACGCAGATAGTCGGCCACCGCACTGGGCATCCGCACCGCTACCCGGGCCTGGCTGTCGAGCTTTTCCAGCTCTACCGCGCCCGCCCCCTTGCGCTCCCCCACCACCAGTTGCGGCACGCGCATGTAAGGGTCGCTGAACAGCCACAGGCGCAGGCCGGCAGGTGTCTGGGTCAGGCCCGGAGCCATGTCTACTTCGCCGTCGCGCAAGGCTCTTTCCAGCTGTGCCTGATCGGGGAAGTTGCGCCAGCTGAGCTCGATCTTCAGCGCCTGGGCCAACGCCTGCATCAGTTCGACGTTGGCGCCGGACAAACGCTGCAGGCGCCGGTCGTACTGAGCGAAGGGCGCCTGCAGCACCAGGCCCACTCGCAACTCCGGGTGCTGCTCAAGCCATTGCCGCTGCTCCTGGCTCAAGGCCGCCACGGGCCCAAGGGGCGTCGGCGCCGCCCAGCCTATCAAGGGAAGGCCGACACAGCCGATAAGCAAAAGGCAGCGAAAAAGCATCATCTGAAGTCTCACACCCTGACAAATACTGACCAACCCATTAGGCTGCCGGAATTACTTCTGGCCTGGAATATCCGATGCCCCTTGTCCACCGCTCGGCACTGCCTGCATTGTGCCTGTCGCTGATCCTGCCCTGGACCTTTTCTGTGCAAGCCGCCGATCCGGCTGCGCAAACCAAGGCCCCCGAGGAACAACCGGCGCAACGCCAACCCCTGCCCGAGCGCAGCCAGGAAGACGCCAGTGCCCTGGCACGTCAGTTGCCGGCCCAGGAGCAACAGCAACTGCAAGCCGGCGGCGACACCTTCCTGGCCCTGTGGAAGCCGGCCAACGCCAGCGACCCCAAGGGTGTGGTGATTATCCTCCCCGGCGCCGGTGAGACTGCTGACTGGCCGCAAGCCGTGGCGCCACTGCGCAACAAATTGCCGGACACCGACTGGGGCAGCCTGAGCCTGAGCCTGCCGGACATGCTCAGCGAAGCCGCCCAGCCGCGGGTGGTCGAGGCGGCTCCAGCGCCTACCGACAAGAGCAACACCGCCAAGGACGCCAGCGCTGAAGCCAAGCCCATCGAACAGGTGGCCGGCGGCGAAACCGACGTGGCCGACCGTGTCGTCGCGGAAAGTACCGAGGAACAGGTCAAGGCCGATGCCGAGCGGATCTTTACCCGGATCGACGCGGCCCTGGCCTTCGCCGAACAACAGAATGCGCGCAGCATCGTGTTACTGGGCCACGGCACGGGCGCCTACTGGGCCGCCCGCTACCTGAGCGAGAAGCAGCCCTCGCAAGTGCAAAAACTGGTGATGGTAGCCGCTCAAGCGCCAGCCAACGGCAAACCCCAACTGGCGGAACTGACGCCGACCCTGAAACTAGCCACCGCGGACTTTTTCTACGCCGACAAGAGCGCCGCACAGAAAGCCGCCCTTAAGCGACTGCAGGCCAGCAAGCGCCTGAAGCACTCGAACTTCAGCCAGATCCCTCTCAAGGCCGTGCCCGGCAACGCCGCCGCCCAGCAAGAGCAACTGTTCCGCCGGGTACGCGGCTGGCTGAACCCACAACAGACCGACAACTGATAGCGCCGGCCGCCATCGTCCGAGGGACGACGGCAGCGCGGCCCGGGCTTATCAAGCTCAGCGAAAATCCCGGCGCTGGCGGATCAGGGCATAGGCGCTGTGCAGTTCCCGAGTCTTTTCCGTGGCCTCGCGTATTTGCTCCGTACTGGCGCCACTGCCGGCGATCTTGTCCGGGTGATGACGGCTGAGCAGTCGTCGATAGGCGCGCTTGATCTGCGATGGCTCGCTGGTGGCGGCGACCCCCAGCAGCCGTAGTGCCTCCTGATAGCTCAGCGGCGCTTCGACCAGCGAGCGTCTTGCCGGACCATAATCCTGTGCCAGGGCCTGGATCTGCTCCGACGTCCAGCCCAGCCACTTGCCCCAGAGCTGGATCAGCTCTCGCTCCGCCGGCCCTACCCGGCCATCGGCCCAGACCATGCGCCAGCAGGCGCGCAACACCCCTTCCGCGGCGTGAGGCTGGGCTCTGAGGCGCCGCAGGTAACCGTGCAGACGGTCATTGCCCGACTTGCCCCGGTTGAAAGCCGCTATGGCCCTGCGCTGTGCGGCTTCATTCATGTCCAGCGAGCGCATTTCCTGGCGGGCTTGCTGAATGTGCCCATCCACCACCCGACCGTCGCTTTTCGCCAGGCGCCCCAGCAGTACGAACAACAGTTCATCGTTGCGCAGCGCAGAGGGTCCACCCAGGCGCTCACGCACATGTGCCCAGCTGTGCAGTTGCAGGCGCCGGTCCAGCGCCTGCCCCAACAATGCCCCAAGCATGGCCCCCGGAATGCTGGCAATTGCAAAACCCGCTCCGGCTCCGATCAGAGTCCCTGGCCACCACATATCAGCGACTCGCTTGCAGCAGGCGCTCGACCTGCGCCAGGCGCTCGATCGTGCCCACGTCGATCCACTGTCCCTGCATGTGCTCGCCGCTGACCTGGTCCCGGGCCATGGCTTCGCGCAGCAATGGAGCGAGCTTGGAAGGACCGGCCACGCAGCCTTGGAACAAGTCGGGATGCAGGACCGAGATGCCGCTGAAGGTCAGAGCCGCCACGCCAGGGCGAGCGTCGTGCAACCTCCCGCCCTCCAGGCAGAAATCACCACCGCTGGGGTGATGTGCCGGGTTGTCCACCATGACCAGGTGGGCAAGCCCGGCCAGGGGGCGGCGCAATGCGGCGAAGTCGTAATCGGTCCAGATATCGCCATTGACCACCAGGAACGGTTGGTCCCCCAGCAATGGCAGGGCCTGGAAGATTCCGCCGGCGGTTTCCAGCGGCTCGCCTTCAGCCGAGTAGCGGATGTTCAAGCCCCAGCGCTGGCCATCGCCCAGAGCATCCTCGATCTGCTGGCCGAGCCAGGCGTGGTTGATGACGATGTCGCGAAAGCCCGCCTGGGCCAGGGCTCGCAGGTGGTATTCGATCAGGGGAACACCGGCCACCGGCAACAGTGGCTTGGGGGTGGTCAGGGTCAGGGGGCGCATGCGCTCGCCCTTGCCGGCCGCCAGAATCATCGCCTTCATGCCTCACTCCCCGCGGGCTGGCTCAGGCTGCGCAGCAATTGGCCCAGTTCGGCCAGCTCGGGACGGCGGGCCAGCACCGCTTCTATATAAGCAAGGAAGCGCGGCACATCCGTCAGGTAACGGGGTTTGCCGTCGCGATGGCAGATCCGCGAGAAGATCCCGATCACCTTGAGGTGACGCTGCACACCCATCAGGTCGCTGGCACGCAGAAAGGCTGCAAAATCGTCCTGCACCGGGATTCCCAGTGCCCGAGCGCGATTCCAATAGTCGCTGAGCCAGTTCTGGACCCGAGGCTCCGGCCAGCTGAGGAAGGCATCCTTGAACAGACACGTGACGTCATAGGTCACGGGACCGTAGACCGCATCCTGAAAATCCAGAACGCCCGGGTTCGGTTCACTGAGCATCAGGTTGCGCGGCATGTAGTCGCGGTGCACCAGCACCTTGGGCTGCGCCAGCGCGCTGTCGATCAACAGATCGCTGACCCGCTGCCACTGTTCACGTTGCTGCGCGTTAAAGGTGATCCCCAGCTCGCGCCCGACGTACCACTCGGGAAACAGCTCGAGTTCACGACGCAGGAGAGCCACATCGTAGCTGGGCAGCGGCGCCGCCATCGGCAGTTGCTGAAACGCCAGCAACGCCTGCAATGCGTCGTCAAACAGCGTATCGGCATTGTGCTCGTCGATCACGTCGAGATAGGTCTTGTTGCCCAGGTCATTGAGCAGCAGGAAGCCGCGCGCCAGATCCTGTGCATAGATTTTCGGCACGTTAATGCCCGAGGTCGCCAGCAAATGGGCGATGTCCACGAAGGGTTTGCAATTTTCCTGGGGGGGCGGGGCATCCATGACCACAAAGCTGCGGTCCGCACTCTGCCAACGGAAATAACGGCGGAAACTCGCGTCGCTACTGGCCGCGGTCAATGTCGCCGGGGGCACTTCGCCCCAGCCTTGCTCTGCGTAAACAATCGCCAACTGCTCATCGAGCCAAACTTTCAGGTGTTGCAAGCGTACATCTTGGTCAGGCATTACAAGGGTCTCCGACGGCGCTAGCCGTCAAGCGGGTCATGCTTTATTATCCAGCATCTTTTTCAGACCATCGAGAGGCGTGCGGCCCACACCGCGGGCAGATGGCACGCAGGAAGCCCGGACTAATAAGATGGCATTGAAATCCCCCGCGTTTCGTAAAAAATTCCCGTTGCTGGTTACCGGCGGTTTGCTGGCCCTGCAACCTCTAGCCACTTCCTTCGTGGTCGCTGCGGAACAGTATGACTGCTCAGTCTCTGCTTCGGGTGGCTGGGCCTGTGCGCCGAAAGCCACTGCAGCCCAACTGCCTCCGCGGCCGGTCCACGACGCCAACTCGGTCAGCTCCAGCGTTGCTACAGCAGCTGATGCCGGTGCTGCGGGCGAAGCAGCCAGCGGCGACAAGCCGACGCTGGTGACCGAAGCCAAAGGCCGTGGACTGAAATCCCGCAGTGCCGACTACAGCCACCTCGACTGGGTGCCGCGCGAGAAGCTCACCGCCGCACAATTGGCCGAGACCGGTCCTTACTGCTCTGGTTCCTATATCGAACCGATTCGTCCTGGCATGAATGACAAGACGAATAAAAGTGACGCCCCGACCTTTATCGGTGCCAAGGCCTCGCGTTATCAGCAGGAAGAACAAGTGGCGACCCTGGCCGGTGACGTGGTCATGCGTCAGGGAAGCATGCAGGTCGAGGCCGACGAGGCCAATCTGTATCAGGCCGAGAATCGCGGTGAACTGAGCGGCAACGTACGGATTCGCGACAACGGCACGCTGATGGTCGGCGACCATGCCGACGTGCAGCTCGACACTGGTGAAGCCAAGGTCGACAACGCCGAATACGTGATGCACAAGTCGCGGGTACGGGGCAGCGCGCTGTACGCCAAGCGTGCGGAAAACGCTATCATCCGCCTCAAGGATGGTACGTACACCACCTGCGAACCGAACAGCAACGCCTGGCAGCTCAAGGGCAACAACATCACCTTGAACCCGGCCACCGGCTTCGGCACCGCGACCAACGTGACCTTGCGGGTCAAAGACATTCCGGTGCTCTACACCCCGTATATCTACTTCCCGATCGACGACCGTCGCCAGTCCGGCTTCCTGCCGCCGAGCATTAGCAGTGGTGGTGATACCGGCTTCATGCTGGTCACGCCGTACTACTTCAACCTGGCACCGAACTACGACGCCACGTTGTACCCACGCTACATGGCCAAGCGCGGCCTGTTGATGGAAGGCGAGTTCCGCTACCTGACCAAGAGCAGCGAAGGTCAGTTCGGCGCCGCCTACCTCAACGACGACGATACCGATCGCAGCAAGCAGACCGACTACGAAAAAACTCGCTACATGCTCAACTGGCAGCACAAGGGCGGGCTTGATTCGCGTCTGATGACCGAGGTCGACTACACCAAGATCAGCGATCCTTACTATTTCCAGGATCTGCAGACCGATCAGCTGGGGGTGAAGTCGTCCACCGACTACGTCAACCAGCAAGGCGTCGTGACCTATCGTGGCGATGACTACACTGCGCGCCTCAACGTACAGGAGTACGAGCTGGCAAGCGTATCCAACATCACCCCGTACAACCGCCTGCCGCAGATCACCTTCAACGGTGCCTTGCCGTACCACCCGCAGGGTTTGGATTTCACCTATGAAACCGAGCTGGTGCGGTTCGAACGCGACCTGAGGAAAGGCAACTACTTTGACAAGGACGGCGGCCCATTCGATGCTAGCGGCAATGCAATCGGAACTCGTCGCCTGGATGAAAACGTTGCTGGTCTGGCCCGCTCCAACGGTGACCGCCTGAACCTCAAGCCTGGCGTCAGCCTGCCGCTGAACTGGAGCTACGGCTACCTGACACCGTCCCTCAAGTACATGTACACCCAGTACAACCTTGATCTGGATGGCCAAGGTAAAAGCGACCTCATCAAGAACCGGAATAACTCTTCCGCACTGGGCGAATCGTTCAAGAGCTCGCAGAACCGCGGCGTCCCAATCGCCAGCCTCGACGGCGGCCTGTACTTCGACCGCAATACCCAATGGTTTGGCAAGAACTACCGCCAGACCCTGGAACCGCGCGCGTTCTACCTCTATGTACCCAAGGAAGACCAGAAGGACATCCCGGTGTTCGATACCGGCGAGTACACCTTCAACTACGCCTCGCTGTTCCGTGACAACCGCTTCTCCGGCTCCGACCGCGTCGGCGACGAGAACAAGCTGTCTCTGGGCGTGACCAGCCGCTGGATCGAAGACAACGGCTTCCAGCGTCAACGCATCAGCGTCGGTCAGGCTATGTACTTCAAGGACCGCACCGTCCAGCTCCCGGGTATCGACTACCGCACCCGCGCCGACGCCACGTCCAATGTCTCGCCTTACGCGCTTGAATACGAATACCGCTACAACCGCGACTGGCGCACCACTGCCGACTACAACTGGGACCCGGACAGCCACAGCACGCGCTCCGGCAGTGCGATGCTCCACTACCAGCCTGAAGACAACCCGAACAAGGTTATCAACGCCGGCTATCGCTATCGCAACGACCAGATCCGCTATGACCAGAACAGCGGCACCTGGAAAATGGGCGGCGACTATGGCACTCCGGGCCAACCTGGCTACGTGAAGGACTACTACAAGATCCAGCAGCATGACTTCTCGGTGATCTGGCCGATCGTGCCGCAATGGAACGCCATCAGCCGTTGGCAGTACGACTACAACCGTAACCGCACGCTCGAGGCCTTCGGTGGTTTCGAATACGACAACTGCTGCTGGAAACTGCGCCTGATCAGCCGTTACTGGGTCAAGTATGACGAGTTCAGTCAGAACGCTCCGGAGAACGAGAAAGGCGACCGCGGCATCTTCCTCCAAATTGTTCTGAAGGGTCTCGGTGGCGTCATGGGCACCAAAGTAGAGAGCTTCCTCGACAAAGGCATCCAAGGTTATCGTGAACGTGAAGACCAAGCTTTCTGATTGTCTGCGCCCGCTGATGCTGGGCGCGC
The DNA here is from genome assembly GCF_900105185.1 of Pseudomonas saponiphila. Classification (NCBI taxonomy): domain Bacteria; kingdom Pseudomonadati; phylum Pseudomonadota; class Gammaproteobacteria; order Pseudomonadales; family Pseudomonadaceae; genus Pseudomonas; species Pseudomonas saponiphila. The sequence goes on along the minus strand of NZ_FNTJ01000001.1, from coordinate 412,514 downwards.
TGTTCCTGAGTACCGCGGCCAGCGCCGCGGTGCAGTCCATCGACAAGGTCGTGGCCATCGTCGATAACGACGTGGTCATGCAGAGCCAGTTGGACCAGCGGGTTCACGAAGTCCAGCAAACCATCGCCAAGCGTGGCGGTGGCGTGCCGCCTACCAGCGTTCTGGAACAGCAGGTTCTGGAGCGCCTGATCGTTGAAAACCTGCAACTGCAGATTGGCGAACGCTCCGGCATCCGCATCACCGATGAAGAGCTGAACCAGGCTATCGGCACCATTGCCCAGCGCAACAGCATGAGCATCGAGCAGTTCCGCGCCGCCCTGGCTCACGATGGCCTGTCTTATGAAGACGCGCGTGATCAGGTTCGCCGCGAGATGATCATCAGCCGCGTGCGTCAACGCCGTGTGGCCGAACGCATTCAGGTATCGGAGCAGGAAGTGAAGAACTTCCTGGCCTCGGACCTGGGCAAGATGCAGCTCTCCGAAGAACTGCACCTGGCCAATATCCTGATCCCTACCCCGGAAAGCGCCAACTCCGAAGCGATTCAGAGTGCCGCCCGCCAGGCCATGGACGTGTACCAGCAACTCAAGCAAGGCGCGGACTTCGCCCAGCTGGCGATTGCCCGTTCCGGCAGCGACAACGCCCTGGAAGGCGGCGATATGGGCTGGCGCAAAGCCGCTCAACTGCCACCTCCGTTCGATCGCGAACTGAGCGCAATGGCCGTCGGTGACATCACCCAGCCTGCTCGCACCCCAGGCGGCTTCATTATCCTCAAGCTGCTGGACAAACGTGGCGGCGGCAATCAGGTGCGTGACGAAGTGCATGTACGCCACATCCTGATCAAGCCAAGCGAGATTCGCAGCGAAGAAGAAACCAAGCGCCTGGCGCAGAAGCTCTACGAGCGCATCGAAGCCGGCGAAGACTTCGCCGAACTGGCGAAAAGCTACTCGGAAGACCCGGGCTCGGCGCTCAATGGTGGCGATCTCAACTGGATCGACCCGAATGCCTTGGTGCCGGAATTCCGCGAAGTGATGGCCAAGACCCCACAAGGTCAGCTATCCAAGCCGTTCAAGAGCCCTTATGGCTGGCACGTACTGGAAGTCCTTGGCCGTCGCGCCACCGACAGCACCAGTCAGGCCCGTGAGCAGCAAGCCATGACCGTGCTGCGTAATCGCAAGTACGACGAAGAACTGCAGACCTGGTTGCGGCAGATCCGTGACGAAGCCTACGTCGAAATCAAGCTGCCTGGCGCTGAACAGGCGGCACAGTGAAACCCAGACGTTTCGCTCTGACACCCGGCGAACCAGCGGGTATAGGTCCTGACCTATGCCTGCTGCTCGCCTCGCAACCCCAGCCCCATCCCCTGATTGCCATTACCAGCCGCGACCTGCTCCTTGAACGGGCCGCGCAGCTGGGCGTGGCAGTCAATCTGCTGCCGGTAACCCTGGAGCAACTGCCGACTGAGCCCGCACCCGCAGACAGCCTCTATGTCTGGGACACGCCCCTCGGCAAACCAGTGGTCAGTGGCCAACTGGATCAGGCCAATGCCGCCTTCGTCCTGGAAACCCTGACCCGCGCCGGCCAGGGCTGCCTGGATGGGCACTTTGCCGGCATGATCACTGCCCCCGTGCACAAGGGCGTGATCAACGACTCCGGGATCGCCTTTTCCGGGCATACCGAGTTTCTCGCGGACCTGACCCACACCGAACAAGTGGTAATGATGCTGGCCACCCGTGGCTTGCGCGTGGCCCTGGTGACCACCCACCTGCCCTTGCGGGAGATTGCCGACGCCATTACCGTCGAGCGCCTGGAACGGGTCACACGGATCCTGCATGCCGACTTGCAGCGCAAGTTCGGCATCCCCCAGCCACGTATCCTGGTGTGCGGGCTCAACCCTCATGCCGGCGAAGGCGGACACCTGGGCCGCGAAGAAATCGACATCATCGAACCCACCCTGGAGCGCCTGCGCAATGAGGGCATGGACCTGCGCGGTCCTTTGCCTGCGGACACTCTGTTTACCCCCAAATATCTGGAGCACTGCGATGCAGTGCTGGCGATGTACCACGACCAAGGCTTGCCCGTGCTGAAATACAAAGGCTTCGGCGCGGCCGTCAATGTGACGCTCGGCCTGCCGATCATCCGCACCTCCGTCGACCATGGCACCGCCCTGGACCTGGCCGGCAGCGGCAAGATCGACACCGGCAGCCTGCAGGTCGCCCTGGAAACCGCCTACCAGATGGCCGAGAACCGTTTATGAGCGAGCAATACCAACACCGGGCGCGCAAGCGCTTCGGCCAGAACTTCCTGCACGACGCCGGCGTCATCGACCGCATCCTGCGGGCCATCCACGCCAAGCCCGAAGACCGCATGCTGGAAATCGGCCCGGGCCAGGGCGCCCTGACCGAAGGCCTGCTGGGCAGCGGCGCGCAGTTGGATGTGGTGGAGCTGGATAAGGACCTGATCCCGATCCTCAACCAGCAGTTCGCCGGCAAGAGCAACTTCAACCTGCACCAGGGCGACGCCTTGAAGTTCGACTTCAACACCCTGGGCGCGGCGCCAAGCAGCCTGCGGGTGGTCGGCAACCTGCCCTACAACATCTCCACTCCGCTGATCTTCCACCTGCTGCAGAACGCCGGGCTGATCCGCGACATGCACTTCATGCTGCAAAAGGAAGTGGTCGAGCGTCTGGCAGCCGGTCCCGGCGGCGGTGACTGGGGCCGCCTGTCGATCATGGTCCAGTATCACTGCCGCGTGGAACACCTGTTCAACGTCGGTCCTGGCGCCTTCAACCCGCCACCGAAAGTCGACTCGGCCATCGTGCGCCTGGTGCCTCATGCGGTACTGCCACACCCAGCCAAGGATCACCGGCTGCTGGAACGCATCGTGCGCGAAGCCTTCAACCAGCGCCGCAAGACCCTGCGCAACACCCTCAAGGCCCTCCTCAGCAGCGCCGAGATCGAAGCGGCCGGCGTCGACGGCAGCCTGCGCCCCGAGCAATTGGACCTGGCCGCTTTCGTGCGCCTGGCCGACCAGCTGGCCAACCAGCCCAAGCCTGCCGCCGACTGAGCGCTCCCCCTGCCCGAGATCGGGTAGGACGCCGGACAGGATGTCTGGTTTACTACCCGGTACTTGACCTAGACTGACCTCCATCAGCTTTGTCCCGCGCCCCGCTTTGCTTTAAAGGCCTCTTGCATGTCCGATCCTCGTTATCAGGTCGATGTCAGCGTCGTCACCCGCTTTCTGGCAGACCAATCGCAACCCGAGCAAAACCGCTTCGCATTCGCCTACACCATCACCGTTCATAACAATGGCTCGCTCCCGGCCAAGCTGCTGTCCCGGCACTGGGTGATCACCGACGGCGACGGTCACGTGGAAGAAGTGCGCGGCGCCGGCGTGGTGGGCCAGCAACCGCTGATCGCCGCCGGCAAAAGCCACACCTACAGCAGCGGCACCGTGATGACCACTCGGGTCGGCAACATGCAGGGCAGCTATCAGATGCTCGCCGAAGACGGCAAACAGTTCGACGCCATCATCGCGCCCTTCCGCCTGGCGGTCCCCGGAGCCTTGCACTGATGGCAACGTACGCTGTCGGCGACCTGCAAGGCTGCCTGGAGCCGCTGCAGTGCCTGCTTGCACAAGTCGCCTTCGACCCAACCCGGGATCGCCTGTGGCTGGTGGGCGACCTGGTCAACCGTGGCCCGCAGTCGCTGGAAACCCTGCGCTACCTGTACTCGATCCGCGACTCCCTGGTCTGCGTGCTGGGCAATCATGACCTGCACCTGCTGGCCGCCTGGCGCAACATCGAGCGCCTGAAAAAGTCCGATACCTTGCGCGAGATCCTTGAGGCTCCCGACCGCGAAGAGCTGCTGCAGTGGTTGCGCCAGCAAAAACTGATGCACTACGACGAAGCCCGCAATGTGGCACTGGTGCATGCTGGCATCGCCCCTCAGTGGTCGCTGAAAAAGGCCCTCAAATGCGCCGCCGAGGTGGAAGAAGCGCTTCGCGACGACAACCTCTTCGAACCCTTTCTGGACGGCATGTACGGCAACGATCCGGCGAAATGGGACAGCGACCTCAAGGGCGTGACCCGCCTGCGGGTCATCACCAACTATTTCACCCGCATGCGCTTCTGCACCAGCGAGGGCAAGCTCGACCTCAAGAGCAAGGAAGGACTGGATACCGCCCCGGCGGGCTATGCCCCCTGGTTCAGTCACAAGGAGCGCAAGACCCGGGACCTGAAGATCATCTTCGGCCACTGGGCGGCCCTGGAAGGCCACAGCAACCAACCCGGTATTTTCGCCCTCGACAGCGGCTGCGTCTGGGGCGGGTCCATGACCCTGCTGAATGTCGACAGCGGCGTGCGCCTTACCTGTGATTGCGATGCTCAGGGACACGCCGCAAACCTTTCCCCCAACCCCTTGCCCGTCTCGGCAAAGCGCTAGTCGGCGCTGACTATCAAGCTCCAGGAGCCCGCCATGAGCGAATTCAAACGCATTCCCCCAGAACAGGCCCAGGCACTGCGCGAGCAAGGCGCCGTGGTGGTGGACATCCGCGACCCGCAAACCTATGCCCTGAGCCATATCAGCGGCTCGCAGCATCTGGATAATCACTCCATTTCCGATTTCATTCGCGGCGCCGACCTGGACGCCCCGCTGGTGGTGGTCTGCTATCACGGAAACTCCAGCCAGAGCGCCGCCGCATATCTGGTCAGCCAGGGGTTTTCCGATGTCTACAGCCTCGACGGCGGCTTCGAACTGTGGCGTAGCACCTACCCGACGGAAATCGCCCAAGGCACCGCCGAATAATTTTTTTCCCGGGCTCCAGCCCGCGTACTACGCGGGCTGACGCGCCACCGGACGAACGGTAGTGCGCAACTAATTCCCCATCTCGCCTTGACCTCCCGGATTCCGAACTATCCTTAGCCTCAGGCCATCCAAATCAGGGGAGAGCCGGTACACCGGCGAGTGGGTCATCGGTACTAGCTTTCAAGGTCGATAGCTTTGGAAGTGTTCTGGGGGGTAAACGGCAACTGGATTTTCAGTTGCTCGCCAGCACTTGACTGACTGATCCGACGCCGGCTCAACGTATCGAGCGAGGTGACGTCATGAGTATTTTTAGCCACTTCCAACAGCGCTTCGAATCCACACGCCAGGAAGAGTTCTCGCTGCAGGAATACCTGGAGCTGTGCAAGAAGGACCGAAGCGCCTATGCATCCGCCGCCGAACGCCTGCTATTGGCCATCGGCGAGCCAGAACTGCTGGACACTTCGACCAACTCGAGGCTGTCGCGAATCTTTTCCAACAAGGTGATCCGGCGCTATCCGGCCTTTGAAGACTTCCATGGCATGGAAGAATGCATCGACCAGATCGTCTCCTACTTCCGACACGCCGCTCAGGGCCTGGAAGAGAAGAAACAGATCCTCTACCTCCTGGGTCCGGTGGGCGGTGGTAAATCGTCCCTGGCCGAGAAGCTCAAGCAACTGATCGAGAAAGTGCCCTTCTACGCCATCAAGGGTTCCCCGGTCTTTGAATCGCCACTGGGGCTGTTCAACGCCACGGAAGATGGCGCGATTCTCGAAGAGGATTTCGGCATTCCCCGGCGCTATCTCAACACCATCATGTCGCCCTGGGCCACCAAGCGCCTGTCGGAGTTTGGCGGCGACATCAGCCAGTTCCGCGTGGTGAAGCTGTACCCGTCGATTCTCAACCAGATCGCCGTGGCCAAGACCGAGCCCGGGGACGAGAACAACCAGGACATTTCGGCACTGGTCGGCAAGGTGGATATCCGCAAGCTGGAAGAATTCCCGCAGAACGATGCCGATGCCTACAGCTACTCCGGGGCACTCTGCCGGGCCAACCAGGGCCTGATGGAATTCGTCGAGATGTTCAAGGCACCCATCAAGGTGCTGCACCCATTGCTGACCGCAACCCAGGAAGGTAACTACAACAGCACCGAGGGGCTGGGGGCGATCCCCTTCACCGGCATCCTGCTGGCTCACTCCAACGAATCGGAGTGGCACACCTTCCGCAACAACAAGAACAACGAAGCCTTCATCGACCGGATCTATATCGTCAAGGTGCCTTACTGCCTGCGCGTCACCGATGAAGTGAAGATCTACGACAAGCTGCTGTTCAACAGCTCCCTGGCCAAGGCCCATTGCGCCCCCGACACCCTGAAAATGCTGGCGCAGTTCACTGTGCTGTCGCGCCTCAAGGAGCCGGAGAACTCCAACATCTACTCGAAGATGCGGGTCTATGACGGTGAAAACCTCAAGGACACCGATCCCAAGGCCAAGTCGATCCAGGAATACCGCGACAGCGCCGGCGTCGATGAGGGGATGAATGGCCTGTCGACCCGGTTCGCCTTCAAGATCCTGTCGAAAGTCTTCAACTTCGACCCCCATGAAGTGGCGGCCAACCCGGTGCACCTGCTGTATGTGCTGGAACAGCAGATCGAGCAGGAACAGTTCCAGGCGGAAACCCGCGAGCGCTACCTGCGCTTCCTCAAGGAATACCTGGCGCCGCGCTACATCGAGTTCATCGGCAAGGAGATTCAGACCGCTTACCTGGAGTCCTACAGCGAGTACGGCCAGAACATCTTCGACCGCTATGTGCTCTATGCAGACTTCTGGATTCAGGATCAGGAATACCGCGATCCGGAAACCGGCGAGATCCTCAATCGCGTGGCCCTCAACGAGGAACTGGAGAAGATCGAGAAACCTGCTGGCATCAGCAACCCGAAAGATTTCCGCAACGAGATCGTCAACTTCGTCCTGCGCGCCCGGGCCAACAACAACGGCAAGAACCCCACCTGGCTCAGCTACGAAAAACTGCGGGTGGTCATCGAGAAGAAAATGTTCTCCAACACCGAGGACCTGCTGCCGGTCATCAGCTTCAACGCCAAGGCCAGCAAGGAGGATCAACAGAAACACAACGACTTCGTCACACGAATGGTCGAGCGCGGCTACACCGACAAACAGGTCCGGCTGCTGTCCGAATGGTATCTGCGGGTCAGAAAATCGCAGTGATGCAGCGGCAAGCTTCTAGCTACGAGCTGCAAGCGCGATGCTGCGGAGCCTTCCCGGGCCCCGCCGCTGCGCGGCTTGCGGCTTGAGGCTTATGTCTTGAAGCTCCCCGGAGGGGCCCATGAGCTATGTGATCGACCGACGTCTCAATGGCAAGAACAAGAGCACGGTGAACCGCCAGCGCTTCCTGCGGCGTTACCGTGACCATATTAAAAAGGCCGTCGAAGAGGCCGTCAGCCGCCGCTCCATCACTGACATGGAGCACGGCGAACAAATCAGTATTCCCGGTCGGGATATCGACGAACCGGTGCTGCACCACGGCCGTGGTGGCAAGCAGACCGTGGTCCATCCCGGAAACAAGGAATTTACCGCTGGCGAACATATCGCCAGGCCTCAGGGTGGCGGCGGTGGCGGGGGCCGCGGCAAGGCCGGCAACTCCGGCGAAGGCATGGACGAATTCGTCTTCCAGATCACCCAGGAAGAATTCCTCGAGTTCATGTTCGAAGACTTGGAGCTGCCCAACCTGGTTAAACGCAACCTGAGCGGCACCGACACCTTCAAGACCGTAAGAGCGGGGATCAGCAACGAGGGCAATCCGTCGCGGATCAATATCATCCGCACCTTGCGCTCAGCCCACGCCCGACGCATCGCCCTGTCCGGCAGCAGCCGGGCCAAGTTGCGGGAGGTGAAGGAAGAGCTGGAACGCCTGAAACGCGAAGAGCCGGATAATTTCGGCGATATTCAGGAACTTGAAGCAGAAATCGAACGCCTCAGCGCTCGCATTCATCGCGTGCCCTTCCTCGACACCTTCGACCTCAAGTACAACCTGTTGGTGAAGCAGCCCAACCCCAGTTCCAAGGCAGTGATGTTCTGCCTGATGGACGTCTCCGGCTCCATGACGCAGGCCACCAAGGACATCGCCAAACGCTTCTTCATCCTTTTGTATCTGTTCCTCAAGCGCAACTACGACAAGATCGACGTGGTTTTCATCCGCCATCACACCAGCGCCCGTGAAGTGGACGAGGAAGAGTTCTTCTATTCCAGGGAAACCGGCGGGACCATTGTCTCCAGCGCCCTGAAACTGATGCAGGAGATCATGGCCGAACGCTACCCCAGCAACGAATGGAACATCTACGCCGCGCAAGCTTCCGACGGCGACAACTGGAACGATGACTCGCCCATCTGCCGCGATATCCTGATCAACCAGATCATGCCTTTCGTGCAGTACTACACCTACGTGGAGATCACTCCACGAGAGCATCAGGCCCTGTGGTTCGAATACGAACGTATCGCCGAGGCCTTCTCCGACACGTTCGCCCAGCAACAACTGGTTTCGGCCGGCGATATCTATCCGGTCTTCCGTGAACTCTTCCAGCGCAGGTTAGTGACATGACCGCCAGAGAGCAGAAGCGCCAACCTATCTCCACCGGCTCGGAATGGACGTTCGAGCTGATCCAGGCCTACGACCGCGAAATCAGCCGTATCGCGGCTCGCTATGCCCTGGATACCTACCCCAACCAGATCGAAGTGATCACTGCCGAGCAGATGATGGATGCCTATGCCTCGGTGGGCATGCCCCTGGGTTATCACCATTGGTCCTACGGCAAGCACTTTCTCAGCACTGAAAAATCCTACAGCCGCGGGCAGATGGGGCTGGCCTACGAGATTGTGATCAATTCAGACCCTTGCATCGCCTACCTGATGGAGGAGAACACCATCTGCATGCAGGCGCTGGTAGTCGCGCATGCCTGCTATGGCCACAACAGCTTCTTCAAGGGCAACTACCTGTTCCGCACCTGGACCGATGCCAGCTCGATCATCGACTACCTGGTGTTCGCCAAGCAGTACATCATGCAGTGCGAGGAGCGCCATGGCATCGATGCCGTGGAGGATCTGCTGGATTCCTGCCATGCCCTGATGAACTACGGCGTCGACCGCTACAAGCGGCCTTACCCGATCTCTGCCGAGGAAGAGCGACGTCGCCAGAAAGACCGGGAAGAGCACCTGCAGAAACAGATCAACGATCTGTGGCGCACCATTCCCAAAGGCGCGGACAAATACAGCGACAAGGACAATGCGCGCTTCCCCGCCGAGCCTCAGGAAAACATCCTGTACTTCATTGAAAAGCACGCGCCCTTGCTGGAGCCCTGGCAGCGGGAGATCGTGCGCATCGTGCGCAAGATCGCCCAGTACTTCTACCCGCAGCGCCAGACCCAGGTGATGAACGAAGGCTGGGCGACCTTCTGGCACTACACCCTGATGAATGATCTGTACGACGAAGGCCTGGTGACCGATGGCTTCATGATGGAGTTCCTCGCCTCCCATACCAGCGTGGTTTTTCAACCGGGCTTCGACAGTCCTTACTACAGCGGCATCAACCCCTACGCCCTGGGCTTTGCCATGTACCGGGACATCCGTCGCATATGCGAGGAACCCACGGAAGAGGACCGCCGCTGGTTCCCTGAACTGGCCGGCACCGACTGGCTGTCCAGCATCAAGTTCGCCATGAGCAGCTTCAAGGACGAAAGCTTCATCCTGCAGTACCTGTCGCCCAAGGTGATCCGCGATCTCAAGCTGTTCAGCATCATGGATGACGACCAGAAGGACGACCTGCTGGTGCCGGCGATCCACGACGAAAGCGGCTATCGGATCATCCGCGAAACCCTGGCCGCGCAATACAACCTGGGCAACCGCGAACCCAACGTACAGATCTGGAGTATCGACCGCCGTGGCGACCGCTCGCTGACCCTGCGCCACCAGCAACACGATCGCAAACCCCTTGGCGACTCCACCGACGAGGTACTCAAGCACCTGCATCGCCTCTGGGGCTTCGACATCCACCTGGAAACCCTGCAGGGCGATCAAGTGGTGAAAACCCATCACGTGCCACCAAGAAGCGATCACAACGACAACGACTATGGCCGGCTGGACCTGGCAGTCATCCACCTCTGAACCCAACAACAGTCCTCCGTCAGCCCGACACAAGCGTTATTCTGTCGCGCTAACGGAGGTTTTTTATGCGGATTTACAAAGTCGGCGGCGCAGTGCGCGATCGCTTGCTCGGCAGGCCGGTCACCGATATCGACTGGGTGGTAGTCGGTGCCAGCGCGGAAGACATGATCGCCCAGGGCTTTCGCCCGGTTGGGGCCGATTTTCCGGTGTTTCTACACCCCAAGAATGGCGAGGAATACGCCCTGGCCCGAACCGAGCGCAAGAGCGGGCACGGTTACGGCGGGTTCACCTTCCACGCCAGCCCGGAAGTCACCCTGGAAGAAGACCTGATTCGCCGCGACCTGACGATCAACGCCATGGCCGAGGATGATCAGGGCCTGGTGACTGACCCCTATCACGGCCAGAAGGATCTTCAAGAACGGCTGTTGCGTCATGTTTCCCCGGCATTCGTCGAAGATCCCCTTCGAGTACTGCGAGTAGCGCGATTCGCCGCACGCTATGCCGGCCTGGGTTTCCGGGTGGCCGCAGAGACGCTCGAACTGATGCGTGAACTCAGCGAGTCAGGCGAGCTGCAGGCGCTCACGGCGGAGCGCAGTTGGAAGGAGATTTCCCGGGCCCTGATGGAAGAACAGCCCCAGGTCTTCATCCAGGTGCTCCGAGACTGCGGCGCCCTGGCGGTGCTGATGCCCGAGGTTGACGCTCTGTTCGGCGTTCCCCAGCCAGCTGTACACCATCCGGAGATAGACACCGGCCTGCATACCCTCAGCGTTCTGCAGCAAGCGGCACTGCACCAACAGCCCCTCTCGGTACGCTGGGCCTGCCTGCTGCACGACCTGGGCAAAGGCGTTACCCCCGAGCAGGAGTGGCCCCGGCACATCGGACACGAACACAAGGGGCTGGAGCTGATCAAGGCCGTCAATGAGCGCTTCAAGGTGCCTCGGGAATGCCAGGACCTGGCATTGCTGGTAGGCCAGTACCACACCCACGCCCACAAGGCACAGGAACTGAAAGCCTCGACACTGCTGGAACTGCTGCAAAGCTTCGACGTGTTCCGCCGCCCGCAGCGCTTTGAAGAGTTCATTGCCGCTTGCGAGATGGATGCCCGCGGGCGACTGGGATTGGAGTCGCGCCCCTACCCCCAAGCGGACTATCTGCGCGGCGCGGCCAATGTGGCCCGGGCAGTGGCGGTCCAGCCGTTGCTTGAGCAAGGCTTCAAAGGCCCGGCGCTGGGCGAGGCGCTGAGACTGGAGCGACTGAAAGCGCTCAAGGCCTACAAGGAGCCGCCCACACCTTGAGCCCCTGACGCGGGCAAGGCACAGGCCTTGCCCGCGTCAGATGCCTGGGCAGGGGACTACAGGCCCGGAGGCGTCAGTTGCCGGCCCCGCCATTCGAATGCCACCGGCGCCAGCACCTGATCGATCTGCGCTTCCTGCCAGAGCGCCGCCAGGCTCTTGCCGACCAGCGGATGCACCCGCTCAGGAGCCATCAACGACAACGGCCAGAGCACGAAGGCATTCTTCAGGATCTCAGCGCGAGGCAGGATCAGACCATCGAAATTGCCGGTCAGATCGCCGTACAGCAACACATCGATGTCCAGCGGCAAGCCTTTGCGGTCCGGGGCATAGCGGCCGTTGTCCGCCTCGATGAACTTCAGGCGTCGATCCAGCTCGATCAATGGCAGATCGGTGTGGCCCGCCACCACCAGATTGAAGAACGGGCCGCTCTTGATCCCCACCGGCTGGCTTTCGAACACCGCCGAACAACGCATGTCCACCAGGAAGCCGGCCAGGGCATCGAGCCCGGCGCACAGGTGGACCTCGCGCTCGATATTGCTACCAAGCCCCAGAAACACCTGAGTCAGCGACATCCGCGCTCGATCTCCACACCCACGCCCGTGGCCGCCGCAACGGCACCCGGCTTGGTCAGTTTCAAATGCAGCCAAGGGATGTGGAACTCACTCATCAGCACTTCGGCAAGACGCTCGGCAAAGGTTTCCACCAACTGGTACTGGGCCTGCTCGGCAAACGCCTGGATCCGCGTGGAAACGCTGGCGTAATCCAGCGCCAGCGTCAGATCATCCCCTGCGGCGGCCGGGCGATTATCCCAGGCAAAGCTCAGATCAAGACGCAGGCACTGTCGGATGCCCCGCTCCCAGTCGTAGGCTCCAATCACGGTGTCCACTTCCAGTCCTTCGATAAACACTCTGTCCAAGCACTCTTCTCCGCAGCACGACAAGGGCGCAATGCGCCGTTAGAATCAGGGCTTCCTCGCCCGGAATAGTTAGCATGTTTTGGTTACTGGCGATTCTCGCCTACCTGCTTGGCTCTCTGTCCTTCGCCATTTTGCTCAGCCGCCTGACGGGCAATCCCGATCCGCGAATGAGTGGCTCGGGTAATGCCGGCGCCACCAACATGTTGCGCCTGGCCGGCAAGAAACTCGCCGTCCTGACCCTGCTGGGGGATCTCTGCAAGGGCCTGGTGCCCGTACTGATCGCGCACCTTGCGGGGCTCTCGCTGCAACAACAGGCCTGGGTCGGACTCTACGCCGTCCTTGGCCACCTGTTCCCTTTGTATTTCCGCTTTCGCGGCGGCAAAGGTGTCGCCACCGCCGCCGGCATGCTGCTGGGACTCTATCCTCCAGCCGCCCTGCTGGCCGTCGCCGCCTGGGCGCTGACCTTCTACCTCACCCGTACCAGCTCGCTGGCCGCCCTGATCGCCACGCCCCTGACCCTGCCACTGCTGGCCTGGCAGGAGCCCGAAGCGCTGCTGCCGATGAGCGTGCTGACGCTGCTGATCGTCTGGCGCCATCGCGGCAATCTGCGCGACCTGTTTGCCGGCCGCGAACGGCATTTCTGAGACCTCGACGATCAAAGGACTCAAGCTTACGCCGTCACGCAGCCTCTAAAGAGCCGACAACTGCTCCATCGGCCAACGCGCCTGCACAGTGATTGCCAGGCCCTCCTGTTGCCCGGCCTGCAAGCGCTGGCAACCGGCAAAGGCGATCATCGCGCCGTTGTCGGTGCAGAACTGGGGGCGAGCATAGAACACATTGCCGTTCATCTCCGCGAGCATCTTTTCCAGAGCCTCGCGCAAGGCCTTGTTGGCGCTCACGCCCCCGGCGATCACCAGGCGCTTGAGACCGGTCTGCTTCAGGGCACGCTTGCACTTGATGGTCAAAGTTTCCACCACGGCCTGCTGGAACGCGAGGGAGATGTCGCAACGGGTTTGCTCACCGTCGTCTCCAGCGCTGACACACTGCTGCCAGGTGTTGAGGGCGAAGGTTTTCAAGCCGCTGAAACTGAAATCGAGGCCAGGACGATCGGTCATTGGCCGTGGGAAGACAAACCGTCCCGGTACGCCTTGAGTGGCCAGACGGGCAATTTCAGGCCCACCGGGATAATTCAGACCGATCATCTTCGCGGTCTTGTCGAACGCCTCGCCTGCCGCATCATCCAGCGTCTCGCCCAACAGCTCGTACTGGCCGATGCCATCGACCCGAACCAGCTGGGTATGACCGCCGGATACCAACAAGGCGACGAATGGAAACTCCGGTGGCTGCTCTTCCAGCATTGGTGCCAGCAAGTGACCTTCCATGTGGTGCACGCCCAAGGCCGGAATACCCCAGGCGAACGCCAGCGCCTGGGCGCAGGAAGCCCCTACCAGCAGCGCACCGACCAAGCCGGGACCGGCCGTATAGGCGATGGCATCGATCTCGGTGGGCACACAGTCGGCCTCAGCCAGAACCTGACGGATCAGCGGCAGCATGCGCTTGACGTGATCACGGGAAGCCAGCTCCGGCACCACGCCGCCGTAGACGCGGTGCAGGTCGATCTGGCTGAACAGCGCATCGGCCAGAAGGCCACGCTCGCTGTCGTAAAGCGCGACGCCGGTTTCGTCGCAGGAGGTTTCTAATCCCAGTACTAGCATGGGTTTGCGCCTTGTAGAGGCTGAATTCGAAGGCGCGCATAATAGTCGCCACTCCAGCGCCCGACCAGCGGTTTTCGATCAGAGGCTTTGCATTCCGAGCGTTGAGGGGTTAACATCCGCAACCCTTAAAAACCGACGACCTCAGCCGCGATTTTTGCGACGAGAACGTTGACCCCGGTAATGAATGAAGGTAGCTCTGGATGCCAGCCGTCAAAGTTAAAGAGAACGAACCCTTCGACGTAGCTCTGCGTCGTTTCAAGCGCTCCTGCGAAAAAGCCGGTGTTCTGGCTGAAGTTCGTAGCCGCGAATTTTACGAGAAGCCGACTTCCGAGCGTAAGCGCAAAGCAGCTGCTGCTGTTAAGCGTCACGCCAAGAAAGTTCAGCGCGAACAGCGCCGCGCCGTACGCCTGTACTAATACACAGACGTTCGCTGCAAGCTTCTGCCAAGCCCGGCCCTAAGCCGGGCTAATGGCATTTGCGGAATACGCTTGATGCTTCACCGTCGAAGCCGCCCATGCGACCCAGACGAATCTGCTTCACCACGTCAGACCTGGCTCCTGCCAGCGGTGCACGTCTTTTCTGACGAGCCTTCCAAGGCTACTGACGAGCACACCCTTACTGATTCCTGCAGACGATCAGCCCAAGGCGCACTTCTCCAGCGCCCGCTTAATGAGCTATCCGAGGCCACCCAAAGGCCACTGCCGGACTCAGCGCAACACCTTCAAATAGTCGAATACTGATTGAAACTAACGTCAGTGGACGTTCGGCAGATACACTCCCCGACTGCGATCACGCCGAAAACCCGGACCGAGCCGCGCAACTTTCACGCCTCGCCGCATCCGGTCTTTCGACAGCGTCGCCAGGGCTATTTTTTCCCGCAGTGATGACGAGAACGCCATGGCCGGGCTCATTCCCCAGAGCTTTATTGACGACCTTCTGAACCGCACCGACATCGTCGATGTCGTCAGCTCGCGCCTGCAAATCAAGAAAGCCGGCAAGAACTACACTGCCTGCTGCCCTTTCCACAAGGAAAAGACGCCCTCCTTCAGCGTCAGCCCCGACAAGCAGTTCTACTACTGCTTCGGCTGTGGCGCCGGCGGCAACGCCCTCGGCTTCATCATGGACCACGACAACCTGGACTTCCCCCAGGCCGTCGAGGAACTGGCGAAAGCCGCTGGAATGGAGATCCCCCGCGAGGAAAGCACTCGCGGCCAGCGTAAACCCCGACAGCCCACGGATTCTCCGCTCTATCCACTGCTTACTGCCGCTGCCGAGTACTATCGTCAGGCTCTGAAAAGCCACCCGGCACGCAAGGCGGCGGTGGACTACCTCAAGGGCCGCGGCCTCACCGGCGAGATCGCCCGCGATTTCGGCCTGGGCTTCGCCCCGCCCGGCTGGGACAACCTGTTCAAGCATCTGAGCAGCGACACTCTGCAGCAAAAAGCCATGATCGACGCTGGCCTGCTGATCGAGAACGCCGAGACCGGCAAACGCTATGACCGCTTTCGCGACCGGGTGATGTTTCCGATCCGCGATACCCGCGGCCGGATCATTGCCTTTGGCGGCCGGGTGCTGGGGGATGACAAACCCAAATACCTGAACTCCCCGGAAACCCCGGTGTTTCACAAGGGCCAGGAACTCTACGGCCTGTACGAGGCGCGCAAGAACAACCGCAACCTCGACGAAATCATCGTCGTCGAGGGCTACATGGACGTGATTGCCCTGGCCCAGCAAGGCCTGCGCAATGCCGTCGCGACCCTGGGCACGGCCACCAGCGAGGAGCACCTCAAGCGCCTGTTCCGCATCGTGCCCAACGTGCTGTTCTGCTTCGACGGCGACCAGGCCGGACGCAAGGCCGCCTGGCGCGCCCTGGAAGCCACCCTGGGCTGCCTGCAGGACGGACGCCGCGCCCGTTTCCTGTTCCTTCCGGAAGGTGAAGACCCGGATACCCTGGTCCGCTCCGAAGGCACCGACGCTTTCCGCGCGCGGATCAATCAGCATGCGCAGCCGCTGGCGGATTACTTTTTCCAGCAACTGATCGACGAAGCAGACCCGCGCTCCCTCGAAGGCAAGGCCCATCTAGCCACGTTGGCTGCGCCGTTGATCGAAAAAATCCCTGGCGCCAACCTGCGCACCCTGATGCGCCAGCGCCTCAGCGAAATCACCGGCCTGACCAGCGAAACAGTCACGCAACTGGTCCACAACGCCGCGCCAGAAGCGCCGCCAGCCTACGACGCCGGCATTGATTACGACGCAATGCCGGATTACGCCGACTACCATGAGCCCCACCAGGAAGCCTACGCCCCTCAACAGGAGTGGACGCCGAAGAAAAATGGCGGCGGCAAGAAGTGGGAAGGCAAGCCCTGGGACAAGAACGGCAAGGGCAAGCGCCAAGGCGATCGCGACCAGCCCAGGGGCCCGCGGGTTCCGGCAGCGGTGGAACCTCCGACCCTGGCAGCCCTGCGCACCTTGCTGCATCACCCGCAATTGGCAGAAAAAGTTGAAGATGCCGGGCACTTTGCCGATGACGACAACATCAATACACAGTTGCTGGTCGCCCTGATCGAAGCCGTACAGAAAAATCCTAAGCTACGCTCTATTCATCAGTTGATGGCGCGCTGGCACGGCACTCAGCAGGGCCACTTGCTGACTGCACTGGCAGAAAAAGAGTGGTTGATCGACGGAGATAACCTTGAACAACAGTTTTTCGACACCATTAATAGCTTGTCCGCCCGCCAACGCGAGCGTGTTTTAGACCAACTTCTCAGGAAATCGCGTCAAAGCGAGCTCAGCAGCGAAGAGAAAATTCAGCTGGTTGAGCTTTTAAAACGCAATGTTCCCGCATCGAACCCGACCTCAACTGGCGCGTGAGGTCATAGCTCGGGTATAATCCTCGGCTTGTTTTTTGCCCGCCAAGACCTTCAGTGGATAGGGTGTTATGTCCGGAAAAGCGCAACAGCAGTCTCGCCTCAAAGAGTTGATCAGCCGTGGACGTGAGCAGGGTTACCTGACTTACGCGGAGGTCAACGACCACCTGCCGGAGGATATTTCAGATCCGGAACAGGTGGAAGACATCATCCGCATGATCAACGACATGGGGATCAACGTATTCGAGAGTGCTCCGGATGCGGATGCCCTTTTGTTGGCCGAAGCCGACACCGACGAAGCAGCAGCTGAAGAAGCCGCCGCAGCGTTGGCGGCTGTGGAAACCGACATTGGTCGCACTACTGACCCAGTGCGCATGTACATGCGCGAAATGGGCACGGTAGAGCTGCTCACACGTGAAGGCGAAATCGAAATCGCCAAGCGTATCGAAGAGGGCATCCGTGAAGTGATGGGCGCAATCGCGCACTTCCCTGGCACGGTTGATCACATCCTCGCCGAATACACTCGCGTCACCACCGAAGGTGGCCGCCTGTCTGACGTTCTCAGCGGGTACATCGATCCGGACGACGGCATTACGCCGCCTGCCGCCGAAGTGCCGCCGCCTGTCGACACCAAGACCGCGAAAGCGGATGACGACAGCGACGACGAAGAAGCTGAAGCGACCGAAGACGAAGAAGAAGCCGAAAGCGGTCCGGATCCTGTTATCGCCGCACAGCGCTTTGGCGCCGTCGCCGATCAAATGGAGATCACCCGCAAGGCGCTGAAGAAGCACGGCCGCGAGAACAAGCAAGCCATCGCCGAAATGCTGGCCCTGGCCGAATTGTTCATGCCGATCAAACTGGTTCCGAAGCAATTCGAAGGCCTGGTTGAACGTGTACGCAGCGCCCTGGATCGCCTGCGTCAGCAGGAGCGCGCGATCATGCAGCTTTGCGTGCGTGATGCCCGCATGCCACGTGCCGACTTCCTGCGCCAGTTCCCGGGCAACGAAGTGGACGAAAGCTGGACCGAAGCACTGGCCAAAGGCAAGAGCAAATACGCCGAAGCCATTGCCCGCCTGCAACCGGACATCATCCGTTGCCAGCAGAAGCTGACCGCTCTTGAAGTCGAAACCGGCTTGAAGATCGCCGAGATCAAGGACATCAACCGTCGCATGTCGATCGGTGAGGCCAAGGCCCGCCGCGCGAAGAAAGAGATGGTTGAAGCCAACCTGCGTCTGGTGATCTCCATCGCCAAGAAGTACACCAACCGTGGCCTGCAATTCCTCGATCTGATCCAGGAAGGCAACATCGGCTTGATGAAAGCGGTGGACAAGTTCGAATACCGTCGTGGCTACAAGTTCTCGACCTATGCCACCTGGTGGATCCGTCAGGCGATCACTCGCTCGATCGCCGACCAGGCCCGCACCATCCGTATTCCGGTGCACATGATCGAGACGATCAACAAACTCAACCGCATTTCCCGGCAGATGCTGCAGGAAATGGGTCGTGAACCGACCCCGGAAGAGCTGGGCGAACGCATGGAAATGCCTGAGGACAAGATCCGCAAGGTATTGAAGATCGCCAAAGAGCCGATCTCCATGGAAACCCCGATCGGTGATGACGAAGACTCCCATCTGGGCGACTTCATCGAAGACTCGACCATGCAGTCGCCAATCGATGTAGCCACCGTTGAGAGCCTCAAAGAAGCGACCCGCGAAGTACTCTCCGGCCTCACTGCCCGTGAAGCCAAGGTCCTGCGCATGCGCTTCGGCATCGACATGAATACCGACCACACCCTTGAGGAGGTTGGTAAGCAGTTCGACGTGACCCGCGAGCGGATTCGTCAGATCGAGGCCAAGGCGCTGCGCAAGCTGCGCCACCCGACGCGAAGCGAGCATCTGCGCTCCTTCCTCGACGAGTAAGCCCAAGACCCCCAGCCCAGCTGGGGGTTTTGCTTTCTGCAACCCGTCCTTCTTTCCTTCCCCGGCGCACAGCCCGTCTACACTCGAAACAATCCCCGTGCCATAACGAGACGGTTATGCCCAGACTGTCGGCCATGCTTCTGCTGGCGCTGCTTACCTGGACCGCAACGGCTGGCGCGCTGACTCTTACCGACGAAGAACGTAGCTGGCTCAAGACTCACCCGGAACTGCGCCTGGGTGTAGACGCGTCCTGGCCGCCCTTCGAGTATCGAGACGAGGAAGGCCGCTACCAGGGCCTTGCAGCGGACTACATCCACCTGATCCAGGAACGCCTGTCAGTGAGCCTGACACCCATCGAGCCCGCCAGCTGGACCGAGGTGCTCGAGGACGCCAAGCAGGGCAAACTGGACCTGCTGCCCGGGATCATGTCGACCCCGGAGCGCCAGAGCTACATGGCGTTCACCCGCCCCTACCTTGACTTCCCCATCGTCATTCTCGCCCACAGGGGCGGCGCACAACCGCGCAACCTTCAGGACCTTTACGGCCTGAAAGTGGCCGTGGTGGAAAACTACGCCCCTCACGAACTACTGCGCACCCATCATCCGGACCTGAACCTGGTCGCCCTGCCCAACATCAGCTCCGCGCTCCAGGCCCTGGCCACCGACGAGGTGGATGCCGTGGTCGGTGACCTGGCGTCCAGTGTCTGGAGCCTGCGCCAGCTCAAGCTCGAGGGCCTGTATGTCAGCGGCGAAACCCCTTATCGCTACCAGCTGGCGATGGGCGTCCCGCGCAACAGCAAGATCCTGGTGGGCATTCTGGACAAGGTCCTGGCCGACCTCAGCCCCGATGAAATCAGTGCGATTCAGCAACACTGGGTCGGCAGCGTGCTCGACCATCGAACCTTCTGGTCCGACGTGCTGCTCTATGGGCTGCCCGGGCTGCTCCTACTGGTCACCGTGCTCGCGGTAGTGATCCGCATCAACCGCCGCCTGAGTTCGGAAATCTCCCGCCGGGTGGCCCTGGAACAGGAACTGCGCAGCAGCGAATACCACTATCGCAGCCTGGTGGAGAGCCTCTCCGCCATCGCCTGGGAAGCGCGCGTCAGCGACTTCACCTACAGCTACGTCTCGCCCCACGCCGAAGCGCTGCTGGGCTATCCCCAGGCTCACTGGCTGATCCCCGGGTTCTGGCGCAACATCATCCACCCCGCCGACCTGACCCGGGCCCAGGCGTTCTGCGATCACGAGGTCCAGGCCGGGCGCGACCACAGCCTCGACTACCGGGTGATCACCGCCGACGGCCGCTGTCTCTGGGTACGCGACATCGTCAGCTTGATCGAGCACGGCCAGGAACCGGTGATGCGCGGACTGATGATCGACATCAGCGAAGCCAAGCACACCGAAGAAGCGCTACGCCTGTCCGAGCAGAAGTTCGCTTCGGTGTTCCAGCAATGTCCGGACATCCTGGTCATCGCACGCCTGTCCGACGGCTGTCTGCTGGAGGTCAACAAGGCCTTCGAGGAACAGATCGGCCTGAGTGCCGAAACGGTCATCGGCCAGACCGCCACCGAGTTGAACATCTGGGGGATCCCAGGAGTCGGCCCCAGCCTCTTGCAACGCTTGCAGGCCGGCAGCATTCGCAACCTGGAGATGCCCTTTCGCCGCCACAGTGGCCAGCTGTTCACCGGCCTGATCTCCGCCGAGCCCTTTGACCTCGACACCACCCCGGCGTTGGTGGTGGTGGTGCGCGATATCAGCCAGCTCAAGGAAACCCAGCAGCAACTGCAAACCTCCGAGGAGAAGTTCGCCAAAGCCTTCCACGCCTCCCCGGATGGGCTGCTGCTGAGCCGCCAGCGCGATGGCCTGCTGATCGAGGTCAACGAGGGCTTCAGCCGCATCACCGGTTTCAATAGCGCCATGTCACTGGACCGCTCGACCCTGGACCTGGGAATCTGGGTCAACCTCAACGAACGCAAGCAGATGCTCGACCTGCTGCAGCGGGACGGTTTTGTCCGCGACTTCAGTTGCCATATCCGACGCAACGATGGCCAGATCCGTCTCTGTGAACTGTCGAGCCGACCGCTGCCGATTGGCGACGACGACTGCATGCTGACCATCGCCCGGGACATTACCGATCGCCAGCAAATGCAGGAAAAACTGCAACAGGCCGCCACGGTGTTTGAAAGCACCGCCGAGGGCGTGATGATCACCGATACCCAGCAGCGCATCAGTGCGGTCAATCGGGCCTTCAGTGAAATCACCGGCTACAGCGAAATTGAAGCCCTGGGCCAAACCCCGCGCCTGCTGGCATCGGGACTGCACGACAGCGCCTTCTACGCCGCGATGTGGCATCAACTGACCCTGGAAGGCCACTGGCAGGGCGAGATTTCCAACCGTCGCAAGAACGGCGAGCTCTACCCCAACTGGCTGACCATCAACGCCGTGCGCAACAAGGAACGGCAGATCACCCATTTCGTGGCGGTATTTGCCGATATCTCCAGCCTCAAGCACGCCCAGGCACGGCTCGATTATCAGGCCCACCATGACCCCCTCACCGGCCTGCCCAATCGCACACTGTTCGAAAGCCGCCTGCTGGCCGCGCTCAACGGCCAGCAAGACAGCGGCGGCCAGGGCGCGGTGCTGTTCCTCGACCTGGATCGCTTCAAGCACATCAACGACAGCCTCGGCCACCCGGTGGGCGACCTGCTGCTCAAGGGCATCGCCGTGCGCCTCAAGGAACAACTGCGAGACATCGACACCGTGGCTCGCCTGGGCGGGGACGAATTCATCATCCTGCTGCCCGGGCTGCACCAGGCCAGCGACGCCGACCACATCGCCACCAAGTTGCTGAACTGCTTCACCGCGCCGTTCCAGGCCGGTGAACACGAGTTCTTCATCAGCGCCAGCATCGGCACCAGCCTCTACCCCAAGGACGGCTGCGACGTCGCCACCCTGATCAAGAACGCCGACGCCGCCATGTACCGTTCCAAGGCCAAGGGCCGCAACCGCGTCGAACGCTACACCCGCGACCTGACCGCCCAGGCCAGCGAGCGGGTGGCCCTGGAACACGAACTGCGTCGGGCCATCGAACGCGATGAGCTGTCGTTGTACTTCCAGCCCAAGATCAGCCTCAGCAGCCACGAACTGGTGGGCGCCGAAGCGCTGATCCGCTGGCACCACCCCACCTTCGGCGATGTCCCGCCCGAGCACTTCATCCCCCTGGCCGAAGAAAACGGCATGATCCTGCTGATCGGCGACTGGGTCCTGGAACAGGCCTGCCAGCACCTGCATAGCTGGAACCAGCACTACGAGCACTTCGGACCGCTGTCGGTGAACCTGGCCGGCGCGCAGTTGCGCCAACCCAATCTCCTGGGCCGTATCGAGCAGTTGCTGCGCGACTACGACCTGCAGCCCGGGCTGCTGCAACTGGAGATCACCGAGAACTTCATCATGAGCCAGGCCGAAGAAGCCCTGGAAGTGCTGCATCAGCTCAAGCGCCTGGGGGTGCAACTGGCCATCGATGACTTCGGCACCGGCTACTCGTCCCTGAGCTACCTCAAGCGCCTGCCCCTGGACTTCCTCAAGATCGACCAATCCTTCGTCCGCGGCCTGCCGGACGACCCTCACGACGTGGCGATTGTCCGCGCCATCATCGCCCTGGGTCGCAGCATGCAATTCACGGTGATTGCCGAAGGGGTGGAAAACCATGACCAGCAGAGCTTCCTCGCCCAGGAAGGCTGCGAACAGATCCAGGGCTACATCGTCAGTCTGCCGCTGGAGGCCGAGGAGTTCTGCGAGACCTTCCTGCAGATCCGGGTTTCCGATTTTTCGGATAGCACAGCCGAGAAACCGTCGCTATAATCCGCGGCCTACTGAGGGCCTATAGCTCAGTTGGTTAGAGCAGAGGACTCATAATCCTTTGGTCCACGGTTCAAGTCCGTGTGGGCCCACCAACCTCAAAGCCGCGCATTGCGCGGCTTTCGGCTTTTTGGGTTTGTGGCAGCCGGATCAGTCCTATGGTCCGAAGGTACAAATTAGGTACAGTGCGACTTCGCTTGCACGCCTTTGGAGTCCTTCAGATGGCCACAATCGTCAAAAACCCTGCCGGCACCTGGAAAGCCGTTATCCGCAAGACCGGATGGCCGACCAACGCCAAAACCTTCCGTACCAAACGCGACGCTGAAGACTGGTCACGACGCACCGAAGACGAAATGGTGCGCGGCGTGTACATCCAGCGCAGCGGCTCAGAGCGACTGACGCTCGAAAAAGCCTTGGAGCGCTACCTCGCCGAGGTCACGCCAAGTAAAAAGCCCACCACGCAAAGGGCCGAAGCGTCGAAGGCCAAGCAGTTGATCGAGCACTTGGGCAAATACTCCTTGGCCGCCCTCTCCGCCGAAGTCATTGCTAATTACCGCGATACTCGACTGAGTGCGGATTTCGGTGAACGTGACCGAGCGTTTCGCTAATACGTGACCGGTGCTTCCACCCCGGTTGCGCGGGTTCTGGATTGTAATCGCATCGGTCACGATGCGGCTTGTTCCTCGGCTTTTTTTCGGCGCAGCGACTCGCCTTTCATCGTCAGTCGGTAGGCGTTGTGCACCAGGCGGTCGAGGATGGCATCGGCCAGGGTCGGGTCGTTGATCCAGCCGTGCCAGTGCTCGATGGGCAGTTGGCTCGTCAGGATGGTGGAGCGGCTGCCAGCGCGGTCGTCGATCACCTCCAGCAGGTCATGCCGGGCTCCTTCCTCCAGCGGGGCTAGCGCCCAGTCGTCCAGCACCAGGACGTCGACCTTTGCCAGCTGTTGCAGGGTACGGCCGAAGCTGCCGTCGCCATGAGCGATGCGCAGTTGTTCCAGCAGGCGCGGGGTGCGCAGGTACAGGGTGCTATAGCCCTGGCGGCAGGCCTGGTTGCCCAGGGCGCAGGCCAGCCAGGTTTTGCCGGCACCGGTCGGGCCGGTCAGCAGCAGGTTGTGCTGCTGGCGGATCCAGTCGCCACTGGCCAGGGTGGCGATCAGACGCTCGTCCAGGGCGCGTCCGGTGCGGCGGTCGAGATCTTCCAGGCAGGCGTTGGCGTACTTGAGCTTGGCCTTCTTGCGCAGCCGTACCAGGCGCTGGTTGTCACGCCAGGCCAGTTCGCGGTCGAGCAGTAGGCCGAGGCGTTCATCGAAGCTCAGGCTGTGGCTGGCCGGCAGCGTCCATTGCTCTTCCAGGGCGCGGGCCATGCCGTCCAGGCGTAGCTGGTGCAGTTGATTCAGGGTGTGTTGCGGCATCATCGAACAGCTCCTGTTGCGGGGGTTGGTAGTAGTCGGCGCCACGGACGTTCTCGTGGTCGCCGGGTAAGGTCGTTTCGGCGGCACGCTGGGGCAGCGGCTGTTGATCCAGGCCTTGCTGGAGCAGGTTGCGCACGCTGCGCCCGGTGAAGGCGCGCAGGTGTACGGCACGTTCGGCAGCGGCTTCCAGGCGTGCATTGCCATAGCGCCGGGCCAGCGAGAGCAGGCCGAGGCAGGCGCGGTAGCCCATCTCCGGGTGCGGCTTGTGGGTCAGTTGGTGATCGATCAGTTGGCGCGTGTAGGGGCCGATCCGCGCGCCCCAGTCGAGCAGGCGTTGTGGCGTCCATTCGCGATGCGCCTGGTGCGCCGCGGGCATGTGCTCGCGCTGGGTACTGTAAGCGCCGCGTCGCCCCAGCAGCAGGTGGCTGGCCACCCGCCGGTTGCCATGCAGCACTTCCAGGGTGTGTGCCGTCAGTCGCACGTCCACGTTCTGCCGGGCCAGGGCGGAGGGCACGCTGTAGAAGCTGCCATTGACCTCGATGTGGTAGTCGATGCTGACCTTGCAGCGCTTGAAGGTGGCGACCTCGTAGGGATGCACCGGCAGCGCTCGCAAGGCCGGGCGATCCAGGCGCTCGAACCAGTCGCGCCGGCAGCCATCGAGCCGCTTGAACGGGCGCCGATTCAGATCCTCCAGCAGCTCGGCGATGGCCTGGTTAAGCGCATGCAGGCTGAAGAACTGCCGATGGCGCAGCCGCGCCATGATCCAGCGCTCGACCACCTGCACCGCCACCTCGGCCTTGGCCTTGTCCTGAGGCTTGCGTGGCCGTGCCGGCAGGATCACCGTCTGGTAATGACGCGCGCACTCCAGCGTGGCCCGGTTCAGGCCCGGCTCGTAGCGATCCGGCTGGGCGACCAGGGCGCGCGGATTGTCCGGCACAACCATTTCCGGCACGCCGCCAAAGTAGGTCAGAGCCTGGCCCAGCGAGGTCAGCCAGTCCACCTGGGTTTCGCCTGGCGTCGCGCAGGCATAGGTGTAATTCGAGGCGCCCAGGGCGGCGACGAAGATGTGCGCCCGGCGCACTTCGCCGGTGGCCGGGTCGACCACCGGCAGCGTCGGCCCGGCATAGTCGATGAATAGCTTCTCGCCCGCACGGTGCAGCTGACGCATCGAACGTTTGAGCGTCTGGGCGTAGCGCCGGTAGTGCTCGACGAACTGGGTGTAGCGGTAGGTCGGCTGGCCCGCATGCGCGGCGAGATATTCCTCCCACAGCAGCTGCAAGGTCACGCCCTTGCGTCGCAACTCGCGGTGGATGCTCAGCACATCGGGCAGCACTCGCTCACCGCGCGGCTTGTTCGTCGACGTCGGTGCAAACAAGGCGGCCGCCAGCGCGGCCTCGTCCATGGCCACCAGCGCCGGCCAGTCCAGCCCGGCCACCCGCGCCGCCGCGATGTACTTGCTAACCACGCCCTTGGACAGCTGCAAGGCACGGGCAATCTTCTCGTGGGACAAGCCGGCCTCAAACTTGAGGCGCAGACATTCTTTGATGTTTCGCATGGCTACTCGCGGCGCCGCCATCTTCCTCTCCCGAAATCGGTCGAGGATGGCGGCGCATCAGGTCATGCGCAACGAAGGGGAAGGCTTTCGCTAAGTCGTGACCGGCGATTTCGGTAAGCCGTGACCACCTGTTTCGGAACAGGCGGAAAATCGGTCACGTTGCTACCGAAATGAGCGGTCACGCGTTAGCGAAATGACCGGTCACGATCAACCGAAACGGCCGGTCACGGTGCTCCGAAATCCGCAACTGAGCGCTCTGAGCAAGCGCGGCGTCCCCGTCAGTAATAACACCGTGCGTCTGGAGATCGCCTTGCTGAGCCATCTCTACACCGTGGCGATTCAAGAATGGGGGCTAGGACTGACATTCAACCCGGTGCTCAATATTCGCAAACCGAGCCCCGGAGAAGGTCGCGACCGTCGACTGTCAGCCGATGAAGAACGACGCCTGCTCAACGCCGCTAGCAACTACAGCAACCCTATGCTTCGTTGGATCGTTCGTATCGCCCTGGAGACTGGCATGCGTTCATCGGAGATCACAGGTCTACGCTGTCACCAGGTCGACCTGAAAAAACGAGTAGTACGCCTGTCAGACACCAAAAATGATAGCGCCCGAACCGTTCCCCTCACCAAACTAGCTACGGACACCTTCAAGGCCGCTTTGGACAATCCAGTACGACCGGCTGATTGCAGCCTCGTATTTTTTGGCGAGCCTGGCAAAGACGGCAAACGCCGACCCTACGCCTTCACAAAGAAATGGGGGCTGCTCAAGGCCAAGCTAGGCATGTCTGATCTGCGCTTTCACGATCTACGCCATGAAGCAGTGAGTCGGCTTGTCGAAAGCGGTATGTCGGACCAGAAGGTCTCGGCCATAAGTGGGCATAGATCTATGCAGATGCTCCGGCGCTACACGCATCTAAGGGCGGAAGATCTAGTGAAAGACTTAGATGCCATCGACCGCCCGAAGAAATAGTGGAAAGCATCAGGAGCCATCACTGCCCCCCCCCCGGCGCTACTCCACACTAAGGCTCTTACCGTTTCGGAGGTGGGGGCGGCGGAGCAGCCGGCGGAGCTGCTGGTCGCTGACTTGTTGTCTGCTTGCTAATCCCGTCATTCACATGAACCTTACCGCCAGTTTTATTGGTCATATAGTCACCGCTTGCTGGGGGGTGGTGGGGCCTTAGGGGGCGTAGCAGGGCGCAGGGCAAATGGTTTAGAAGGACTTGATTGTCCAACATTTGGCCGGCGTGGTTGAGGCGATATCCCTCTTTCTTCGTACATGATCAACCTCTTATTTTTTTGGGGCCTTCGGTGGTGCTGGTGGTGGTGCTTTAGGGCGGATATTAGTAGGTGCCGGAGGGCTGACGTTCATTCCGTCATTAGCTGTTCGCGGCTCAAGGACATGCTGCCTAGGTTGATTCTCGTTGCTCACTTTCGGTTATCTCCTCTAAGAATTCGATCAAGTAAACGTCGCAGTTGGCGATGAGATAACTCTCAATCCCGGGCGTCTCTATCCACTGGTTGTTCTCATCCATCCAGCACGGTTGAGTGATGAGGAAGTGGCCCTCCTTAGGATCGGTCGGCCACACTGCGGGGTATCCGAACAACCGACGACCATCGAGCAGGGTCAACACCACGGTCATGCCCTCGCGCTTGCGGAATGCATATATCCACTCAGGGTACGATGATCGAGAAGTTAGGGTTAGCAACCTGGCGAACCGATATAGGTAGTCATGGTTCGAGGCGAAGGCTAGGAGTAAACCCAAAACCACTGCCAAGCCGATGCCCCAGACGCCTTCAACTTGAGGCGTCCACTCTCCAAGCGCGAAGTAATTTTCACCAACCCAGCTCAAGCCTACCTGAATGCCCGAGACCATCATGGTGATCAAGCCGGTACCGATCAGTGCTTGAACAGTACGTTCAAACTGACCAGGCTTCTTCACATCTGCCAGCCAGTAAAAAATCATGGTGGTGAGGAAGCCAGGGATTAGTGCCTGAACCAGCGGAACGATATTTGTAGCCAGGTCTTCCATTACACGTGCCTCTCAAAGTCCCGCTTCTTAGGTACCGCCCTTCTGCGGGCCGCTATATCGCACAAGAGGATCAGGGCTTAGCTCGCCTCGCTGCAATATGCGACGGGGATATCTGGGTAGTCGGGAACTCTAGGCTATAGGACTTTCAACAGGAAGAGAGAGGGCAGGGCACTGAAGTGCCCTGAGCTCTGTTAAGCGATCAAATCAATTGGCCGCTTTTGGGCGAATGACGATACGGAACGGTTGGCCGTTAGCACGTCGAATCACCTTGCCGTTGCGAGTGCGTATGGTCATCCGGTAGATGACCTCGCCCTCGCCTTCGGGCTTGTCGAACATCTCAAGCTGGGACATAGAATGTCTCCTACTGAGGCGGCTCGAACACAGAACTCGCTCACTTGCGTTAGCAAACTACAAGGTCTACCATCGCAATGCTTTCTGAACAAAAGCGCGAGAGATACCTGGAACCAGTTCAGATATCTTTTCCCTAGAGCCGGTCAAGGTGCGAACTTGATCGGCTTTTTCGTTTCTGGCTAATTTCGCTCCATCCAAGCCCTTCCGTACTCCGTCAGATGCTATAGACAAAGCCGAAGTGAAACCATAATCAGATCCTATCATCATCATTTTGATTACGTCAAGCGCTCATATGCTAAGATGCGCTTACATGCAACGACCGGCCAAACATTAGGTTAGTTGGCAAGACAGGTAAGACGGTAAAAAGGCAAGACGGAGTGGACATGATTGACTTGAGCGACTACAGCCAGGCCCAGCGGGAACGCCTGGTCTACATAGATTTTCGCCTGTATTTCACGGGTGTGGTCTCGCGTACAGACTTGATGGATCGATTTGGGTTGGGTGCTGCGGCAGCTACTCGAGATTTTGCTCAGTATCGTGAGATCGCTTCAAACAACACCGAGCTAGACACCGTCAGTAAGATTTACGTGATTCGGGATACCTTCTCCCCCCTTGTCGTCCATTCCCCAGAGCGAGTGCTTGCTGCTCTATCCCAGGGGTTCGGATATGGCTTAGATTCTGATGAAAAACCACTGATCCCTTACGAAGCTGTTTCGTTACTCAGCAAACCTAAAGCAGAAGTCTTGGCACCGATAACCAGAGCTATCCATCTGAAGAAGGTGGTCAGGATCAGCTATACCTCAGGTTCAGGCCACTCCATCCGAGAAATTGTACCCTTCGCTATGGGTTGTGACGGCCTCCGCTGGCACGTACGTGCATACGACCGCAAACGCGAAAAGTTTGGAGACTTTGTTCTGACCCGAATCGGGCATGCCGAAATCCAGATGGGCGAAAACCCCAAAGACCCGGAAACGCCGCCGCTTGATGATCAGTGGAACCGCATGCTAGAGCTGCCGATCGTTCCACACCCTGACAAAAAATCGGCTGAGATCGTTAAGCGGGACTATGAGATGCAAGATGGAGTGCTGAAGCTTCGGGTTAGGGCCGCAATGGCTGGGTACGTGCTTCAGCAGTACCATGTGGATTGCTCGCCGAACCACAGCATCAAGGACGAGGCCTATCGCCTCTGGCTCAAGGATCCTTTGGTCCTCTATGGAGTGGAGAGTTCCATGTTCGCACCTGGCTACCAAAACCCAAATTGATCTAGGCATCGCTGCCTCCCTACATTTTCCGGATGCCCTGAGATGTCCCCTCTCAGCGCCGGTTGCAGCGGATCTTGCTCGTGCCTTCAGACTCAGATGTTAACAGGAACTTAGTCGCCTCCAAGAATCAACAGGAGGCAACCCGCAGTCCCTCAAGCTCTTCAACTGATTCCACTATATTCGGACTCTTCAGCTAGCTAAGGCTTAGCCTATGCAAATTGATAGTTCGCTTTCCGGCCTCCCTGCCGGCGCTGGTGGCCAGGTCCGGGCATGAAGCCGCCCGGCCCTGGCGCGGCATCCATGCCTCACCAGCTCACCATGTCCCCTCAATTCTGATCCTTACGACGCTCAGCAGCATAATGACGGGTCTGGTATTTCAGGATGCAAGCGGTATCAAGTCGCTCTTCCTCACCGAGCCCCCACCCCTGCGCGAGCACATCTGGCCATTTAGCGCGGCGCCCCCAGGGCGGTGGCGGTGATAACACAAAAATCACTTTCAATGGCTCCCAACGTGGCGAACGTATCAGATCGCTCAACTCTATGCGTCTTTGCTCGGTCATCGCAGTTCCGTAACGTCTCAGGCGATCCAAGGTATACAGGGCTCGACGCAACTCCATATCTTGGAGACCATTAACGACCTCTAGAAGCAGAGGGACAGGGTCTGGGTGGTACCAAAGATTCAAAGCAATCTGAACCAACATTTCAGGATCAGCGTGATGCAGTTCTCCTTGAACTAACCTCTTCAGTGGATGCATCAGTCTCACCCTTCGTTAGCAGCTAACACGAGGTTTTGCAGAAACAATTCGAATGCCTGCTCCGTTATTTTATTCGCAGAAGCCAATTGGTACGCAGTTACAACGGCATCTAACGCTGGCTGCAACATACCGGAGAATTTTTCTAATAGCACCTCACCCTTGAGAGTATCAAGCTCTGGCGCAACTTCTGTTAGTAAATCATGCGTGAGGTTTTGGGGAAAAAGCTGAAGTGGTAGGATATTGGAAGCCATTAGGATCTCCTGTCGATCTTTTTGGTCAGACGCTGGATAGGGCTGCAACCCCATTCAGCGTCGTCACTTTATCTCTGCACGCTAATTTTAGTCCAGCCTTCGTGTCTGTCTGTTTGTTTTTTCTTTAAGACATACAAACAGAAGAAGCCATTATTTTTTACAAATCATTGAATTCAAAAGATTTTACAAATGAAAGGTGAAAACTTATGGGGTCTAAGGTGAAAATATATGGGGCGAAAGGTGAAGAGATATGGGGAGTCAACTTTAATGGGTGAACATTTATGGGGAGCAAAGGTGAAAGCCTATGGGGTTAAAAGTGAAAGTTTATGGGGTAAAGGTGAATATTTATGGGGAAACCATTATTAGATCTTTTTTTCATATAAAACCAACACATCATTAAAACTACAGAATTAAAAGCACAAAACAATAACAAATAATATCAACTAATACGCAACAATACGCCACAATAATAAAAAGGCAGCACAAGAGATCACTCCACGCTAGTTGACCAAGCCCAGCGCAGGAATTTTAAATAACCACAGCACTTGCCATTCAGCTGTGGAGAACTCCGGTGAAAAACAAATTTGAAGAAGCCATGGTTGCAGAGTTTGGTCTTCTAATGTCTCCCACTCAACTTGCCAAGCTACTTGGTAGATCACCAGAAGCACTCCGCGCTCACCTAACTCGTTACAAGAATGATAACTTTTGCAAAAGCCTCAATGGCACCTCTGTAAAAGTTGGTCGCCGTGTTTATTACAGAACGCCAGAAGTTGCGGAGATCCTCGCATGCAGGGCCTAACAAACTGGCTGGGGTCACCGCGCTTTAGCCGTCTAACGCACAGAGTGTTCTATCTTCTTCTACTCCTCACCAACCTAGCAGTTCCCTTGGGGCAACATCGCGCCTGGGGTGGGCTACCAGGCTGGTGGTTGTTTCCAACAACTGCCGTGCTGGTCCTTTTTGCTGTGCAACAGTATTTGTCCGGCGGGAGTCAGTTTTATGCGCTCGCCGGCATCCCGTATGCCTTGCTGTATGTGTTTGACGCTAGTGCCACGCCTCTAGTTTTACCGCCGGCACAGCGGGGAACGGCCAGATGAGAAAATTGCTGCTTTACCTACTTCTGGCAGCACTCTTCGGGGGAGCAGCCCACGCTGAATCCTCAGGCGGACTGAACCAATTCACCCCGCCGCCGGGCGACACTTCCGTTGACTTCCTCGAAGAAGTGTTCGGCTCGATCGTGGGGACCATCCACTCTGGCGGGAACGTAGAGGGCGGCGAGACCGAGGACGTGCTGGGCAGCATGATGTCCGTGTTCGGTGGCGCTGTGATGTTCTTGGGCATGCTCTTTATCGCCTACACCACGATCAAAGGCACCGTCGATTCCGCTCAGGATGGCGAGGTCCTCGGACGGAAGATGAGCGACATCTGGACTCCATTGCGTACTGCTGCAGGCGGCGCCCTGTTGCTACCGCTTGGGCATGGCTATTCGCTTATTCAGATCATGGTGCTGTGGCTTGCGATTCAAGGCGTCGGGGTTGGGGATGCAATCTGGAGCCAAGCCGTCGACCAAATCGGCAAGGACGGGATGCTGTCGCGGCCGCTGATTCCTGACTCCCGACCGCTCGCGGCCAACATCCTGAAATTCGAAGTCTGCACCGCGGCGATGAACAAGCAGTTCGAGGCCTCTGGCCGGTCAACTCGCATCCAGGCTGTCGCATCCACTCGCAAGGTCGTCAATATCGGGGAGATCGACGTCGACATCACCGATGCCATACCAGTCTACGGCGGCATCAACATGGTGCAGAAGTACAAGAAGGCGAGCTTTAACGTCACCGACTACAAGTGGAAAGCCAACGACAACTCCTACATCAACCCAGATGTGTGCGGCGCCCTTACCTGGAAGCAATCCTGGGAGGCCTCGGAAGGCAACAGCAACACCAAGGTCATCAAAGAGCCGATTCTCGCTGCGCATGCCAAAGCCATCCTGCAGATGATCCAGGATATCCGGCCGACGGCGCAGCAGATCGTCACCGGGCAAAAACCGGCCCCGGGCGTGATAGACGCCGCGGCGAACACCTACGAAAACTCACTTCGCACCGCCGCCAAGGCTGCCGTGATGCAAACCAGTGATCGCGCTGCAGCGGACTTCCTCAAAGCCGCCAAGGAAGGCGGCTGGCTGTTCGCCGGCACCTGGTACAACCACATCGTCAAAATGAACGATGTGATGCAATCGACGCTGAACGGCCTGCCGGCAGCCGATCCCATTGCGATCGTCGACAAGGAGACCAAGGAGACGCTCCAGACCTACCACGACGTGATGCTCACCGCCGACGAGTATGCCAAGCACCACGTCGACTCGGTCCGCGACACCTACTATGCCGAGACCAACGTGCGTGAGCCCCGCGATGGAGAAGGGGCATGGGAATACGTCAAGAAGATGATCTCCGCCCCGTTCATGGGTGCGATAAATCAGATGACGCAGAGCATTGCTGGCTCCAACCTCAACCACATGAGCCAAATGAAAAGCTTCGGCGACGTCATCGTGACTACCGGCGAGGTGATGCTCGCAGCCATGGCTTCCGCCACTGGTGTTACAAACTCCTGGGCGGCTCAAGCCACAGTTAAAGTCGGATTCGACGCAGGCGCAGTCTTCCAGTTTCTCTCAACCCTTATCACCACACTTTTAATTTTGTTGTTCGCCTTCGGCGTAACGCTAAGCACTTATGTGCCGATGATCCCGTTCATTACCTGGACGACCTCGATCGTGAACTGGTTCGTTCTTGTTCTGGAATCGGTCATCGCGGCCCCCCTGTTTGCTGTGGCCCACATCCACCCGGACGGAGACGATGTCGTCGGCCGAGCTGGACAAGGCTACATGATGATCCTATCGCTGGTGATGCGACCGGCACTAATGCTGTTCGGCCTTCTCGGCGGCATGCTGCTGACCCAACCAATCGTTGGCTACATCAACGCGGCATTTATGTCAGTCGTCTCCGGGATCCAGGTGGACAGCACGACCGGCATCGTGTCGTTCATTGCCTACGTCGCAATCTATGTAGTGATGATGACTACCGTCGTGCACATCGTTTTCAGCCTGATCCATTGGGTCCCCGATAATATTTTGCGCTGGATCGGTAATGGATCTACTGGTGGTATCGCTGACGCCGAGCGCACCGGTGATAGTAGTCAGGATGTGTTTGTGGCAGCGGTAAGGGAAAGCAAGCATGGAGTTGCAGGTGGACTTGGCGGTGGGGTTAAGGAAAGTAAGAGACCTGGCAGCGCTGATAATTGCAGCGGCCCAGATAACAAAACACTCCTGGGGGGACCTCCCCCCGGAGGTTAATTACCTGCGAGGACGCGATCCGGTACTTTCATAGCCCCGCTCTGACAGGTATCTGTCAAAGGCTCTTTGACGAAGAGAATCTCTGTTTTCTTTTGCAAGCAACGGCGAGCTTGGAGCAGCTTTTTTCAACTCTTCAAGCAATAAAAGAAGAACATAGTCATTAGCCTCAAAATGCCCTTGCATAATCTCAATTCGCTCATAAAGGGAGCTTATTTTGGCTTTCAAACTATCAGAGTGCGACTTCCACTCATCAATTACTGCCTCATACGATGCTTGGGTTGTGCGGGAACGAGCATAGCCTGCGGATAGGCCAACTTGGTAATCAGAGTTGCTCATTTAAACTCTCCACCGAACGGTAACCATATGAAGACATTAAACCACCGAATAAATCCAAAAACCATAAATCAGTCAGGCTATGCCGCAATCGAAATGATTGTAGTACTAATATTAGTAATATCAGCGCTGGGTTTTGGAGCGCAGGCAATGTTCGATCATGCAGACAATATGGCGGCACAGTCAGCAGCCGATCACCAGAAAATTATTTCCGACGCGGCAACAGCCTATATCAAGGACAACTACGCAGCAGTGGTTTCAGCTGCAGGGCCAACTACACCGGCGAGGATTACTACCACGATGTTGAAAAACACCGGGTACCTGCAGGCGAGCGTCGCTGACTTTAACAGCTTCGGCCAGGCCTACTCGGTACTAGCGCTCGAGCCGACGCAGAACAAGCTGCAGACGCTGATTATCACCACCGGAGGTGAAACCATTTCAGAGATCATCATTCGCCGGATAGCAAAGCAGGTGGGCGCTCGCGGCGGCTACGTCTCGAACGTCGACACCTCTCAGGTGGAGGGTTCGTTTGGAGGATGGGGCGTGCCGCTGGCGTCCTATGGCGTTTCTCCAGGGGCGGGTCACTTGGCGACCGCTCTGTTTTTCGACGACGGTGCCCTTACCAACGACTACCTGTATCGAAACTCGGTCGCGGGCCACCCCGAGGTGAACCGCATGAACACTTCGATCGACATGGGAGGCAACAACCTCAACAACACCGGCACGGTGAATGGCGCTGCAGCAAACATCACCGGGAACGCGACCGTCGATGGAACGATCAAGGGGCAAACTGCTGACATCACCGGCGAAACCTATACCGGAGGGTGGTTCCGCACTCGTGGCGATAGTGGCTGGTACAACGAGAAATGGGTCGGCGGATGGTATATGAGCGACCCAACTTGGATTCGTTCTTATGCGGACAAGGGTATCTATACCGGTGGAGAGATCCGCGGAGGGAAACTAACGTCCGAAGGACGAACTGAAGTTGGAGAATTCTTGCTGCTAGACGGGGTAGCAGTTGAAGGGACCGGATGCTCACCAAACGGACTTCTTGGGCGTAGTTCTGTAGGCGCTTCATTGTCCTGCCAATACGGCGTATGGCGTTCTAGTGGAGGAGGTAAAGTTCTGACTGGTTTTATAACTCATGGACAACAAATCCCCCTTCCTAACGGAAGTATGCCAGCGAGTTGTACATGGTCAGCTGCAGATGCTGCCAACCCACATCCCGCTCCTCGCCCTGACTATGCAGGTGGAAACTATGCGTACGCTGACTCTAATAGAGTCGTAACCTGCGGCTTTTATGACAAAGGCGCTTTTATTCCTGGTGGCGTCTGCAGTTTCGTAATCGCGTGTAACTAGTTAACTGTGCGGCACAGCCCCAGCAGCATCAGCAGCCCAATAACGGCGCATGTGACCTAAAAATCAAAGAGCCACATGTGACCTAAAAAATATAGGTCGTTAGTGACCTAAAGATAAAACACATTCACGCAGCTGCGTGAATGTGGGCACCGGTCGCCGGAACGGCGATTCGCGTAGCGAAAGGTGCCCTTTCAGCCAGCCAGCTCAAACGACTTAGGTCACTGGAAAAGCGCTATGAAGACCCAGGAAGAGATTTTCGAGATCGTAAAAACAGCCCGCCAACGCGTAAAGGAGCTGCCACCCAAAAAACTAACTCAGTCAACCGATCATGGTTACGTGTGCGAATACAACCGCATGGTTGGCAAGGAAGGGGTTAATCCAGAAAAATTATGGTCAGCGATCTGTGCGACTCAAAGTAAGTCCACATATCGGAGACGAGTGGCTGCAACAATTCACTGTTGTCGCACTCAGCTTCAGGAGACGTTGCGAGGACAAGACGCCGCCCAGCGTACAGGTGATATGAACGCAGTCAGGCACCACGCAGCGGTGTTAGAAGAGGTAGTTGGGATTCTCAATATTATAGATGGACACAAAGGACTGTGCCCTCTGGAAAATACAGTAAGACGAAAATCAAAACGATCCGATCTCAAATACTTACCTAGTAATTGGCGGGATCAACTACACATTCAACTTGAAGGTAGCAAGTATGAACTCGCGTACCTGGTACAAGCAGTGTCCGGATGCCGGCCAGGTGAACTTGAGAAAGGAGTCAAAGTGATTTGCTCCAAAGAGAACGATCTGTTGACTATCCGCATCGACAACGGAGTCAAGGTCACGGATCAGAAAGGTCAGCCCTGGCGCGAGATCACCTATCGAGCCGATCAAAACCCACTAGTTAGGGCTCTATTTGATACCTGCAAAAACGTGGTGTCGGGCACAGAAAGGACCGAGACAGTTGTATACGTCGAGAAAACTACCAACTGGCGTGCAGCGCTGTCGTCGGCCGGGCAAAAGCTTTGGTCAAAATTGAGATTCAGGGTATGCCCGTACCACCTCCGAAATACTGCTGCTAGCGACTGGAAGCGGGCCGGGCTGCATGAGGAAGAGATCTCCGCCGCACTAGGCCACTGCGTAAACAAAACGTCCAGCAACTATGGTCAGCTCCAAATCGGGCAAGGGAGCGGCGGGTTATGTCCCTCCAACATAAAGGCTGCACGCACAGTCCTACAAACACGAAGCCCCACTCCGGGGCGAATA
This sequence comes from Pseudomonas saponiphila, assembly GCF_900105185.1. Taxonomy (NCBI): domain Bacteria; kingdom Pseudomonadati; phylum Pseudomonadota; class Gammaproteobacteria; order Pseudomonadales; family Pseudomonadaceae; genus Pseudomonas; species Pseudomonas saponiphila. Next base: position 376,067 of record NZ_FNTJ01000001.1, on the reverse strand, counting down.
CACACGCACAATCATAACGCTTGGTAGAACATAGATGCTTATGCCTCGAGGCAGTCAGCAAGGAAGCAAATACTTCCCACTGGTATCCGCCTCAAGGGAGCGCATATAACTGAGAAGCGCCTCGACTACAGACTCTAAGGGGTTTTCCGCCGTTCGACCGAAAGCGATGCTCACAGAAGTATCGACGTCCGGTCGAGCACGAACCTTTGCCGAGACCAATTGGAACTCCGAGCTTCCCAGGATCAGATATAGGGCTTCTTCTAGACAGATCAGTCGAGCCCATAGAGCATCGATCACTGGCATGCCCTCAACCTTGGAAAGCGCCACGTAAGCCCGCTTGTCGCCACTCAGGAGCTCTGTATCCTCGTGACCATAGAGTGCAGCGAATAGAGTTGCCTCACCGCTATCAATATCAGGTCGATTGAGCTGGAGCAGCGGGTTCGCAGATTCAGCCACAACCTCTACTTCAGAGGCTGACGCCACGAGCTGTCGCGCAAGGTCAACCGCCTCAAAAGAACCGAGTTTGGCGAGAGCCTTATCGTCCTTGGTCAGCTTCAGCTGAAACTTCAGCTGCGGGAGCACCGCAAAATCACCCAAACTACAGCCCAACGCGCCGGCCAACTCATGGAGAAGGTTGTATTGGCATATTTTTTTTGCGACATCGCTATCGAGCAAATACAAGACTGAGCTACCTCGCAAATCCTTGCATGGAAAGAAGATGCTCGGCACTCTCTTCGGAGATCGCTGACAGATCAGTATTCCTTAAGAATCGATCCCGCAGTAACTCGATCGCTCCGACCTCTTGCGGAACGAACCTCAATGCCTGATTAGCCCAAATCCAGTCATCATGCTCTTTGGCATAAGACAGGATAAGGTGCCCCTGATCTACAGCATTCTCCCGACTAGCCCTAAGCGCGGCAGCAGCCAAAGTGGTAGCCGATGTCTGGCGAGGTATCCGTCGAACAATGTCCATTTGCCCGCGCCGTATGAGGCTGAGGGCGAAAGTATCTGCTTCCCGTTCCTGCTCATCCCTTCGGACCTGCACACGGCCTTCAAGCCCTTCAATCACATCAGCGATGTCTTCATCAATCAAAGCACCGTTGTCCTGGACGTGCCCACACAATATGTGGGCAAGCTCATGGGCCAAAACGAACAATTGCTTAGATTGATGTGTGTGGTTGAACCCCAGAAGGATTGCTGGCCGGCCATCGACAATGACGGCCATACCGGTCATGCGTTTTGTGTTCCTGGGCATCTCTTTGAGAAATAGAACCGGAATTCCATTCATCCAACAGAGATCCAATAACCCCTGAAAATCAACGCATGCCCGACCAGTGGAGTGGCGCACTAGCTCATAAATTTCAAGGGGATTAGCAGGTAACTCATGATAGGGCGCTCGACTAGCAAAGACAGCCAGACGAGCCAAAGCGATGCCGAGGCCTGCAGCGACATTGAGCTCGTCGACACGAGTATCTGCCCTGTGTTTGAAATTGGCACGCGCGGCACGCGGCTCGATCGCCAGATCACCGTCTTGCCCAAAGCTCACGTCTAGGCCCAACCGCTGCTTAAGGATCAGAGCAAATTGGAACGCCCCCGCACTGGTTTTCAACAAGCTGTTGTCCCACCAGTCAGGAAGGAGCTTCGTGACATACGTACGCGGATAACCTGCAGCCTGAAGGCTCTCGAAAGCAGATTTAACGGTTATAGGAGTCTTTGCGTCATGCATATGCAACCTCCTCTAACGCTCTTCCAGTTCTCATGTTCTCATGCCCGCTCGACTGTGCGCAAAAAGCAGCTCAGCTAGCCGACGAGCGTGCTCCTCAGATCCGTCCCAAACGGAGGCGAGAGCATTCATCAAAATCTCGCTGGAACGGGGGTCAGACACATCACGGGCCACATCAATATTTGCATATTCGCATAACCTGAGGTGAGTCTTAGTGAACCGCCTGGGAGCTGCGAAAAGGTTTCGGTAGATCTGTGACTGATTTACCCCTGTATCCCTTGCAATGGCTGAGCTAGTGAGCAATCCCCTTGCAGCAAAATGCTCCAATAGCTCGGCAACAATTTGAGACAAAGGCTTTGGCTGATTCATGCAAATATATTAGCATATTTGCATAGAACTCTCTACCAGCTAAGCTTATCCGTCAGGTCGGAAAGTCACGCAAAAAATCTCCATTTGCGGCATCATTGGCGCCTATTTGAGATTTCTCCATGCGCGAAACTGATATCAAAATTGCCTTAACACATCACCTAGCAGCTGGTATGCCTAACGTTTCGTCTCACTTCCTAGAGGAGGTTGAGCTGAATGGCGGAGAAATCCGTGCGGATCTGGTGCAGGTTTTAGACATGCACTGCTATGAGATCAAAAGTGCAGCGGACTCTCTAACACGCCTTGTTGGCCAGGGCTCACGCTATGCTCGCGCATTCGACCAGGTAACGCTTGTCACTGCGGAATGCCACCTCAAGAAAGCAATGCCAATGCTGCCTCCTTGGTGGGGTGTTATGGTCGTGCCAGACAAGGCCGGCAAAACCTTCAAGCAGGTACGAAAGGCCAAACCTAACAAAAGACATGAACCCGATGTGTTGGTCACCCTACTGAAGCGTGAAGAGGCCCTGCAGATACTCGATGAGCTTGGGGTCACCCGCGGCTTCAAGAGCAAGAGCCTCTACGTTATTCAAGCCAAGGTCGCTGAGATGCTTCCTTTGGAGGACCTTAAAGCGAAAGTCCGTCTACGGCTGATAGAGCGAGCCAGAAGCGCTATCAGTACTGCTCCTTGAGCACGTATGCGATGTGGTGACTCCACCCTTCGGTGATGTGATAGTGCCCACAACGCTTCTTCTTCACTGGAAAATTGGGATCAGCTCGCTCAGCCAAGATCTCGTCCCCGAATGAATATCCAGCACCTTTGAAATCCTGTGGATAGGTGCTCACCAAGATTTCGGAAATCGCAATGGAGTCATTGGTGGTTTTTCCATCCGCTCGTAGGATCAACCAATCGTCGCCTCGGGTGTAGCGGATCGCGATACGATTGCTACGAAGCTCAAGGATGTCCTCCGTCCAGCCTGGAGAAAGGGTTCCATAGTCGCCAAACCCGACTTTCAAGTCCGGCACACTAGCGTTTACGTCGCTCCAAAACGCCCAATCCGAACGCTTGAATGTAGCCGAACCGGTTTTGACAGATGCCAAACTAGCAGGGTATGCGCCCGAAACGACATGCACCGACTTATAACCAATGGCGCTAAGCGACCGTAGATCTTGACTGAAACTGGCGATCTGGACTGGCAACCACTCCTTCGGACTGACCCCTAGGTCGACAATCAATGCCGAGTCGATCCCTGCAGACTTCAGATAGGTGTAAGCCCCTTGCACCAATTGCAGCTTATCGTTGGGAACGGCAAGGGCACCCAAACGCAGCCGGATGACTACTGAAGGAAGTGAGGTAGCCAATTTCATAAATTTGGCGCCCATGCTCGCAACATACGCAGGTCCTAAGACCGGCGAGGCTGGAATTTTTTGCTGAACCGCATGCTGCATAAAATCTAAAAGCTCATTCTGGCGGACATGGGTCAATTGCCCGCTAGGATTTGCATAATCTACCAAGACGTCATGAGGCCATACGGCCTGGAGCTTTCCAAGAAGGTTCAGATGCTGCTTGGAAGTACGCACCTCAATGCATGGCTGCATGCGGTGTACGTGTGCTGCTTCGACCTTTTCGAGAGCACGCTGCTCCCACGACTGCCACTTGATGATGGGAACGTAACGCGGATGCTGCGGAAACTTAGCCATGGCCCCTCCTTGGCTCAAAAATTAGACTATAGCACTCTGCCACCACTCAGTTCGCAATACCACTTCTGTCTAATACAGGAAGAGGGAACGGTGGAAGAGCTGGTGAGGCATGGATGCCGAGCCAGGCCCCGGGCGGCTTTTTGCCCGGGGCCTGGACACCAGCGCCGGCAGGGACGCCGGATCGACGGTACAAAACAAGCCACTCGCCCAGGTACACTAGCGGTACAGTACGAAGGTCCTCATCTGTAACCTACCGTTCGCTAACGTACTGATTGCCCTGTACTTTCGCGTACTGTACCGTTTCCTCGTGTACCCCAATGAAACCTAGCGCAACGGTGTCATTGGCGAACTCATAATCCTTTGGTCCACGGTTCAAGTCCGTGTGGGCCCACCATCTTCAAAGCCGCGCCATGTCGCGGCTTTTTTGTGCCCGCAGGCTTTGCCTGGCAACCGAATGGGCCCCGCCTCGCGCAATCTTTTTCAGCCCTCAAAGTCGGAACACCTGGCACGCGTCCATGAAAAAGCCGCGCATTGCGCGGCTCTTTCAGGCTGTCGGAACCCTGCGTCTACTTGGGCAACGCGTAGGCGATCACGTAGTCGCCACGATCCGGCGACTGCCGCGCGCCGCCTGCGGTAAGCAGGATGTACTGGCGCCCGGTCTTGGGCGAGACATAGGTCATCGGGCCCGACTGGCTACCCACTGGCAGGCGCGCTTTCCAGATTTCATTACCGTTGCCGGTATCGAAGGCCCGCAGGTAGAAGTCCTGGGTGCCGGCGAAGAACAGCAGGCCGGATTGGGTCGCCAGGGACGCGCCCAGAGTCGGCATGCCAATCGGGATCGGCAGGTGCATGCGAATCCCCAGCGGGCCGGTGTCCTGCACGGTGCCCACCGGCACCTGCCACATCAGTTTGCGGGTCTTCAGGTCGATGGCCGACATGGTGCCGAACGGCGGCTTCTGGCAGGGAATGCCCACCGCCGAGAGGAAGCGCTGGCGCATCGCGCCGAACGGCGTGCCGTCCTGGGGCACCACGCCCATTTCGATGCCGCTGGCACCAGCGCCAATCTGATCGCGGGGGATCATGTAGTTGGCCAGGCCCAGGCGCATGTCGTTGACGAACATGTAGTGGCTGGTCGGATCCACCGACACGCTGCCCCAGTTCATGCCACCCAGGGAGCCGGGGAACTGCAGTGCGTGATCCAGGCCAGGCGGGGTGTACACGCCCTCATGGCGCATGCCCTTGAACTGGATGCGGCACAGCAGTTGGTCGAACGGGGTCGCGCCCCACATGTCGGACTCGGTCAACGTCTGGTTGCCGATCGATGGCATCTCCACCGAGAACGGCTGGGTCGGCGAATAACGCTCACCCGGGACATTGCCCTGGGGCACTGGACGCTCTTCGACCCGGGCAATCGGCTGGCCGGTCTCGCGATTGAGCAGGAAGATCTCGCCCTGCTTGGTGACCTGGGCCAACGCCGGTTGCACGCCGCCCTTGTCGTCCGGAATGTCATACAGCAGCGGCTGTGCCGGCAGGTCGAAATCCCAGAGGTCGTGGTGGGTGGTCTGGAAGTGCCAGCGCACCTGACCGGTCTTCACGTCAAGGGCGACGACCGAGGAGCTCCACTTGTCATCGAACTCGCTGCGCTGACCGCCGAAGAAATCCGGCGTGGCGTTGCCGGTGGGCAGGTACACCAGGCCCAGCTTGGCGTCATAGGACATCGCCGACCAGACGTTCGGGGTGCCACGGGTATAGGTTTCACCCGCCGGCGGACGCTTGGTGGTGGCCGGGTTGCCCGGGTCCCAGGCCCACATCAGCTCGCCGCTGCGCACATCGAAGGCACGTACCACGCCCGGCGGTTCGCCCGTGGAGAAGTTATCCGCCACCCGGCCGCCGACGATCACGACCGTGCCCGCCACCAGGGGCGTCGAAGTCTGCTGGTAGTAGCCCGGCTTGATCTCGCCCATGTCGGTTTTCAGATCGACCGTGCCCTGGTGGCCGAAGTCTGCACAGGGCTTGCCGGTTTCAGCATCGAGCGCAATCAGGCGCGCATCGCCGGTCGGCAGGAACAGGCGCTTGGTGCAAGCCGCAGGAGCAGCGGCAGGCGCCGAGGACGTGGCTGCGGCGGCCGAGGCGTCGAAATACCCCAAGCCACGGCAGCGCTGCCAGTTGGGCGCATAGCCTTGCGGGTCGAACTTCCAGCGCTCGGCGCCGGTGTCGGCGTCCAGGGCGAACACCTTGCCGTAGGCGGTGCAGGTGTAGACGGTATCGCCGATCTGCAGCGGGGTGTTCTGGTCTTCGGCACCAGCGCCATTGCTTTCGGGCAGGTCGCCGGTGCGGAAGGTCCAGGCCACTTGCAGTTGGCCGATATTGCCCTTGTTGATCTGATCCAGGGCGGCAAAGCGGTTGCCCGCTGTGGTGTTGCCCCAGTGGGCCCAGTCTTTCTGTTCAGTACCCGGTGCCACTGGCTGGATCGCCGGCACCTTGTCCGCCTTGACCATGTGGGTCGGCACGAACATGTAGGCCAGGGTCGCTACTACGCCAACGCCCAGCAGCCCCGCCAGCCCATGGGCCGCACGGCCGGGGCGGGCACCGGAGGCACGCATCAGGCTCGGATAGACCAGCGCCACCACCAGGCCGATCACGGCAAAGGCCAGCACCCGCGAAACCAGCGGCCAGTATTCCAGGCCTGCGTCCCAGACCGCCCAGATCGCGGTCAGCACCAGGGCCACGCCGTACAACCTGGCACCACGAGGATTCCCCCGGGCGATCAACACGCCGGACACCAGCATCGCCAGGCCCATCAACAGGAAATAGGCGCTGCCTCCCAGGCTCAGGAGATAGCCACCTGCGGATTTCGGAGCACCGTGACCGGCCGTTTCGGTTGATCGTGACCGGTCATTTCGCTAACGCGTGACCGCTCATTTCGGTAGCAACGTGACCGATTTTCCGCCTGTTCCGAAACAGGTGGTCACGGCTTACCGAAATCGCCGGTCACGACTTAGCGAAAGCCTTCCCCTTCGTTGCGCATGACCTGATGCGCCGCCATCCTCGACCGATTTCGGGAGAGGAAGATGGCGGCGCCGCGAGTAGCCATGCGAAACATCAAAGAATGTCTGCGCCTCAAGTTTGAGGCCGGCTTGTCCCACGAGAAGATTGCCCGTGCCTTGCAGCTGTCCAAGGGCGTGGTTAGCAAGTACATCGCGGCGGCGCGGGTGGCCGGGCTGGACTGGCCGGCGCTGGTGGCCATGGACGAGGCCGCGCTGGCGGCCGCCTTGTTTGCACCGACGTCGACGAACAAGCCGCGCGGTGAGCGAGTGCTGCCCGATGTGCTGAGCATCCACCGCGAGTTGCGACGCAAGGGCGTGACCTTGCAGCTGCTGTGGGAGGAATATCTCGCCGCGCATGCGGGCCAGCCGACCTACCGCTACACCCAGTTCGTCGAGCACTACCGGCGCTACGCCCAGACGCTCAAACGTTCGATGCGTCAGCTGCACCGTGCGGGCGAGAAGCTATTCATCGACTATGCCGGGCCGACGCTGCCGGTGGTCGACCCGGCCACCGGCGAAGTGCGCCGGGCGCACATCTTCGTCGCCGCCCTGGGCGCCTCGAATTACACCTATGCCTGCGCGACGCCAGGCGAAACCCAGGTGGACTGGCTGACCTCGCTGGGCCAGGCTCTGACCTACTTTGGCGGCGTGCCGGAAATGGTTGTGCCGGACAATCCGCGCGCCCTGGTCGCCCAGCCGGATCGCTACGAGCCGGGCCTGAACCGGGCCACGCTGGAGTGCGCGCGTCATTACCAGACGGTGATCCTGCCGGCACGGCCACGCAAGCCTCAGGACAAGGCCAAGGCCGAGGTGGCGGTGCAGGTGGTCGAGCGCTGGATCATGGCGCGGCTGCGCCATCGGCAGTTCTTCAGCCTGCATGCGCTTAACCAGGCCATCGCCGAGCTGCTGGAGGATCTGAATCGGCGCCCGTTCAAGCGGCTCGATGGCTGCCGGCGCGACTGGTTCGAGCGCCTGGATCGCCCGGCCTTGCGAGCGCTGCCGGTGCATCCCTACGAGGTCGCCACCTTCAAGCGCTGCAAGGTCAGCATCGACTACCACATCGAGGTCAATGGCAGCTTCTACAGCGTGCCCTCCGCCCTGGCCCGGCAGAACGTGGACGTGCGACTGACGGCACACACCCTGGAAGTGCTGCATGGCAACCGGCGGGTGGCCAGCCACCTGCTGCTGGGGCGACGCGGCGCTTACAGTACCCAGCGCGAGCACATGCCCGCGGCGCACCAGGCGCATCGCGAATGGACGCCACAACGCCTGCTCGACTGGGGCGCGCGGATCGGCCCCTACACGCGCCAACTGATCGATCACCAACTGACCCACAAGCCGCACCCGGAGATGGGCTACCGCGCCTGCCTCGGCCTGCTCTCGCTGGCCCGGCGCTATGGCAATGCACGCCTGGAAGCCGCTGCCGAACGTGCCGTACACCTGCGCGCCTTCACCGGGCGCAGCGTGCGCAACCTGCTCCAGCAAGGCCTGGATCAACAGCCGCTGCCCCAGCGTGCCGCCGAAACGACCTTACCCGGCGACCACGAGAACGTCCGTGGCGCCGACTACTACCAACCCCCGCAACAGGAGCTGTTCGATGATGCCGCAACACACCCTGAATCAACTGCACCAGCTACGCCTGGACGGCATGGCCCGCGCCCTGGAAGAGCAATGGACGCTGCCGGCCAGCCACAGCCTGAGCTTCGATGAACGCCTCGGCCTACTGCTCGACCGCGAACTGGCCTGGCGTGACAACCAGCGCCTGGTACGGCTGCGCAAGAAGGCCAAGCTCAAGTACGCCAACGCCTGCCTGGAAGATCTCGACCGCCGCACCGGACGCGCCCTGGACGAGCGTCTGATCGCCACCCTGGCCAGTGGCGACTGGATCCGCCAGCAGCACAACCTGCTGCTGACCGGCCCGACCGGTGCCGGCAAAACCTGGCTGGCCTGCGCCCTGGGCAACCAGGCCTGCCGCCAGGGCTATAGCACCCTGTACCTGCGCACCCCGCGCCTGCTGGAACAACTGCGCATCGCTCATGGCGACGGCAGCTTCGGCCGTACCCTGCAACAGCTGGCAAAGGTCGACGTCCTGGTGCTGGACGACTGGGCGCTAGCCCCGCTGGAGGAAGGAGCCCGGCATGACCTGCTGGAGGTGATCGACGACCGCGCTGGCAGCCGCTCCACCATCCTGACGAGCCAACTGCCCATCGAGCACTGGCACGGCTGGATCAACGACCCGACCCTGGCCGATGCCATCCTCGACCGCCTGGTGCACAACGCCTACCGACTGACGATGAAAGGCGAGTCGCTGCGCCGAAAAAAAGCCGAGGAACAAGCCGCATCGTGACCGATGCGATTACAATCCAGAACCCGCGCAACCGGGGTGGAAGCACCGGTCACGTATTAGCGAAACGCTCGGTCACGTTCACCGAAATCCGCAGCCACCGCCTCCCGCCAGGCCCAGCCCGATCAGGGCAATCAGCATGCCCAGCCCCGCCAGGAGCCATCGGCTGCCGGTGGCAGCCCCCGTGTTTTTCATGTCAAACCTCTGCCATCCGTAAACCAGGTCGCGAGAATGTACTAACTGGTTACTTATGACAACTTGTCGCAGGCTATTTGTTTCAAAAAAAGTCCCGATGGCGAAAGCTCAGTCCCAGGCCAGAACAGACAATCGGCAGCAGCAGCCAGGGTTTGCCCGAGGCTGTAACATGCTCGCTCCCTCGATAGCCGTGCTGGAGCCCCCCTTGTCCGATAGCCGCCCGCCCGTTCTTGATGAAGTCGATCGCCAGCTGATCGCCGCCCTGCAGATCAATGCCCGCGAAAGCGTGGCCATGCTCGCCCGGCAGCTGGGTATTGCCCGCACCACCGTGACTTCGCGCCTGGCGCGCCTGGAAAAGACCCGGGTCATCACCGGCTACGGCGTGCGCCTGGGCCAGAGAGTGGTCGACGGCGGCTTGCAGGCGTATGTGGGGATCAAGGTCCAGCCGCGCTCCGGCAAGGAAGTGCTGCGGCGCCTGAGCGGCATGGCCCAGGTCCAGCAACTGTGCGCGGTGAGCGGTGAGTTCGATTACGTGGCCTGGCTGCGCACCGACTCGCCGGAACAGCTGGACCAATTGCTGGACCAGATCGGCAGCGTCGACGGCGTGGAAAAGACCACCACCTCGATCATCCTCAGCAGCAAGATCGATCGCGGGCATGCGCTCTGAAGCATCGCAGCCGACAGCGCTTCATCGTCAATCTGAATCATATGTTCGTCAGATTGATAAATAACAATGCATAACGACAACAGTTTGCGTCTTATTTACGTGTTTCCCCCTCTCTAGAATGGCTGCCATCTTTTCCTATACTCAGCACTCTGCTGAGCCGCCCGCCAAGGTCAGCCATGAACAAGAACAATCGCCATCCTGCAGACGGTAAAAAGCCGATCACCATCTTCGGCCCGGATTTTCCTTTCGCCTTCGACGACTGGATCGAGCATCCAGCCGGCCTCGGCAGCATTCCCGAAGCCCAGCACGGCACCGAAGTGGCCATCGTCGGCGCGGGTATCGCCGGCCTGGTCGCCGCTTACGAACTGATGAAGCTGGGCCTCAAGCCGGTGGTCTATGAAGCGTCGAAAATGGGTGGCCGCCTGCGCTCCCAGGCCTTCGAAGGCGCCGAAGGGATCATCGCCGAGCTGGGTGGCATGCGCTTTCCGGTGTCGTCCACGGCCTTCTATCACTACGTCGACAAGCTCGGCCTTGAGACCAAGCCTTTCCCCAACCCGCTGACCCCGGCGTCGGGCAGCACGGTCATCGATCTTGAAGGCCAGACCCACTACGCACAGAAACTCGCCGACCTGCCGGCCTTGTTCCAGGAAGTCGCCGACGCCTGGGCCGACGCCCTCGAGGACGGCTCGCGCTTCAGCGAGATCCAGCAAGCCATTCGTGATCGCGACGTGCCGCGCCTCAAGGAGTTGTGGAACACCCTGGTGCCACTGTGGGACGACCGCACCTTCTACGACTTCGTCGCCACCTCCAAGGCCTTTGCCAAACTGTCGTTCCACCATCGCGAGGTGTTCGGCCAGGTGGGTTTCGGTACTGGCGGCTGGGACTCGGACTTCCCCAACTCGATGCTGGAAATCTTCCGCGTGGTGATGACCAACTGCGACGATCACCAGCACCTGGTGGTCGGCGGCGTCGAACAGGTGCCCCTGGGCATCTGGCGCCACGTGCCGGAGCGTTGCGCCCACTGGCCGGCCGGCACCAGCCTCAGCTCGCTGCACCATGGCGCGCCACGCACCGGGGTCAAGCGCATTGCCCGGGCCGCCGACGGCCGCTTCAGCGTCACCGACAACTGGGGCGACACCCGGGAATACGCGGCGGTGCTGACCACTTGCCAGAGCTGGTTGCTGACCACCCAGATCGAATGCGAGGAATCGCTGTTCTCGCAGAAGATGTGGATGGCCCTGGACCGCACCCGCTACATGCAGTCGTCGAAGACCTTCGTCATGGTCGACCGGCCATTCTGGAAGGACAAGGACCCGGAAACCGGCCGCGACCTGATGAGCATGACCCTCACCGACCGCCTGACCCGTGGCACCTACCTGTTCGACAACGGCGACGACAAACCGGGGGTGATCTGCCTTTCGTACTCGTGGATGAGCGACGCCCTGAAGATGCTCCCGCAACCGGTGGAAAAACGCGTGAAGCTGGCCCTGGACGCGTTGAAGAAGATCTACCCCAAGGTGGATATCGCCAGCCGCATCATCGGCGATCCGATCACCGTGTCCTGGGAAGCCGATCCGCACTTCCTCGGTGCCTTTAAGGGCGCGCTGCCGGGCCATTACCGCTACAACCAGCGCATGTATGCACACTTCATGCAGGACGACATGCCGGCCGAGCAGCGCGGCATCTTCATCGCCGGCGACGATGTATCGTGGACTCCGGCCTGGGTCGAGGGCGCGGTACAGACCTCGCTCAACGCCGTGTGGGGGATCATGAAGCACTTCGGTGGCGCCACCCATCCCGAGAACCCGGGTCCGGGGGACGTGTTCCATGAGATCGGGCCGATTGCCCTGGCCGATTGAGTAACGGGGCACGGCACGCGGCAAGCTCCTGACGGGGCTTATCGCCGCCTGCGCCAGCCGCTACAGTGGCCGGCCAGCCAGTCAGAGGAGTGAAGACCATGCATGTCGCCTTGTACCAGTGCCCGCCCGTGCCACTGGATGTGGCCGGTAACCTGCAACGCCTGCACAAGGTGGCCATGGAGGCCACGGATGCCGACTTGCTGGTGCTGCCGGAGATGTTTCTCAGCGGCTACAACATCGGCGCCGAAGCGGTCGGTGCCCTGGCCGAAGCCCAGGACGGTCCCTCGGCCCAACGCATCGCCACCATCGCCCAAGCGGCGGGTACGGCGATTCTCTACGGCTACCCGGAGCGCAGCAGCGACGGCCAGATCTACAATGCCGTGCAGTTGATCGACGCCCAGGGCCGCCGCCTGTGCAACTACCGCAAGACTCATCTGTTCGGTGATCTGGATCACTCGATGTTCAGCGCCGGTGCAGATGACTTCCCCCTGGTGGAGCTCAATGGCTGGAAACTCGGCTTCCTGATCTGCTACGACATCGAATTTCCGGAGAACGCCCGACGCCTGGCCCTGGCCGGTGCCGAGCTGATCCTGGTGCCGACGGCAAACATGATTCCCTACGACTTCGTCGCCGATGTGACGATTCGCGCCCGGGCCTTCGAAAACCAGTGCTACGTGGCCTACGCCAACTACTGTGGCCGGGAAGAGCAGATCCGCTATTGCGGCCAAAGCTCGATTGCCGCTCCCGACGGCAGCCGGATCGCCCTGGCCGGGCTGGACGAGGCCCTGATCATCGGCACCCTGGACCGCCCGCTGATGAACCAATCCCGTGCACTGAATCGCTACCTTGCCGATCGTCGCCCCGAGCTGTACGACGACCTGAGCAAGCGCTGATCCGCCCATATCCGCTAGCATGGGCGCTTCTCTGTCCTGGAAGTGCTCATGCCCGCGCTGAACCACCCCCTGCCCCACTTGCAAACCCTGGCCAACGGCCTGCGGGTGTCCCTGCGTCATGCCCCACACCTGAAACGTTGCGCCGCCGCACTGCGGGTCTGCGCCGGCAGCCACGATGCACCACCGGCCTGGCCGGGGCTGGCGCACTTCCTGGAGCACCTGCTGTTTCTCGGCACCGAGCGCTTTCCCGTTGAACAGGGGCTGATGGCCCATGTGCGAAACCAGGGCGGACAGCTCAATGCCAAGACCTGTGAACGCGCGACTGAATTCTTCTTCGAACTGCCGCCCAGTGCCCTTGCCGCAGGCTTGGAACGCCTGTGCGACATGCTCGCCCACCCGCGCCTGGACCTTGACGACCAGCGCCGGGAACGGGAGGTGCTGCACGCGGAATTTATCGCCTGGTCCCGGGATCAGGCGGCGCAGCGTCAGTTCGCGCTGTTCGACGGTCTGTCTGGCGCTCATCCGCTACGGGCCTTCCATGCCGGCAACCGTTACAGCCTGAACCTGGCCAGCCGCGGCTTTCAGCAAGGGCTACAGCAGTTTCATCGGGAGTATTACCAGGCCGGGCAAATGACCCTGAGCCTGGTCGGCCCCCAGCCTCTGGAAGAACTTCGCGCCCTGGCCGAACGCTACGGCGCGACGCTGGCCCGAGGCCAGCATCTTGATCAGCGCCGACCTCCCGCGCTGTTGCCCTGCGGCACCCGCAGTTATCAACAGCTAGAGGCACAACGCCTGGACCTGCTGTTCGCCTTCGAACAACTGCCCGAAGGCGCAGCACCCGCCCTGGACTTTCTCTGTACCTGGCTGCAGTCGGCCAAGCCGGGAGGGCTGCTTGCCGGGCTCCAGCAGCGCCAGCTGGCCCAGAGCCTGAAGGCACAGACGCTGTATGAATTTGCCGGGCAGGCCTTGCTGCACCTGCAGGTGAACCTCAGTACCCGGGCCGCGACAGCCGCGGCCCAGGTCAGCGAGCTGGTCGGAGACTGGCTGGGATTCTTCAGGGCCCAGGGCGATTGGCCTGAGCTGCGGGAGGAATATGCCTTGCTGCGACAACGCCCGTTGCAGGTCGCCAGTGCTCTGGCACTGGCCCAGCGGGACAGCCGACAGACCGTCGATGAGCTGAATGAACAAGGAATCGCGGCGCTCAAGGCGGTGCTCGCGCAGTTGCAGCCCCAGGTTGTGGATAACTTCAGCAGCGAATGGCACCTGCCAGCGGCCAACCCTTTCCTGCGTAGCCCTGCCGAGGCGCCGCGGGCGGGACTGATTCGCGGCCAGACCAGCGCACACCGCGGGCTGCGCACCTTCGCCCAGGATCGCTCGCGAAGCCGCCGAGAAACGTCGGCACTGCACCTGAGCCAGGCCCTGCCCACGGACGGTCATGACGGGGCCCTGATTCTGCGTTGGCGCCTGGCCTCGCCTGCTCCGGCCGGCTTGCACGAGCGGCTGCTGCACAGCCTCGCGCCCTTGCGCAGCGACGCCGCCCAGGCCGGTGTGCAATTGAGCTTTGCCAGCGCTGGCGAAGACTGGATGCTGACACTCAGCGGCCTGCAGCAACCCCTGCCAGCGGTGCTGCAACAAGCCTTGAAACAACTGACCCAGCCCGCCGACTCGTTCTGGCAGGAGAACCCAGCCCCCCTGGACGAAGCACCGCTGATGCCAATCCGCCAACTGCTCAGGGCCTTCAGCGAGCAGCCACAAGCCGTCGGCTCGCGTTCCGCGCAAGTGTCGGACTTGCAAGCACTGTGGGCCGACGCCCACTGGGATGGCCTGGCCCTGGGCTTGCCCGCAGGCATTCAAGAGGCCCTTGGTCGGGTGCTGCAACGGATGCCGGGCACAGCGGATGTCGGGCTCTGCCAGCCGCCGGCAGCCGAGGCGAGCCGCCGCTGGCAGAGCCTGCCCGGGGATGCCGGGGAACAGGCGCTGTTGCTGTTCTGCCCGACGCCCGGCCCGAACCTGGCCGATGAAGCGGCCTGGCGCCTGCTCGGCCAGCTGTGCCAGACACCGTTCTATCAACGCCTGCGGGTGGAGTTGCAGTTGGGCTATGCGGTGTTCAGCGCCGTGCGCCAGCGCAACGGCCAGACCGGCCTACTGTTCGGCGTGCAATCGCCCAGCGCAACGCTCAGCGAAATCCTTCAACACGTGGAGCAATTTCTCCAGCAATTGCCGGAATATCTGCGCACGCTCGACGAGGCATTCTGGAACCAGCAGCGACAGGCTCTGGCCCAGCAGTTCCAAGCCTCGCTGCTCCCCCTGGAACAGGCTGCGCAATGGCTCTGGCAGGCGAAACTGGCCGGCCATCCGTCGGATTACCTGACGCAACTGCACGCCAGCATCCTGGCGCTTACGCCCGACGCCGTGATTCAGGCCGCCAGGGTCCTGCAGGCGGCCGGCGGCTGGACACTACTGGCCAACGGGCCTTGCCCTGGAGCCCCCTGGCAAGAAGCACAATGATCATTACCGGCGCTGCAATGAGCCTTCTTCAGATTTGCAGGCAACCTTTTGCGGGAATTTAGTAAGATAGCCCGCCTAAGCATCTGAACATCTCCAGCCGGAGGTGGACTAAATGTATAGGCAATACCCGTACCCCCACCTCAAAGGAGCATTTTTATGACTTGGTCCAAACCTGCTTACACCGACCTGCGTATCGGCTTCGAAGTCACCATGTACTTCGCCAGCCGCTGATTTCTGCTTCTGGCCAAAACACGCAGCGCAACGCCTCGGCCCGTCCGGGGCGTTTTTATTTTCAGTCGCCCACCTTGTTCACGTCGTCACCCCGGGAGTGTCCATGTTTGTCCAGATTCTAGGTTCCGCCGCCGGCGGTGGTTTTCCGCAGTGGAACTGCAACTGCGTGAACTGCGCAGGGTTTCGCGACGGCAGCCTGCGGGCTCAGGCCCGCACCCAATCGTCCATCGCGATTTCCGATGACGGGGTGAACTGGGTACTGTGCAACGCCTCGCCGGACATCCGCGCCCAACTGCAAAGCTTCGCCCCCATGCAGCCGGGCCGGGCCCTGCGCGATAGCGGCATCGGCGCCATCATCCTGATGGACAGCCAGATCGACCACACCACCGGCCTGCTCAGCCTGCGCGAAGGCTGCCCGCATCAGGTCTGGTGCACCGACATGGTCCACGAAGACCTGAGCACCGGCTTCCCGCTGTTCAAGATGCTCAGCCACTGGAACGGCGGCCTGAACTGGAACCGCATCGAGCTGGACCAGAGCTTCAGCATCCCCGCCTGCCCCAACCTGCGCTTCACGCCGCTGCCCCTGCGCAGCGCGGCGCCGCCCTATTCTCCGCACCGTTTCGACCCGCACCCGGGGGACAACATCGGCCTGATCGTCGAAGACCTGCGCAGCGGCGGCAAACTCTTCTATGCTCCGGGCCTGGGCAAGGTCGACGCACCACTGCTGGAGATCATGGCCGCCAGCGACGTGCTGCTGGTAGACGGCACCCTGTGGGAAGACGATGAAATGCAACGCCGTGGCGTTGGCACCCGCACCGGCCAGGAAATGGGCCACCTGGCGCAGAACGGTCCCGGCGGCATGCTTGAGGTGCTGGAGCAACTGCCCCGCCAGCGCAAGGTGCTGATCCACATCAACAACACCAACCCGATCCTCGACGAAGACTCCGCCGAACGTGCCGAACTGGTACGTCGAAAGGTGGAAGTGGCCTACGACGGAATGAGTATTGAGCTGTAGGCCATATCGCCTCCAAGCTCGCTTTGCGTAGGAGCGGGCTTGCCCGCGAAAGGACAGCCCCCCGGAGAACACAGATGACCGACACCCCCCTGTCCCCTGCCGAGTTCGAGCAGGCACTGCGCGCCAAGGGCGCCTATTACCATATCCATCACCCCTATCACGTGGCGATGTATGAAGGCCGGGCAAGCCGCGAGCAGATCCAGGGCTGGGTCGCCAACCGCTTCTACTACCAGGTGAACATCCCCATGAAGGATGCGGCGATCCTCGCCAACTGCCCGGACCGCGAAGTACGCCGCGAATGGATCCAGCGCCTGCTGGACCACGACGGCGCACCCGGCGAAGACGGCGGCATCGAGGCCTGGCTGCGCCTGGGCCAGGCCGTGGGCCTGGACCCGGACCAACTGCGTTCCCAGGAACTGGTACTGCCCGGCGTGCGCTTCGCCGTGGACGCCTACGTCAACTTCGCCCGCCGCGCCAGCTGGCAGGAAGCCGCCAGCAGTTCGCTGACCGAACTGTTCGCCCCGCAGATCCACCAGTCGCGCCTGGACAGCTGGCCCCAGCATTACCCGTGGATCGACCCGATCGGCTACGAATACTTCCGCACCCGCCTGGGCCAGGCCCGGCGCGATGTGGAACACGGCCTGGCCATCACCCTGCAGCACTACACCACTCGGGCGGCACAGGAACGCATGCTGGAAATTCTCCAGTTCAAACTGGACATCCTTTGGAGCATGCTCGACGCCATGAGCATGGCCTATGAACTGAACCGCCCGCCTTATCACAGCGTTACCGATCAGCGGGTCTGGCATAAAGGGATCCCTCTATGAGTTTCGACCGCAGCAAGACCCCACGCTGGCGCCCCGGCTACCGCTTCCAGTACGAACCGGCGCAAAAGGGCCACGTGCTGCTGTACCCGGAAGGCATGATCAAGCTCAACGACAGTGCGGCACTGATTGGCGGGCTGATTGATGGCGAGCGGAACGTGGCGGCGATCATCAGCGAACTGGAAGTACAGTTCCCGGGGGTGGCCGAGCTCGGTGACGATATCGAGCAGTTCATGGAGGTCGCCCGTGCCCAGCACTGGATCGAACTCGGCTGAAGTCGCCGTGCCCGACAAACCGCCAGTTGGCCTGCCACTCTGGTTGCTGGCCGAGCTGACTTACCGCTGCCCGCTGCAATGCCCCTACTGCTCCAATCCCCTGGATTTCGCCGAGCAGGGCCAGGAGCTGAGCACCGAACAATGGATCAAGGTGTTTCGCGAAGCGCGGGAGATGGGCGCCGCGCAGCTGGGCTTTTCCGGCGGAGAGCCGTTGGTGCGCCAGGACCTCGCCGAACTGATCGGCGAGGCGCGCAAGCTGGGCTTCTACACCAACCTGATCACCTCCGGCATCGGCCTCACCGAACAGAAGATCAGCGACTTCAAGAAAGCCGGCCTGGACCATATCCAGATCAGCTTCCAAGCCAGCGACGAGCAGGTGAACAACCTGCTGGCCGGCTCGAAGAAAGCCTTCGCGCAGAAGCTGGAGATGGCCCGCGCGGTCAAGGCCCATGGCTATCCGATGGTGCTGAATTTCGTCACCCATCGGCACAATATCGACAGAATCGACCGCATCATCGAGCTGTGCATCGCCCTGGAAGCCGACTTCGTCGAGCTTGCCACCTGCCAGTTCTACGGCTGGGCCCAGCTCAACCGCGTCGGCCTGCTGCCGACCCAGGAGCAACTGCTGCGCGCCGAACGCATCACCAACGAGTACCGCGCCAAGCTGGAAGCCCAGGGCCATCCCTGCAAACTGATCTTCGTCACCCCGGACTACTACGAAGAGCGCCCCAAGGCCTGCATGAACGGCTGGGGCAGCCTCTTCCTCACCGTGACCCCGGACGGCACCGCCCTGCCCTGCCACGGCGCGCGGCAGATGCCGGTGCAGTTCCCCAACGTGCGCGACCACAGCATGCAGCACATCTGGTACGACTCCTTCGGTTTCAACCGCTACCGCGGCTACGACTGGATGCCCGAGCCGTGCCACTCCTGCGACGAGAAGGAAAAGGACTTCGGTGGCTGCCGCTGCCAGGCCTTCATGCTCACGGGGGACGCCAGCAATGCCGACCCGGTGTGCAGCAAATCGGAACACCACGGGATGATTCTCAAGGCCCGCGAAGAATCCGAAACCGCCACCCAAACCATTGAGCAACTGGCCTTTCGCAATGAACGAAACTCGCGCCTCATCGCCAAGGGTTGAGCCCTTCAGCGCCAACCAGGCCACCGCCGCCGGAACCGATTTTGCCGAACTGCAACTGACGCCTCACGGCCTGTTCTGGAATGAATACCGTCCCGTAGACGCCAGTTGCCGGATCTGGCATTGGCAGCAAGGCCAGGCCCGTTGCCTGACCCCGGAGGGTTTCAGCGCCCGCAGCCGGGTCTACGAATATGGCGGCGGCGCCTTCTGCATCAGCGGCGAACACCTGGTGTTCGTCAACGACGCGGACCAGCAGCTTTATCGCCAGCCCCTGGCGGGCGGCGCGCCAGAAGCCCTGACCCGGGGCGACTGCCGCTACGGCGATCTGCAGGCTCACGCCGATCAGGTCCTGGCTGTGGAAGAGTGCGCCAGCGAGCATCGGCTGGTGGCCATCGACCGCCATGACGGGCGTCGGCAGTTGCTCGCCGCCGGGGCTGACTTCTATGCCGCTCCGACCTTGAGCGCCAACGGCCAGCGCCTGGCCTGGATCGAATGGGATCGCCCCCATCAGCCCTGGACCTGCACTCGCCTGATGCTCGCCGAACGCCGCGGCGACGGCACCTGGGGTGAGCCGCGCTGCGTGGCCGGAGACGGTGAGCCGGAGTCCCTGCAGCAGCCACGCTTCGACCAGGACCAGCAACTCTACTGCCTGACCGATCGCCAGGGTTTCTGGCAACCCTGGGCCGAGTCCGGCAGCGGCTTGCGGCCGCTGCCCTGTGCCGCGGCCGATCACGCTCCTGCACCCTGGCAACTGGGCTGCAGCACCTGGATGCCCCTGGGCGGTGACGCCTGGTTCGGCAGCTGGACCGAGAACGGCTTCGGTCGGCTCGGCGTGCACCACGCCGACGGTACGCAACAGGACTTCACCGGCGACTACAGTCGCTTTCGCGGCCTGGCGCAGGATCAGCGTTACCTGTATTGCATCGCCGCCTCCCCCGTCAGCCCCTCGGCGGTGATCACCATCGAGCGTGAAACCCGGCAGGTACAGGTATTGGCCGGCGGCGCGGCGCCGCTGCCGGCGGAACATATCAGTCGTCCGCAAACCCTGTGCTACCCCAGCGGTGACGGCAAGGCCCACGGTTTTTTCTACCCGGCCATGAACGGGGCCAACCGACCGCCGCTGGTGGTGTTCATCCACGGAGGCCCGACCTCCGCCTGTTACCCGATACTCGATCCGCGCATCCAGTTCTGGACCCAACGCGGCTTCGCCGTGGCCGACCTGAACTACCGGGGCAGCAGCGGCTATGGCCGGGCCTATCGCCAGGCCCTGCATCTGCGCTGGGGTGAAGTGGATGTGGAAGACGCCTGCGCGGTGGTGGCCTACCTGGACCAGCAAGGGCTGATCGATCCACAGCAGGCGTTTATCCGTGGCGGCAGCGCGGGGGGCTACACCACCCTCTGCGCCCTGGCTTTCGCCAAGGTGTTCTGTGCCGGCGCCAGCTTGTACGGCGTCAGCGATCCCATTGCCCTTACCCGTTCCACGCACAAGTTCGAGGGCGACTATCTGGACTGGCTGATCGGCGACCCGCAGCAGGACCGGCAGCGATATCTGGCCCGCACACCGCTGCTGCACGCCGGCGATATCCGTGTCCCGGTGGTGTTTTTCCAGGGCGAGCTGGACGCCGTGGTGGTGCCGCAACAAACCCGCGACATGCTCAAGGCACTCAAGGACCAGGGCATTGCCGCCGAGGCGCATTACTACCCGGATGAGCGCCACGGCTTTCGCAAGGCGGACAATCAGGCCCATGCCCTGGAGCAGGAGTGGCGGTTCTATCAGAAGGTGCTGCAGGCGCAGCCTTGAGCAAGCCCCGCCCGCTCTATCGGAACGGGCGGGTCGGCTCCTCAGCGTTTGGCGATGATGTAGACCGCGTGGACGATACCGGGGATGTAGCCACACAGGGTCAGCAGGATGTTCAGCCAGAAAGCGCCGCCAAAGCCCACTTGCAGAAAAACCCCCAGGGGCGGCAAGAGAATGGCGAAGATGATGCGGATCAAGTCCATAGGGCAGCTCCTGTTGGAAATCGGCTCGGTTGAGCCTTGCCTGCAATCGACTCCGGCCACGGGCCAGGGTTCAGAATAATCACCTGCCAGCCGGATGGCGGTCTTGCTCCAGTGGACCGGCCCAATGGCATTGCGCCGATGACAGCGACGGCCCGGCTCGATAGGCGCAACGAATCAGCAATCGACCGTTGCTTCAGGAGCAACACCGGGTGCTGAAAAGCACGGAGACAAAAAAACGCCCCGTGCGAAAAATCGGACACGGGGCGATGCGTTATACCGCGAGACGGTTCAGGAATTCAGCCAACGTGAGGTCGCAAGTACTCGGCAGCAAACCTCGGTGAAGCGCGCAGGATCGGTCTGGATATCAGACCACCACCCCCTTGCGGCATTGCAGTTGCGCAGTGCGCACCCGGGAGAACGCCCGGGCCAGGCGCAGCAGCATTTCATCGATATTGCCCTTGCTGACACTCAGGGCCGGAGTGAAGCGCAGGCAGTCCGGTTGCGTGGCACTGAGCAACAACCCTTCGAGCAACGCCGCCTTGACCACCGCCTCAGCCGAGGCGTCGGCCAGGCTCATGCCCCAGAGCAGTCCATGGCCACGCACCTCGCCCTGTGCATAACGGCTCGCCAGACGAGTCAGCCCCTGCCCCAGGTACTGGCCATGGGTGCGCACCTGCTGCAGAAACCCGTGCTCCTGCAGACTGTCCAGCACCGCCAGGCCGGCCGAGGTCATCAGCGCATTGCCGTGATGCGTGCCGTCCAGTTCCCCCGGTTCGAAACAGCAGGCCTTGCCCCGCGCCAGCAGCGCCGCCAGCGGCACGCCGCCGCCCAGGCCCTTGCCCAAGGCGATGATGTCGGCGCGCACGCCATACAACTGTTCGGCCAGCAACGTGCCGCAACGGCCGATGCCGGTCTGCACCTCATCGAGAATCAACAGGATGCCCAGTTCACGACACAGACGTTCCACGCCCTTGAGGTAGTGTTCAGTCGCTGGAATGACCCCGGCCTCGCCCTGGATCGGCTCCAGCATGATGGCCACGGTTTGCGCATCCACTGCAGCATGCAAAGCGGGCAGGTCATTGAACGGTACCTGGCTGAAGCCCGGCAGTTGCGGCTCGAAGCGATTGCCCGAGGCATCAAGCCCCGCCGCCGACAGCGCGGCAAATCCACGACCATGGCAACTGCGACTGGCGGTGATGATGCCGGCCGCGCCGCCCCGGTGCAGTTGTCCCCACTTGCGTGCCAGCTTGATCGCGGCCTCGCAGGCTTCGCTGCCACTGCTCAACAGATAGGCCTGGTCGCTGCCGGTGCTGCGGCACAGACGATCGGCAAGCTTGAGCATGCCGCGGTTGTAGAAACCCGAGCCGGGGTTGATCAGCGACTGGGCCTGAGCGGCCAGGGCGTTGACCACGACCGAGGGGCTATGGCCCAGGCTGTTGGCGGCTCCGGCCTGGGTGAAGTCGAGATAAGTGCGGTCATTGCTGTCCCATAGCCAGGAACCCTGGCCACGCACGAACACTGTCTGGGGGCGCGGCACACTGGGCATCAGGCACTCACTGGCACAGCCATCGTCCGCAGCAGCCAGACATGGCTCGACGGCCAGATCCTCCAGACTGGGCGGGGTACGGCGCAGATTGAACAGATTCATGCCCGCAACCCCTCCAGGGGCAGCCCCAACAAGCGCGAGGACCAGTCCTCGACACGACCGGTGCGCAGGCGCTTGATGGCGATATCGCGCCAGCGCGAGGACAGCGCGGGGCAGTCAATCAGGGTTTTCAGACCGGCAGGCTCCAGGGGCTCCTGAAAAAAACAGCGCAGGGCCCAGGCCACGGTCAGGCCGGGATAGCTGCGCTGAATCAGTTCGAAGGGTTCGTCCGCCTGGACGAAGCCGGGTTTGAGCACCCGGTAGAACCAGCCACAGCGGCCATTGTCCTGGGCCTGCCGAGGCAGATTGACCAGCCCCCAGCGCTGGCTCAGGCGGTAGCAGGGTGAACGGGGCTGACTGACCTGCAACAACGCACCGCCCCAGCGGAACATGTCCCCCAGGCACACCTGCTCTTCGGTCAGGCCGCGGGTCGAGAGATTTTCGCCAAAGGCCGGAGCCGCCCAATCGAACTGTGGATAACGTTTGCGCCAGTGGGCGTAGTGCTCGGCAGGATAGTGATGCAGGGCCCGTTCAGGACCGGTATGAAAGCGCGGATCACCCTGTTCATCGCTGCCCAGGCCTTGTGGCCACAACCAGAGACGGTTTGCAACCGGGTGCTTGTCGGTATCTATGACCAGACCCTGGCCGATATTTTTTGCCTTGCCTATGTAAACACCATCGACGTAAACGGTATTCATCGCGCTTCTTGGCCCTGTAAGCCTTGTGAATAGGCGCTAGACTAGGCGCCTTGCGGGCTCCGGGCCATTTCGATTTTTAAGCTTTTTCGATAAGAAACACTTATGGATTTCAAGCAACTGCGTTATTTCGTCGCGGTGTATGAAGAAGGCCACGTGGGCCGTGCCGCAGAGCGCCTGTCGATCTCGCAACCGGCACTGTCCCAGCAGATCCGCCAATTGGAGCAGAACCTCGACGTCAGCCTGTTTGAACGCAGCAGCAAGCGGCTCTTGCCGACCCTGGCCGCCCACACTCTCTACAATCATGCCCTGCCCCTGCTCGATGGCCTGCAACAGGCCCGCGAAGCCTTGCGCAACTTCAAGGGCCAGGCCTTGCGCACCCTGGCCATCGGCGTACTGCAAACGGTGCACACCAGCCTGGTACCGCAGATGCTCGAACGGGTACGCAAGGCCCAACCCCATCTGGTGGTGCAGATCTACGAGCTGACGGGCCTGGAGATCGAACGGCGCTTGCTCAATGGCTCGCTGGATATCGGCATCAGCTACCTGCCACCACGCCAGCCCGGCCTGCATGGCGTTCCGCTCTATGAAGACGAGCTGACACTGGTCATCCCCGCGCAACACCCGCTGCGCGAGTTCAAGAAGGTATCCATGAGCCAGGCAGCGGAACTGCCGATGTTGCTACTGGGAGAGGAGTTTCAAGTGCGCCAGATCTGGCAGGCACAACTGGCCAATCTGGGACGGCGCCCGCAGGTGCAGGCGGAACTGAACAATATGGCCGGCATCCTCGACAGCCTGCCTCACACCCAACTGGCCACCGTGCTGCCGGGGCGTTCGCAACACCAGCACAGCAACAGCGAATTGCTGTGGAAGCCCTTGAGCGAACCCAGGGTGCCATTGAAAGTCGGGTTGGTCTGTCGCGATCTGCAGCGTCAGCAAGGGACCCTGGAATTGCTGCGAACCTTGCTGGAAGACTCGACGCACACCCACGACGGACGCCTGGGCACAACGGTAGTGCCGGACATCCTGGGCTGAACTCGCCAGAATAAAAAAGCCGGGCAAAAGAAAACCCCGCCGAAGCGGGGTTTTGCAGACTGTTTCCCTGACATCCTTTTCACTCCACCATCCTGGCGGAATCCTACGTGTCCGTGTTGTTGCTTTGCGCTTCCTGCGCGACGTCCATGTGAAGTAGATTAGCCTCAGCCGTCATCTACCGATATGGACGATCAGCAGCACGTTATGTAAGAGATTACTTACAAAACCCCTTTCCAGTTAAAACTGCTCAGCCGGCAACAGGAACAGCGATTCGCTACCCGCTTTCACCGAGGCGGTCAGTGAGTGAATACGCGGCAGCAGACGTGCAAAGTAGAACCGCGCGGTCCCCAGTTTGCTGGCATAGAACTCCTCTTCCTGCTCCTTGCCCAAAGCCGCCTTGGCCATCAACGCCCACATGTAGGCATAAGCGGTGTAGCCAAACACCTGCAGGTATTCCACCGAAGCCGCACCGATTTCATTCGGGTTGCTGATCGCTCGATCCAGCAGCCAGGCGGTCAGTTCATCCAGATTGTCCAGGGCCGCATTCAACGGCCGGGTGAACTCTGCCAGTTGCCCATCGGCCGTCGCGGTGAAATGGCGGATCTCATCGGCAAACAGACGGTAGAAAGCCCCGCCGCTGCCCACGATCTTGCGCCCCACCAGGTCCAGGGCCTGGATACCGTTGGTGCCTTCGTAGATCTGGGTGATCCGCACGTCGCGCACCAGCTGTTCCTGGCCCCATTCGCGAATGTAGCCGTGCCCGCCAAAGATCTGCTGGCCATGCACCGTGGTTTCCAGGCCCAGGTCGGTCAGGAATGCCTTGGCCACGGGGGTCAGCAAGGCCACCAGGCTTTCCGCGCGCTGGCGGGTCTGGGCGTCCTCACTGAACTTGGCGGTATCCAGTTGCATCGCCACATAGGTGGAAAATGCCCGACCGCCTTCGTTGGCGGCCTTCATGGTCAGCAGCATGCGCCGCACGTCCGGATGCACGATGATCGGGTCGGCGACCTTGTCCTTGGCTTGCGGCCCGGTCGGCGCACGACTCTGCAGACGGTCACGAGCATACTCAACAGCGTTCTGATAGGAGCGCTCACCGGTGGCCAGCCCCTGGATACCAACGCCCAGGCGCTCGTAGTTCATCATGGTGAACATCGCCGCCAGGCCCTTGTTCGGCTCGCCTACCAGGTAACCGATGGCCTGATCGAAGTTCATCACGCAAGTAGCCGAGGCCTGGATGCCCATCTTGTGCTCGATCGAACCACAGCTCACCGGGTTGCGCTCGCCCAGGCTGCCATCGGCGTTGACCAGGAACTTGGGCACCAGGAACAGGGAGATCCCCTTGGGGCCGGCCGGGGCGTCCGGCAGCTTGGCCAGCACCAGATGGATAATGTTTTCCGTCAGGTCGTGCTCACCGCCGGTAATGAAGATCTTGGTACCGCTGATAGCGTAGGCACCGTCGGCCCGGGGTTCGGCCTTGGTGCGGATGATGCCCAGATCGGTACCGGCATGGGGCTCGGTCAGGCACATGGAACCGGCCCAGACACCGGCGTACATGTTCGGCAAATAAGTGGCTTTCAGCTCTTCGCTGGCGTGGGCGTTGATCGACAGGCAGGCGCCCGCCGTCAGCATCGGATACAGGCCAAAGGCCAGGCTCGCGGAGTTGACCATTTCCTCGACCTGGGCAGAAACCGCCTTGGGCATGCCCATGCCGCCAAACTCGGGATCACCGCCCACGCCCACCCAACCGCCTTCGGCGTAGGTCTGATAAGCCTGGGGGAAACCCTGGGGAGTGGTGACCGCGGTGTCATTCCAGTGACAGCCTTCCTCGTCGGCAGCACGGCTCAGCGGAGCGATACTGCGGGCGGTGACCTTACCCGCTTCCTCCAGAATCGCCTCGACTGTCTCGGCGTCCACAGTCTCAGCCAGTGCCGGTAACTGGGCCCAGAGTTTGGCGACCTCGAAAACTTCATTGAGGACGAAGCGCATATCGCGCAGGGGCGCTTTGTAGTCAGCCATGGCAAACCTCGCAGGATCTAAACAAGCGGACCGCAACGGGCCCATTGACGAAAAGCCGAGTGTACCCGAACAACTTTTGCGACACATAGGGTCAACTAGTGACTTTATTGTTATTTTTGGTCACAGCCATGAATACGCAAGACAAAGCCCGCACGAAGCGGGCTTCATTCGGGCATCACGTCTATTTACAGAGCGAAGCAACGTGCCGGGAGCTGCATCAGGCAATCACTGCCGGCTTCGATCGCCCCCAGGTGCGCAGCAGTACGCGGCAACAAGCGCTTGAAGTAGAACTCACAGGTCGCCAGCTTGGCACGGGCAAAATCGCTGTCCCCCTGGCCGGCATCGAGCTGTTGCCGAGCCGCCAGGGCCATGCGCAGCCAGAGATAGGCCAGGACGATGTAACCGCTGTACATCAGGTAATCCTGGGCCGCCGCCCCCACTTCGTCCGGGTTCTTCAGCGCGGCCATGCCGAGCCTGGTGGTCAACTCGCCCCACTGACGGTTCAAGCCATCAAGTTGCGCGACATGGGCCTTGAGCTGAGGATGCTCGGCATGGGCCCCACAGAACCTGTGCACGATCTTGGTGAACCCCAGCAACAGCTTGCCCTGGCTGCCCAGCACCTTGCGGCCCAGCAAATCCAGGGCCTGGATGCCGTTGGTGCCTTCATAGATCAGGGCGATACGACAATCGCGCACCAGTTGCTCCATGCCCCACTCACGAATGTAGCCATGACCGCCAAACACCTGCATGCCGTGGTTAGTCACCTCAAGGCCGGTCTCGGTCATGAAGGCCTTGCAGATCGGGGTCAGGAAGGCCAGGAGGTTCTCGGCATCCTGACGCTGGGCCGCATCGCTGCTCAGGTGGGCCACGTCCAGCAACTGGGCGGTGAAATAGGCCAGGGCACGGTTGCCCTCGTTGAAGGCTTTCATGGTCAACAGCATGCGCCGCACATCCGGATGGACAATGATCGGATCCGCCGCCTTGTCCGGGGACTTGGGCCCGCTCAGGGAGCGCATCTGCAAACGATCGTTGGCGTAGCGGACCGCGCCCTGGAAACTGGCTTCCCCCAGGCACAAGCCCTGCATCCCGGTGCCCAGGCGCGCGTGGTTCATCATGGTGAACATGCAGTTCAGGCCTTTGTTGGCCTCGCCGAGCAGAAAGCCCCTGGCACCGTCAAAGTTCAAGACGCAAGTGGCCGAGGCCTTGATCCCCATCTTGTGCTCGATGGAGCCGCAACTCAGCGCATTGCGCTCGCCGGCCTCACCTGCCGCATCCAGCAGGAACTTGGGCACGATGAACAGGGAAATGCCCTTGGTCCCGGCCGGTGCGTCCGGCAGTTTGGCCAGTACCAGATGAATGATGTTGTCACTCATGTCGTGCTCGCCGGCAGAGATGAAAATCTTGCTCCCCGACACCGCATAGCTACCGTCGGCCCGGGGTATGGCGCGGGTCTTGATCAGCCCCAGGTCCGTGCCGCAGTGGGCTTCGGTCAGGCACATGGTGCCGGTCCACTGCCCGGCGGTGAGCTTGCGCAGGTACAACTGCTTCTGTTCATCGCTGCCATGGGCATGAATCGCCGACATGGCGCCATGGGTCAGCCCCGGGTACATGCCCCAGGAAGTGTTGCTGGAACCCACCATCTCGCCGATCACCAGTCCCAGGGACTGGGGCAGTCCCTGGCCGCCGTAGGCCGGATCGGCGGCCAGGCCATGCCAGCCGCCTTCGACGTATTGCGCGAAGGCCTGCTTGAAACCCTTGGGGGTGGTCACTGCGCCATTGTCAAAATGGCAGCCTTCCTCGTCACCCGAGCGATTGAGCGGGGCCAGGACGTTCTCGCAGAACTTCGCCCCTTCCTCAAGAATCGCGTTGACCATGTCCGGGCTGGCATCGCTGGCACCCAGTGCGGCATAGCCGGCATGAAAGTCAAAGACGTGATCGATCAGAAAGCGCATGTCGCGCAGGGGAGCTTGATACTCGGGCATGGTGGTTTCTCCGGCAGCAGATCACCCCAACCTACTGCCGTCGCCCTCAGCCTGCCAATGACGCTGCAGTCGCTGAATGCACCGTCATCAATCAACCCGCAGCGGTATCCATGCGCACCGCACCACGGCGGTTCTGACCGAATGCCATGACGCAGTTACGGCCAGCGCCCTTGGCGCTATAGAGCGCCTGGTCGGCAGCCTTGAGCACTTCCTCGGGGGTCCGATGCTCCATCAGCCGCTCGGCGACACCGATACTGATGGTCACCGAAACACTGGATGCTCCCGCCGCGCCACGGCGCTGGCGCCCCTGTTGATCATCCTGGGGACGGCTGTCCTGGTTGCGCAGCTGAATGTTGTAGGTGGCGATGATCTCGCGAATCATCTCCAGGTGCGGCATGCATTCATCCAGGGTCTTGCCGGCGAACACCACGGCGAACTCTTCCCCGCCATAGCGATAGGCCCGCCCGCCGCCGGTGACTTTGGACAGCTTGCTGGCCACCAGACGCAGCACCTGGTCGCCGACGTCGTGGCCGTGGGTGTCGTTGAATTTCTTGAAATGGTCGACGTCGGTCATGGCCAGCACATAGTTGCGCCCCAGGCGCTGCATCCGCTCATTGAGGGCCCGGCGCCCCGGCAGGCCGGTGAGCTCGTCGCGAAAGGCCATCTGATAGGCCTCATGAGCCACCGCCGCGGCGATCATCAGCATCACCTGGCTGCACATGATGTTCAGGGTGAACGGCAGGATGAAGGTCTTGGGCAGCATCCAGAACAGCCCCAGCAGGCCCACCAACTGCGCGGCGTGCAGTGGTCGCGGGCTGCGCCAATACTGGATCGCCAACAACAGGAAGGCGGCGAAGAACACCGGATACGACAACTGGATCAGGCTCATCCAGCTGCCGTGCAAGGCCGGCCAGCGAATCTCCGCCAGCCAGTTCAGCAAGGCCTGCGGGTAACTCTGCTCCAGGCCCAGGGCCACACTGCCAAATGCCAGCAGCACGGCAAAGCGCGCCACCATGTCCTGAAACAGATGGGTGCGCTCCTGCCAGGCGGCGAACAAGCCAAACAACAAAGGCAGCAGCAAACAGCACAGATGGAACACCACCGCCGCATCTTCGCGGACCCGGCCGTTATCCCGATAGAAGTCGGTCTGGGTATCCAGGAGGAAATAGGCGATGTACACCGTGACCATCAGGAACAGTTCGCGCTGGCGACGATACACCGCGCAATAGGCTCCGCCGAGCAACAGCACCAAGGTCGGCAGCACGTTGAACAGCGAAGTGAAGAAGACGTTGAGGTCCTTGACGTAGGCGGCCGCCAGCCCCGCAAGCAAAAGCAGTAAAGACGGTAGAAAGTGACTGAAACGTACAGCGGAAGAACGCGGCAAGGGTAAAACTCCGACCCGGCTGATCAATAGATGGCATTGTGCCTTCGTTTACTGAAGTTGAGCACACTTGCTGTGACAGACATCACATTGCCATCTCTTTAACGGCAGGAAATCGCTTCTGCTTAGCGTTTTAGTCGGGAATTTTCATGAAGATTCTGCGGGCACAAAAAAGCCGCTCGTCCCGAAGGTCGAGCGGCTTGGCAAAGGCGTCCAGTCAGGCTCAGTAAGCCAGGCCGAAGTCCTCTTCCTTCATGTCCATCAGGTTGTTGGCACCCGACAGCATGCTGGCAACGTGAGTGCGGGTACGCGGCAGGATGCGCTGGAAGTAGAAGCGCGCCGTCTGCAGCTTGGCGGTGTAGAACGCCTCTTCGGTCGTACCGGCTGCCAGTTTTTCAGCTGCCAGACGCGCCATGTCGGCCCAGAAGTAGGCCAGGCAGGCGTAACCGGAGTACATCAGGTAGTCCACCGAGGCGGCACCGACTTCTTCACGGTCCTTCATCGCGGCCATGCCCACTTTCATGGTCAGCTCGCCCCACTCCTTGTTCAGTGCGGCCAGCGGTGCAACGAACTCCTTCACGGCCTCGTTGCCTTCGTTGTTCTGGCAGAACTTGTGGACGATCTTGGTGAAGCCCTTGAGCGCCTCGCCCTGAGTCATCAGCACTTTACGGCCCAGCAGGTCCAGAGCCTGGATACCGGTGGTGCCTTCGTACAGCATCGAGATACGGCTGTCGCGAACGTTCTGCTCCATGCCCCACTCGGCGATGAAGCCGTGGCCACCGTAGATCTGCACACCGTGGTTGGCGGCTTCAAAACCGACTTCGGTCATGAACGCCTTGGCGATCGGAGTCATGAAAGCCAGCAGCGCATCGGCTTTCTTCTTCTCTTCTTCATCCACGCCGTACTTGACGATGTCCACCTGCTTGGCGGTGAAGTAGACCATCGCCCGGTTGCCTTCGGCGAAGGCCTTCATGGTCAGCAGCATGCGACGCACGTCAGGGTGCACGATGATCGGGTCAGCGGCCTTGTCCGGCGCTTTCGGGCCGGTCAGGGAGCGCATTTGCAGGCGGTCGCGAGCGTATTTCAGGCCACCCTGGAAGCCGATCTCGGCGTGGGCCAGGCCCTGCAGAGCGGTGCCCAGACGCGCGGTGTTCATGAAGGTGAACATGCAGTTCAGGCCTTTGTTCGCCGGGCCGATGAGGAAGCCGGTGGCCGCGTCGAAGTTCATCACGCAGGTGGCGTTGCCGTGGATGCCCATCTTGTGTTCCAGGGAGCCGCAGCTGACCGCGTTGCGCTGGCCGACACTGCCATCGGCGTTAGGCAGGAACTTGGGCACGATGAACAGCGAAATGCCTTTGGTGCCGGCCGGTGCGTCCGGCAGGCGAGCCAGAACGATATGGACGATGTTGTCGGCCATGTCGTGTTCGCCGGCGGAGATGAAGATCTTGGTGCCGGTAACCTTGTAGGAACCATCAGCCTGAGGCTCGGCCTTGGTGCGCAGCATGCCCAGGTCGGTGCCGCAGTGCGGCTCGGTCAGGCACATGGTGCCGGTCCATTCGCCCGACACCAGCTTGGTCAGATAAGCCTCTTGCTGCTCAGGGGTACCGTGCTCGGAAATGGTGTTCATCGCGCCATGGGATAGGCCTGGGTACATGCCCCACGACCAGTTGGCTTCGCCGACCATTTCGCTCACCGCCAGGCCCAGGGACTCAGGCAGACCCTGGCCACCGTGCGCGACGTCGTGAGCCAGGCTTGGCCAGCCGCCTTCGACGAACTGCTTGTAGGCTTCCTTGAAGCCGGTCGGGGTCTTAACGCCGGATTCACTCCAGGTGCAACCTTCCAGGTCGCCCACACGGTTCAGCGGAGCCAGCACCTGCTCACAAAACTTGGCACCTTCCTCAAGAATGGCGTCAACCATGTCCGGAGTGGCGTCCTGGCAAGCCGGGAGGCTCTGATAGTGCGCCTCATAGCCGAGCAGTTCGTCACGAACGAAGCGAATATCACGCAAGGGGGCCTTGTAGTCAGGCATAGCGATAAACCTCTGCTGATGTAACCGGGAATGAACAACCGCGTTGATTTTTTATAGCGGTCAAACAGGTGTTTGAAACATACGTTTAGGCCCAAATCTTGTCAAGCGCCGCTCCGATGCCTTTCGTCATCGAAACAAAATGCACGCGCAGGCCAATACCCACGGCTCTGCCATGAAGTGTAGGAGCCGGTTCACCGGCGATCAGTTACACAAGGAAATGAAGAAGCGGAACTACAGGAAGGAAAGGCATGAGCAAAAACCCGCCTCCCCTCAGGGAAACGGGCTTTTGTAAGAAGTGATCAAGCGTAGGTATCGATCAGGGTACCGAGTGCCTCATCAGAGGCCTTGGCAACCTTGACTCCCAGCTCCACCTGGATCTTGCCCATGGACATATCGACCATGCTGCTGGCCAGGTCCGACTCCTGGCTGCGATCCACGCCGTTCAGGCGATTGACCTGATCGGTAGACGCCCGGCTGTCGGAAGAGCGCTCGACGGCGCTGCTGGCGATCTGGCTGGAACCTTGATCGACACGATTCTGACCGGCCTGAATGGCATTCAGGCCAGCGTAGAAACCGCTGTTCCCGGAGATTTCCATGAAAGGACTCGACCTTGAAAATGAGTGACGGGTGTCATTGAAGCAGACGCGTCAAGAAAACACCCGTCAAAAACACTAATGGCAATATGCCTGCTCATAGGCAAAATCTAGTCCAGCAGATCCAGCTGCAGGTGCTCGGCCACCGCCTCGGCAGTGGCCGGCTTGAGTCGCGGCACTCTGCCAAGGCACGGCGCGGGCAAGCGTTCAGCCAAAGTCGCCAGGTTCTCTTCCAGACGAGAGGTCTTCGGTTCGATGATATTGGCCACCCAGCCCGCCAACTGCAGACCGTCCTGGGCAATCGCCTCGGCGCTCAGCAATGCGTGATTGATGCAACCCAGGCGCACGCCCACCACCAGAATCACCGGCAACCCCAGGGCCATGGCCAGGTCCGACAGGTTGTCCTGATCGGCCAGGGGCACCCGCCAGCCCCCGGCCCCTTCAATCAGGGTGAAGTCCGCGCCCTTGGCCAGCAGCTCGCGCATCGGCATCAGCAGCGATTGCACCGTCAACGCCACACCGGCCTCCCGCGCCGCCAGATGGGGCGCGATGGCCGGCTCGAAGGCGAATGGATTGACCTCTTCATAGCTCAGTGGCAACGACGACTGGGCCAGCAGCGCCAGGGCATCGGCATTGCGCAGGCCCTTGGGACCCAAGTCGCAACCGGAAGCCACCGGCTTGCCCGCCGCCGTGCTCAACCCGGCCACACGCGCCGCATGCAGCAACCCGGCAGCGATGGTGGTCTTGCCCACATCGGTGTCGGTTCCGGTAATGAAATAGGCAGCACTCATAGCGGTTTCTCCAACACGGCGTAGACCACCTGATAAGTCGCCGGCAGCCCCCCGGGCTGACGAAAGCCTTCATAAGCCTCGATCAGCCCGGCGATTCGCGCCCGCCCCGTGAGGCCGCCGGGGCGACCAGGGTTCAGATTATGCGCGCCCAAGGCCTTCAACTCGTGGGTCAGGCTGCGCACATCCGGGTAATGCAGCACATGGGGGCTCTGCTCCAGGCTGCGCACCTGCAGGCCGCTGGCCTCACACAACTGACGATAGCGTTCGAACTCACGGAACCGATTGACGTGCACCTGCCCATCGACCCGCCCCCAGCTCTCGCGCAACTCGTGCAAGGTGCCGACACACAAGCTGGCAAAGGCCAACACGCCACCCGGTTGCAGCACCCGCCGAGCCTCGCTGAGCACCGCCGAAAAATCCGCACACCACTGCACCGCCAGGCTGGAAAAAATCAGCCCGCAACTGCCGTTCTGCAAGGGCAGGCGCTCGGCGTCACCGGCGATGAAGTGCTCGGCACCGCCCAGAGGCCGCGCATGCTTGAGCATGCCCTCGGCAATGTCCAGGGCCAGCCCCTGACTGCCCGCATAGCGCTGCCCCAGCACACGACTGAAATGCCCGGTGCCACAGCCCAGGTCCAGCCATCTGGCCGGGACGGGGCCTGCAGGCAAGCGGTTCAACAACTGCTGGCCGACCGCTCGCTGCAACTCGGCAACACTGTCGTAACTGGCCGCGGCGCGGGAAAAAGAAGCCGCCACCTGACGCTTGTCAGGCAGGCCTGCGGGCAAGACAGCAACAGACAGATCAGTCATCACCGGACTCATGCAAGAAAGCCTGGATCGCCCCCGCCACTCCATGGGGATCCTCCAGAAGAAAACCGTGGCTGGCCTGCTCGATCAGGCCAACTTCTATATCCGGCAGCAAGGCCAGCAACTCGGCGGCCGCCTCGGCAGGCACCAGAGCATCCAGCCCGGCGAACAGGTGCAACTGCGGGCCGCGAAACCCCAGCAAGGCTTCGCGCGTATCCAACTGCGCCAACAACTCCAGGCCCGCCATCAGCACCGGCCCCGGCGTCGTCGGCGCGCCGCCCAGCAGCATCCGCGACAAGCCGCGGGGATCAACCGCGCCCTGGGCACACAGCAGGGAAAAGCGCTTGAGGGTGGTGCGCGGATCAGCGGCGCAACCGGCCAGGAAGCCATCAAAGACCTCACCGGACATGGCACTGGACCATTGCTCGTGAGCAACGAAACTGGGGTTGCTGGCCAGGGTCAACAAGCCGCAGCAGCGCTCGCCGCGTCGGGCCGCCAGCTCCGTGGCGAGCATGCCGCCCAGGGACCAGCCCCCCAGCCAGGCGTCCTCCGGCAGCGCGTCGTCGAGCTCGTCCAGCCATGCCTGCGGATCGCTGGAGCTCAGCTCCGGCAGGGGTTCGATCTCCACTCGCAAGTGTTCATCCAGCCCCTGCAACGCGGCAGCCAAGGGTTCCAGGGGCGACACGCCCAGCCCCCAGCCCGGCAACAGAATCAGTCGATCACGCATGGCCCGGCCTCGTTTGCAGTTCACTGAAACAATCCGCCAACGCGCTTAACAATAGCTGGACCTGTGCCTCGCTGTGGGCGGCGGACAACGTCACCCGCAGCCGCGCACTGCCGGCCGGCACGGTCGGCGGCCGGATGGCGGTGACCATGATGCCCCGCGAACGGAGCATCCGTGACAACTCCACGGCCCGGGTACTGTCGCCCACCATGATCGGCTGGATCGGGGTAAAGCTGTCCATCAGCTCCAGGCCAATCTGCTCGGCGCCCAGCCGGAACTGACGGATCAGATTGGCCAAGTGCTCGCGCCGCCAGTGTTCGCTGCGCAGCAACTCCAGGCTCTTGCGCGTGGCGCAGGCCAGGGCCGGCGGTTGGCTGGTGGTGTAGATGTAGGGCCGGGCGAACTGGACCAGCGTTTCGATCAACTCCTCGCTGCCGGCGACAAAGGCCCCGGCGGTGCCGAACGCCTTGCCCAGGGTGCCCACCAGCACCGGCACTTCATCCAGCCCCAGGCCAAAGTGCTCCACCAGCCCGCCGCCGTTGGCCCCCAGCGGACCAAAGCCATGGGCATCATCTACCATCAGCCAGGCACCGCGGGCCTTGGTTTCCCGGGCCAGGGCCGGCAGGTCGGCCACATCGCCGTCCATGCTGAACACCCCGTCGGTGACCACCAGGGTGTTACCGGTGGCCTTTTCCAGGCGCTTGGCCAGGCTGGCGGCATCGTTATGCAGATAGCGGTTGAAGCGAGCTCCGGAAAGCAGCCCGGCATCCAGCAGGGAGGCATGGTTGAGCCGATCCTCCAGCACCGTATCGCCCTGCCCGACCAGGGCCGTGACCGCACCGAGGTTGGCCATGTAGCCCGTGCTGAATAGCAACGCCCGGGGTCGCCCCGTGAGGTCCGCCAGGGCTTCTTCCAACTCGTGGTGAGGCGTGCTGTGGCCAATCACCAGATGGGACGCACCGCCGCCCACGCCCCAGCGGCTGGCCGCGTCGCGCCAGGCTTCGATCACTTGCGGGTGATTGGCCAACCCCAGGTAGTCGTTGTTGCAGAAGGCCAGCAACGGCTGGCCGTCCACCACCACTTGCGGCCCCTGGGGGCTTTCCAGCAGCGGACGCTGGCGATACAGATGTTCGGCACGGCGGGCAGCGAGGCGCGCGGCGAGATCAAAAGACATGCAGGCCTCGATGTTGGCTCACAGACACATTACCCGTAGCAGCGGGCTTGCCCGCGAAGCGAACAACCCGCCGCCCACCGGATTCACGCGGTTCACGGGGTTCGCCGGCAAGCCGGCTCCTACGGCACAGGGTCAGACGGCAGCGTTGTAGAACTGCTCGCTGATTTTCTGCTCCACCAGGGCCTGCTCGATAGCGGCCTGATGCACTTCGTCGGCATGCTCTTCCCGGGCTTCGGGCTGGATGCCCAGACGGGCGAACAACTGCATGTCCTTGTCGGCCTGGGGGTTGGCGGTGGTCAGCAGCTTGTCGCCGTAGAAAATCGAGTTGGCACCGGCGAAGAAGGCCAGGGCCTGCATCTGCTCGTTCATCGCCTCACGACCGGCGGACAGGCGCACATGGGATTGCGGCATGAGGATCCGCGCTACCGCGAGCATGCGGATGAAGTCGAACGGATCCACGTCCTCGGCGTTCTCCAGCGGGGTGCCGGCCACTTTCACCAGCATGTTGATCGGCACCGACTCCGGATGCTCCGGCAGGTTGGCCAGCTGGATCAGCAGACCGGCGCGGTCGTCGAGGGATTCGCCCATGCCGAGGATGCCGCCGGAGCAGATCTTCATCCCCGCGTCGCGCACATAGGCCAGGGTCTGCAGGCGCTCACTGTAGGTGCGGGTGGTGATGATGCTGCCGTAGAACTCCGGCGAGGTATCGAGGTTGTGGTTGTAGTAGTCCAGGCCGGCCTTGGCCAGGGCTTCGGTCTGCTCCTGATCCAGGCGCCCCAGGGTCATGCAGGTTTCCAGGCCCATGGCCTTCACGCCTTTGACCATCTCCAGCACATAGGGCATGTCCTTGGCCGAAGGGTGCTTCCAGGCGGCGCCCATGCAGAAACGCGTGGAACCAATGGCCTTGGCCCGGGCGGCTTCCTCCAGGACCTTCTGCACTTCCAGGAGCTTTTCCTTTTCCAGGCCGGTGTTGTAGTGGCCGGACTGCGGACAATATTTGCAATCTTCCGGGCAGGCGCCGGTCTTGATCGACAGCAACGTGGACACCTGGACCCGATTGGCATCGAAATGCGCGCGGTGCACCGTCTGCGCCTGGAACAGCAAGTCATTGAACGGCTGGACGAACAGGGCTTTGACTTCAGCCAAAGTCCAGTCATGACGCAGGGTAGCGGTGGTGCTGGCGCTCATGGGCGATTCCTTGATTATGCTTGGCAAGCGGCGCTGGACAGGGACGGTCCGCGGCCGCGACACGGATGTCCGGCATATTTAAGGAAGCGCCATGCACTGTCAACCCGAATACAAAGGACCGGTTTACATCTGGTCAAAAAACAAACAGAGCTGTTTGCTGTGCGATGAAGCCAGCGATTCGCTCCTGGCCCTGTGCAGCGCCTGCCAGGATGAGCTGCCCTGGCTCGGCGCCCAATGCTCGGTTTGCGCCCTGCCCCTGCCCGCCGTCGGCCTGACCTGTGGCCAGTGCCTGCAACACCCTCGCGCCTTTCAACGGGTCATCGTGCCCTGGCGCTACGACTTCCCGCTGGACAGCCTGATCAGCCGCTTCAAGCATCAGGAGCAATGGCCTTTTGGCCGCTTGATGGCCGAACTTTTCGCCCAGTTCCTGAACTTTCGCTTTGATGAGGGCCTGCCCAGGCCCGACTGCCTGCTGCCGGTGCCGCTGTCCCGCCGCCGCCTGCGCCAGCGGGGGTTCAATCAGGCTGACATGCTCGCCCGATGGCTGGGACAGCCCCTGCACCTGACAGTGGAGCCTGACCTGCTGCGGCGCGTCCAGGACACTCCGGCACAGCAGGGCCTGAATGCCCAGGCCCGGCGACGCAACCTGAGCCAGGCGTTCGCCCTCACCGCCAGCACCTCCGTGGCCGGCCGGCACCTGGCCCTGGTGGACGACGTCCTCACCACCGGGGCCACCGCCCAGGCCCTGGCACAGTTGCTGATGGGCGCTGGCGCCCGACAGGTGGATGTCTATTGCCTGGCCCGCACCCCAGGGGCCGAACACCGCGACTGACTTGACTCTGATTGCCCAAGTCGCAAACTCCCTGTCCACCGTCAGTGCCCGAAGCCCACCAGCCATGTCCCTGCCCACTCTGTTGACCCAGCACATCGTCCGCCGCCCGCAGCGCATCGCCTTGCTCCAGCACATCGCCGAACAGGGCTCCATCACCCGCGCGGCGAAAAGCGCCGGCCTGAGCTACAAGGCCGCCTGGGACGCCATCGACGAGTTGAACAACCTGGCCGCCAGCCCGCTGGTCGAGCGCAGCATCGGCGGCAAGGGCGGCGGCGGTGCCAGGCTGACGCCCGAAGGCCTGCGCGTGCTGCGCCTCTACCAACGCCTGCAAGCCCTGCAAGCCCAGGTCCTGGAGGCCGCGGAGGAGGCCAGCGACCTCGACCTGCTGGGACGCCTGATGCTGCGCACCAGTGCCCGCAACCAGCTGCACGGCAAGGTCCAGGCCATCGCCCCCCAGGGCTGCAACGACCTGATCAGCCTGAGTCTGGCCGAGGGCCTGATTCTCAAGGCGCAAATCACCCACGACAGCACCCAGCGCCTGGAACTGGCCGCCGGCACCGAAGTGGTGGCGCTGATCAAGGCCGGCTGGCTGGAGCTGCACCCCATCGGCGCCCCGGCAACAACTGGACACAATTGCCTGAGCGGCACCATCGAGCAGATTCTCCAAGCCGAAGCTGGCCCCTGGGAAGTCAGAGTGGTCCTGCCCAATGGCCAGACCCTCTGCGCCCTGGCCGAGCCCCGCCGGCTCAAAGACCTCGGGCTCAGAGAAAACCAGGCCGTCCAGGTGCACTTCTCCCCCGCCCAGGTCCTGCTCGGCACCCCGCTCTAAGCCGGACCCGGCGACTTGCGACTGCAATCTGTTCGTCATGGAGGCTCACTAAGGTGGCTGCAAAAATCTTCAGGGAGCCTGATATGAGCCTGCTATTGGAAGAAGACCAACCCACCGACCTGGAACAGATGGTCGGCCTCAGCCGCCGGGGTTTCATCGGTGCCGGAGCCCTGTGCGGCGCCGCACTGTTTCTCGGCGGCGGACTGCTCGGCCGCAGCGCCCTGGCCGCCGGTGTCAGCGCCGGCAACAGCCAGCTGCTGGGCTTTACCGGCATTGCGGCCGCCACCAGCGACAGCATCACCCTGCCACCGGGCTACAAGTCCTCGGTGCTGATCAGCTGGGGCCAGCCGCTGGCCAAGAACGGACCGGCCTTCGACCCCAGCGGCAACGGCACCGCCCAGGCCCAGGAAGTGCAGTTCGGCGACAACAACGACGGCATGAGCCTGTTCGCCTTCCCGGACGACCGCCACCGCGCGCTCATGGCGATCAACAACGAATACACCAACTACCGCTACCTCTACCCCCACGGCGGCCTGCCGCAGTCCGCCGAAGACGTGCGCAAGGCACAGGCCAGCGAAGGCGTGTCGGTCATCGAGGTGCAGCACAAGAACGGCCAATGGCAGTTCGTCCAGGGCTCGCGCTACAACCGGCGCATCCACGGCAACACGCCGATCCGCCTCAGCGGTCCCGCCGCCGGCCACGACCTGCTCAAGACCGCGGCCGACCCCAAGGGCAAGAAAGTCCTCGGCACCTTCCAGAACTGCGCCAACGGCAAGACGCCCTGGGGCACCTACCTGACCTGCGAAGAAAACTTCACCGACTGTTTCGGCAGCAGCAATGCCGAGCAGAAGTTCGACGCTGCGCAGAAACGCTACGGCGCCGTGGTGGCCAGCAAAGAGATCAACTGGCACCTGCACGACCCGCGCTTCGACCTGGCGAAGAATCCCAACGAACTCAACCGCCACGGCTGGGTAGTGGAGATCGACCCCTTCGATCCGCAATCGACCCCGGTCAAGCGCACCGCCCTGGGCCGCTTCAAGCATGAAAACGCCGCCCTGGCGCAAACCCGCGACGGCCGCGCCGTGGTCTACATGGGCGACGACGAGCGCGGCGAATTCATCTACAAGTTCATCAGCCGCGACCAGATCAACCACCGCAACCCCAAGGCCAACCGCGACCTGCTGGACCACGGCACCTTGTACGTGGCGCGCTTCGATGCCGGTGACGGCAATCCGGACCGGCCCAAGGGCCAGGGCCAGTGGATCGAGTTGACCCACGGCAAGAACGGCATCGACGCCAGCAGCGGCTTCGCCGACCAGGCCCAGGTGCTGATCCAGGCACGCCTGGCCGCCAGCGTGGTCCAGGCCACCCGCATGGACCGCCCGGAATGGATTGTGGTCAGCCCCAAGGACGGCCAGGTCTATTGCACCCTGACCAACAACGTCAAACGCGGCGAAGACGGCCAACCGGTTGGCGGGCCCAACCCGCGGGAGAAGAACGTCTACGGGCAGATCCTGCGCTGGCGCACCGGCAACGACGATCACGACGCCCTGAGTTTCACCTGGGACCTGTTCGTGGTCGCCGGCAACCCCGGCGTACATGCAGGTCAGCCCAAGGGCGGCTCGTCCAACATCACCCCAGAGAACATGTTCAACAGCCCCGACGGCCTGGGCTTCGACCAGGCCGGACGCCTGTGGATCCTCACCGACGGCGACTACAGCAACAGCGGCGATTTCGCCGGCATGGGCAACAACCAAATGCTCTGCGCCGACCCTCAGAGCGGCGAGATCCGCCGTTTCATGGTGGGGCCCGTGGGTTGCGAGGTCACCGGGATCGCCTTCGCCCCGGACCAGAAGACCCTGTTCGTCGGCATCCAGCACCCCGGAGAAAACGGCGGCTCGACCTTCCCCGAGCACCTGCCCAACGGCAAGCCACGCTCCTCGGTAATGGCCATCACCCGGGAAGACGGCGGCATCATCGGCGCCTGATCCTCGCGCTGTGCCCACCGGCTCCTCCCTTCGTAGGAGCCGGCTCGCCGGCGAACCACCGGCAAACCCTCCCCCACTGGCTCCCCGTCTGCGTTACCATGCCTGGCCGGACGCGGCAGCCTGCTGCGAGCAGGAGTAAGCATGTCCCACCCGTTTGAAACACTGACCCCCGACCTGGTCCTGGACGCCGTTGAAAGCATCGGCTTTCTCAGCGACGCCCGCGTATTGGCGCTCAACAGCTACGAAAACCGCGTCTATCAGGTGGGTATCGACGAAAGCGAACCACTGATTGCCAAGTTCTACCGGCCCCAGCGCTGGACCAACCAAGCCATCCTCGAAGAGCACCGTTTCACCTTCGAACTGGCCGAGTGCGAGGTGCCGGTGGTGGCGCCAATCGTCCACGACGGGGCCAGCCTGTTCGAGCACGCGGGCTTTCGCTTCGCCCTGTTTCCCCGCCGCGGCGGCAGGGCCCCGGAACCGGGCAACCTGGACCAGCTCTATCGCCTCGGCCAGTTGCTCGGGCGCCTGCACGCCGTAGGCGCGACCCGCCCCTTCGAGCACCGCGAAGCCCTGGGGGTGCAGAACTTCGGTCAAGACTCCCTGGCCACCCTGCTGCAAGGCGGCTTCATTCCCAAGAGCCTGCTGCCGGCCTACGAGTCCGTAGCCCGGGACCTGCTCAAGCGAGTGGAAGAGGTGTACCAGGCTACCCCGCACCAGACCATCCGCCTGCACGGCGATTGCCACCCGGGCAACATGATGTGCCGCGACGAGATGTTCCATATCGTCGACCTGGATGACTGCCGCATGGGGCCTGCCGTGCAGGACCTGTGGATGATGCTCGCCGGCAATCGCCAGGACTGCCTCGGCCAGCTCTCGGAACTGATGGATGGCTACAGCGAGTTCCACGATTTCGACCCACGGGAGCTAGCCCTTATCGAACCGCTGCGGGCCTTGCGCCTGATGCACTACAGCGCCTGGCTGGCGCGGCGCTGGGACGACCCGGCGTTCCCCCACAGCTTTCCCTGGTTCGGCAGCGAGCGTTACTGGGGCGAACAGGTCCTGGCCCTGCGCGAACAACTGGCGGCCCTCGACGAAGAGCCCCTCAAACTGTTCTGACCTGCCTGTAGGAGCTGGCTTGCCAGCGAAGAGGCCGATGAGGTCGCCTTCGCCGGCAAGCCGGCTCCTACAAGAGTCCACCTCGATACAACGCCAACCGTAGGAGCTGGCTCGCCAGCGAAGAGGCCCGTAAGTTCGCCATTGCCCACAAGCCCTCCCCCCACAGAAACGAGCGGCGCAAAAGTCAGGACATGTCCTAACAATTCTCCTTACAATCGCAGCTTTGTTAGCTGCCTAAGCAAGGACTCTGCATGCAAGCCGCCAACCCGCGTCGCGGGTACATCCTGGGCCTGACCGCCTACATCATCTGGGGTCTGTTTCCGCTCTATTTCAAAGCCATCGCCAGCGTTCCCGCCGTAGAAATCATCATCCACCGGGTGCTCTGGTCGGCGCTGTTCGGCGCTCTGTTGCTGATGGTGTGGAAGCATCCCGGCTGGTGGCGCGAGCTGCGCGACAACCCCAAGCGCCTGGCGATCCTGGCTCTGAGCGGCACCCTGATCGCCGGCAACTGGCTGACCTATGTCTGGGCGGTGAACAACGGACGCATGCTCGAAGCGAGCCTGGGCTACTACATCAACCCCCTGGTCAATGTGCTGCTGGGCATGCTGATTCTCGGCGAACGCCTGCGACGCCTGCAGTGGCTGGCGGTGATCCTGGCGGCGCTGGGAGTGGCCCAGCAAGTCTGGCAGGTGGGCAGCCTGCCCTGGGTGTCGCTGATACTGGCCCTGAGCTTCGGTTTCTATGGGCTGATCCGCAAGCAGGCGCCGGTCAAGGCCCTGCCCGGGCTGGTGGTGGAAACCTGGATGCTGGTACCCATTGCCCTGGGCTGGCTCCTGCTGCACCCCGACGCCAGCAGCGCCCAGGCCGAATTCTGGAGCAGCTCCCAGGCCTGGTGGCTGGTGGCCGCCGGTCCGGTCACGCTGATTCCCCTGGTGTGCTTCAACGCCGCCGCCCGGGACCTGCCCTACACCACCCTGGGCTTCCTCCAGTACCTGGCACCAACCTTGGTATTGCTGCAGGCGGTGCTGCTGTTCGGTGAGCAGTTGTCTGCCAGCACCCTGCTGGCCTTCATGTTTATCTGGGCCGGTCTGGCGGTGTACAGCGTCGATGCCTGGCTCAGCCTGCGCGGCCGCCGCTGATCAAAAAACACCCAACACTCTGCAGGCCATGCCAGTCGTGGCCTGCAGCAGTTCTTCCCAAGGTTATCCACAACCTGATCCCCGCCCTTTGTGCACAAGCCCTTGAAACTGCTGGTTTTTTGATCAGGACACGCAACGCTGCGGCGGTACTGGGCTGGCGCCGGGTTTCTACAGGTTATCCACAGGCGCATGCACGGTTTACTGGGATAACCCCCAAGAGTGGTACTCAGACCTCGCTGCGTAGCACCAACTCCACCATCAGGTCGTCAGCCAGGGTTTCCAGGCGCGACTGCAATACATCCAGAGACAAGGTCAGAGGCACCGCCAGAACTGCCTCCGCGTGAAACAGCGGCTCGCTGCTCATGGGCGCCGGGCGCACCTCGGTCACCAGCCGTTCGAGATTGACCCCCTGTTCCGCCAGCAAGCGCGTGATGTCGCGAACGATCCCCGGGCGATCGTTGCCCACCAGCTCCATGGCGATGGGTTTCCAGGTGCAGGACTGTTCGATGCCACTTTCGGCGATCAACACCCGGATGCCCTGGGCCGACAAGCCCTGCAAGGCATCCACCAGCTCATCGTAGGCCTCGGCCGGCACCCCGACCCGCAAGATGCCGGCAAACTGCCCGGCCATGCGCGACAGGCGACTTTCCAGCCAGTTGCCGCCATGTTCGGCGATGCACTGGGCGATCCGCTCGACCTGTCCGGCCTTGTCCGGGGCGAATACCGTGAGAACGAGATGGTCCATGGCGCAGCCCTCTTTTCATGATGAAAGAGCAATTATAGGCAGCCTCAATCCCCGCGCCTTCCAGCCCATATCGCGGCAGCTTGTGTAGGCGCTGGCTTGCCAGCGAATGCGCCCGCAAGGCCGACGCAAACCCCGAAGGCCCATTCGCCGGCAAGCCGACTCCTACGAGGGCAGCGCAGGGCAAAACACAAATCGTGTACAACTTTTTGTATTTATATGGAACAATCCACCGTCTTTTTGAGAACACCGCGTCCCCCAGCGTGACCGCACTGCATTCTTAAGTCGCGGAACGACGAATTTAGTCTAATTTTCACAACCGCAATTCAT
Organism: Pseudomonas saponiphila; assembly: GCF_900105185.1. NCBI lineage: Bacteria > Pseudomonadati > Pseudomonadota > Gammaproteobacteria > Pseudomonadales > Pseudomonadaceae > Pseudomonas > Pseudomonas saponiphila. The sequence continues at coordinate 332,251 of NZ_FNTJ01000001.1, read as the reverse complement.
CATGTAGTATGCCGCAGCGCGCACTACATAACGTTGGAACGATGTCCGCCAAGGCCTGACTGCAACCCCTGCAACCCCCCATCAGCAAGGCTCTGCCGTTGATTGGAAGCACCCAGCCGCCCGCAATGGCATGTACTGGTGAACAGGGTTGTGCTTTAAATGGCCGCCGGCTTCATTGTTAATTTGAAGAGCTGAAAAGCGAAATAGCTGAGCAGAGTGAGGCAAGCAATGACTGAACACGTTCAAGTCGGTGGCCTGCAGGTCGCCAGAGTCCTGTTCGACTTCGTGAACAACGAAGCCATTCCCGGTACCGGCCTCACCGCCGACGCGTTCTGGGCCGGTGCCGACAAGGTCATTCACGACCTGGCACCGAAGAACAAAGCCCTACTCGCCAAACGCGACGATTTACAGGCGCGGATCGATGCCTGGCACCAGTCCCGTGCCGGCCAGGCCCACGATGCCGTGGCCTACAAAGCCTTCCTGCAAGACATCGGTTACCTGCTGCCAGAAGCGGCGGATTTCCAGGCCACGACGCAAAACGTCGATGAAGAAATCGCCCACATGGCCGGCCCGCAGCTGGTGGTGCCGGTGATGAATGCGCGCTTCGCCCTCAACGCCTCCAACGCCCGCTGGGGCTCGCTGTACGACGCGCTGTACGGCACCGACGCCATCAGCGAAGCCGATGGCGCGGAAAAAGGCAAAGGCTACAACAAGGTTCGCGGCGACAAGGTCATTGCCTTCGCCCGTGCCTTCCTCGATGAGTCGGCGCCGCTGACCGCCGGCTCCCACGTGGATTCGCTGAGCTACAAGATCGTCGGCGGCAAGCTGGTGGTGGGCCTCAAGGGCGGTAGCAACAGCGGCCTGCGCGACGATGCGCAACTGATCGGCTACCAGGGCGATGCCGCAGCCCCTACCGCGATCCTGCTCAAGCACAACGGCCTGCACTTCGAGATCCAGATCGACGCCGCAAGCCCGGTCGGCCAGACCGATGCCGCCGGGGTCAAGGACCTGCTGATGGAAGCGGCCCTGACCACCATCATGGACTGCGAAGACTCGGTCGCCGCCGTCGATGCCGATGACAAGGTGGTGATCTACCGCAACTGGCTCGGCCTGATGAAGGGCGACCTGGCGGAAGAAGTGAGCAAGGGTGGCAAGTCCTTCACCCGCACCATGAACGCCGACCGCGAATACACCGGCGTCAACGGCGAGCCGGTGAAACTGCACGGTCGCTCGCTGCTGTTCGTGCGCAACGTCGGCCACCTGATGACCATCGACGCGATCCTCGACAAGCACGGCAACGAAGTGCCGGAAGGCATCCTCGACGGCCTGGTCACCAGCCTCGCGGCGATCCACAACCTCAACGGCAACACCTCGCGCAAGAACAGCCGCACCGGCTCGGTGTACATCGTCAAGCCGAAGATGCACGGCCCTGAAGAAGCCGCGTTCACCAACGAACTGTTCGGCCGCATCGAAGAGGTGCTGAACCTGCCGCGCAACACCCTGAAAGTCGGAATCATGGACGAGGAGCGCCGCACCACGGTCAACCTCAAGGCCTGCATCAAGGCCGCCAGCGAGCGCGTGGTGTTCATCAACACCGGCTTCCTCGACCGCACCGGCGACGAGATCCACACCTCCATGGAAGCCGGCGCCATGGTGCGCAAGGCCGACATGAAGGCCGAGAAATGGATCGGCGCCTACGAAAACTGGAACGTCGACATCGGCCTGTCCACCGGCCTGCAAGGCCGCGCGCAGATCGGCAAGGGCATGTGGGCCATGCCGGATCTGATGGCCGCCATGCTCGAACAGAAAATCGCCCACCCGCTGGCCGGTGCCAATACCGCCTGGGTGCCGTCGCCAACCGCCGCTGCCCTGCACGTGCTGCACTACCACAAGGTCGACGTGTTCGCCCGTCAGGCCGAACTGGCCAAGCGCCCTCGCGCTTCGGTGGACGACATCCTGACCATCCCCCTGGCCAGCGACACCAACTGGTCGGCCGAGCAGATCAAGAACGAACTGGACAACAACGCCCAGGGCATTCTCGGCTACGTAGTGCGCTGGATCGACCAGGGCGTGGGCTGCTCCAAGGTGCCGGACATCAACGACGTCGGCCTGATGGAAGACCGCGCCACCCTGCGCATCTCCAGCCAGCACATCGCCAACTGGCTGCGCCACGGCGTGGTGACCCAGGAGCAGGTGCTGGAAAGCCTCAAGCGCATGGCCCCGGTGGTTGACCGGCAGAACGCCGGCGACCCGCTGTACCGCCCGCTGGCGCCGGACTTCGACAGCAACATCGCCTTCCAGGCCGCCCTGGAACTGGTGATCGAAGGCACCCAGCAGCCCAACGGCTACACCGAGCCGGTCCTGCACCGTCGCCGTCGCGAGTTCAAGGCCAAGAACGGCCTGTAACAACGCCTGGCAACACCCATTAAAAAGCCCCGGTCCTGTGGACCGGGGCTTTTTTATTGCCAGTGTCAAAGCCTTCTAGCGCACCACTCCCAGCTCATGCTTGACCAGGGCCAGAAGCTTGCCGGTATCGATGGGCTTGAGCAGGAAATCCACCACGCTCAGGTGCATGGCGGCAATCGCATCGCGCACATCGGCGTCACCGGAAATGATGATGATCGGCAGCGCCGCCCGCTCCGATTCACGCACCCGGCGAATCAGATCCAGGCCACTGCAGGGCGCCATGCGCAGATCAGTGATCAGCAGGCCGATGGATTTGTTCGATTCGAGCAGTTCGAGAGCGGCCTTGCCGCTGGCGGCGGTCATGCAGCGAATGCCATCCAGACCCAGAATTTCCGCAAGCAGCTCCCGGGCATCCTTGTCGTCATCGGCAATGAGCACACGCTGAGCGGGCAGGTCCGGCTCAAGCATGGCCTCGCTCAGAGCCTCGCGCTCGGCGTCACTCAAAATATCGTGGTCGGGCATACATTTCTCAACATGAACCAATCAATCCCCTAGCACTGTGGTCAGACATCGCTAAGCAGGCTTCCAATGTGCACTTCGTCGGAAAAATTGCCAAGAGCCCCGATCAGAGCGTTTTCGCATGGATGACCGCAGGCTCAAAGCCAAATGTCCTGGAAAGCGACCGCTACCTAGACTTACGTCCAATGGGCACTCCCGCCCCAGGCGCCGACCATTGCCGTGATCCGACCACAACAACTCCAAAAAGACTGCGGTAATCGTTATGAGTAAAGCGGACGCCTTCACCCAGGCCGGCAAGACCGCGGTGTTGCAGAACATCCAGGGGACCGTGCAGTTCCTGCAACGCTTCCCGCCCTTCAACCAGATGGAAAACCTCCACCTGGCCTACCTGGTAGAGCAATGCCAGCTGCGCTTCTATGGGCCGGGCGACAGCATCATCAAGCCGGCCGACGGTCCGGTCGAGCACTTCTACATCGTCAAGCAGGGCCGGGTCGTGGGCGAACGCACCCACGCCGCCAAGGGCAGCACCGAAACCACTTTCGAAATCACCACCGGCGAGTGCTTTCCCCTCGCCGCCTTGCTCGGCGAACGGGCGACCCGCACCGAACATCGCGCCGCCGAAGACACCTTCTGCCTGCAACTGAACAAGAACGCCTTCATCAAACTGTTCGCCCTGTCCGCGGAGTTCCGCGATTTCGCCCTGCGCGGGGTCAGCAGCCTGCTGGATCAGGTCAACCAGCAGGTCAAGCAGAAGGCCGTGGAAACCCTCGGCACCCAGTATTCGCTGAACACCCGCCTCGGCGAGCTAGCCATGCGTCACCCGGTGGCCTGCAGTCCGCAGACGCCGTTGCGCGAAGCCGTGGCGCTGATGCACGAACAGCAAGTGGGCAGCATCGTGGTGGTGGACGAACACAAGGCGCCCCTGGGGATCTTCACCCTGCGCGACCTGCGCCAGGTGGTGGCCGACGGCAGCCAGGACCTCAACCAGCCCATCGAACACCACATGACCCAGGCGCCGTTCTTTCTCAGCCCGGACCACAGCGCCTTCGACGCCGCCATCGCCATGACCGAGCGCCATATCGCCCACGTCTGCCTGGTCAAGGACCAGCGCCTGTGCGGCGTGGTGTCCGAACGCGACCTGTTCTCCCTGCAACGGGTCGATCTGGTACACCTAGCCCGGACCATCCGCAACGCCCCCCGGGTCGAGCATCTGGTGGCGCTGCGGGGCGAGATCGGCCAGTTGGTGGAACGCATGCTGGCCCACGGCGCCTCCTCGACCCAGATCACCCACATCATCACCCTGCTCAACGATCACACCGTATGCCGGGTAATCGAACTGACCCTGGCCGACAAGGGCGATCCCGGCGTGCCCTTCAGCTGGCTGTGCTTTGGCAGCGAAGGCCGGCGCGAACAGACCCTGCACACCGATCAGGACAACGGCATCCTGTTCGAAGCCCGGGACGCCGCCCACGCCGCGGAAATTCGCGGCAAGCTGCTGCCCATTGCCCAGCAGATCAACCAAAGCCTGGCGCTGTGCGGCTTCACCCTGTGCAAGGGCAACATCATGGCCGGCAACCCCGAGCTGTGCCTGTCCCGCGCCGAATGGTCCCGGCGCTTCGCCGCCTTCATCCGTGAGGCGACCCCGGAAAACCTCCTGGGTTCGAGCATCTATTTCGACCTGCGGGTGGTCTGGGGCGATGAACAGGGCGCCGAACAACTGCGCCGGGGCATCCTCGACCAGGTCGCGGACAACCGCCTGTTCCAGCGCATGATGGCGGAAAACGCCCTGCGCCAGCGCCCGCCCGTGGGGCGTTTTCGCGAGTTCGTGCTGGCCCGCAAGAACGGCGAAAAAGCCACCCTCGACCTCAAGGTCCAGGGCCTCACGCCCTTCGTCGACGGCGCCCGGCTGCTGGCCCTGGCCAACGGCATCGGCGCGATCAATACCCTGGAGCGCCTGCGCCAGCTGGTGTCCAGGCAAGTCATCGAGCCCCTGGACGGCGCGGCCTATGAAGAGGCCTACCACTTCATCCAGCAGACCCGCATGCAACAGCATCAACGCCAGACCCGGGAGAACCAGCCCTATTCCAACCGCGTCGACCCGGACAGCCTGAACCACCTGGACCGGCGCATCCTGCGCGAGTCCCTGCGCCAGGCCCAGCGCCTGCAAAGCAGCCTGGCCCTGCGGTACCAGTTATGAGCCTGTTTGCCTGGTTCCGTCCCGCCGTCAGCGTACTGACCGCCGAGCAGCAACAACGCCGCGACCGCCTGCCCGCCTTCACCGAACTGGGTGAAGGCAGCCTGCGCGAACAGCGCTGGGTAGTGGTGGACCTGGAAACCACCGGCCTCAACCTCAACCGCGACCAGGTGCTGTCGATCGGCGCGGTGGTGATCGAGGACGGTGCCATCGACTTCAGCCAGCAGTTCGAACGCACCCTGCAACGCGAGGGCCACAAACTCAGCCCCAGCGTGCTGATCCATGGCCTGGGCCCCAGCGCCATCGCCGCCGGCTGCGATCCGGTGGAAGCCTTGCTGGATTTCATGGAGTTCGTCGGCGACAGCCCGCTGCTGGCCTTTCATGCGCCCTTCGACCAGCACATGCTTGGCCGGGCCTTGAAGGACAGCCTGGGCTATCGCCTGCAGCACCGCTTCCTCGACGTCGCGGACATGGCGCCCATGCTCTGCCCAGAGGCCCACATCCGCGAAGCCGGGCTGGACGACTGGATCAGTGAGTTCAAGCTGCAAGTGGTGGAGCGCCACCATGCGGCGGCCGACGCCCTGGCCACCGCGGAACTGGCATTGATCCTGTTCAACCGCGCCCGCCAGCAACAGATCCACAGCCCGCTGAACCTGCAACAGCGCCTCAGCCAATGGAAGCGTCGCCAGCAGGCCCCTTCATTCTGATCCACCGCAGCGGCGCAACGGGCTTTCTCTGCAGACCAACCTCTTCAGCAGCAGCCACCTTCAGCAGCAAGGCAACCGACCGACGTCAATTGCGCCACTGTTTCGCCTCTGCGACAATCGCGAATAATTCTCGTTACTTTAACCTTCCCGATTGGTGAGTCCCGTTGTCGTCAGTCCAAAGCCCTCGCAATGAGCTGGTTGGTGCGTTGTATCGCGACCATCGTGGTTGGCTGCTGGCCTGGCTGCGGCGCAACGTGGCCTGCAGCCAGCGGGCCGAGGACCTCAGCCAGGACACCTTCGTGCGCCTGCTGGGCCGTGACGAACTCAAGACGCCCCGGGAGCCCCGGGCATTCCTGGTGGCGATCGCCAAGGGCCTGCTGTTCGATTATTTCCGCCGCGCCGCGCTGGAACAGGCCTACCTCAACGAACTGATGTTGATTCCCGAGGGTGAGCAGCCCTCGCCGGAGCAACAACAGATGATCCTCGAAGACCTCAAGGCCATCGACCGCCTGCTGGGCAAGCTTTCGAGCAAGGCGCGCATGGCCTTCCTCCACAGCCGCCTCGACGGCCTGAGCCACGCCGAGATCGCCGGGCGGCTCGGGGTTTCGGTGCCTCGGGTGCGCCAGTACCTGGCCCAGGGTATTCGCCAGTGCTACATCGCCCTGTACGGGGAGCCGCTATGACCCCCATCAGTTGCAAACCGGTGTCGGCACGGGTGCTGGACGCCGCCATCGCCTGGCAATTGTCGCTGGATGGCGATGCCAGCGCACTGGAGCACGAGGAGTTCGCCAAATGGCACGCCGCCCATGAAGAACATGCCCGGGCCTGGCGCCAACTGGGCATGCTCGACCAACGTGTCAGCGTCGCCTCGGGGCCTGCGCGCAACGCCTTGCTGCAATCGCGCGAAGGCCTGCGGCGGCAGGTGCGCAAGCTGGGGCGTGGAGTCGCCAGCGTGGTGCTGGTGGTCGGGCTGGCGCTGTTTGCCGGGGAGCGTTACCTGCCAGTGGATTACTGGCTGGCCGACCAGCGCACCGCCACCGGTGAGCAGCGCACCCTGCGCCTGACAGACGGTACGGTGATCAACCTCAACACCCACAGTGCGCTGGATGTGCGCTTCGATGACAAGCAGCGCCGGATCGTTCTCCAGGAAGGCGAAATCCTCATCGAAACCGGGCACAACGACAGCCGCCCCTTCATCGTCGAAACCCGCGACGGCCAAATGCGCGCCCTGGGCACGCGGTTCCTGGTCCAGCGTGAAGACCAGGGCACCCGCCTCGGGGTGCTGCAATCGGCGGTGGCGGCGCGACCGCAAGCCGCTCAGGGCGAGCAGGTGTTCAAGCAGGGCCAGCAAGTGCTGATGCGCCGCGCTGGCCTGGAGCCGTTGCCGAGCCTGACCCCGGGGGCCGACGCCTGGACCCGGGGCATGCTGGTGGTGGACAACATCCGCCTCGGCGACCTGATCGCCGAACTGGGTCGTTATCGCCGTGGTCACCTGGGCGTCGCCCCGGAAGTGGCCGACCTGCGCATTACCGGCAGCTTTCCGCTGCAGGACACTGACCTCGCGCTCAATGCCCTGCTGCCGACACTGCCGGTGCAGATCGAGCGGCACACCGACTGGTGGGTAACCGTGACGGCCAAGGCCGACGCCAAACGCTGAGATCGGTGTCGCGACCTTCGCCAGCAAGCTGGCTCCTACACCGATCCCGTAGGAGCTGGCTTGCCAGCGAAGCGCCCACCATCCATCCGAATCGAAATTATTTTCAATCCGCCCTATCACTTTTCCAATCTCGTCCGGCACCTAGGCAATTGCGAAACATTTCCATTCAGGAGCCGCCCCATGTCCCGCTCGCTAGACACCCTGTTACGCCCCAGCCTGCTGGCTGTCGCCATCGCCCTCTGCGCCCCGCTGGCCAGCCAGGGCCTGATGGCCGCCGAGCAAGCGTCCAGCGTGCGCGCCTACGACCTGCCGGCCGCGCCCTTGGCCAGCACCCTGAACCAGATCGCCAGCCAGGCCGGCCTGGCCCTGAGCCTCGATCCGTCCCTGGCGGCGGGCAAGACCTCGGCCCCGGTCAAGGGCCAGTTCGATGCCCCCGGCGCCCTGCGTGAGGCCCTGCGAGGTACCGGTTTGCAGTTGCAACACAGCAGTGCCGGCAGCTACAGCCTGGCGGCAAGCACCGACGGCGTGGTCGCCCTGCCGGAAACCAACATCACCGGCCAGCAGGCTGGCGAAAGTGCCTGGGGCCCGGTCGACGGTTACCTCGCCACGCGTACCGCCGCCGGCACCAAGACCGACACCGCGCTGGTCGAAGCACCGCGCTCGATCTCCGTCGCTACCCGCCAGCAGATGGAAGACCGTAACGTGCAGAATCTCGACGACGCCGTGCGCTACATGCCCGGTATTGTTTCCGCCAGCTACGGCAGCGACACCCGCTATGACTGGATGCGCGTGCGTGGCTTCGAGCCCACCCAGTTCCTCGACGGCCTGCCCCTGCCCCGTGGCGCATATGCCAACCCGAAAGCGGAGACCTGGAACCTCGATCGCCTGGCCCTGCTACGTGGCCCGGCGTCCTCGGTGTATGGCCAGACCCCGCCGGGCGGCCTGCTGGACATGGTCAGCCGCCGCCCCAGCGCGCAAACCAGCCATGCCGTGCAGATTCAGTACGGCAGCGACAACTACCGCCAGATCAACTTCGCCAGCACCGGCAAGATCGACGATCAAGGCCAGTTCCTCTACGGGCTCAGCGGTGTGGTACGCGATGCTGGCACCCAGGTCGATCACATCGACAACAAGCGCTACAACATCGCCCCCAGCCTGACCTGGAACATCGATCCCGACACCAGCCTGACCCTGCTCTCGCAGTTCACCCGCGACGATACCGGCGCCACCAGCCAGTTCATGCCGATCCAGGGCACCAAGATCAAATCGCCCTTGGGCCAAGTCTCCCATCACAAGAACCTGGGCGACCCGGACTACGAGTTCTACGACCGCACCTACTACGCCCTGGGCTACGCCTTCGAGCACCGGTTCAGCGATGTCTGGCAGTTCCGCCAGAACCTGCGCTACACCAAGTCGGAGCTGTCCTTCCAGCAGTTGACCGTGGGCTCCTACGCCTACGCTCCGGCAGATGCGGCGGGCAACATCAGCCGTACCTCGACCAACGTCAACGAGGACATCGGTCAGTTCGCGGTCGACAACAACTTCCAGGCCAACTTCGCCACCGGCGACATCGACCACACGCTGCTCATCGGCCTGGATCACCAGCGCACCAGCACTTCATACCTGTCGATTTACGGCGACGGGGGCAAAACCAATATCTTCAACCCGGTCTATGGCCAGCCGATCGTCCGCCCGGCGCGCGCCAACGCCTATTACGACTACGACCAGAAAACCATCCAGACCGGCCTCTACGTCCAGGACCAAATGGCCCTGAACCAATGGCGCCTGACCCTGGGTGGCCGCGAGGACTGGGTGCACCAGGGCACCACCTACCTCAACAAGAAGGACGTGACCAACACCGATCGCAGCAAGAACTTCAGTGGCAATGCGGCGCTGAGCTATGTGTTCGACTCGGGGGTTGTGCCGTACCTGTCCTACGCCGAATCGTTCCAGCCAGCGAGCAACGCCAGCGCTTCACCGACCGAATCGTATAAACCCACGGAAGGTAAACAGTGGGAGCTGGGCATCAAGTATCAACCGCCGGGTTCGAACACGCTGCTCAGTGCGGCGGTCTACGACCTGACCCAGAAGAATGTCCTGGTAACCAGCATCGGCGCCGGTGGCGAGTCGGTCACCAACCAGACCGGCGAAGTGAAGGTCAAGGGCCTGGAACTGGAAGCGGTGTCCGACGTGACCGACAACCTCAAGGTCATCGCCGCGTACACCCTGGCCAAGTCCGAGGTAAAAAAAGGCATCTACCAAGGCAACCGCCTGCAACTGATGCCCAACCAGCAAGCCTCCCTGTGGACCGACTACACCTGGCACAGCGGGGTGCTCGACGGCTTCGGTATCGGGGCCGGGGCCCGCTACACCGGCAATACCTATGGCGACCAGGCCAACACCTGGCTGGGCAAGGCCAACGCCTACACGGTGTTCGATGCCGCCGTACACTATGACCTCGGCCGCCTGGACAACAGCCTCAAGGGCGCCTCGCTGAAGCTCAACGCCACCAACTTGTTCGACAAGGACTACCTGTCCACCTGCGACGCCTCCTACTGCTATTTCGGCGATCAGCGCAGCGTGGTCGCCAGTGCCACCTATCAATGGTAAGCGGCTGAGTTAACCACCAGGCCGTCCGCCAAGGGCGGCCTTGCTGTGTCTGAAGGCTAAGCAATGAAAAGCACAACCATCCGCCGCTGGTCCTTGATCCACACCTGGTCCAGCCTGATCTGCACCCTGTTCCTGCTGATGCTGGCGCTCACCGGCCTGCCGCTGATCTTCCATCACGAGATCGACCATCTGCTGGGGGATGCCCCCGAGCTGCGGGAGATGCCCGCCGACACCCCCCACCTGGACCTGCAACAGCTGGTCAAGGCTGCCGAGGCCCATCGCCCGGGCGAGGTCATGCAGTATTTCGGCTGGGACGAAGACGAGCCCAATGGCGTGACGGCGATCATGGCCAAGACCGCCGGCACCGAGCCCAACTCGTCCCACACCTTCATGCTCGACGCCCGCACCGGCGAGGCCGTGGCCATGCCCTCGGCCAACGGCGGGTTGATGATGGTCATGCTGCGCCTGCACGTGGACCTGTTTGCCGGGCTGCCGGGCAAACTGCTGCTGGCCTTCATGGGCCTGCTGTTCGTGCTGGCGATCGTCTCCGGCACGGTGCTGTACCTGCCGTTCATGCGCCGCCTGAAGTTCGCCACGGTGCGCCAGGACAAATCCCGCCGCCTGCGCTGGCTCGACCTGCACAACCTGATCGGCGTGGTGACCCTGACCTGGGCCCTGGTGGTGGGCGTCACCGGAGTGATCAGCGCCTGCGCCGACCTGATCATCGCCGCCTGGCGCAACGACAGCCTCAGCGCCATGGTTGCGCCCTACCGCGACGCCCCAGCGCTGACTTCGCTGGCGCCGGCCAGCCGCCTGCTGGAGATCGCCAGGGAAGCGGCCCCGGGCATGCAACCGGATTTCATCGCCTTCCCCGGCACGCGCTTTTCCAGCGAGCATCACTACGCAGTATTCCTCAAGGGCGACAGCCACCTGACCTCGCACCTGCTGACCCCGGTGCTGATCGACGCCAGCAGCCTGCAGGTCACCGCCGTGGGCACGCGCCCCTGGTACATGGACGCCATGGGCATGTCCCAGCCGCTGCATTTCGGTGACTACGGCGGCCTGCCGATGAAGCTGCTGTGGGCGGCGATGGATGTGCTGACCCTCATCGTCCTGGGCAGCGGCCTGTACCTGTGGCTCGTCCGCCGACGGGCCGGCCAGCCGATCCGGGAGGCGCGTCGATGAAGCCGCGGCAAGCGAGTTTCTGGAAGGTCTTCGGCGCGCCGCTGGCGCTTGGCCTGCTCTGCGCCGCCGGGTTGTTCGCCGCGCTGTTGGGCGACGGGCTCTGGGACAGCCTGAGCTGGCTGGGCCTGGGCCTACCGACGCTGATCGCCCTGCACGGCCTGTTGCGGCGCAAGCCGGCGGCCTGAACCCGGCGCCGGGAAGCCGCGCCACAGGTACATCGAAAGCCCGAGACCGATCAGCATCACCGGAATGAACACGCGGTTTTCCTGGAACGCCTCGATGGCCACCAGCACGCTGAACAAGGCCAGCCCCAGCAGCGGCACATAGCAGGCTGCCAGGCTCCAGCGCCACAGCTGGGTCACCGGGTCGGGACCGCGCAGGCGCAACAGGGTGCAGGCCAGTCCCGGCAGGGCCAGCGCCGGCAGCGCCCAGTACCAGGCGATGTAGGCAAACGCCATGATCAGTTCCGGCTCACCCTCGCCCTTGCGGCGAAACTCATACTGCAGGGCCAGATACACCGCCAGCGCGCCCAGCAGGGTCAGGGCCAGGCTGTACAACCCGTGCAAAAGATAGGACCTGCGCATTCATCACTCCTTGTCGCTACTGCCACTCGCCCCTGTGGCCCATGCCACAGGCTGCGCTAAGATCCCCGGGCTGCGAGACTTCCACCCGCGAGGAATATTCATGTCCACCCCAAGCATGACGCTGTTCCACAACCCGGCATCACCTTTCGTACGCAAGGTCATGGTGCTGCTGCATGAAACCGGTCAGTTGAACCGGGTTGCCCTGCACGCCAGCCAGTTGACCCCGGTCAGCCCGGACGCCGCCCTGAACCAGGACAACCCCCTGGGCAAGATTCCCGCCCTGCGCCTGGCCGACGGCCAGGTGCTGTATGACAGCCGGGTGATCCTCGATTACCTGGACCAGCAGCACGTCGGCAACCCGCTGATCCCCCGGGACGGCTCGGCCCGCTGGCGCCGCCTGACCCTCGCGGCCCTGGCCGACGGGATCATGGACGCCTCGGTACTGGTGCGCTACGAACTGGCCCTGCGCGCCCCGGAAAAACACTGGGAACAGTGGCTCGACGGCCAGCGCGACAAGATCCGCCGCGCCCTGGCGTTGCTGGAGGCCGAGGCGATTGCCGAGCTGGCCAGCCACTTCGATGTGGCCGCCATCAGCGTCGCCTGCGCCCTGGGCTACCTGGACTTCCGCCACCCCGATCTGGAATGGCGCCAGGAGCAGCCCAAGCTGGCGGCCTGGTATCTGGAGGTCAGCCAGCGGCCGTCGATGCTGGCGACCCGGCCACCGGTCTAATCGGTCAGGCGCTCCGGCCTGTTCGCCGGCAAGCCGGCTCCTACCGCACGGGGAGCGGCTTGCTGGCGCACCAGCCACCAGGCATCCCGCGGAAACAACTGGCCAATCCGCTGCGTCAGGCGCTCGCGCTGACGCTGGTCCTCACGCAAGCCCAGTGACTTACTCATGGACGGCCTCCAGGTCGAACTGCAGGGGTGCCGGTTGCTTGCGCTGGCCCAGGCCATACCAGTCCAGCTTGCGGGTCAGCACCATGAACACGCCCAGCAGGCCGAACAGCAACAGCGAGCCCATCAGCAGCGCATAGTCCTCGGCGCTAAGCAGGCCATACAGCAAGCCGTACAAGGCCGCCAGCGACAGCGCGAACACCGCGCCATTGCGCCAGCTGTGCAGCACATGGCTGACGTAGAAGCCGATCAAGCCCACGCAAGCCGCCGCCGACACGCCATAGGCCAGCTCGAAACCCAGGTGTTCCGAGAGCGACAGCAGCAACAGGTAGAAGAAGGCCAGCGCCACGCCCACCAGGCCGTACTGGATCGGGTGTACCGACAGGCTCTTGAGCACTTCGAACAGGAAGAAGCCGGCAAAGGTCAGGCCGATGAACAGCAAGGCATATTTGATCGCCCGGTCGCTCTTCAGGTACTGGTCCACCGGGTCGATGAAACTCACGCCAAAGCTGCGACCGTTGAAGTCCTGGCATTGGCTGCTGTAGGCGCAGCGCTCCATGGCCTGTTCCAGGTTGGTGGAGAAGAACGAGGTCTGCCAGATCGCCGAAAAGCCCTGCTCGGTGACTTCACGTTGCACCGGCAGATAGTTGCCGACAAAGCTCGGGTGCGGCCAGTTGGCCGTCAGCAGCACCTTGCTGGTCTTGCCCACCGGCAGCACCTGCAGTTGCCCGGTGCCCTGCAGGCGCAGGTCGAAGGCGAAGTCCAGGCGGGTGCTCTTCTTCAGGTCCAGGGGCGGCAACAATACGTGCACGCCTTCGTCCAGCCAGCTGACAAAGGTGCCCGGCGCAAAGTCCAGGGTCTGGCCGTTGAGCTGCAGTTGCAGGGCGTTCTCGATGCCGCGGATATCGCTGATGCCCACCGCCAGGAACGGCTGGTCGAACTGATAGTCGGCGAAGTCTTCCTTGATGCCGTACTGCTCGGGCACGGCGAAATGGCCGCTGATGTGGTTGTCGGCGTGGAACAGCCGCGCCTCGTAGATCCCCCGGGCGCGCAACTCGGTCTGGGCCTTGCTGTTCAGTTCGAAATGCTCTGGCAGGAAAAACAGCCGCCCCTGTTGCTCGCTGGTTTCCTGGTAGCGCTTCTTGGTCTTGTCGTCGGTTTTCCAGGTGCGCACGGTCTTGCGGTAGTCCACCACCATCACCGGGCCGCTGATCTGCTGCTGGGTGCTGGAGCTGCGGGCGATATCGTCGAGCACGCCGTCGCGCAGGCTCTGGCGCTCGCCTATCAGGCCGCTGATCATCAACAGCGGTATCAGCAACAGCACGATCAACAGGCCAATGGCCCCGAGTTTGAAGGTCAGGTTACGGTTCATGAGGCTCTCCCAGTTGGAATGGGAGAGAGTCTGGGACGCGGGCATGGGGGTTTTATGGGAGCAATGTGGAGACTCTGTGGAGAATCCCCACTCAGGACAGGCGCACGCTCACCTGGACCCCGCCCGGCACGTTCTCGATGTGCATCCGACCGCCATGCAACTGCACCACTTCCTCGACGAAGTTCAGCCCCAGGCCGGTGCTCTTGCGCCCGCTGTCCGGGCGCGGCAGGGAATAGAAGCGCTCGCACAGGCGCGGCAGGGCGTAGTCCGGAATCGGCTCGCCCTGGTTGAACAGCACCAGCTCCACGCCCTCCTCCACCCGCTGCGCCGTGCAACGCAACAGGCCGCCCACGGGGCTGAAATCCAGGGCGTTGGTCAGCAGGTTGCCCAGGGCCTGGCGCAGCAGGAACGGCTCGCCGGACCAGGCCAGTTCCGCCGGCACCCGCAGTTCCACCTGCAGTTGCTTGCCTTCGATACGCCCGTGCTGGCTGTTCAGCAGCTCCTTGCACAAGGGCGCCAAGGGTACGCTGACCCGCTCTTCCAGGCCCTGGCGCTGCTCCACTTGCGCCAGGTTCAGCAGGCGCTCGATCAACTGCTGCATGCGCGCGCTTTCACTGTCGATATTGCCGACGAAGCGCTGGCGCTGCTCCAGGGGCATCTCGCTCTGCAGCAGCTCCGCCGCCCCACGAATCGCCGCCAGCGGGCTCTTCAGTTCGTGGGTCAGGGTGTGTACGTAGCGCTCGACATAGGCCTTGCCTTCGAGCTGGGTACGCATGCGCTCCACCGCCGTCGCCAGTTGTTCCATTTCGCCGCCGCGATAGTGCGGCAGCTCGGCCCGGCGGCCTTCACTGACCGCCAGGGCGTAGGCGGTCATGCGCCGCAACGCCGCGCTCAGCCACCAGGACAGCAAGGCGCCAAACAGCAGGCCCATGGCGATCAGCCCGGCGCCGTACCACAGCAGGCGGCGCTCGGTGCGGTCGACGTAGGGCTGCAGGGAACTGTTGGGCTTGGCCACGGTGACCACACCGATGATCTGGCCGTTGTCGCGGATCGGCGCGCCCACGTGCATCACCGAGGAATTGGGATCGTCGGCCAGCGAGCGCGACGAACGCGCGCCATATTGGCCGCGCAGAGTCAGGTAGACATCGTTCCAGCGCGAATAAT
The DNA here is from genome assembly GCF_900105185.1 of Pseudomonas saponiphila. Lineage (NCBI taxonomy): Bacteria > Pseudomonadati > Pseudomonadota > Gammaproteobacteria > Pseudomonadales > Pseudomonadaceae > Pseudomonas > Pseudomonas saponiphila. The sequence continues at coordinate 316,959 of NZ_FNTJ01000001.1, read as the reverse complement.
CCTGGCCCACCGCCAGGCCGCTGGAGTCCAGGACCACGATGCCCTTGGCGTCGGTGACGTAGATGCGGTGGTTGACCTGATTCTTCGGCAGGCCCCAGATGGTCGCCGCCGGTTGCCGCTCGCCATAGGCCCGCAACAGTTGCGGCCAGCGGTTCTCGCTGAGGGTGCCGGCCTTGAAATCGTCCCGCAGGATTTCCGCCAGCAGGTTGGCGGTGTCCACCAGGGTTTCCTCGGTGGACTGGCGCACGCCGGGGCGGATCTCCTTCATCACCGTGCTCAGCACGAAATAGCCGGTCAGGCTGATGAACAGCAGGTAGACCAGGAAGATGCGGATACCCAGCGTCATCAGGCTTGGCTCGGGCTGTAGCTGTAGCCCAGGCCGCGATGGGTCTGGATCGGCTCGGCCTCGGCCGCCACCAGGCGCAGCTTGGCCCGCAGGCTCTTGATATGACTGTCGATATTGCGCTCGTAGCCGACATCCGCCACCACCCCCAGGGCATCGAGCAACTGCTCGCGACTGAACACCCGCTCGGGCTGCTCCAGCAGGCATTGCAGCAGGCGGAACTCATGTCGGGTCAGGCTCAGGGGTTGGGCCCGATAACTGATCTGCACCCGCTCCGGGTCTATGACAAACAGCGCCGGGGCCGCCTCGGGCGCCGCTCGCGGGGTCATGCGCTTGAGGATCGCCTTGACCCGCGCCGCCACTTCCCGGGGGCTGAAGGGCTTGACCACATAATCGTCGGCGCCGATCTCCAGGCCCACCACCCGATCGATCTCACCGTCTCGGGCGCTGAGGAACATCACCGGCACTTCGCTGAAGCGCCGCAGCTGCTTGCAGGTTTCAAAGCCGCTGATATCCGGCAGGCCGATATCGAGGATGATCAGGTCCGCCGGGGTTACCCGCTGATGCTCCAGGGCCGCATGGCCCAGGCTCAGCCAGGTGGTGGTGAAGCCTTCGCCTTGCAGGGCGAAGATCAGGGTGTCGGCAATGGCCGCTTCGTCTTCGACAATCAGGATATGGGGCATGGCATCCAAGCACGCAAATTCAGTGGGAGAACGGTGCCGGATGCCCGGTATCCCGTCAATCAGCAGTCGGGCTTGTCAGCGGTATAGCGCCGCGCCGGGTTCACCGCCGCGCCGAATTCCCGCAGCGCCTTGGCGCCGATCAGCAACGGATAGTTGAAGCTGCTGCGGTCGGTGAGGTTGACCTCCACCGTGCGCTTGACGTTGCCCAGGCACATCTCCAGCTCCACCACCGGGCGCTTGGCCGACTGCGGTTCTTCGGCCTCGTCGCCCTCCTCGGAACGGCTCTTGATCTTGCTGATGCGCGCCACCTTGTGTTCATAGACCTTGCTCCCGGCATCCTTGGTGGCCAGACGGAAGCGCACCCAGTCCTCGCCATCGCGGGTAAAGGTCTGGATATCCCTGGCCGACAGCGACGCGGTCAGGGCCCCGGTGTCCATCTTGGCCTGCAGGGTTTCACCGATTTCCGGCAGGCGAATGTACTCGTAACGGCCATACAGGGTCGGCTCGGCGGCCATCACCGGCAGCGCCAACAGCGAAACAAGAGCAAGGACAGATTTCACGACAGTGGATTCCTTGAAAAGAGGGGCAGCGGGATTTTAGACCGCGGCCAACCAAATGGTTCGGATGAAGGCAGCTGCAAGCCTCAAGCCTCAAGCCTCAAGCCTCAAGCCTCAAGCTTGGAGCTCGCCGCTTGCAGCTTGCAGCTTGCTACTTGCCGCTTGCCATTTGGCGTACCCGCCGAAGCTGCTTATCATGGCGCGCTCAAAAGATTGCCAAGAGTGCCTTATGCGCCGCCTGCTCACCGGCTGTTTCGTCACCCTGCTCCTGCTGCTCAACACCCTGGTGCTGTTCGGCCCGCTGATGGTGTTTGCCCTGCTCAAGCTGGTCCTGCCCGGGCGCCTGCGCGACTGCGCCTCGGGGGCGGTGATGTGGATCGCCGAAACCTGGGCCGAGATCGACAAGCTGATCTTTGCCTGCTGCATCCCCACCCGCTGGGACATTCGCGGTGGCGATGGCCTGCGGGTCGACACCTCCTACCTGGTGGTGAGCAACCACCAGTCCTGGGTCGACATCCCGGCCCTGATCCAGACCCTCAACCGGCGCACGCCGTTCTTCAAGTTCTTCCTCAAGAAGGAACTGATCTGGGTGCCGTTCCTGGGCCTGGCCTGGTGGGCTCTGGACTACCCCTTCATGAAGCGCTACAGCAAGGCGTTCCTGGCCAAGCACCCGGAGCTGCAAGGCAAGGACCTGGAAATCACCAAAGCCGCCTGCGAGCTGTTCAAGCGCCAGCCGGTGACCGTGGTCAACTACCTGGAAGGCACCCGCTTCACCCCGGCCAAGCGCCAGCAACAAGACTCGCCCTTCCAGCACCTGCTCAAGCCCAAGGCCGGCGGCGTGGCCTTCGTCCTCGCGGCCCTGGGTGAACAGCTGGACGCGATGCTGGACGTGACCGTGGTCTATCCCCAAGAACGCATTCCCGGTTTCTGGGACCTGATCAGCGGCAACGTGCCCAAGGTGATCATCGACATCCGCACCCGCGAACTGGACCCGGCGCTGTGGCAGGGCGATTACGAAAACGACCCGGCGTTCCGCCAAAAGGTGCAGGACTGGGTCAACCAGCTGTGGACCGACAAGGACCAGCGCATCAGCGAACTGCTGAACGAACGCCGCTGATCAATCGCTGATCACGTGGGGCAGGAAGCGGCTGCTGTCCTTGGTGATCGGCGAGTTGTCCTCGCGAATGCCGATCCCCGCCGGCTGGTCGCCAATCACCCAACTGCCAATCACCGTGTGGTTGCCGGCAAATACCGGCAGCGGGTGAAACTGCTGACGGATGCAGGGCCCGCCATAGGGCCCGGCTTCGATCAGGCGCTCACCGCCCGCGGTGCAGATTTCCACATTGGCGCCTTCCCGGGAAAAGAACGGCTTGCGCACCCAACCCGGGCCCAGGCGGGCAGTGGGGTCATCGTCGATAAACGCCGGCAGCAGGTTCGGGTGCCCTGCATGCCGCTCCCATAACAGCGCCATGGCGCCCTTGTTGGAGAGGATCGCCTTCCACGGCGGCTCGACAAATTGCGTGCCGCTGCCGGCAATCGCCGGGCCGTAGGCTTCGTTGAACAGATGCTCCCAGGGATAGAGCTTGAACAGGCTGTCGATGGGCATCTCCAGCAGGTCGACGAAACGCCCACCGGCATTCAGGCCGATGTCCTCGATGGCGATCAGCCGCGTACCCAGGCCAGCCTGACGGGCGATATCGCGCAGGTATTCGACCGTGCCACGATCCTCCAGCGAATCGCGCACCGAGGCAAAGTGCATCGGCGACTTGAAGCCGCCCTGGACGAAGGCCTGCAGCAGCTTGTCCTCGATGCTGTTGAACTGATCGCAGCCGGCCGGCAACTGCCCGCGCTGCAACTGCTGCTCCAGCCAGACGTACTGGAAGAAACTCGCCTCATACAGCGAAGTCGGCGTGTCGTAATTGGTCTCCAGCAACTTGGCCGGGCCTGCGCCGTCGTAGCACAGGTCCATGCGCCCGTAGAGATGGGGCTCGCCCTGCTTCCACGATTGGCGGATCAATTCGTGAAAGGCCGCAGGGATCGCCAGGCGCTGCAGCAGCTCTTCGCTGTCCACCACTTCGGCCACCAGGGCCATGCACAGCTCGTGCAGTTCCTGGGTCGGGTCTTCCAGGTCGTCCTCGATCTGCCGCAGGCTGAAGCGGTAGTAGGCCGACTCGTCCCAGTACGGCTCGCCGTCGAAGGTGTGGAAGGCAAAGCCCAGTTGCTCGGCCGTGGCCTGCCAATCCGCCCGCGGGGTGCTGGGGATGCGCTTCAAGAACCGAAGCCCCAGCTGTGCCCGGAACCGAAACCACCGCGGCTCACCACCTCATGGGCGCCGGCCATGGAGTTGCCGGCTCGGGTGAAGTTCTCCGGGCTGGAAATACCGAAACGGCCACCGTTGTTGGCAAGGCTGAAGGACTTTCCGGCCTCCACCTGCTGGCTGAGGGTACTGAGTTGCGAGCCGCCACGACCGTCGCGCTCCCTGTACAGCGCCTCGCTGAAATAGCGCGGCTCCGGGGTCGAGTCCAGGCCGATCCAGCGCCAGAAGCTGGAACCCGAACCGGAGCTGGAGGCGCCACCACCGCCGGAGCTGAACGAACTGCTACCGCTGGAGCTGCCGGAGCTGCCCTGCTGCTGTTGCTCATCCTCGGGCTTGACCGGCACCGTACGCTCGCTGGTCAGGGCAAAGCCCTCGAACGTCGGTATGTAGGTGCGATTGTAGATGGAGACCTTGCAATTGCCGGGGTAGAAGTCCTCCTCGCAGTCTTGCAGGTCCTGATAACGCGGGGCCACCACGTCACTACGCTCCCAGGCGTCGTCGCGGGCCGACTGGCAGATATCCAGTGGGATCTGCGCCTGCTCGCACTCCTGTGGGCTGGTGAAATGCTGGACCTGACGCACTTCACGCGTCGCCTGAGGCTGGCCATCACAAGCCGCCAAGGCGAACGGCACACTGCCCAGCAGCACCAGGCGCACGCTTTTACTGCGTTTCATGCCGATGCCCTCAGACCGATGGGGTCATGCAGGCCGCATTCAGCAGGCCAACACCGACAGACACCGAAGCCACCAGGATCGCCGCGGAATTTTCCTGGTTGGCAATGCGCTGGGACAGCCCCTTGAGGGTCAGGCTGACGACAAAGAACGCCAGCACCTGCACCACCGAGGCAATGCCGGCCCAAAGCAGGAAATCGATGATCGAAATGGAATGGGAAATCGCGCTGGCCACCGGGATCGCAAAGCCCAGCAAGGCGCCGGACAGGGCGATGGAGGCGGCACTGTTGCCCTGGCGGATCAGGGCGAATTCGTTATAGGGGGTCAGGCGCGTGTAGATGAACGCGTAGAGGGCAAACACCAGGGCTGCGCCCAGCATGTAGAGCATGAAACCGAGCACCGCGTCGGCGGGCAAAGACATCTTCAGTGCATCCATGAACATCGCGTTCAAACTTCCTTGGAAAACGGGGCGCGAGATATAGCACAGGCCGGATTGGGCGAAAACTCCGCAAAGGTAAAGTTTCAGGGCTCGCGGGAAGCTCCGAGAGCGATAGCCCCGACGCCGATCGCGCCGGGGCCGGGAGGCGTTACTGGTTCACGCCCCAGATGCCGCCCAGGCTTTGCAGCAGGGAACCACCAACACCCTGCTGCCCCAGGTACTGCAGGATCAGCGGGGCAAACTGGCCGATCATGCCGCTGTCCATGCCCAGGGCGCCAAAGGCGTTGTTCAGGTCATTGGTGTCCTTGACGTTGCCCAGGGCGCTGCCCAGGCCGGCGCTCTTGCCGGAAGACTGGCCGAGCAGGCCGCTCAAGGCGCCCAGGCTGCCCAGGGCGTTGCCGCCCGAGAGCTGGTCCAGGCCCGGTACGCTCTGGCTCAGTTGCGAATAGTCGGAACCGCTGAGTTGATTCTTCGCCAAGCCGAGCATGGCGCCAGTACCGCCGATGGCCTGCTCAGGGGTGACATTGAGTTGCGCCAGGGTGCCCAGCAGGCCGGCGGTCTGGGAAGTCGGCGCGGCGGCAGCGGCCTTGTCGCCGCCCTGCATGCCGGCAATGGCGTTGGCCGCGTCGCTCAAGCTGAAACCGCCGGCCAACGCCGAGCCGGCTGCCAGGGTCATCAGGGTAGCCAGGGCAAAACCGCGTGGAATATTCATCGAAACAACCTCATGGGGCGGGAAACCGTCCGGACTCGGGCGGCGAGAAAGCACAGATTTGACTGAAACCGACAGCGAATGTTCCGACGCCCGCCCTGCCGTCCGGCGCCTGCATCCAGCTCCGCCGCTGCTGCGTATATCGTCCACAAGCGCCACCCCCGGGCCCCGGCATGAGGCAACAGGACGTGAATGGAACAACCACCCACCCTGGACTAATCTCTGGCTGCGTCAGTCGGCGCCTGTCGCTGGCCCTTGCCCCCGTTCCTGTCAGGAGAATCGCCATTTCGAGCCTCGACACCGATCAGCTGCGGCACCTGCTGGCCCAGTGTTCACTGGGCGACCGCCGAGCCTTCGAAACCCTCTATCACATGGTTGCCCCGCGTCTGCATGGCGTCGCCCTGCGCTTCATGGGCCGTCGCGATCTGGCCGAAGAGGTGCTGCAAGAAAGCTTCGTGCGCATCTGGAACAACGCCGTGCGCTACCAGCCGCACCTGTCCGCGCCCCTGACCTGGATGGTCAACATCACCCGCAACCAGGCCATCGACCAGTTGCGCAAACACCGCGAACGGCCCCTGGGCGAACTCGAGGAACAACAGCTGGAAGATGAAACGCCCTCGGCCCACGACCAGCTGGACAGCGCCCGCGCCGCCCGGGCCCTGAACCGCTGCCTGGAAAGCCTCGACGGCATGCAGCGCCAATCCATCACCGTGGCCTACTTCCAGGGCCTGTCCTGCTCGGAACTGGCCGAACACCTGGCCGCGCCCCTGGGCTCGGTCAAATCCTGGATTCGTCGGGGCATGGAACGCCTGCGCCGGTGCCTTGAATCATGAACTATCGAACCCCTGAACGCCGGCGCGCCCTGGCCGCCGACTACGCCATCGGCCTGATGCAGGGCGCCGCCCGCCGACGCTTCGAAATGCTCTTGCTGGACGACCCGGCGCTGCGCGAAGAACTGGCGCAGTGGCAGGAAAGCCTTACCTGCCTGACCGAAGCCCTGCCTGAAGCGGCGGTGCCGGAACGGGTCTGGGCGAGTATCCAGGCACGCATCGAACCGCAAGTCCTGCACGTACCGCAGAAGAGCCCGCTGTGGATGCGCTGGCGTCTGGCGCTCGCCGCCTGCGCGGTGCTGGCGACCCTGTACATCGGCTTTATCCAGCAGAGCGACCAGGTGCGCTACAGCGCCACCCTGCTCAGCGCCGACCAGCAACCGGCCCTGCGGATCAAGGCCCACGCCCAGTACCTGCAAGTCGAGCCCCTGACCCTGGCCGCCATCGGCCTGGACCGCAGCCTGGAACTCTGGGCGATCCCTGCCGACGGCAAACCGATTTCCCTCGGCGTGGTGCCGGTGGGGGGCAAGGGCAAGATCAACCTGAGCCCGGCCCAGCGTGAACTGCTGGGCACCCCGATCGCCCTGGCGGTAAGCCTTGAGCCCCACGGCGGCTCGCCTACCGGCCAGCCCACCGGCCCCGTGCTGTATCAAGGGCAATTGGCGGCGCTCTGACGGCCGCCTTCGCCGGCAAGCCGGCTCCTACAAGGCCCGAGTTGTGTAGGAGCTGGCTTGTGTAGGAGCTGGCTTGCCAGCGAAGCGGGTCACGCTAAACTCCCTGCCCCACACCTTTCGGCGCCTGCTGTGAAACCATCCCCCATCAGAGTGGCCCTCTACGGCTGCATCGCCCTGGCCCTGAGCATCCCCCTCATCATCTGGACCCTGGGCCGCCCCATCGACAGCAGCCGCTGCTCGGACACGGCCCCAGGCCTCCTGAGCGAGTTCATCAGCCAGTACTTCCAGGAGACAAACGGCGCCCACTGGCAAGAGGAAATCAACTCACTGATCATTCTCGGAATCCCGGAGGCCCAGGCCCTGGCTCGCCAGTCCCCGGCCCACTACTGCGACGCCCTGAACCTGCTGGAAAACCCGCAACGCGCGCCCACGGAAAAATTTCATACCGCGGTGCTGATGCTCTCGCTGCCCATCGACTACTACCTGGACTTCATGGACCGCAGCCACCGGCTGTATCAACGCGGGCTCATTGACCGATCAGTCCTCAGCATGGTGCTGATGCCAAGAGGCACGGCGCTAAACTACTGGTGGCTGCCCCAGTGGCGCTCGCGTTTCCAGCGGGATGCGCCGGGGCTTTTTAGCGATGACCAGATGAGGGAGATCCTGCGGGGAGAACACTGGTTCGACTACCCAGGTAGAGGTTATTGATCGAGTCGGATTCACAGGCAACGAAAAGCCCGCCAATAGGCGGGCTTTTCAGTCGGCATGAACTATCTGAACAATTCGGCATGGCTGCCCAGGTCGACAAAGGTCACAAGACCGGCTCGGGCCACGTCATAAATCAGCAGAAAATCGCCACCGATATGACACTCCCTGAAACCGTCCCACTCCCCCTTCAGCGCATGATCGAGATACTGCGCCGGTAGCGGCTCCCCCAGGAACAGCAGCACCATGACCTTGCGCACTTCGTGCATGTCGCGACGCCCCGCGCGCTGGTAGCGCTCCCAGGACTTTTTAAACTCCGGGGTTTGTGCGCATTGCCTGGGCAGGTCAGCGCGCTTTGGGTTCCTCTCCGGCCTCGCCATCAGCATCCCTCAACATGTCGTCGATCGAATCGTACTGACGGCGAATCTCCCGCGCCTGCGCCATGGCACGAGCGGTTTTCTCCGATGGGACACGCACTTCGAAAGGCAGCCCCTGCACGGCCACAACCTGACGCAGGAAAAGACGCATGGCCTCGCTCAGGCTCAGCCCGCAGGCTTCCAGCACAGCAGTAGCACTCACCTTCAAGTCCTCGTCTATGCGGCAACGCACGTCAGTGGTTTTCAGTAATGCAGCCAAGGTATCACCTCCATTGGTTATTTGTAGCTACATTGTCGCTACGTTTTTTCAATTCTGCGAGCTCGACTCTTTGCGGTCAACCGATTTCAGTGGACCGGACTCATGAACAGGACCTCGTGCACGTTCAGCGACGCCACAGCGGACGAAACCTCCTGCAAGACATCCACCCCCCAGCGCCTTGCTGCCTCACGCACCGGAGGCTTATAGTCCGCCGGTCGCTCAAATAGCGACCGGGTTTGGCGACCCGACGAACTACGGTCAGAAGCATCTCTTACTCATTACGGAGATTTACTTATGGACCGCTACATGCCCATCACCGGGCAAGACTGCAACATCCCCTCCCTACTGATCGACACTCAGGCGCCGCTGGATGTGCTTCATGAAGCCGCCGCCTTCCGTATCCGCGCCGTGACCCAGGTGCTGGAGCAACTGGCCTTGAGCGATGCGCTGGGCAAGGACCCGGTACTGGCCCAGGAGCTGGCCCAGCTCTGCGCCATTCCCCTGCGCGATGGCTGCGACCTGATGGATGTGCTGGGACGGCGCTTGCGCGCCACGCTGATCGCCTGACTGCAACCAGCGACTGTGGCGAGGGAGCTTGCTCCCGCTCGGCCGGCCGGCGCCCCGGCGCGCAGCGGTCGTAAAACCTGAATCCGCGACTCGACTGGCACAGCCGTGTCGCAACCATCGGGAGCAAGCTCCCTCGCTACAGAAGAAAAAACGCCGCCTTCTCGGCTAGAGAAGGCGGCGTTTTTTGTTACTGACGGTCCTCAGGCAGCGCTGAACAGCTTGTGCGGGTCGATGACGAATTTCTTCGGCACGCCGGCATCGAACTCGCCATAGCCACGCGGGGCGTCGTCGAGGCTGATGACCTGCACGCCCACCACTTCGGCGATGTTGATGCGGTCCCACATGATGGCCTGCATCAGTTGGCGGTTGTACTTCATCACCGGGGTCTGGCCGGTGTGGAAGCTGTGGGACTTGGCCCAGCCCAGGCCGAAGCGGATGCTCAGGCTGCCCAGCTTCGCCGCGGCATCCACCGCGCCCGGGTCTTCGGTGACGTACAGGCCGGGAATACCGATCTTGCCCGCCACCCGCACCACGCCCATCAGCGAGTTGAGCACGGTGGCCGGGGCTTCGTGCTGGGCACCGGCATGACCGTGGCCACGGGCTTCGAAGCCCACGGCGTCCACCGCGCAATCCACTTCCGGCTCGCCCAGCAGCGCGGCGATCTGTTCGTGCAGCGGGGTGTCCTTGGACAGGTCGGCAATTTCAAAACCCTGGGCCTTGGCGTGGGCCAGGCGCACCGGGTTGACGTCGCCGACGATCACCACCGCCGCCCCCAGCAGGCGCGCCGAGGCCGCAGCCGCCAGGCCGACCGGGCCGGCGCCGGCCACATAGACGGTGCTGCCCGGACCGACGCCGGCAGTGACGGCGCCGTGATAACCGGTGGGCAGGATGTCGGACAGGCAAGTCAGGTCGCGGATCTTCTCCATGGCCTTGTCGCGATCCGGCAGTTTCAGCAGGTTGAAGTCGGCGTAAGGCACCAGCACGTATTCGGCCTGGCCACCGGTCCAGTCGCCCATGTCGACGTAGCCGTAGGCACCGCCGGCGCGGGCCGGGTTGACGGTCAGGCAGACCCCGGTGTGTTGCTCCTTGCAGGAACGGCAGCGCCCGCAAGCGACGTTGAACGGCACCGACACCAGGTCACCGATCTTCAGGTTCTCGACATCACTGCCCTTCTCGATGACTTCGCCGGTGATTTCATGGCCCAGGACCAGGCCGACCTGGGCGGTGGTACGGCCGCGGACCATGTGTTGGTCCGAACCGCAGATGTTGGTGGAGACTACGCGCAGGATGACGCCGTGCTCGATCTTCCTGCCGCGCGGGTCCTGCATTTTTGGATAGTCGATTTTCTGTACTTCGACCTTGCCGCTGCCGAGATACACGACACCACGATTACCAGACATGTCAGTCACCTCTTTATTTGTTGTTGTGACGAGAGTGAAACAAGCTTCAAGCGGCAAGCTACCAGCCGCAAGAAGTGTGCACGCCGCTTTTTCTCGCGGCTTGGAGCTTGCAGCTTGTCGCTAAAGAACGACCGTTCGGTTGCCGTTAAGGAAGACTCTGCGTTCGATGTGATAACCCACCGCCCGGGCCAGGGTCAGGCCCTCGATATCCCGGCCCTTGGCGATCAGGTCCTCGGGGTAGTAGCTGTGGTCCACCACCTCCACGCCCTGGGCGATGATCGGGCCTTCGTCCAGGTCGTTGTTGATGTAGTGCGCGGTGGCGCCCACCAGTTTCACCCCCTTGTTGTAGGCCTGGTGATAGGGCTTGGCGCCCTTGAAACCCGGCAGCAGCGAGTGGTGGATGTTGATGGCCTTGCCGTCGAGCTTGCGGCACAGCTCCGGCGACAGCACTTGCATGTAGCGGGCAAGGATCACCAGCTCGGCGCCCGAGTCCTCGATCACCTGCCACACCTGGCGCTCCTGGGACGGCTTGTCGTTGGGGTCGAGGGGGAAGTGGTGGTAGGGAATCTGGTGCCAGTCGGCCAGGGGCTTGAGGTCCGGGTGGTTGGACACCACCGCCACCACGTCCATGGGCAACTGGCCGATGCGCTGGCGATAGAGCAGGTCGTTGAGGCAGTGATCGGCCTTGGAGACCATGATCACCACCTTCGGCCGAAAGTTGGGCGCGGTCAGCTCGAAGTTCATCTCGAACGCCTTGGCCCGCTCGGCCAGGCCCTGGCGGAAGCCTTGCTCGTCCAGGCCATCGGGCTGGCGAAACTCCACGCGAATGAAGAAGCGGCCCGAAAGCCGATCATCGAAGGAATGGTGCTCGGTAACGTAGCAGCCCTGCTCGAACAGAAAGCGGGTCACCGCGTCCACCGTGCCGAGCACGCTGGGGCAGTCGGCGGTGAGAATCCAGGTATCGGGGGCGCGGCTCATGGGGAGTAACTCCTGTTCGTTGGGGCAACCGCAGCGCGGTCGATTCTCTGTAGGAGCGAGCTTGCTCGCGAAAAATCCAACGGCGCTGTGGTCTTCCGGGAATCCATTCTTCGCGAGTTCGCGAGCAAGCTCGCTCCTACCGGGCCAAGCGGGGTTCAGGCCTGCACGCTGAGGCCATATTCAGCGGCGGCATCCTGCAGCCACATCCACCAGTAATCGGAGAAGCTGCGGCGCACCAGCAGTTCCCAGGTGTCTTCGCCGGTGCGGCGGATCACCAGTTGCGACTTGGCGAACACCGTGCCCACCGCCTTGCCCACCGGGAAGTTGTTGGGGTGCACGTCATAGCTGGTGGACTTCATCAGCACCTGGCGCACGTTGGGGCCGGAGAGTTCGAGGATCTGCTGGCCGCCGCTGACGTTGACGATCTGGATGTGCAGGTCGCCCAGGGCGGCGCGCAGATTCTGCTCGGCGGCGAACTCTTCGCCGCCGGGCACGATCAGCAGCCACTCGTCCGGGCCCAGCCATTGCAGGCTGCTGTCACCCTTGACCACCACGCTCAGGGCGCCGGGCAATTCGATGCCCAGGGCCTTGTGCACACCGGCGGCAAAGGCCGGGTCGTGGCCGTCGCCACGGATCGTCAGGTGACCGAGGAGTTTTTTCTCGCGCAGGATCACACCGGCGTTCTTGCGGCCCTTGCCCACCAGGCTCGGCAGGTCGGCGTGGTGCAGGGACGACTCGGCCTTGGCCCCGGTGGTGGGGCGCTGTTGGTAAACGTTGACTGCGGTCATGGAGCACCTGTCCTTTATTCTGTTGATAACGCCCTGTAGGAGCCGGCTTGCCGGCGAAGCGGCCCTTGGGCCTTATGGCAGCCTTGAAGCCGCCTTCGCTGGCAAGCCAGCTCCTACATGAGCGTGTTGTGCCTTAGATGTTCTGGCGATCGCCTTTGGGGTCGAAGAACACCGAGGAAACGATTTCCGCCTCGATCACCCGGCCGTCGGCCAGGGGCGCGAAGACTCGCTCGCCCAGGCGCTGAAGGCCGCCCTTGACCACCCCCAGGGCAAAGGAATAACCCAGGGAGTTGTGGGCGTAGCTGGAGGTCACGTGACCGACCATGCTCATCGGAATCGCCTGCTTGGGGTTGAACACCAGTTGCGCGCCTTCCGGCAGCCACTGGGTCGGGTCGATCGGCTTGAGGCCCACCAGTTGCTTGCGCTGCTCGCGCACGCAGTCCTCGCGGTTCATCCCGCGCCAGCCGATCCACGAGAACGGCTTGGTCCGGCCCACGCACCAACCCATGTTCAGGTCGTCCGGGGTCATCGAGCCGTCGGTGTCCTGGCCGACGATGATGAAGCCCTTCTCGGCCCGCAGTACGTGCATGGTTTCGGTGCCATACGGGGTCAGGTTGTACTTCTTGCCGGCCTCGACGATCTGCTCCAGCACGCCCATGGCGTAGTCGGCCTGGACGTTGACCTCGTAGGACAGCTCGCCGGTGAAGGAGATGCGGAATACCCGCGCCGGTACGCCACCCACCAGGCCTTCCTTCCAGGTCATGAACGGGAAGCCGTCCTTGTCCAGGTCGATGTCGGTGACTTCGCTCAGCAGCTTGCGGCTGTTGGGGCCCGACAGGGTCATGGTGGCCCAGTGGTCGGTGACCGAGGTGAAGTACACCTTGAGGTCCGGCCATTCGGTCTGCTGGTAGATCTCCAGCCACTGCAGCACGCGAGCGGCGCCGCCGGTGGTGGTGGTCATCAGGAAGTGGTTGTCGGCCAGACAGGCGGTGACGCCGTCGTCGAAGACCATGCCGTCTTCCTTGCACATCAGGCCGTAGCGGGCCTTGCCCACGTCGAGCTTGGTCCAGGCGTTGGTGTAGATGCGGTTGAGGAATTCCCGGGCATCCGGGCCCTGGATGTCGATCTTGCCCAAGGTCGAGGCGTCCAGCAGGCCGACGCTGTCGCGCACCGCCAGGCATTCACGCTTGACTGCGGCATGCAGGTCTTCGCCGTTTTTCGGGAAGTACCAGGGACGCTTCCATTGGCCGACGTCTTCGAACTCGGCGCCGTTCTTCACGTGCCAGGCGTGCAGCGCGGTGAAACGCACCGGCTCGAAGATGTGCCCACAGTGACGCCCGGCCACCGCGCCGAAGGTGATCGGCGTGTAGTTGGGGCGGAACATGGTGGTGCCCATCTGCGGGATGCTGACGTTCAGCGAACGGGCGGCAATGGCCAGACCGTTGACGTTGCCCAGCTTGCCCTGGTCGGTGCCGAAGCCCAGGGCGGTGTAGCGCTTGACGTGCTCCACCGACTCGAAGCCTTCGCGGGTCGCCAGTTCGATGGCGGCGGCGGTGACGTCGTTCTGCAGGTCGACGAACTGCTTGGGCGCCCGCGCCGTGCCTTTTTCATGGGGCACCTGGAACAGCGCCAGGGTCGGTTCTTCCAGGCGGGTCAGGGCCTTGGGCAACACGCCCTCGACACTCTGGAACCCGGCTTCGCTGGCGGCGCGCACACCGCCTTCGAAACCATCGGCCAGGGTGTCGCCGAGGCTGTAGACGCCGTTGATGCCGCCGACGCACACGCGCTTCTGCGGTGCTTCACCGGGCACGAAACCGAGGATGTCTTCACGCCACACCGGCTTGCCGCCCAGGTGCGAGGCCAGGTGCACCACCGGGCTGTAGCCGCCGGAGCTGGCGATCAGGTCGCAGTCGAGCCACTCGCCGGGGCTGGTGACCTTGTGCGCCTTGACGTCGATGGCCGCCACCCGCGCGCCAGTCACGTGCTTGCTGCCACGGGCCTCGATCACCGCGCTGGAGGTGAGGATGCGAATACCCTTGGCCCGGGCTTCTTCCACCAGGGCGCCGCGGGGGTTGTGCCGCGCATCGGCGATGGCCACCACTTGCAGGCTGGCGTCGAGCCAGTCCAGGGCCACGCGGTAGGCGTGGTCGTTGTTGGTGGACAGCACCAGCTTCTTGCCCGGGGCCACGCCGTAGCGACGCACGTAGGTCGATACCGCGCCGGCCAGCATGTTGCCGGGCACATCGTTGTTGCCATAGACCAGCGGCCGCTCGTGGGCGCCGGTGGCCAGCACCACGCGCTTGGCGCGGACCCGGTGGATACGCTGGCGCACTTGGCCGATGGGCGCGCGGTCGCCGAGGTGATCGGTAAGGCGCTCGTGAATGGTCAGGAAGTTATGGTCGTGGTAGCCGTTGACCGTGGCCCGTGGCAGCAGCAACACGTCCGGCAGCGACTTGAGCTCGGCGATCACGCTGGCCACCCACTCCACCGCCGGCTTGCCATCCAGGCTTTCGCGGCTGTCCAGCAGGCTGCCGCCGAACTCTTCCTGCTCGTCGGCCAGGATCACCCGGGCGCCGCTACGGGCAGCCGCCAAAGCAGCGGCCAGGCCGGCCGGGCCAGCGCCGACGATCAGCACGTCGCAGTGCTGGTTCATGTTGTCGTAGGTGTCCGGATCGTTCTCGGTGGGCGAGCGACCCAGGCCCGCGGCCTTGCGGATGTACTTCTCGTAAGTCATCCAGAACGATTGCGGGTACATGAAAGTCTTGTAGTAGAAGCCCGGAGGCATCAGCTTGCCGCCGACCTTGCCGAGAATCCCCATCATGTCGTTGTTGACGCTGGGCCAGCCGTTGGTGCTGGTGGCCACCAGGCCCTGGTACAGCGCCTGTTGGGTGGCGCGCACGTTGGGGATCTGGGTGGCTTCGGTGGCGCCGATCTGCAGCACCGCGTTGGGCTCTTCGCAGCCGGCGGCGAAGATGCCCCGGGGCCGCGAATACTTGAAGCTGCGGCCGATGATGTCCACGCCGTTGGCCAGCAGGGCCGAGGCCAGGGTGTCGCCTTCAAAGCCTTTGTAGGTCTGGCCGTTGAAGGTGAAGGTGAGGACTTTGTTGCGGTCGATGCGTCCGCCGTTGGACAGGCGATTGCTCTGGCTCATACCTTCTCTCCAGCAGCCTTGGCGGTGAACTGCGGCTTGGTGCCAATCTTGTAGGTTTCAAGGATTTCGTAGGTCACGGTGTCGCGGGTGGCGTTGAAGTACTGGCGGCAACCGGCGGCGTGGATCCACAACTCGTGGTGCAGGCCGCGGGGGTTGTCGCGGAAGAACATGTAGTCGCCCCACTCCTCGTCGGTGCAAGCGTTGGGGTCCAGGGGCCGGGGAATGTGGGCCTGGCCGGACGAATGGAATTCCTCTTCGGAGCGCAGTTCGCCGCAGTGAGGACAGAAGATATGCAACATAGGGAGTTGTCCTTTTAGTGGGCGACCGCAGCAGCGCCGTGTTCGTCGATCAGCGCACCGTTGTGGAAACGGTCGATGGAGAAAGGGGCGGCCAATGGATGCATCTCGCCCTTGGCCAGGCTCGCGGCAAACACGTTGCCCGAGCCCGGGGTGGCCTTGAAGCCGCCGGTGCCCCAACCGCAGTTGAAGAACATGTTCGGCACCGGGGTCTTGGAAATGATCGGGCAGGCGTCCGGGCTGGTGTCGACGATGCCGCCCCACTGGCGGTTCATGCGCACCCGGGAGAGGATCGGGAACATCTCGACGATGGCCTGGATGGTGTGCTCGATCACCGGGTAGGAGCCGCGCTGGCCGTAGCCGACCCAGCCGTCGATACCGGCGCCGATCACCAGGTCGCCCTTGTCCGACTGGCTGATGTAGCCGTGCACCGCGTTGGACATGATCACGCTGTCGATGATCGGCTTGATCGGCTCTGACACCAGTGCTTGCAGCGGGTGGGATTCGATCGGCAGGCGGAAACCGGCGAGCTTGGCCATGTGCCCGGAGTTGCCGGCGGTGACCACGCCGACGCGCTTGGCGCCGATAAAGCCCTTGTTGGTCTCGACGCCGATGCACACGCCGTTTTCCTTGCGAAAGCCGATGACTTCGGTCTGCTGGATCAGGTCCACGCCCAGGGCGTCGGCGGCCCGGGCAAAGCCCCAAGCCACGGCGTCGTGACGGGCCACGCCGCCGCGCCGTTGCACGGTGGCGCCGAGGATCGGATAGCGGGTGTTCTTCGAGCAGTCCAGATAGGGAATCTCGTCCGCCACCTGCTGGGTGTTGAGCAACTCGCCATCGATGCCGTTGAGGCGGTTGGCGCTGACCCGACGCTCGGAATCACGAATGTCCTGCAGGGTGTGGCACAGGTTGTAGACCCCGCGCTGGGAGAACATCACGTTGTAGTTGAGGTCCTGGGACAGGCCTTCCCACAACTTCATGGCGTGCTCATACAGCTGCGCCGACTCGTCCCACAGGTAGTTGGAACGCACGATGGTGGTGTTGCGCGCGGTGTTGCCGCCGCCCAGCCAGCCCTTTTCCACCACCGCGACGTTGGTGATGCCGTGCTCCTTGGCCAGGTAGTAGGCGGTGGCCAGGCCATGCCCGCCACCGCCGACGATGACCACGTCATAGACCTTTTTCGGGGTCGGCGTGCGCCACATGCGCTGCCAGTTTTCATGGTGGCTGAGAGAGTGCTTGAAGAGGCCGAAGCCCGAATAGCGTTGCATAGTCATTGCTCCAGTTGCGGCTCTCAGCGGTAAACCGGGAAATCAGCGCACAGGGCTGCCACCTGGCGAGCGACATTGGCCTCGACATCGGCATCGCCGAGGTGGTCGAGGATGTCGCAGATCCAACCGGCCAGTTCAGTGCACTGGGTGACCTTGAATCCGCGGGTGGTGACCGCCGGGGTGCCGATGCGCAGGCCGGAAGTGACAAACGGCGACTGCGGGTCGTTGGGCACGGCGTTCTTGTTCACGGTGATGTGGGCACGGCCCAGGGCGGCGTCGGCATCCTTGCCGGTCAGGCCCTGACGGATCAGGCTGACCAGGAACAGATGGTTGTCGGTGCCACCGGACACTACATCGTAGCCGCGTTTGATAAATACGCCGGCCATGGCCTGGGCGTTGTCGATCACCTGTTGCTGGTAGGCCTTGAACCCGGGCTCCAGGGCTTCCTTGAAGCACACCGCCTTGGCGGCGATCACGTGCATCAACGGACCGCCCTGGGCGCCGGGGAACACCGCGGCGTTGAGTTTCTTCTCGATCTCTTCGTTGGCCTTGGCCAGGATCAGCCCGCCACGGGGACCGCGCAGGGTCTTGTGGGTGGTGGTGGTGACCACGTCGGCATAAGGCAGCGGGTTGGGGTACAGGCCGGCGGCTACCAGCCCGGCGACGTGGGCCATGTCGACGAACAGCAGCGCCCCGACCTTGTCGGCGATCTGCCGGAAGCGCGGGAAGTCCAGGGTCTTGGAGTAAGCGGAGAAGCCGGCGACGATCATCTTCGGCTTATGTTCCACGGCCAGGCGCTCGACCTCGTCGTAGTCGATCAGCCCGGTCTTGGTGTCGATGCCGTATTGCACCGCGTTGTACAGCTTGCCCGAGGACGACACCTTGGCGCCGTGAGTCAGGTGGCCGCCATGGGCCAGGCTCATGCCCAGAATGGTGTCGCCGGCCTGCAGCAGCGCCAGGTACACCGCACTGTTGGCGGAAGAGCCGGAGTGTGGCTGGACGTTGGCGTAGTCGGCACCGAACAGCTGCTTGGCGCGCTCGATGGCCAGGGCCTCGACCTTGTCCACATGCTCGCAGCCACCGTAGTAGCGCTTGCCCGGGTAGCCTTCGGCGTACTTGTTGGTCAAACCGCTGCCTTGGGCCTGCATCACTCGCTTGCTGGTGTAGTTCTCCGACGCGATCAGCTCGATGTGATCTTCCTGGCGTTGTTCCTCGGCATTGATCGCCGCCAGCAGTGCATCGTCGTAACCCTGGATCTGGTCTTGCTTGCTGAACATCACGTCTCTCCCAGCGGCGGCGCTGCGCCTTTCGTCTCGGTGAGGCCAGCCTTAAAGCTGCGCCCTTTGGATGCGATGGTATGACCGGCAAGGGGAACTCAAATGCCTATGGACGCCACGCAAAGGTGCGTTTACGACATGCCTTGGCGCCCACGGACAAATGCCCGACCGCGCCACCCGCCGACGGCTCTGGCTCGGGCCTGTCCCTCCCCCGCAGGAGCCGCCCTGCCAGCGAAAGGGCCCTCAAGCCAGGCGCAAAGCCAACGGACGCCTTCGCCGGCAAGCCGGCTCCCACACAAAAGCGACGCCCACCTCCCCCTCGTAGGAGCTGGCTTGCCAGCGAACAGGCCCTCAAGCCAGGCGCAAATCCAGCGGACGCCTTCGCCGGCAAGCCGGCTCCTACACAAAAGCGGCGCCCCCTCGCCCTCGTAGGAGCTGGCTTGCCAGCGAACAGGCCCTCAAGCCAGGCGCAAAGCCAACGGACGCCTTCGCCGGCAAGCCGGCTCCTACACAAAAGCGGCGCCCACCTCACCCTCGTAGGAGCTGGCTTGCCAGCGAACAGGCCCTCAAACCAGGCGCAAATCCAGCGGACGCCTTCGCCGGCAAGCCGGCTCCTACAGGGCGGCGCGCAGGGCCAGCAGCAGAAGAAAATGCAGGGGATACAGTCCATATGCCCAACGCCGCATCGCCGGCACCGAGCAACCGCGCAACGCCCGCAGCAGCATCACCCCCAACAGTGGCGCCAACAGACAAGCGGCAATACCGCAGGTCGCCACCCAATTGCCCAGGCGCGCCGCCGGGAACAAGGTCTGCCATTGATTGGCCGCCAGGCACAGCGCTCCAGGCAGCAGGCTGAAATACCAGGGACGACGCAGCACCAGCAGCAGGGCCAGCGGCAGCATCACCCCGAACGCACCGAACATCAGCCACTCACTGCCCCCCAAAGCCAGGACCAAGGCCAACAGGCCGAGCCCCCGATCCAGTCGCCGAGGCCGCTGCCAGCCGCGGGCCACCAGCAAACCCAGGGCCAGGGTCGGCAGCACGTTCAAGGTGTCGGGGTCAGGCACGAACAGGCGATAGGGAATCTCACTGAGCGCGCTGAACAGCAGCAGCCAGCCCAGGTAGCGCCATTGCCCAACCTGATGGCCAGACAGATCAACAACCCGCGTCAGATTCACCGCCATCGCCAGACAGAACCAGGGAAACGCTAGGCGCCCCGGCACGTACAGCCAGTCCAGGCTCAAGCCCACATACCGCAGGTGATCCAGCACCATGCTCAGCAGCGCCAGCCACTTCAGCGCATCCAGCGCCCCATCACGCCGGCGGTTGTCGGTTTTCAGCATTGCATCACGCATAAATCCTTATGGGCCATGCATTAATCCGCCGTAAACAGAGCGTGTGCTGGGCCATTATTCTTGGGTAAAGTGCGCACCATCATCGACCACGGAGCCGGCCATGACCGACAAGAGCCAACAATTCGCCAGCGACAACTACTCCGGCATCTGCCCCGAAGCCTGGGCCGCCATGGAGCAGGCCAACCACGGCCACGAGCGCGCTTACGGCGACGACCAGTGGACCGCTCGCGCCGCCGATTATTTCCGCAAGCTCTTTGAAACCGACTGCGAAGTGTTCTTCGCCTTCAACGGCACCGCCGCCAACTCCCTGGCCCTGTCGTCGCTGTGCCAGAGTTACCACAGCGTGATCTGCTCGGAAACCGCCCACGTCGAAACCGACGAGTGCGGCGCTCCGGAGTTCTTCTCCAACGGTTCCAAGCTGCTGATCGCCGGCACCCAGAACGGCAAGCTGACCCCGGAATCGATCCGCGAGATCGCCCTCAAGCGCCAGGACATCCACTATCCCAAGCCGCGGGTGGTGACCCTGACCCAGGCCACCGAAGTGGGCAGCGTCTACACCCCGGAAGAAGTCCGCGCCATCAGCGCCACCTGCAAGGAACTGGGGCTGAACCTGCACATGGACGGCGCGCGCTTCTCCAACGCCTGCGCCTTCCTCGGCTGCACCCCGGCGGAACTGACCTGGAAGGCCGGCGTCGACGTGCTGTGCTTTGGCGGCACGAAAAACGGCATGGCGGTGGGGGAAGCGATCCTGTTCTTCAACCACAAGCTGGCGGAAGACTTCGACTACCGCTGCAAGCAGGCCGGGCAACTGGCCTCGAAAATGCGTTTTCTCTCGGCGCCCTGGGTCGGCCTGCTGGAAAACGACGCCTGGCTCAAGCACGCCCGCCACGCCAACCACTGCGCACAGTTGCTGGCCCAGCTGGTGGCCGACATCCCTGGCGTGGAGCTGATGTTCCCGGTGCAGGCCAACGGCGTGTTCCTGCAACTCTCGGAACCGGCGATTGCCGCCCTGACCGCCAGGGGCTGGCGCTTCTACACCTTCATCGGCAAGGGCGGCGCGCGCTTCATGTGTTCCTGGGACACCGAAGAAGAGCGCGTGCGCGAACTGGCAGCCGACATCCGCACCGTGATGAGCGCCTGACCCGCTCCCGCCCGTAGGAGCTGGCTCGCCAGCGAACAGGCCCGCAACCCGGGCGCCAGTCTCACAGGCGCCTTCGCCGGCAAGCCGGCTCCTACAATGGCCAGCACACCTCTCGCCCCGTAGGAGCTGGCTTGCCAGCGAACAGGCCCGCAACCCGGGCGCCGCTCTCACGGACGCCTTCGCCGGCAAGCCGGCTCCTACAATAGCCAGCGCACCTCTCGCCCCGTAGGAGCTGGCTTGCCAGCGAACAGGCCCGCAACCCGGGCGCCGCTCTCACGGACGCCTTCGCCGGCAAGCCGGCTCCTACAACGACACGCCCTCCTCCACGGGAACTGGCTGGCCAGCGAAAGCATCAGTTCACAGATTCCTGAACTGATTATTTGCCCCTGCTGATTCAACATCCGCCGCCTTTGTCCGAGACTCCCGGGTCGACCTATAAAAACAAAGGCTCCACCCATGACGACTCAGTCTTGCGTCACCGAAAAGGCCCAGTCTTCCGGCCTGAAGATCGAAACCCGCTCCATCGACTACGTGCCGCGCCATGAGCGCCACGGCAAGGTCTGGCACCAGGGCCCCTTCTGGTTCACCGGCAACTTCGTGCTCACCACCATGGTCACCGGCTTCACCGGCGCGGCCCTGGGCCTGGCCCTGCCCTACGCCATCCTGGCGATCGTCATCGGTGTGTGCCTGGGCACCTTCTGCATGGCCTTCCACGCCAACCAGGGGCCGCGCATGGGCCTGCCGCAGATGATCCAGTCCCGCGCCCAGTTCGGCCTGCGGGGCGCCATCGTGCCCTTCACCGCGGTGGTGTTCGTCTACATCGGCTTCAACGTGTTCAACGTGATCCTCGCCACCGACGCCATCAACACGGTGATTCCCGGGGCCCGGGCGCCCTGGTACACGCTGATGATCGCCATCGCAGTGCTGATTGCGGTGGTCGGCCATGACCTGCTGCACACGGTGCAGCGCTGGCTGACCTACCTGATGATCAGCGTGTTCGCGGTACTCACCGTCAGCGCCCTGCTGACCCTGCAAGCCGACACCGCGGTGGCCGATGCACATTTCTCCTGGTCGGCGTTCTTGATCCAACTGTCGGCCGCCGCCGGTTACCAGATCAGCTATTCGGTGTACGTCTCCGACTATTCGCGCTACCTGCCGCACCAGACGCCGTCGCGCCAGGTGATCTTCTGGACCTACCTGGGCGCCGCCGGCTCGGCCCTGTGGCTGATGTCCCTGGGGGCCTTCCTGGCTTCCGCCCTGCCCTCGCCGGACGCCATCGCCAGCGTGCGCGATGTGGGCAACCAGCTGATTCCCGGCTTCGGCACCTTCACCGTGCTGATTGCGGTGCCGGCGCTGGTGGGCATCATGGCGGTCAACTGCTACGGCGCCATGCTCACCGGCATCAGCGCCATCGACGGCTTCAAGTCGATCCAGCCCACGCTCAAGAGCCGGGTGACCGGCATCCTCCTGGTGGCGGTGGTGATCTTCCTGATCGCCATGAACATCCCCGAAAGCTACCTGGGCAGCTTCAACACCTTTGTCCTGCTGATGCTGTATTTCCTGGTGCCCTGGACCGCGGTCAACCTGGCGGACTTCTACCTGGTGCGCAAAGGCCATTACGCCATCAGCCACATCTTCAATCCCGCGGGCATCTATGGTCGCTGGTCCAGCGCCGGGTTGCTGGCCTACTTCCTCGGCCTGCTGGCGATGGTGCCGTTCATGTCCCTGAGCTTCTACCAGGGACCGCTGTCCCAGGCCCTGGGCGGGGCCGACATCGCCTTCGTGATTGGCCTTGCGGTGGCCGGGCTGGTCTACTGGGCCCTGACCCGCAACCTGGATCTGGAAGCCGAACGCCTGGCTATCCAGGCCAGCGAACAGCAACTGGAAGGAGGCGCGCAATGATTCCTCAGGGCTCTGTGAAAGTGGCCTGCCAGCAACTGGCACCACGGATCGGCGATCTGGACTACAACCGCACCCTCAGCGTCGAGGCCATCCGCCGGGCTGCTGCCCGCGGCGCCCAGGTGGTGGTGCTGCCGGAACTGGTGCAGAGCGGCTACGTGTTCCGTGACCGGAAAGAAGCCCTGGCGCTTTCGGAAACCCTCGACGGACCGACCCTCAGCCTGTGGAAAACCCTGGCCGAGGAGCTGCAGGTGGTGATCGTCGGCGGCTTCTGCGAGCGCCTGGACGATGAGCGGGTGGCCAACAGCGCGGCGCTGATCGAACCCGAAGGAACGTTGACGGTGTACCGCAAGGCGCACCTGTGGGATCAGGAAAACCTGATCTTCACCCCCGGCGACGAACCGCCACCGGTTGTGGCCACGCGCTTCGGGCCGATCGCCATGATGATCTGCTACGACCTGGAATTCCCCGAATGGGTGCGCCTGCCGGCCCTGGCCGGGGCGGCGCTATTGTGCGCGCCGGTGAACTGGCCGGATAGCCCGCGCCCGGCCAGCGAACGCCCGGCGGAGATGATCCGGGTACAGGCCAACGCGGCGGTCAATCGGATGTTCGTCGCCGCCTGCGATCGCTGTGGCGAAGAGCGTGGCGTGCATTGGGTGGGCGGCTCGACCATCGTCGATGCCGATGGCTATCCATTGGCGGGCAAGGATCGGGAGCGTACCGAGCAGTTGCTGCTGGCGGAGCTGGACCTGGCCCAGGCCTGGCACAAGTCCATCAGTGAACATAACCATGTGCACCTGGATCGGCGCCCGGCGTTGTATCAGTAGCCGGACAACCCCAGTTCGCTGGCGAGCCAGCTCCTACAGGCAATGGGTGTAGGAGCTGGCTTGCCGGCGATCAGTATTCCACCCGCACGTCGCCCTTGGGCACGCTGCAGCAGGACAGGATGTAGCCTTCGGCTTCGTCTTCCTCGGTGATCCCGCCGTTGTGCTCCATCGCCACTTCGCCACCCAGCTTGAGCACCTTGCAGGTGCCGCAGATGCCCATGCCGCAAGCCTTGGGGATCATCAGGCCGAGCTTGGCCGCAGCGGCGTGCACGGTTTCCCCCGGGGCCACGCGGATGCTCTTGCCGGAAGCGGTGAACTCCACCTGATGCAGGTCGGCCAGGTCCGGCTCCGGTGCTTCGGCGGCCTGTTCGGCATGCTCCACGGCGTCGGCGCGGGCTTCGGGCGGGGTCGCGCCGAAGGATTCCTCGTGGTAGCGCGCCATGTCGAAACCGGCGGCTTCCAGCAGGCGCTTGACTGCATTCATGTAGGGCGTCGGCCCGCAGCAGAACACTTCCCGTTCGAGGAAGTCCGGGGCCATCAGCTCCAGCATCTTGTGGTTCAGGTAGCCGCGATAGCCGGCCCAGGGCTCGCCCAGGCCGTGTTTCTCGCAGATCAGGTGCAGGCTGAAGTTGTCGATCCGCGACGCCATGTGCTCCAGCTCGCGGTGGTAAATGATGTCCTTGGGTGAACGGGCGCTGTGGATGAACACCATGTCGACATTGCCGTTGGTGTCATAGAACCAGCGCGCCATGGACATCACCGGGGTGATGCCGACGCCGCCGCTGAGGTAGAGGATCTTCGGGCTGGGAAAGTCGATGGCGTTGAACAGCCCCACCGGCCCGTGCACCGCCAGTTCCTGGCCTTCGTGCAGGGTGTCATGCAGCCAGTTGGACACCTTGCCACCCGGCACCCGCTTGATGGTTACCGAAAAGCTGTAGGGCACCGACGGCGAGCTGGAAATGGTGTAGGAACGCATCACCGGCTGGCCTTCGATCTCCAGCTCCAGGGTGACGAACTGCCCCGGTTTGAAGAAGAACATGATCGGCTGGTCGGCCATGAAGCAGAAAGTCCGCACGTCCCAGGTTTCCTGGATGACTTTGACGCAACGGACGATGTGACGGCCATTGGCCCAGGTCTGGGTGGTTACCGGGTTGAGGAAGGTGTTGGACATGCTGTTCTCCACGGCCGACTGTCGGCGTCTTGTCAGCGATTCTGCGTAAGGCTTCTCGCGCCCATTTACCTATCTGCGACATTCACATGCTTATCGCGACCAGCCCCCAGCTGCCGGGGCTGGCGCGTCGGGAACAGATTGGGCCATGTCGCCCATGGATAAGGTTCCTGGCGCCTGCGGACCCACACTCGCCTCAACGACAACAGCCGTTTTTTTCGTGACTTGCGTAGCACCCACCGTAGCCACTATTTAATTCGCCGGCCGCACCGAACGGCCATGAGGACTTGAACGATGGACGTCACCGCAACCCTGAGCTTGGGCGATCCACTGGAACCTGCACGCAAGGCCACTGCACAGATGCTGCAGGAGCGCGAGCGGACCTTCTCCCTGCCGCAGCCCTTCTACTGCGATGAAAGGCTGTTCGATATCGACATGCAGGAGATCTTCCAGAAGGAATGGCTGATCGCTGGCATGACCTGCGAGATCCCCACCAAGGGCAACTACATCACCCTGCAGATCGGCAAGAACCCGATCATCGTCATCCGTGGCGCCGACGGCGTGGTCCACGCCTTCCACAACGTCTGCCGCCACCGCGGCTCGCGGTTGTGCACCAGCGACAAGGGCAAGGTGGCCAAGCTGGTCTGCCACTACCACCAGTGGACCTACGAGCTGGACGGCCGCCTGCTGTTCGCCGGCACCGAGATGGGCGCCGACTTCGACATGAAGCAGTACGGCCTGAAACCGGTGAACGTGAAGACCGCCGGCGGCTACATCTTCATTTCCCTGGCCGAGAATCCGCCGGCCATCGACGACTTCCTGGCGACCCTGGCCCATTACATGGAGCCCTACGACATGGAGAACACCAAGGTGGCGGTGCAGACCACCTTGCATGAAAAGGCCAACTGGAAGCTGGTGCTGGAGAACAACCGCGAGTGCTACCACTGCGGCGGCTCGCACCCGGAATTGCTGAAAACCCTGCTGGAATGGGACGACGTCACCGACCCGCGGGCCGACCAGGCGTTCAAGGACCACGTGGCCGCCTCCGCCGCCGCCTGGGAAGCCGAGAAGATCCCTTACGCCCATGCCAGCTTCGGCCTGCGCAACCGCATCGTGCGCATGCCGCTGCTCAAGGGCACCGTGTCCATGACCATGGACGGCAAGCAGGGCTGCGCCAAACTGATGGGCCGGATCAAGAACCCGGACCTGGGCTCGATGCGCATCCTGCACCTGCCACATTCGTGGAACCACTGCATGGGCGACCACATCATCGTGTTCACCGTGTGGCCGATCAGCGCCCAGGAAACCGTGGTCACCACCAAATGGCTGGTGCACAAGGACGCGGTGGAAGGTGTCGACTACGACGTCGAGCGCATGCGCCAGGTGTGGGACGCCACCAACGACCAGGACCGGCGCCTGGCGGAAGAAAACCAGCGCGGCATCAACTCCACCGCCTACCAGCCGGGTCCGTACTCCAAGACCTACGAATTCGGCGTGGTCAACTTCGTCGACTGGTACAGCGAGCGCATGCTGAGCAACCTCGGCGCGGAACCGGCGCCCTACCTCAAGGGCGTGCCGGTCACCGGCTAAATACCCTGGCAGGGGGTGAGCCAGCTCGCCCCCTGCCTCCCTCGCCCCCTTGATAATGTCTTCTCGCCCTTGGCGATCATGACGCTAGCGCCCGACCAGCGCCCGCTGGCCGGACCGCTGCGTCGACCGGCAATCACACTTCAACCCACCCACCGCTTGCCCATGGGCGCTCATGGCGTCCCGCTGGAAGCCGCCCCCGATGCTTCGGCCGCCTTGGCGCGTGGCTCTGCCGAATAGGTTTGCGCCAGATAAGCGGCAATCACATCCACCTCCTGATCATCGATTGGCGCGCCAAAGGCGTGCTGCATCTTGCTCACCTCGCCGCGCCACTGTGACTGGCTCATGCCAGGGGGTTGCAACTGGATATAGTCCGCGGAATGGCAAATGCTGCATTTGCCGCTGGCAATCGCATACCCCGGCAGCGGGGACGGCTCAAAGCGCGCGGTTTCCGTGGGCAGTTCAATGCTCAGTGGCGCGGCCCCGCTCAACGCTGAGTGCGTCAACAAGACCAACGCAACCAGTGTGAAGAGCGGGACATGACGAAGTCTGTGCATGGCGTGAGGCCCTTTCAAATGATGTGCAATGGCAGCGACTCGATGGAGTGCCGGGCATAGCCACCGGGGTTCCAGATCGGGGTCGTTGGCTGGGTCTGGCCCTGAGCGTTGCGCGCACGCACCTGTAACTGGACGATGCCGCGCTGACGCGGCTTCCAGTCCGCGAGCCATTCGCGAAACGAGTACGGCCCCAGGTTTTCACCCAATCGGGTGGGCTGCCAGGTCAGGCCGTTGTCATCGGAAAACTCCACGCTCTGGATACCGCTACCGGAGCCGTCGAAGGCAATGCCGCGCAGGGCCTGCAACTGCCCCAGCGGCAAGCGCTGTTCATGGCTCAAGCTGGTGACGAATGAACGTACCGGTATCACCGTGATCGGGCGGCTGTCTTTCAGCTCACTCCCCGGCGGCACGGACAGACTGTCGTTGGCGGGCACTCGATAGGCCTTGCTCATGAAAAAACCCTCGAACTCATGATCAATGACTTCGATCTCACTCAAGTGCTTGGTCCAGTAGGTACCGAAGTAACCCGGCACCACCAGGCGAATCGGGTAGCCATTGAGCAAGGGCAGATCCTCACCGTTCATGCTCCAGGCGATCAACGGCTCCGGCGCCAATGCATGGTTGATATCCAGCGCCTTGGTGAACGTCGGCGTCGTCGGCAGGATGGGTTGATCAAGCCCGCGAAAGGTGACCTGAACAGCGTTGTCCTCGACTCCCGCCTGCTCCAGCACCCTGCGCAGCGGCACGCCCGTCCAGCGCGCATTGCCCATCGACCCATGTCCCAGTTGCGCGCCAAACACCCGAGGCTCGAAATAGCCGCGACTGTTGCCGGAGCATTGATTCACCGCCACCCACTCCACCGGTTCGCCCAGCGCCTTGAGCGCTTGCAAGCTCAGGTCCAGCGGCTGGCGGACACGACCCAGGACCTTCAGGCGATAGGTCTGCGGATCGATCCGGGTTGGAATGTTGGCCAGGTGATAACGCACGAAGAAAGCATCATTGGGGGTCAACAGGCCCTGGTTGAACACCTCGAACGGGGTCTCCAGGTGCGGTGGCCGAGTGGTAATGCGCATCAGTGGTCGCTTCTGCGGATAGGCGATCAGCTCACGCTCGCCGTTGGCAAACGGTTGTTGCTCCAGGCTTGCAGCCAAGCCCTGCAAAGGCTGAGTCGCCAGACCAAGGCTGGCGAGGACGCTGGCCTTTAGAAAATGTCGGCGATCCAAACCGCCACGCTTGTCGAAAGGGTTCATCGGGGTTCTCCGGATGGATGACGACGAGTCAGCTCGGAATCGGCGGGCATAAGATCAGTGGCGCCAAGACAAGGCTGGGCAACCGGCATAGACAGAGGCGGGCGAACAGGGGCTGGGGGTCCGGTGCGGAACCTGACGATAAGACCATCCATGGGACGTTTCTCCGGTGAGCGATGCGCAGAAATGGCCTGAACGAAGAATCGCGCTTTCCAGTGCCTGAACAATGGTGAGCGTCTGCGAAGCCAGACCCCACAGCGTAGCCGCAGGCCCGGGAATTTGTGGCCTTTCACCTTAGGTGGTGGAAACACTGAGCTTCGGCCCACTGCTCGCCCTGGGCCGTGAAGTGCCGCTACAGCGGCACTTCGATCTTTTGCGGCATGCCAAGCAATGGCCCACAGCCGTCCTCGAAGGTTACGGGGCCGGCTGCGAATCCATCTCCAGCGTCAACCAAGCGGCCAACTGACGGCACCGTTCTCGCCCATGAACTCTTCCGTCAACGCCTTGCCCTGCAACTTCACCCGGACGTAGCCGTTGCGCACCCGCAGCGGGTAGTTCGGATCATCCGCCGACAGGGTTTCCGACCACAGCACCTGGGGATTGCCCTTCAACTCACTGGTGACGCCATAGGGAATGGCTCCGTGGCCGATGCACCGGCCGTACATACCCTCCCTGGGCGCGTAGCAGATGCCGTTGTGCAGGTGCCCCCAGTACCAGTAGTCCGGCACCCGCCCCAGGGCGGCGACTACCTGTTTGTACAGCACGGTCTGCTGCTGGCCGCTGATGTCCAGCCCCTGGTGATGACTGAGCACGATGATCTTGCGCCCCTGCCCCTTGCTGGCCACCAGGTCCTTGAGCCATTGCTGCTGCAGGGCATTGAGGTTGCCGTCCATGTACAGGTTCATTTCGTCGGCGGCATAGGCGCTGTCCAGGCCGACGATCAGCCAGTGGCTGTTGAACAGGGCAAAGTAGCTGGTGCCCTGCTGCTTGGGAAACAGCGCATTGATCTCAGCAAAGTAGCCATGGGCGCCGCTGTACATTTCGTGGTTGGAGTTGAGGCTGAATGACGCCAGGCTGCCCTGGGGCCAGTCGACCAGGTCGGCGCCCTCCTCGGTACTGGTGCCGGCGTAGTACACGTCCCCCAGATGGATGGTGACATCCGGCTGGTCCTGCCTGATCAGGTCCGCCACGCGCTGCGCCGCCGAATGGTCCTGGAAGTAGCCGGTGCCCCAGTCCCCGGCCATGTCCAGCAATACGTTGTCGGCCATCTCGATCAGCGCCGGAGTGGTGCCGAAGGGCGCGTGCTGGTGCAGGTTCTCGATCCAGTTGAGCAGGGCCTCGCTCCAGCGCAGGTCCAGCAGTTCCCATTGGCGACAGCCCAGCAGGGTGCCGTCCTTCATCACCTGGGTCTGCAGCTCGGCCACCGTTTGCGGCAAGGGCTTGGCGTTGCCCAGGTGCAGCACCGACAGGCCGTGGGCCAGCTCCCAGGGCACCGGCGCCTGACCGGGGGGCAGGTCGCCGTGGATCAGGGCGTACTGCGCCTGGTCATGGGCCCGCTGCAGCAGTTGCACGATCGCCTGCAACTGCGCCGGCTCAAGCTGGCTGGCGAGTTTTTTCCAGGCCAGGTCGAGCCTCGCCAACAACCCCTCGACCCGGGCCTTGGCCTGTTCGTATTCATGTTCCAGATTGCTCACAAATGACATGTCGGCATCCCTCTTGGTGGTCCATCCGCACAAACGCCGCAGCGGCGTCACAGGGTTTTCATGTACTCGATCAGTTGCCACTTCTGCTCCGCGGACAGCTGCGTGCCATACAGGTGGCCGCTGTTGCTGTTGCCCTCCAGGTGCGTGTCGTACTTGAAGTAGCCAGGGCCCTGCAGCGTCGGGCCGCTGGTGATGAAGCCGACCTTCTGCGGGTCATACACATCCGAGCCGGTGAAGAACACCTGGGGCCGCAGCTCCGGCGCCTGCAACAGGTCCCACAGGCTCGGCACCGAGCCGTTGTGCAGGTACGGCGCGCGCAGCCAGATGCCATCGGTGGGGGTGTTGCTGTAGCTCTGGGTCTTGCGGTACGCGCCAAAGTCGAAGGGCGGTTTCTTGAAGCCGTGGAAGGCCTGGACCAGCCCGGTGGTGAAGGAATCCAGGCGATGGGGGTCGGTGCCCAGCGCCTGGATATCGGTCGTGACCTGGCCGGTGTCGGCCTTGCCGAAATCATGGCAACCGGCGCAGTTGGCTTCCCACAGCGGCTTGCCCTGGGCCACCTTGGCCTGATCGAGGGCGAACGGCCAGGCCGGTGGTTTATGCCCCAGCAGCCAGTTGGTGACCCGGTTGAAGCTCTGCGGCAGCACCGATTGCGGGGTCGCGCCCACGGCCATCGCCGCCGCGTAGTTGCGCTCGCGAATCTGGTTGTTGTTGCCGTCCCAGTGCAGGTACATCGACTCCCGGGGCTTCTGGTTCCAGATCTGCGGCAGGTCCACGGTGCCGATGGTGGAGTCGTCGGGGAAGCCGAACACCACCATCTTGGTCGGGTTGAAGGTGTCGGTGCGCCCCGGCCCCTGCTGCGGCCGCAGCTTCTGCCAGGCATAGGCCTGCTTCTGCTTGAGCAGTGCGCCCTTGGCCATGGGGATGATCAGGTAGCGGTTGTACAGGCGCTCGATAAAGCCCAGCTGGAACTTGGCGTTGATCGCGTTCATCACCGCATCCACGGTGAATTTCGGGTCGCTGGCGCAATCGTAGGCGAACCACTGGAAGGCCTGGAGCTGCATCAGGTTGGCCGGTGCGGTGGGCACCACCTGGGACACATCGCTGGCGCTGGCGCGGTAGGCCCCGGTGTGGCACAGGGCGCAGTTGGGCTCCACCGTCGGGTAGCCCAACTGCCGCTTGGCCATGCCCACCGGCAGGTCCCGGCCGTTCTCGTAGAGAAAGCCGAAGACCTCGTAGCCACCGGGGCGCGGGAGCTTTTCCGGGCACATCTGCGGCAGCACGGCAAACAGGTAGTAAGGAATCCGCGCTTCGATGCCCAGGCCGATGGCGGCGTACTTGAAGTGATCCTCGTCGGAGGCTTCCGGCGGCTGGGGCACCTCGCGCAGCATGTTGACCCAGGTCTGGTAGCCAACAAAACCCAGCACCAGCAGCGACACCAGGACGCCGACACGAAAGCCGTGGCGCGCCCAGCAGGCGGCCCAGTGTTCACGCAGGGCCCGCAGCCCGGCACAGAGCAAGGCCCAGGGCCGATTGGCCGGAGCACTGCCCAGGTACAGCAGGATGCCGAGCACCAGGAACATGCCGAGGTCGCCCATGAGCATGGGCACGAACACCTGGGACTGATTGCTGGTGTCGATCAGGTAGATCCAGAACGCCACGGCAATCAGCCGCGACAGCACGCAGAGCCAGGAATGCACCACGAAACGCGGCGCGTTGCAGCCCGAAGGCATGTAGAACAGGCTGATGCCCACCAGCAGCATGCCGGTGTTTTCCAGCCAGGGATCGGACAGCACCGGCGGCAGGCCGACCACCGCGGTCAGCAGCGCCGGGGCAAACAGCGCCGGCAGGGCGAACACCATGTTCATGGCGATGCCCAGCCAGATGAAGCGTTGGAACCAGCGGATATAAGCGTTCATCGCAACCTTCCCTGCATCCATGTGTAGCGGCCGCCGCAGCCCGCACTCAGCGGCGAAGCGTGCTTGCTGCGGCCCCTGTTCCCTGACGTGGCC
The DNA here is from genome assembly GCF_900105185.1 of Pseudomonas saponiphila. Classification (NCBI taxonomy): domain Bacteria; kingdom Pseudomonadati; phylum Pseudomonadota; class Gammaproteobacteria; order Pseudomonadales; family Pseudomonadaceae; genus Pseudomonas; species Pseudomonas saponiphila. Next base: position 285,177 of record NZ_FNTJ01000001.1, on the reverse strand, counting down.
CGCGGCGACCGCGCCGCGGGCTGGCCGGAGTCAGCCCCGGGCGGTCTTTTCCAGGTGCGCCAGCATCAGCGGGTACACATCCACCACCGCGTTCTTGCCGAAGATGCAGTCGATGTGCCCGTAACCCGGCACCACATGGCGGCTGAACAGCTCGGGGCCGTGCAGCTGGCACAGGCGCTCGTAGGTCTTCTGCGTGCTTTGCGGCAGGTAGCACTGGTTGTCGGCGCCGCTGATGAAGCAGATCGGCAGCTTCAGCCGGTCGAAATGCTGCATGTAGACGTCGCGCCCCTTGAAGTCCACCAGGTGGCCCTTGCGACAGATCAGCGCCAGGTGCTCGAAGGTTTCGATGTTGGAGGCGCCGAACAGCTCGTGCAGGTTGTCGTGCAGGGTCTGGTTGAGGGTGTCGTGGCGGTACAAAGAGGCGTACATGAAGGTGATGCGGTGGCACACCGGGTTGGTGCAATAGCCCTGGGCCTCGATCCGTGCGTAACCGTTGAGCGCCGTATCGTAGAGCCGGTTGAACAGGCTTTCCTTGCTGTCGGCATAGGCTGTCAGCGACCTGATGCCGATGGCGTCGAGCACGCCCGGCAGGTGCAACCCAGCCTTGATCCCGGTGGCGGTGGCCACCACGGTGTCAGCGGCAATCTGCGAGCAGACCACCGAACGCACGTCCTGCAGGCCCGCCAGCAGCGACATGAAGAAGGTCGTGGCGCCATAGCAATGCACCACGCATTGCACGTCGCGGGCCCCGGTCGCCTGCTTGATCTGGCCGATGGCGGCCTTGAAGTCGTAGGCGGCGATCTGGTCGCCATTGCATTCCTGCTTGCTCGCCGGCAGCAGGATGCTGACCCGGAAATCCAGGAGCCAGACGTCATAGTCGTGCTTGCACAGGTACTCCAGCAGGTTGGTCTGGATGGTGTCGGTGGAGAAGATGTTGGAGCCCACGCCCAGCCCGTGCACCAGCATCACCGGGCCTTTGCTGCCGGCCTGATAACGGGTCAGGCGCAGGTGCACATGGTCCTCGGTCTGGAAGAAATGCACAGTCGGCACCGGCGCGTCCAGGGGCCGTTTCAGCCGCGGCGGCGCGTCGGGGTTGAAGTAGATATCCCCGGCGAACACCCCGCCGTAGCTCTCCCAGAGAATCCCGGCGAAAAACTTGCCAAAGCGCGCCAAAGCCTCGATGCGCTCGCGTTCGTTGCGCGCGTTGAGCACCTTCATGGTGGTCATCTGCCGGGCGAAGTCCGCCGGCAGGATGTGCATCACCCCGCTGCCCAGCACTGCACCGCTCTTGTCCCGGCCGCGGTACAGGGTCACGTAGAGGGTGCTGGTGTCGGGCCAGATATTCAGCACGCCGTGGTCTTCGGGCACGGTCTTGAAGGCGCTGAAAAAATATTCATTGCCGTCCTCGGCGGTCAGGCGCATGTCGTAGTTCATGTGGCGCACGCCCACCTGCTGCTGGAACTCCTCGAACAGGTTGAACACCCCGTGGCTGGCCACCAGGGGCTGGGCCGACAGCACCGGGGCATTCAGGGTGCCGACCAGGGTCGCGGCGTGCGCGGGTTCCTTGATCATCCGGTCGAGGTCATCGGCGGTGATGGTCAGGGTGAATTCGATGGGCGAGTGCTGCGCCTCTCCACGCTGGGCCGCCGCCTGGTAGAGCGCCAGATCGGTGCCCTGGGCTTGGGTGAAGTCGGTGGAAAAATAGCCCTTCATGGTTTCGCTGAACTGCACGCCCAGGGTCGGCGCAGGCACCGCCTTGCGAGGGGCCGAGGGCAGGCTGTAGTCGATCTTCCAGCCACGATCCTCGGCCAGCAGGCGCATGTTGCGCTCGCTGACCGCCGAAATGGTCAGCAGCGGATTGACCGCCAGCGAGGTCGGGATTACCGCGCCGTCGGCCACGTACAGCCCGGGGTAAACGTCCGTGCCAGTGGCGCCGCTGAACACCTGGCCCTTGTGGTTGACCACACCCTGCGCAGCATCCTCGCCCATCACGCAGCCCCCCAGGGGGTGCACCGAGACGATGCTGTGCTTGAGCAACTGGGTCCAGATCGGGTTCTCCACCCAGATCCCGCCCAGGGCTTTGGTGCACTGGTACAGGCGCTCGTTGCCAAGGACCACGTTGGGTTGCTCGCCAACGCCCGGCCAGTCGATGCGCAGCTGGTCCTGGTCATCGAGCAGCATGCGCCCGCGGCCGTCGTCGTGGCTCATGATCAGGTAGGTCTGCATGTTGTGCAGGGCGCCGTAGTAAGGCCCGCGCACAAAGCTCTCGGCCTCGCGTGCCTTGTAGCCCAACTGGCCGCTGAGGCTATTGTCGGTGGCCTTGCCCAGGGTCCCGGCGAACAGCGCCATGCTGGGCACCATGGCCCGCCCCAGGGCGCCGGGAATCGAGCCCTCCTCGATCACCATGCGGCTGCGCCAGTCGCCTTCGGTGCGCATGTCGATGACCGAAGTGATGCACGGCCCCACGGGTTTGAGTTCGTTGGCCGCATGCGTGCCGAAGCCGATGCCATTGATGGTCTGCTCGCAGTTATGGCCAAAGCCGAGGATGTCACCGTTGCCGCTCATGTGTTCGCCGAGCTGGGCCGAGGTGGACAGGCCCTTGGCCTTGGAGCGCAGGAGAATTTCCGTGGAGCCCAGGGTGCCTGCACTGAGCACGACGATGTCGGCCTTGACGAACAGGGTCGGCGCCGAAAACGTCTCGCGGCCGCTGTCCAGGTACTGGAAGTGCACGATCCAGCCGTCACCGTCACGCTCCAGATAGCGCACCTGGGCCTGGCAGAAAATCTCGGCGCCATGATTGCTGGCGTCCGGCAGGTAGTTCATCAAGGTGGTGTTCTTGGCCTTGTTGTTACAACCCGAGACGCAGTCGCCACAGTGATTGCAAGGCAGTTGCTCGACCCCGACATGGTTGAGGTTGTTGGCCAGCTTGTTGAAGGTCACGTTGATCGGCGGTTTGTAGAAGTGCGCGCCCTGCTTGAGAAAATCCGCGGATTTGCGATGCGCCACCAGCTTGGGCAAGGTTGGCGCCGCATCCGGATAGGGGTTGGGCTTGAGCATCTCCCGGGCCCGGGCAAAGCCCTCCTTGAGCAGGGTGTCACGGTGTTCACGCACCGCCTGGGGCCAGCGCGGATCGTCGAACACCTCGGGTTCGGGTTCCAGGGCGACGTTGGCGTTGATCAGCGAAGTACCCCCCAGCCCGCAGCCCACCACCACGTTCTGCTGGGCGTTGACGTGCAGGTCGAAAAGCCCGGTACGCGAACCGATATGACCTTCGGGGTCATGCACCTGCAATTCCTCGGTGGCGCTGGCCAGGGTGTTGGGGTACTCGCCGGGCTGAATCTCCCGCCCCCGCTCCAGCAGGCAGACGCGGCGCCCGGCCCGGGACAGTCGGGAGGCGGCAATGCCGCCGCCATAGCCGGAGCCGATGACAATCACGTCGTAGTGTTCCTGGATCTCGCTGATGGGGGTCGCGATCCGAGTCATGGCGGTGTTCCTCTCAGGCAGATGGGGCAACTCGTGGGTCGCCTCTAGTGGGGTGCATCCGTTGACGCGCAGGCAGCCGAACAGGCAGGCCCAGGCGCCTGGAACAACAGCAGTGCAGTCAGTAACGGAACAAAGCGCAGGACAGGGTTAAAGGCGTGCGCGCTGGTTGGCGGCACGGCGACGGGTACGTCGAGGGAGGGGGGCCCCGGTCGGATAAACCTGCGATGAACGACAATCCATTGCCTGCGCTCCCTGAGCCGGATGTGGATAAGTTGCCGCTAAGTCCTTGAAGACTCAGTGAAGACAGGCCCATTGCCAGTGTCAAGAAAGCCCTTAGAACTGTATGAAATTTGACCTATTGCCGGGCAAGCTATGAATAGCAAGGGGTCCAGCCGTTGGCGAACACCTTATCCACACCTTGACCCACAGCAACTGTGGGCAAGTGCACCAGGGGTGGGGATAGTTCGTCGGTCAATGCCAATAAAAACCGTGACTTATGCGAAAGCAGCAGTTATTGGCAACATTGATCAGTTTTTGAACAACGACCTGAAAGCCACGTCATCAGCGGCCTGTAGCGGAAGGCGAACACCTTATCCACAGAACGGCCAACAGACTTTGGGGGCAACTGCGGTGAATGACCCGGCGTACTGTGGAAAACCCCTGAAAGCCGCGAATTATCGGGTTCCTGGCAAGGTAACTGAGAGGAAAAGCTGCATTTGGCTATTTTTTGATCAAAACCACGCAAGGCACGTACTGTAAGGCCTGCAGCGCTAAGCGAACATCTTATCCACAGAAGCGCCAACAGACTTTGGGGGCAAGTGCTGTGCAAAAGTCGCTTTGGCTGTCGCCCTGCCCAGGAAAAAAAGCCATGAAAAACGCCAACTTAGGCTGATCAAATTTCGTACAGACGGCTACAGGGCCTGTTCCGCATGGGCTTGAGCAAGGCGCGAACACCTTATCCACAGGTCCGCACACAGGGATTGTGCGTAACCCTGCCGCACCGCTGGTAGGAGCTGGCTTGCCAGTGAATGGCGAGGCCGAGAATTGTGCACATGCGTGATGGCCCCTTCGCCGGCAAGCCGGCTCCTACGGTGGCTGCAGACGCGATCTCCCTCGTAGGAGCTGGCTTGCCAGCGAACGGCGGCGCCGAGAATTGTGCACATGCATGACGGCCTCTTCGCCGGCAAGCCGGCTCCTACGGTGGCTGCAAACCCTAGCTCCCTTGTAGGAGCTGGCTTGCCAGCGAAAGGCGGCGCCGAGAATTGTGCACATGCGTGATGGCCCCTTCGCCGGCGAGCCGGCTCCTACGGTGGCTGCAAACCCTAGCTCCCTTGTAGGAGCTGGCTTGCCAGCGAATAGCGGCGCCGAGAATTGTGCACGTGCATGACGGCCCCTTCGCCGGCAAGCCGGCTCCTACAGTGGCTGTGCGGCGCGAGGGCTGTGCATAACCTTGAACTCAGCGCACTACGCCTTCTTCGATCAGCAGTTTGAGAATGGCCTCGGCGCCCGCTTCGGGGCTCACGCCCTTGAGTACCTGGCCAGTGCCGCCGCTGGCCTTGGCGGTGGCGGCCTTCATGCGGTCGGCGCCGCTCTTGGCCTTGATCACTTTCAAGCGCTTGGGTCGGGGTTTGGCCGGTTGCAGGCTGGAGGCTGTGAACAATTCGTCCTCCACCACCACGACCTGATCGGCATGCAACAGGCCACGGCGCGCCGGGCCGTAGGCGCTCTGGCGCGGTTTCGGTGCGGCGTTATCCACAGTGGCGAGAAACGGCAGGCGCACTTTGAGCCGGCGCCGCTGGCCACGGGGCAAGGCTTGCAGCACATGAGCCACGCCGTCGCTCAGGGACTCGACCTGCGCCAGCCCCACCACCAGGGGCCAGCCGAGGTTCTCCGCCAGCAGGAACGGCAGCATGCCGGAGCCTTCGCCGGTTTCCGCCTGGCTGCCGGTGAGCACCACCTGGGCGCCCGCGTCGCGCAGGTACTGGGTCAGTACCGGCAGGGCATCGGCACCCGGCGGCTGTTCCAGTACATGCAACTGCTCCAGGCCCATGCCCAGGTAAGCGCGCAGGGCCGGTTCGGCGACGTCGCCGGCATGCAGCACCTGCAACTGCTCACCCGCCAGCTGCAGGCCCAGTTCCACCGCGCGGGCGTCCTGTTCGGCGCGCCGTGGGCGGCCGGAAGTCGGGTGGGCACCAATCGATACCAGGCTGATCACATTGCTGTTCATAACGTCCCCTTAAGCCGCATCGCGCTTGGCGTCGTTGCGGTAGGCCGCTACCGCCGCGATCAAGGCCTTGAGAATTTCCGCGCTGTCGCCAATCACCGACAAGTCGGCGCGTTTGATCATGTCGCAGCCCGGGTCAAGGTTGATCGCCACCACCTTGTCGCAGGCACCAATGCCCTGCAGGTGCTGGATCGCCCCGGAAATCCCCACCGCCACATAGACCCGCGCGGTGACCCAGATACCACTGGCCCCCACTTGCCGGTCGCGGGCCATGAAGCCGTCGTCCACCGCCACCCGCGAGGCGCCCTCGGTAGCCCCAAGGGCTGCGGCGGTCTGGTGAAACAGCGGCCAGTCCTTGACCCCGTTGCCCCCGGAAAAGATGAATTCGGCCTCGGCCATGGGAATCGCCGCCGGGTCCACCGCCACCGCGCCCAGGTCCTCGATCCGCGCCAGGCTGCGGGCCACGCTTGTGGATAACTCCACCGGCAAGGCTTCGTGGCGGGTTTCGCTGACCGGCTCGGCGCATTCGGCCGCCGCCAGGATCAGGCGTGGCGTCGGTCGCGCCAGGTCTTGCAGGCCGGCACCGGCGCGACCGATGCACTGCCCGTCCTTGACCTGCCAGACCCGGGTCGCCGGGCGTTCGCCCAGGGCCGCGGCCAGGCGCCGGCCCAATTCGCCGCCACCGGTGCGGCTGTCGGGCAGCAGCCAGTGACGCGGGCTGAACTGGTTATCCACAGCCCGCAGGCCCTGCACCCGTTGTTCCGGTGTATAACCGTCGAACTCGCAGCCGTGCAGCACCAGCAGGCGGTCGACGCCAGCGGTGGCAAAGGCCGATTCCTTGTGCTCGCCAAACACCACCGCCAGCACCGCGCCGTCCTCGCCCGCCAGTTGCCGGGCCAGGCCCAGCAGGTCGCGGTCGTGGCTGCTCAGGCGGCCGCCGACCATGTCCGGCACCACGCTGATGTAGAACGCCGGCTGCGCCACCTGATGCAGCGGCAATTGCACCTCGGCCGCCGCCGTGCGCTTGGCGCTGCCGCCCTGCTGGGCGCCGCTGCGATCGATGCGTTTGAGACCGTTGGGCCCGATGAAACCGACGCCGTGAGGGTTCTTGCGGATCAGGCCGTTGGGCCCCATCCAACTGTGCTGCGCCGGCTGCATGGCGGCATGCAGCGGGTGCAGGCGGTTGCGGGCGATCCACTCGGCGCGGGGATCGCGGCGGATAATCTCGCTCATCAGTGCACCTCCGCAGGTTCGGGTTTCAGCGCAGCCGGGGCTTTGCCCGGGGCGGCGTCTTCGAGCAAGGCATCGGCCACCAGTTCAGCGATGTCCTTGATCATCGGCCGCGGCTCCACCACCCCTTCGAGCATCGCCGTGCACTGTGGACAACCCACGGCCACCAGTTCGGCACCGGTCTCGCGGATGTCCTGCATGCGCATGTCGGGAATCCGTTGCTTGCCCGGAATGTCGGTGATCGGCGCACCGCCGCCACCGCCGCAGCAACGGGAACGGACGCCCGAACGCTGCATTTCCTTGATCTCGATGCCCAGCGCCCGCAGCACGTCGCGCGGCGCTTGGTACTCGCCGTTGTAGCGCCCCAGGTAGCACGGGTCGTGATAAGTCACGCTGCTGCCCTTGTGCTGGCCCAGATTCAGCGCGCCGGCGTCGATCAGTTCAGCCAGGTAGGTGCTGTGGTGCTGCACCAGATAGTTGCCATTGAAGGCGCCGTACTCGTTTTTCAGCACATGGAAGCTGTGCGGGTCGCAGGTGACGATGCGCTTGAAGCGGTACTTGGCCAGGGTCTGGATATTGCGCTTGGCCAGCAGCTGGAAGGTCGCCTCGTCGCCCAGGCGTCGGGCCACGTCGCCGCTGTCGCGCTCTTCCAGGCCGAGCACGGCGAAGTCCACCTTGGCCGCCTTGAGCACCTTGACGAAGGCCCGCAGGGTGCGCTGGTTGCGCATGTCGAAGGCACCGTCGCCGACCCAGAACAGCACGTCGGTGCTCTGCTTTTCGCTGAGCAGGGACAGGTTCAGGTCCGCCGCCCAGTTCATCCGCCCGCCCGGGTTGAAGCCGCCGGGGTTGTCGGTGGCGATGAGATTTTCCAGGACCTCGGCGCCCTTGTTCGGGGTCGCGCCCTTCTCCAGGGTCAGGTGGCGACGCATGTCGACGATGGCATCGACGTGCTCGATCATCATCGGGCACTCCTCGACGCAGGCCCGGCAGGTGGTGCAGGACCACAGGGTCTCGGCGTCCACCAGGCCGTTGACGATCGGCTGATGCGGATGGCCGCCATGTTCGCCAATGGCTTTGCCAGGGTAGGGGCTGCCGGCGAACTGCGCGTCGGTGCCACCGGCCAGGCCGACCACCATGTCTTGAATCAGCTTCTTCGGGTTCAGCGGCTGGCCGGCGGCGAAGGCCGGGCACGCCGCTTCGCACTTGCCGCACTGCACGCAGGCGTCGAAGCCCAGCAGCTGGTTCCAGGTGAAGTCCTTGGGCTTTTCCACGCCCAGGGGCGCGCTCGGGTCTTCCAGGTCCAACGGTTTGAGGCCGGTGGAGCGACCGCCGCCAAAGCGCTCGGCGCGCCGATGCCAGGCCAGATGCAGGGCACCGGCGAAGGCGTGCTTCATCGGCCCGCCCCAGGTCATGCCGAAGAACAATTCGGACACGCCCCACAGCACGCCGACCGCCAGGATCGCCGCCAGCACCCAGCCACCGAAGTGTTCCGGCAGGATCCCGGCCACCGGCAGGGTCACTACAAAGAAACTCACGGAAAACGCCAGCAGGCTTTTCGGCAGGCGCATCCACGGGCCTTTGGACAGCCGCGCCGGCGGGTTGCGCCGGCGTTTGGCGACAAACAGCGCGCCAACGAACATCAACGTGGTGGCCAGCAGCAGGGCGTAGCCGAGGATGCGGCTGTGCAGGCCGAAGCCATGCACCAGGATCGCCAGCACCGCCGCCAGGACAAAGCCGCCGGCGGTGGCCACGTGGGTGTTGGCCATGTATTTGTCCCGGGCCACCACATGGTGCAGATCCACCATGTAGCGCTTGGGCATGGCCAAGAGGCCGCCGATCAGATCGACCTTGGAAGCCCGCCCCTGGCGCCACAGGGCCACGCGCCGCAGCGCGCCGAGGAGCGCAAGGCCGACGGCGGCGAACAACAGAATGGGAAGAAGGGTGTTCAACATGGTGGAGCTCCCAAAGACCTGGGGCCTTGTAGGAGCTGGCTTGCCAGCGATCAGGCAGCACGCGGTATCTCGCCAGTGCCGATCGCCGGCAAGCCGGCTCCTACAGGAAGTGGCTTAGAAATCCTTGCACAGGCGCAGTGCGTCGTAGATCGCGGCATGGGTGTTGCGCTGGGACACGCAGTCGCCGATGCGGAACAACAGGTAGCCCTCCCCCGTCTCGCTCAGGCACGGCTGCGGCTTGATCGCGAACAGTGCCTCGACGTCGATCTGGCCCTTGTTGCGCGAACCTTCCTTGAGCCCGTAGTAGAGCTCCTCGTCGGGACGCACGCCGTTTTCCACCACCACCTGGTCCACCACCCGCTCCTCGCGGGCGCCGGTGTATTCGTTCTCCAGTACCGCCACCAGCTTGTCGCCCTCGCGGTAGACCTTCTCCAGGGTCAGGTCCCCGGTCATGATCACTTCCTTGGGGTACAGGCTGCGGTAGTAGGTGGGGAACGAGGTGCCGCCCACGGCGATGCCCGGCTTGATGTCGTCGGTGACGATCTCCACTTGCGAGCCCTTGTCGGCAATGAAGTCGGTGACCGACATGCCGGTGAACTCGCAGATGGTGTCGTACACCAGCACGTTCTTGCCCGGTGCCACCTTGCCGTCGAGGATGTCCCAGCTGCTGACCACCAGCCCTTCGGCGGCGCCCCAGTGTTCGTTCTGCTCGATGTACGGATGGCCGCCCACGGCCAGCACCACCACGTCGGGGCGCAGGTCGAGGATGGTCGCGGTGTCCGCCGCGGTGCCCAGGCGCAGGTCGACTTTCAGGCGCGCCAGCTCCAGCTGGTACCAACGGGTGATACCGGCGATCTGATCCCGTTGCGGGGCCTTGGAGGCGGTGGTGATCTGCCCGCCAATGGCGTCCTTCTTCTCGAACAGGGTCACGTCGTGGCCACGTTCAGCGGCGACGCGAGCGGCTTCCATACCGGCAGGACCGGCACCGACCACCACCACCTTGCGCCTGATGCCGGTGGTTTTCTCGATGATGTGCGGCACGCCCATGTACTCACGGGACGTGGCGGCGTTCTGGATGCACAGCACGTCCAGGCCCTGGTACTGGCGGTCGATGCAGTAGTTGGCGCCGACGCACTGCTTGATCTGGTCGATCTGGCCCATCTTGATCTTGGCGATCAGGTGCGGGTCGGCCATGTGCGCGCGGGTCATGCCGACCATGTCGACGTAACCGCCTTCGAGAATCCGCGTGGCCTGGTTCGGGTCCTTGATGTTCTGCGCGTGCAGCACCGGGACCTTGACCACTTCCTTGATGCCCGCCGCCAGGTGCAGGAAGGGCTCCGGCGGGAAGCTCATGTTGGGGATCACGTTGGCCAGGGTGTTGTGGGTGTCGCAGCCCGAGCCGACCACGCCGATGAAGTCCAGCATGCCGGTGTCGTCGTAGTACTTGGCGATTTGCTTCATGTCCTCGTGGGACAGGCCGTCCGGGTGGAATTCGTCGCCGCACAGGCGCATGCCGACGCAGAAATCGTCACCGACTTCAGCGCGCACCGCCTTGAGCACTTCCAGGCCGAAACGCATGCGCTTCTCGAAGGTGCCGCCCCATTCGTCGGTGCGTTTGTTGACCCTCGGGCTCCAGAACTGGTCGATCATGTGCTGGTGCACCGCCGACAGTTCGACGCCGTCCAGGCCGCCGGCCTTGGCCCGGCGCGCGGCCTGGGCGTAGTTGCCGATCACCCGCCAGATCTCTTCCGGCTCGATGGTCTTGCAGGTGGCACGGTGCACCGGCTCGCGCACCCCGGACGGCGACATCAGGGTCGGCCAGTTGAAGCCGTCCCAGCGCGAGCGCCGGCCCATGTGGGTAATCTGGATCATGATCTTGGCGCCATGCTTGTGCATGGCGTCGGCGAGGTTCTGGAAGTGCGGGATGATGCGGTCGGTGGACAGGTTCACCGAGCTCCACCATTCCTGGGGACTGTCGATGGCCACTACCGAGGAGCCGCCGCAGATCGCCAGGCCGATGCCGCCCTTGGCCTTTTCTTCGTAGTACTTCACATACCGTTCAGTGGTCATGCCGCCGTCGGTGGCGTAGACCTCGGCGTGCGCGGTGCTCAGCACGCGGTTGCGGATGGTCAGTTTGCCGATCTGGATCGGCTGGAACATCGCTTCGAAAGCCATTTTTCTTAACTCCGCTTACAACGGTTTGACGACGAACAGGCCATCGTCGTGGCCTTCTTCGGAACCACCGTAAACCTGCTCTGCCACGGTGCGGATCTTGCTGCCACGGGCGGCCAGGATCTGGTCCATGGCGCCGGCGAACCAGCCGGTGAACATGTAGTCGACCTTGCGCCCGACCTTGCCGTACACGTAGACGAACGCCGAGTGTTCGAGCTTGACGCTGGCGGTGCCTTTATCCAGGTCGATGTCCTGGATCTTGAACAGCCCCCAGCCGCGCTGGGACAGGCGCTTCATGTAGTGCTCGAACACCGCGACGCCTTCCAGGCCGTGGCATTCGGCTTCCTTTTCGCACCAGTGCCAGGCGGACTTGTAGCCGGCCTTGTAGAGGATCTCGGCGTAGGCTTCAGCCCCCAGCACTTCCTCGATGCCCATGTGGTTGTTGACGAAGAAATGCCGTGGCACGTAGAGCATCGGCAGGGCGTCGGAGGTCCAGACACCGGTTTCGCTGTCGACTTCGATAGGCAATTGCGGGGCGATCTTGGCCATGGAAACGTGACTCCAGAAATTCAGTGAATGCCCCTGCGCGAACGGCAGGGGGGAAATCGGATAAGGGGGCTGGAGAGGTTTACTCGCCCCAGACGTCCTTGAGGACGCTGACCCAGTTCTCGCCCATGATCTTGCGCACCACGCGCTCGCTGTGGCCGCGCTTGAGCAGGGTTTCGGTGAGGTTGGGGAACTCGCCCACAGTGCGGATGCCCAGGGGGTTGATGATCTTGCCGAAGTTGGTCAGGCGCCGGGCGTAGCCCTTGTCGTGGGTCAGGTATTCGAAGAAGTCCTGACCGTGGCCCTGGGTGAAGTCGGTGCCGATGCCGATGGAATCCTCACCGACGATGTTCATGGTGTATTCGATGGCTTCGGCGTAGTCGTCGATGGTGGAATCGATGCCCTTGGCCAGGAACGGCGCGAACATGGTCACGCCGACGAAACCGCCGTGGTCGGCGATGAATTTCAGCTCCGCATCGGACTTGTTGCGCGGGTGTTCCTTGAGCCCGGACGGCAGGCAGTGGGAGTAGCAGACCGGCTTCTTGGATTCGAGGATCACTTCCTCGCTGGTCTTGGAACCGACGTGGGAAAGGTCGCACATCACCCCGACGCGGTTCATCTCGGCGACGATCTCGCGGCCGAACCCGGAGAGCCCGCCGTCGCGCTCGTAGCAGCCGGTGCCCACCAGGTTCTGGGTGTTGTAGCACATCTGCACGATGCCCACGCCCAGCTGCTTGAACACCTCGACGTAGCCGATCTGGTCTTCGAAGGCATGGGCATTCTGGAAGCCGAAGAGGATGCCGGTCTTGCCCACCTCCTTGGCCTTGCGGATGTCCGCGGTGGTACGCACCGGCATCACCAGGTCGCTGTTTTCGCGGATCAGTTTCTGGCTGGAGGCGATGTTGTTGACCGTGGCCTGAAACCCTTCCCAGACCGACACCGTGCAGTTGGCTGCGGTCAGGCCGCCCTTGCGCATGTCCTCGAACAGCTCACGGTTCCACTTGGCAATGATCAGCCCGTCGATAACGATGCTGTCGGCGTGTAATTCGGCTGGGCTCATCAGGCTGTCCCCTTGTTGGCGATTCATGCGCCGAATCGTCTGCCGGCGCTTTGGGGTCAGCATATGCTTGAGGGCCGGGGCGCCTGGGTGCAAAAACGACAGGGGAATTGCCGAAAGCGTCAAGCACCGACAAAGGGCCTGACAGAGGGCATGGGCCACCTCTGTTCTTTGCCGGGGGCTTGCGCCAGAATTCGCCGCTTCAACGAAAGCTTCACTGGATGAGGACAGCGCTGCAATGAAATCGATCTTCCTGGCCTTGGCACTGATAGCGACCGGCGTACAGGCGGCCGAAGAGGCCGACAACACGCCCTGCGACGGCGTGGAAAACGACGTGCAGACCCTGGAATGCGCGACCTACAACCGCACCACCGCCGAACAGCTGCTGAGTGACAACGTGCAGAGCCTGCTGGAGCGCCTGGGCACCTTGTACGGCAACGACAAGACGCAACTGGCCGACATCAGCGCCAAGGTCAAGAACGCCCAGCAGTTGTGGCAGAAACAGCGCGAAGCCGACTGTGCGATGGAATCCTTCCCGGCCAAGCCCGGGACCAAGGCCTACACCATCGCCACCAACGATTGCCTGGCACGGATGAGCGACGAGCGTTCGGAGTTCATCGAGTCCATCGCCCAGGAATGACCCGCCAGCGATAGGAGCGGGTCAGGGGGCCGCGGCGTGATCAAGCGCCGCCGCGAAAGCACGACACGCCCCAGGCGGTGAGCTTGAACGGCAAGTGGTAGTGCTGGCGCGGGTCATCCAGGCCAAAGCGGTACACCAGCACATCGAGGAAGGGCAGCCCAGGCAGCCCCTGGCCTTGCTCGCGATAGAACGCCGCAACGTCCAGTTCCACCTGGTAGATGCCCTGCCCGAAGCTCGCCGCCTGCTGCTCCAGCTCGTTCAGCAAACCGTTGCCTCCAATCCGCCCTTGGCAAAGCAGTTCCCCGCCCAGGCGCAACACCCGCACCGCCATGCCTTCGGCCACCTTGCCGCTGGCGACATCCACCACGTGGATGGACACCCCACCGTTCATTTCCAGAACCCCAGATGGGCCCGGGCCGCTTCGCGTTCCAGCATTGGCCCGAACACCGGGATCTGCCGTTGCCCGCGGGCAAAGACTTCACGACACGGCAGGGAAAAGGTCGGGTTTTCCGGATGATCGCCGGTCAGCTCCAGCAAGGCGTGTTCGGACAGCGCGTAGACCACCCGGCCAATCCCGGTCCAGTAGATGGCCCCGGCGCACATGCAGCAGGGCTCGGCGCTGGTGTACAGGGTGCACTCGGCCAGGTCCTGGGGGCCCAGCAGCCTGGCCGCCTTGGCTGCGGCAGCCAGTTCGGCGTGCTGGGTCGGGTCGCCTTCGGGGGGCATGGAGTTATTGCCGGCACTGGCGACGATCTTGCCGTGACGATCCGCCACCAGGGCGGCGAACGGGTGGCGGCCACGGGCCTTGGCCTCTTCGGCGAGCTGGATGCTCTGGCGCAGCAGTTGCAGGTCCAGCTCGCTGACGCCGGCTGGGATGGGAGAAAGCATCTGGGTCATGGTGACCTCCTTTTCATGGGCAGAGTCCCGCCGAAAAAGACGGGTTGGAAAGCAACTTTCAGTCATTGACCCCAGCGGCGGCCGACAGCACGTCGGCCGCCGGCTCGCGGGGATTGAGCAGCAGATTGAGGACGATGGCGGTGATGGCGCCGAGAAAAATGCCGCTTTCCAACAGCAGCTTGAGGGGCCCCTGGGCCTGGGCGAACAGCGCTGGAAAGGACATCGGCAGCACGCCGACACTGACCGACACCGCGACGACGATCGCGTTGCGAGTGCCTTCGAACCTTACCCGCGACAGCTCCTGGATGCCGGCCACGGTGGTCATGCCGAACATGACGATGGCGCAGCCGCCGAGCACCGGGGTCGGCACCGCGGCCACCAGGGCGCCGAGCTTGGGAAACAGCCCCATGAGCAGCATGATTGCCCCGGCGGCGGCTACCACGAAGCGGCTCTTGACCTTGGAAAGGGCGATCAGCCCGGTGTTCTGGGTAAAGGCGTTGTAGGGAAAGCTGTTGAACAGGCCACCCAGCATGGTTGACAGGCCGTCGGCGCGAAAGGCATCGCCCAGGGTGCGCTGGGTGGTCGGCTTGCCGGTGAGCGTGCCGATGGCCAGGCAGTTGCCGGTGGTCTCGGCCATGATCACCAGCATCGCCAGGGTCATGATCAGGATCGGCATCAGGGAGAACTGCGGGGTGCCGAAAGCCATGGGCGGGCTCAGTTCGAACCAGGCCGCGTCGCCGACCTGGGCGAAGTGGGTCATGCCGAACGCAGCGGCGATCAGGCTGCCCACCAGCAGGCCGATCAGCACGCTGAGGTTGCCGATGAACCCGGAGAACTTGCCGTAGATCACCAACGTCACCGCCACCGTGGCCAGGCCCAGCAGCAGGTTGGCCGGCGCGCCGAAATCCGCCGCCGTCGGGTTGCCGCCCCCCAGCCAGATGGCCGCCGCCGGCATCAGGGAAATGCCGATGATGGTGATCAGGCTGCCGATCACCACCGGCGGAAAGAACCGCAGCAGGCGGCTGAACAGCGGCGCCAGGGTTATCGTGATCAGACCCGCCGCGATCACCGCGCCGAACACTTCGGTCAAGCCGAACTGCTTGCCGATCATGATCATCGGCGCCAGGGCGATGAAGGAGCAGCCCTGGATCACCGGCAGGCGCGCGCCGAACCGCCAGAAGCCCAGGGTCTGGATCAAGGTGGCTATACCCGAGGTCAGCAGGTTGGCGTTGATCAACAAGACCACCTGGGCCGGGGTCAGGCCCAGGGCATTGCCTAGAATCAAGGGCACCGCCACCGCACCGGCGTACATCACCAGCACGTGCTGCAGGCCGAAGGTGAACAACTGGCGAACGGGCAGGACCTCGTCCACTGGGTGAACCCGGGGAGTGTTCATGTCGCAGATCTCCTGTAAGTGCAGCTCTTGTCGTTGTTCTGGCAGGCATCCGGGGGCAATGCCCCGGCAGGATGTACGAACGTCGGCGCCCATGATCTGTGCTTGAATGCGATGCAACAAATGAGCACCCATCGTTTTTAACGATGGATTGCACCAGCCTGTGCTTGGATCGGGAGACGCGATGCGCTTTTCACTGGAACAACTGCAAATGTTCGTCCAAGCCGCGCAAACCGGCTCGTTTTCGGCCGCTGCACGCAAGCTGGGCAAGACCCAGTCAACGGTCAGCGTGGCCATCGCCAACCTGGAAGCGGACCTGGGGGTGGAACTGTTCGACCGCAGCAGCCGCAGCCCGGTACTGACTGCCAGCGGACGCAAAATGCTGCTGCAGGCCGAGGCGGTGCTGGAGCGCTGCCTGACCCTGCAGGCCAGTGCCGACTGTCTGTCCCAGGCGCTGGAGCCGCAACTGACGCTGGTCATCGAAACCCCTTACGGCCCGCTGATGCCGGTCTTGCGCGAGTTCGAACAGGCCTTTCCCTATGTCGACCTGCTGATCCGGCATCCGCTGTCCGGCGATGCCAGCGAACTGGTGGCCCGGGGCGAGGCCATGCTGGGGATCGCCTTCTCCCAGCCCGGCTACCCCCGGGAACTGGAGTTCCAGCAGTTGGGCAAGCTGATCATGTTGCACGTCTGCCATCCGGACCATCCGCTGGCGCGACTCGACAGCGTGACCTTCGACGACCTGCATGGGCACCGGCGCCTGGCCTTCAGCGCCCACGCCGACAAGCTGCCCAGCAGCGAGTACCTGCGCTGCAGCCAACTGTGGCAGGCGGAAAACTACCTGGCGCTGCTGGAGATGGTCCGCGCCGGCCTGGGCTGGGCCACCCTGCCCCGGCAACTGATCCAGCGCGAACTGGCCCAGGGCGAGCTGGTGGAGCTGCAACTGGGCGCCTACCCCCACACCGACTGGCTGGTGGGCGTGGACCTGCTGTGGGCCCGGCAGCGAGCGATGGGCAAGGCCGAACGCTGGCTCAAGGAACGCCTGCTACGGCAGAAGGTGTACGAGGTGGACCGGCGCGGGCAGTCCACGACCTGGTAACCGCAGCACGGGCAACCAAGGGACAAGGTTCTGGGCTTGGCCGGACAGAAAATATAAGCAAGGATTCGCAATCCTTATAAAAGACTTATATAGTCCGCCATGAACGAAATCCTCTGGAGTAGAAAAGCGGTCAAGCAGCTGCTGCGACTGCACCACGAGCATCAGGTCCAGGTTCGCGATGCGATTTCCCTGCTGGCCGACATGCCCGCCAGCGGCAACGTCAAAGCCCTGTCCGGCCACACCTATGCCTATCGCCTGCGGGTTGGCCAGTACCGCGTGCTGTTTGATTGGGACGGGGTTATCCATATCGTTAGTGTTCAAGAGGTCAAAAAACGTGATGAACGCACCTACTGACATCCAGATCATCCACGGCCCGGACGGCAAGCCGGCGTTCGTTGTGATTCCCTACGCGCAGTACATTGCGCAGCAGAATGAGCCTGATCTGATCCCCCATGGCGTGGTCAGCCGCATGGTCGATGGCGCCACGCCGATCCGGGCCTGGCGCGAGCACCTGCACCTGACCCAGGACGAGGTTGCCAAGCGGCTGGGGATCTCTCAGCCGGCCTTCGCCCAACAAGAGAGCGTGGCTCGACCCCGCAAGAGCACCCGGGAAAAAATTGCCGCCGCCTTCGGTATACGCGCCGACCAGCTGGAGCTGTAAGCTGCGCCCCACTCAACGATTGAAAGGGTTACTCATGAGCATCTGCGGTATCGAGATCAAAGGCAGCGAAGCCATCTTCGCCCTCGCCTCCCTGCAAGACGGCACGCCGCAGCACCAGCCGCTGGCCACCAAGAAGATCGCCCTGGAAGACGACGATGAAGCGGGCAACGTCCGGGCCTTCGCCGCCCAGGTCGGCGCTTTTGTCCGCGAACACGGGATCGCCCGCATCGCCATCAAGAAACGCAGCAAGAAAGGCGAGTTTGCCGGCGGCCCCACCACCTTCAAGATCGAAGGCGTGCTGCAACTGCTGGAACACTGCGAAGTGACCCTGCTGTCGCCGCAGACCATCAATGCCCAGCACAAGAAGCACGACTTCGCCCTGCCGGCGAGCCTCAACAAGTACCAGCACGAAGCCTACAAAGCGGCCTGCGCCGCCCTGCTCAAAAAATAATCGTAGAAACCGGCTTGCCGGCGAACGGGCTCGCCAGCGCTACCGAGCCCGAGTCAAACCAGCTCCCGGCCACCCCCCGACTGACGCCGGTCTTCCCGCGGACAATTCACGAAACGCGCGCGGTAGCTGCGGGTGAAGTAGGACGGTGACTCAAAGCCGCAGGCGATGCTCACCTCCAACACGCTCATGTCGGTCTGGCGCAGCAGTTGCCGGGCTTTCTCCAGGCGCAGGCCGAGGTAGAAGTTGCTCGGGGTGTCGTTCAGGTGCAGGCGGAACAGGCGCTCCAGCTGGCGCCGGGTAACCTTGATCGACTCGGCCAAAGCCAGGGTGCTCAGGGGCGGCTCGCTGTGCTGCTCCATCTCGCCGATCACCTGCACCAGCTTCTTGTTGCTGATGCCGTAGCGGCTGGCGACTTCCATGCGCTGGTGATCCTTGCGCGGACGGATGCGCCCGAGCACGAACTGTTCGCTGACCTGGATCGCCAGTTGCGGGCCGTGGGCCTGGGCGATCAGGTCGAGCATCATGTCGATGGACGCGGTGCCACCGGCACAGGTGATACGCCGACGATCGATCTCGAACAACTCCTGGGTCACGCTCAACTGCGGATAGGACTCCTTGAACGCCTCGATGGCCTCCCAGTGCAGGGTCACCCGGTGCCCCTCCAGCAGCCCGGCCTCGGCGAGGATCACGCTGCCGGTATCGATGCCGCCGAGGGTCACGCCCTCCATGTCCAGGCGTCGCAGCCAGTGCTCCAGGGCTGGCGTCAGGCACTTCAACGGCTCGAAGCCAGCCACCACCCATAGGGTCGCCCCCTTCTTCAGCGGCTCCAGGGCCGCGTCAACATTGACCGACATGCCGTTGCTGGCCAGCACCGCGCCGCCTTCGGCGCTGAGCACATGCCAGCGATACAGCTCGCCACGAAAGCGATTGGCCACCCGCAGCGGCTCGATGGCGGAAATGAAACCGATGGCGGAGAACCCCGGCATCAGCAGGAAGTAGAAGTCCTGGGACATGCAACGCACTCCGGTGACGGCCAGCGTGAGCCCTGTGATACGCCAAATGCCCCAGTGCCACAAGGGCCCAGGTCGCTGCAGTGCAAGAGTCGGTCGCCGCTGTGCGTTTGCCATGCGCGGCGCCTGCGTAACTTGAGCTCACCGACGCACCAAGACGCCGGGACCGACAATAACGACCTGCCGAGGGAACCCTCATGAAACGACTGATCAGCCGCTGTGTGCTTGCGCTTAGTGGTAGCGTTTTTCTGATGTCAGGGGCCATGGCCGCCGACGCCCCCAGTTGCCAGAACGTGCGCCTGGGGGTGGTCAACTGGACCGATGTGATCGCCACCAGCGCCATGACCCAGGTCCTGCTCGATGGCCTCGGCTACAAGACCAAGCAGACCAGCGCTTCGCAGCAGATCATCTTCGCCGGCATCCGCGACCAGCGCCTGGACCTGTTCCTCGGCTACTGGAACCCGCTGATGACCCAGACCATCACCCCGTTCGTCGAGGCCAATCAGGTCAAGGTCATGGCCGAGCCCAGCCTCAAGGACGCCCGCGCCACCCTGGCCGTGCCCGCCTACCTGGCGGACAAGGGCCTGAAGACCTTCGCCGACATCGCCAAGTTCCAGAAGGAGCTGGGGGGCAAGATCTACGGCATCGAACCCGGTTCGGGGGCCAACACCCAGATCAAGGAAATGATCGCCAAGAACCAATTCGGCCTGGGCAAGTTCCAGCTGGTGGAGTCCAGTGAGGCCGGCATGCTGTCGGCAGTGGCCCGGGCGGTGAAGCGCAACGAAGCCATCGTGTTCTTCGGCTGGGCGCCGCACCCGATGAACGTCAACTTCAAGATGACCTACCTCAGTGGCAGCCAGGATGCCCTGGGTCCGAACGAAGGCCAGGCCACGGTGTGGACCGTCACCGCGCCGAGCTATGCCGAGCAATGCCCAAACGTGCACCGGCTGCTGACCAACCTGACCTTCAGCGCCGAGGACGAGAGCCGCATGATGCAGCCGCTGCTGGATCACAAGGACGCCCTGGAGTCCGCCCGCCAGTGGCTCAAGGACCACCCGCAGGACCAGCAGCGCTGGCTTGAGGGAGTCACCACCTTCGATGGCAAGCCGGCCGCCGAACACCTGCAACTGACCAGTAAATAAACCAGCAACGCTTGCGCCCCGCAGCCCGCCCCGGGCTGCGCACGGCCACCTCACGCCCCCAGCAAACCCGCCTGTAAGGAACCGCACCATGAACCACGACGTCATCATCACCTGCGCACTCACCGGTGCTGGCGACACGACCGCCAAGAGCCCCCACGTGCCGGTCACCCCGAAACAGATCGCCGCCGCCGCGGTGGAAGCCGCCAAGGCCGGGGCCACCGTGGTCCACTGCCATGTGCGCGACCCGGCAACCGGCAAGTTCAGCCGGGATGTGGCGCTGTACCGCGAAGTCATGGAGCGGATTCGCGAGGCCGACATCGACATCATCGTCAACCTCACCGCCGGCATGGGCGGCGACCTGGAGATCGGCGCCGGCGAACACCCCATGGAGTTCGGCCCCAACACCGATCTGGTGGGGCCCCTGACCCGCCTGGCCCATGTCGAGGAGTTGCTGCCGGAGATCTGCACCCTGGACTGCGGCACCCTCAACTTCGGCGACGGCGACACCATCTACGTCTCCACCCCGGCCCAACTGCGGGCCGGCGCCAAGCGCATCCAGGAGCTGGGGGTGAAGGCCGAGCTGGAGATTTTCGACACCGGCCACCTGTGGTTCGCCAAGCAGATGATCAAGGAAGGGTTGCTGGACGACCCGCTGTTCCAGCTGTGCCTGGGCATTCCCTGGGGCGCCCCGGCGGACACCACCACCATGAAGGCCATGGTCGACAACCTGCCGGCGGACGCGGTCTGGGCCGGTTTCGGCATCGGCCGCATGCAGATGCCCATGGCCGCGCAGGCGGTGCTGCTGGGGGGCAACGTGCGGGTTGGCCTGGAAGACAACCTGTGGCTGGACCGCGGCGTGCTCGCCACCAACGGCCAGCTGGTGGAACGGGCCACGGAGATTCTCAGCCGCCTCGGCGCCCGTGTCCTGACGCCCGCCGAAGGCCGCCAGAAGATGGGCCTGAAACAGCGCGGCTAACCCACACACCCCTCCCCCCTGTAGGAGCGAGCTTGCTCGCGAAGAGGCCGTCACACCCGGCCACTCACCCCCTGGCACGTAGGAGCCGGCTTGCCGGCGAAAGGCCCCGCAAGGCCACTAGAAGCTTCGCTGGCAAGCCAGCTCCTACGGGTTGTTTATCTGGAGTACGCAATGACCTTTATCACCGAGATCAAGACCTTCGCCGCCCTGGGCAGCGGCGTGATCGGCAGCGGCTGGGTAGCCCGCGCCCTGGCCCACGGCCTGGACGTGGTGGCCTGGGACCCGGCCCCAGGCGCTGAAGCAGCGCTGCGCAAGCGGGTCGCCAATGCCTGGGGCGCCCTGGAAAAACAGGGGCTGGCCCCGGGCGCCTCGCCACAGCGCCTGCGCTTTGTCAGCACCATCGAAGAATGCGTGAAAGACGCCGACTTCATTCAGGAAAGCGCTCCGGAGCGCCTGGAACTCAAGCTGGAGCTGCACAGCAAGATCAGCGCTGCGGCCAAGCCCGATGCCCTGATCGGCTCCAGCACCTCGGGCTTGCTGCCCAGCGAATTCTATGAGGGCTCGACCCACCCGGAACGCTGCGTGGTGGGCCACCCGTTCAACCCGGTGTACCTGCTGCCGCTGGTGGAAGTGGTGGGCGGCCAGCGCACCGCACCCGCAGCGATCCAGGCGGCGATCCAGGTCTATGAATCCTTGGGGATGCGCCCCTTGCACGTGCGCAAGGAAGTACCAGGCTTCATCGCCGACCGCCTGCTCGAAGCGCTGTGGCGCGAAGCCCTGCACCTGGTCAACGACGGCGTGGCGACCACCGGGGAGATCGACGATGCGATCCGCTTTGGCGCCGGCCTGCGCTGGTCGTTCATGGGCACCTTCCTCACCTACACCCTGGCCGGGGGCGACGCCGGCATGCGCCATTTCATGGCCCAGTTCGGCCCGGCGCTGCAACTGCCCTGGACCTACCTGCCGGCCCCGGAGCTGACCGACAAACTGATCGACGACGTGGTCGAAGGCACGGCCGAGCAACTGGGCAGCCACAGTATTTCGGCCCTGGAGCGCTATCGTGATGACTGCCTGCTGGCGGTGCTGGAGGCGGTGAAAACCACCAAGGCCAAGCACGGCATGCACTTTCACGACTAACCCCAACCTCCGTAGGAGCTGGCTTGCCAGCGAACAGGCCGCCAAGCCAGGCGCAACCCCGACGGACGCCTTCGCCGGCAAGCCGGCTCCTACCGTTATCCGGTGACCTTATGCCTGCCCTGACCACCTACAACACCCGCATCGTCAGCGATTGGGTCGACTACAACGGCCATCTGCGCGATGCCTTCTATCTGCTGATCTTCAGCTACGCCACCGACGCCCTGATGGATCGCCTCGGCCTGGACAGCGACAACCGCGAAGCCAGCGGTCACTCGCTGTTCACCCTGGAACTGCACCTGAACTACCTGCACGAAGTGAAGCTGGACACCGAGGTCGAAGTGCGCACCCAGATCATCGGCCACGACCGCAAGCGCCTGCACCTGTATCACAGCCTGCACAGGGCCGGTGATCCCCAGGAGCTGGCCGGCAACGAGCAGATGCTGCTTCACGTCGACCTGGCCGGACCGCGTTCGGCGCCGTTCAGCGAGCCGCTGCTGCAGCGCCTGCAAGCTCTGGCCGCCGAACAGACCGACCTGCCGCGCCCCGCCTACATCGGCCGGGTCATCGGCCTGCCCGCAGCGCAATAGCTACCCGCCCGAAAAGGAGATCACCGTGAACACTGCCGCCTTTGCCGACTATCGCCATTACCCGCTGATCAGCCCGTTGAGCGCCGTCCAGGTACTGCCGGACCGGGTTCAGGTGCGCTGGGCCGATGATCGCCTCAGCCCCTTTCACCATCAGTGGCTGCGGGACAACTGCCCCTGCACGCAATGCGTCTACAGCGTGACCCGCGAACAGGTGCTGGAAATCGTCGATGTGGCCGAGGACCTCGGCTGCCACGGGGCGCACATCGATAGCCAAGGCTGCCTGTGCCTCGACTGGTCGGACGGCCACCAGAGTCGCTTCGACCCCGGCTGGTTGCGGGCCCACGCCTATGACGAGCAATCCCGCGAGGAACGCCGCGCCAACAAGGCGCAGAGCCAGCTGTGGGACAGCCGCCTGGAACTGCCGGTATTCGACTACCAGGCCCTGATGGACGACCCCAAGACGCTGCTGCAATGGTTGCTGGCCCTGCGCGACATCGGTCTGACCCAAGTCCGTGGCGTGCCCACCGAACCCGGCTCCCTGGCCCTGATCGCCCGGCGCATTGCGTTCATCCGCGAGAGCAACTTCGGCGTGCTGTTCAACGTGCAATCCAAGGCCGATGCCGACAGCAACGCCTACACCGCTTTCAACCTGCCGCTGCACAGCGACCTGCCCACCCGCGAACTGCAACCGGGGCTGCAGTTCCTGCATTGCCTGGTCAATGACGCCGAGGGCGGTGAAAGCATCTTCGTCGACGGCTTCGCCATCGCCGATGCCTTGCGCCGTGAAGACCCCGAGGCCTTTCTGACGCTGTGCGAAACACCCGTGGAATTTCGCAACAAGGACCGCCACAGCGACTACCGCTGCCTGGCGCCGATCATTGCCCTAGATGCCCTGGGCGAAGTGGCGGAAATCCGCATGGCCAACTTCCTGCGGGGGCCTTTCGACACCTCGGTGGAGCAGATGCCCCGTCTGTACCACGCCTACCGCCGCTTTATCGCCCTGACCCGCGAAGCAAGATTCCGCGTGATCCGCCGCCTCGATCCGGGCCAGCTGTGGTGCTTCGACAACCGCCGCACCCTGCACGCACGCAACGCCTTCGACCCGGCCAGCGGCGCCCGACACTTCCAGGGCTGCTACATCGACCGCGACGAGCTGCTCTCCAGAATCCTCGTGCTGCAGCGCTGATCCCCATCCCGCCACCCCCGGCTCCGGTAGGAGCCGGCTTGCCGGCGAAACGTGCCGACGAGCCCTCCACAGACGAAAAAAAGCCCCGATCAAGCCGTGACAGGATCGAGGCAGGGACTACTGCTGAGGAGCTGCGGTGAGAAGGTGACCAAACCATCACGACGCCAGCTGGTTGCAGTCTGCCGATTCGGCCCAGACTCCAGTTAGCCGAAAGCGACGTGTTCATAGGTAAAAGGGCCAGCGACGCCCTTCAGACTTCCTCCGTAAACAGCACCACCCTCACATAGAAATAGCCGATCTTGCCCCACTGCTCGCGCCGGCTATAGGGCGTCTCCTCGGACCCCATGCCAAGCTGATAGCGGCGCCCGGTGGTTTGATCCCTGTAGTAGGAGAACCCCGTTGTTTCCCAGCCACAGCAGACAAACTTCAAATAGCTCGCCTCCCCCGACAGACGCTGCAGATAGCGCTCTACTTTATGGGCATACCTGCCTTCGACTCGATAGGTCGCAGTCAGCGGTGCCCCCTGCTCCTGCGGCGCGGATTCACACCCGACAAACTCGAGAACCTGCGGTGGGTCGGCGGCGTCCCGCAGAAAGTCGGCACACTCGGGAGCGGCCCAGGCACCATTGGAAAACATCCACAACACACCGGCCAGGCATCCTTTGAACAGCGCTTTCATCGACTACAGCTCCATGGTTTCCGAGCGGGCGGTCGCCCTGCCGACGATGCTCCGTCGGAGTCGAATTATTCCACTTATTGGAGGGGGCAGGAGAGATACGGATTCAATCAGTTCCATGAACAGTCGATCTTAGACATGAACACCGTCAAAGAGGCTCCCTCAAGTGAACAACCGTTATATAGAAATACCCAATCTTGCTCCACTCTTCCCTTTTATTGTGAATCGTTTCTTCAGATCCCATTCTGATGTGGTACCCGAGCCCGGTTTTTTTATCTTTATAGAAGGTTTCACCTCTCACCTCCCAGACACAGCAGACAAACTTCATACGCTCCGTTACACCCATCTTCTTATCAAGATAGAGTTCTGCGGCTAGTGCATCCTTTCCTTTAACTCTATACAAAGCAGTCAAGGGAGCACCCTGCTTAGTAGGCTCCGACTCACAACCAACGAACTCAATGGTATCCGGCGGACTGGCAATATCCCTCAAAAAATCCCCACAACCAATTGAGGCTGACGCCCAATTAGATGCCGTCATTAGAAAAAAAATAACAAAGACGCCCCTAAAGAAACTTCTCACTTATCACACCTCCACTATCAGCTCACCAATGAATTTGCCAGCAGTACCGGGAACTCGTTTATTTATGAGGTAGTCATAAAGTGGATTCCACTTGAGAAGTTCGTAAAAAGTAACACATCCTTCCGAGACATGTCCGATGTGGAGATATCGAGTGCTATTTACTTTCGTCCCTTCTAATGCAATAGGAAACCAAACATCAGTACACAGAACCTTACCAGGATGGGCGGCTCTGTAAGCTGCGGTACTGATATGGGCATGAGAGTAATCTGGCGCCATGATCTTGTGTTTCCCAGGTGGAATGGGAGTATAAATGCCGTTCCAAACACTGTTGAGCGTTACCTGTGCACTCAGTCCAGCAAAAGTTGCCACCGCCCATTGTTGCCTGAAAAAAAGCCGCCTGATTTTTGACTCGACGTTGTCTTGCAGAGTTGAATACTTAACCCTGACTATCGCGCTACTTTTTTCTGGACCAACATCAGACAGATACAAAGGAACATTAGAGTTACTCAGCGCAATCTCCTTACCCACATATTCTCCATTGCCATCCATCACTTTAAAATCCGTATACTCACTACCAGCCCTCAACATTATTACTTTCGTATATTCACACAAATAAACACGATCATATTTATATGGAAACAGTGGTTTAACACCTAACCAACCACCTTTATCATCTGCACGCCTCACGTATTTGGTAGTCACACCAACACGCTGTCGAGTGTTTGCATCCCTGGTAGTAGCATGCACGTTGTTAGCCAGCACAATCTGGTTCATGAGCTACTCCTTAAACGACATCATCCGGTTCTATACGAAGCAGTTCGCTCGCGTTGGTAAAAACACGTTGCGTCAATCCATTGGAATCCGTTACACCCCGATAGACCTTCCCTCCCGGCGTCACAATCTTGTAGCTAAACCCGGGAACCGGTTCGCCTTCAGCATCCAGCAGTTCAAACTGTTCGTTGTATGACTGTTGAATATTCAGAGGGGCAATAGGGGTGAATTCAGCAACAGTGACCGTAGTCCCGATAATGACCGTTCCCGATCCACCAATGACAACGTTGCCGTGGCTGCCCAGCGAATCGGTAGTGGCAACAGGTCGGCCATTGATCAAGACATTACTGATCAAGTTACCCGTCAGCGCCGCTCCACAAGCCGTCTGATCCCCCTCACGAGCAACAGGCAATCCATCGAAAATGACATCGGGCGATCCACTGACTATAGGGTTCACGCCATGCCCGGGAATCGGGCAGGCAGTGGGATCGGAGACACGAGCGGCGGGCTTCCCTGACATGATGATTGCTCCTTGAAAATGGCGTTCGGCGATAACGCCTGAATCATTGCCGCCTCTCTTATGCCGCCAGGAGCCAGGTCAAACAAGGAAGAAAAATCTGAAATGCAAGTCAGATCCATAGCTGCGCGATGACAGGCTCCGACTACCGAGTTAGCCGAAAACGACCTGTTCATAGGTAAACGGGCCATCGCGACAATCTGCCCTTGCCGCCACCCGGACGCACTACCAGAATCGGTTGACGACCACGCTCCCTGAACAAGGATAAAAGTCATGATGCATGCGGATCTGATTGACCAGGACGACCTGCTGGGGCAACTCCGGGCCCTGGGTTTCGAAATGCCCGCAGGCGCCAGCGCCGAGCAGGCCTGCGAATGTGCGGTAAGGGGCTTGAGCGACGCGCGGGCCAAGGCGCTCAAGGGCATGGTGGAGCAGATGCTCACCGGTAATGCGACCATTCTGCCGGCAGTGCGCCAGGCCATCGACCGTCAGTTGCTGCCAGCCCTGGCCGAATACCTGCAGCACAAGCGCGCGTGAACTTTCCCAACGCCTGAGTCGGTTGCTAGAGTCCGCTCTTCCCAGACCGACACAGGCATTTTCCTCATGATCAGCATTCAACCCGGCGCCGTCAGCGAGCAGGCCGGCTGGCTGCAATTGCGTCTGGAGCTATGGCCCGACTGCCCGCCGCAGGAGCACCTCGCGGAAATCCGCCAGATGCTGGCAGAGCCTCAGCGCTATGGCTGCTGGCTGGCCCATGGGACAGACGGGGTGGCGGTGGGACTGGCCGAGGCGGCGTTGCGCCACGACTACGTCAACGGCACCGATAGCTCGCCGGTGGTGTTCCTCGAAGGGATCTATGTAGCGCCCGAGTACCGGCGCCAGGGCATCGCCCAGCGGCTGATCGAACAGGTCAGCCAATGGGGACGACAGGCGGGGTGTGTGGAAATCGCCTCGGATACCAGCCTGGACAATCTGCCCAGCCAGACCCTGCACCACGCGCTGGGTTTCGAGGAAACCGAGCGCGTGGTGTATTTCAAGAAGCGCCTGTAACTACAGGCGCACGCTGGCGAAGGTCGATTCGTTGCGCGCCTGGCTCAGGGCCGACAGCGGCCCGGACAGCGGCGCCAGGACCATGGCTTGCGGCAGCGGCATCATCGCCACCTGTTGGGTGGTGTTGGAGCCGATGCGCTCGTCCCGGGGCGGAATGCCGAAGTATTCGCGGTAGCACTTGGAGAAGTGCGGCGTGGAGACGAAACCACAGACCGAAGCCACTTCGATGATCGACATCGGCGTCTGCTTGAGCAACTGCCGGGCGCGAATCAGCCGCAGCTTGAGGTAGTAGCGCGACGGCGAACAGTGCAGGTATTTCTGGAACAGCCGCTCCAGCTGGCGCCGGGACACGGCGACGTACACCGCCAGCTCATCCAGGTCGATCGGCTCTTCGAGGTTGGCCTCCATCAGCGCGACGATTTCCTGGAGCTTGGGCTGGTTGGTGCCGAGCATGTGCTTGAGGGGCACGCGCTGGTGATCCTGTTCGTTGCGGATGCGTTCATAGACGAACATTTCCGAGATCGCCGCCGACAACTCACGGCCATGATCGCGGCTGATCAGGTGCAGCATCATGTCCAGCGGCGCGGTGCCGCCGGAGCTGGTGAAGCGGTTGCGGTCGAGGGTGAACAGGCGGGTGCTCATGGCGACCCGGGGAAAGGCTTCCTGCATCGACGCCAGGCACTCCCAGTGCACGCTGCAATCGAAGCCGTCCAGCAGGCCGGCGCAAGCCAGGGCCCAGCTGCCGGTGCACACCGCGCCGAGGCGACGGGACTGGCGCGCCTGGCTTTGCAGCCAGGACACATGTTCGCGGGTCACGGTGCGCTGGATGCCGATGCCACCGCAGACGATCACGGTGTCGAGGCTGGGAGCTTTGTGCATGGAGGCGTCGGGGGTGATCTGCAGACCGTCACTGGCCCAGACCTGACCGCCATCGACGCTGAGGGTGGTCCAGCGATACAGCTCGCGGCCGGACAGTTGGTTGGCCATGCGCAGGGGTTCGACTGCGGAGGCCAGGGAAATCAGCGTGAAATTGTCCAGCAGCAGAAAGCCGATGGATTGAGGCGCACGGTTCTGGGGTTGGGCCCCGGAGTTGAACGACGTCATCGCGATATCTCCTCACACAAAGCGGGTGATGGCCTCAGGCGGAGGCTCTTTTTATGTGCCCTGCGACTCTTCGGAGGCGGGCTTGGTATTCACAGAGCAATTGCCATGCCTAAAGTTGAATGGGCATTCAATAACTCCTGAAAACGACGTCGCGAGCCGTCTATATAGCCCTTGGCAAAGTGCGGATAAGAAGCGCCGAAAGGTGCGGCGCACAGGCGCCGACAAAAGCGGTGAGCAGTTAGGTAGCACTTGGGCCGCCAAGGCGTTGCGCCGAGGCCGGCGAGTGTCACTCAAAGCGCAGCGCGCCGACCAACGGACAGGTCCGCCGGCGCGCCGGACAACTTGTCTATTCGCGACGCGCTAAAAGGTGGCGCGCCGCGGCCCGAGTGAGCCATTTGCGCGCGCCGGCGTCCCTGGTTCGCAGCCGGCCAGCCATCGAGGGCGACTCAGCATTCCACCGCGCTCACCGCCAGGCCACCACGAGAAGTCTCTTTGTACTTGTCGTGCATGTCGGCCCCGGTATCGCGCATGGTGCGGATCACCCGGTCCAGGGAAATGAAGTGCTGGCCGTCACCGCGCAAGGCCATCTGCGCGGCATTGATCGCCTTCACCGCGGCAATCGCGTTGCGCTCGATGCAGGGCACCTGCACCAACCCGCCCACCGGATCGCAGGTCAGGCCGAGGTTGTGCTCCAAACCGATTTCCGCGGCGTTGCACAATTGCTCCGGGGTCGCGCCAAGGATCTCCGCCAGCCCCGCCGCCGCCATGGCGCAGGCCGAACCCACCTCGCCCTGGCAGCCGACTTCGGCCCCGGAGATCGAGGCGTTCTTCTTGCACAGGATGCCGATGGCCGCCGCGCCGAGAAAGAAGTCCACCACGTTGGCGTCGGTCACGTCTTCGCTGAATTTCATGAAGTAGTGCAGCACCGCCGGAATGATCCCCGCCGCGCCGTTGGTGGGTGCGGTGACCATGCGTCCACCGGCGGCGTTCTCCTCGTTCACCGCCAGGGCGAACAGGTTGACCCACTCCATGGCGCTCAAGGTGGAGCCGATCACATTGGGCTTGTTCAACTCCTGCAGGCTGCGATGCAGCTTGGCCGCCCGCCGACGCACATTGAGCCCGCCAGGCAGGATGCCCTCATGCTTGAGCCCCTGTTCCACGCAATCTTGCATGGCACGCCAGAGCGCCATCAGGCCGCTGCGGATTTCCTCCTCCGAACGCCAGACCTTCTCGTTGGCCAGCATCAGCTCGGCGACCCGCAGGTTGTGCTTCTGGCACAGATCGAGCAGTTCCACCGCACTGGAGAAGTCATAAGGCAGCTCGCTGCGATCCAGGTCCGCCACGCCGCTCTCGGCCTGGGCCTGGTCGACGACAAAACCGCCGCCCACTGAATAGAAGGTATCGCGGTACAGCTCCGTGCCTTCAGCCTCGGCCACCAGGGTCATGGCGTTGGGGTGAAAGGGCAGGTTCTCGTCCAGCAGGCGCATGTCCCGAGCCCAGACGAACGGCACTGGCAGGCGCCCATCCAGCAGCAAGGTGTCGGTTTCCCGCAGTTGCTGGATGCGCGGACCGATCAGCGCGGGGTCGATCGCGTCCGGCCACTCCCCCATCAGCCCCATGATCACCGCATTGTCGCTGCCATGGCCGATGCCGGTGGCCGACAGCGAGCCGAACAGCTGCACCTCGACCCGCCGCACCCGCTCCAGCAGGTGCCTTTCCTTCAATGCCTGGACGAACAGCGCCGCCGCGCGCATGGGGCCGACGGTATGGGAACTGGAGGGGCCGATGCCGATCTTGAACAAGTCGAAAACACTGATAGCCATTACTGCGTAACTCCTCGATGAGCACAGTCCAGGCGTCGAAAACGCCCTCTGACGGAGCTGCTACGCTCAAGCTGCAATCCGCCGAGAAGGGCGCATCATCAGGCTTTTACAGCCACTCGCGGCGTCTGACACCGACTCACTCATGCCCACCAACGCCGCCTGGCGCGAGGCTCGGGTTCTGGGCGTTTTTTGCAGTGCAGATGCAGGAAAAAATGCCCGGAAACACTGTAAGCGACCTCACCGACACTGGATGCGACCCTCCCTGTACTGGATACGACGCACCCCGTAGGCGACAGTTTTTCACTGGTACATGATCAGTCTCGACTCGATTGCAAGGCTCGGTGGTAGAGCTGTCCCCGGCACACCAACCGCCACACTTATAAGCGCGGTCCATACGCCGCCAGAAAAACATCCAGGAGTCCCCCCTATGAAAGGTTCCCCGTTGTTGTTGGCCGCCATGCTGAGTCTGCCGCTTCTGGCACACGCTGCAGAACCGGAACAATGCAGTACCGTAAACTTCTCCGATGTCGGCTGGACCGATATCACCGTGACCACCGCCACCACCAGCGTCGTGCTCAACGCCCTGGGCTACAAGACCAAGACCACGATGATTTCCGTGCCGGTGACCTACAAGTCCCTGGCCGATGGCAAGAACATGGACGTGTTCCTCGGCAACTGGATGCCGACCATGGAAAACGACATCAAGGCCTACCGCGAAGCCGGCACCGTGGAAACCGTACGGGCCAACCTGGAAAACGCCAAGTACACCCTGGCCGTTCCCGAGTCGCTGTATGACAAGGGCCTGAAAGACTTCGCCGACATCGTCAAGTTCAAGAAGGAGCTGGACGGCAAGATCTATGGCATCGAGCCGGGCAACGACGGCAACCGCACCATCCAGACGATGATCGACAAGAACGCCTTCGGCCTCAAGGACGCCGGCTTCAAGGTGGTGGAGTCCAGCGAAGCGGGCATGCTGTCCCAGGTCGAGCGCGCTCAGCGACGCGACACCGCGGTGGTGTTCCTGGGCTGGGAGCCGCACCCGATGAACACGCGCTTCAAGATGAAGTACCTGACCGGGGGCGACGAGTACTTCGGCCCCAACTTCGGCCAGGCCACCATCTACACCAACACCCGCAAGGGCTACACCAGCGAGTGCAACAACGTTGGCCAGTTGCTGAAGAACCTGTCGTTCACCCTGAACATGGAAAGCACCCTGATGGGCAACGTGCTGGACGACAAGATGAAGCCTGACGCGGCCGCCAAGGCCTGGCTGAAGAAAAACCCAGAAGTGCTCGATACCTGGCTCGCCGGGGTGACCACCATCGACGGTAAACCAGGACTTGCCGCCGTGAAAGCCAAGCTTGCCGAGTAATCGCTTACGCCGGGCGGGCTTGCCCGCCCGGGCTGTTTTTTCCTTGCATGCGGACGTTCAATACCATGCTCACTGATCAGAAAATCCCCCTGGGCCAGTACATCGCGGCTTTCGTAGAGTGGCTGACGAAACACGGTGCCAGCACCTTCGATGCGATCGCTACCACCCTGGAAACCATGATCCACGGCGTGACGTTCGCGCTGACCTGGTTCAACCCCCTGGCCCTGATCGGCCTGATCGCCCTGCTGGCGCACCTGATCCAGCGCAAATGGGGCCTGACTGTTTTCGTCGTGCTGTCGTTCCTGCTGATCCTCAACCTGGGGTACTGGCAGGAAACCATGGAAACCCTGGCCCAGGTGCTGTTCGCCACCCTGGTCTGCGTGCTGATCGGCGTCCCCCTGGGAATCGTCGCCGCGCACAAGCCACTGTTCTACACCATGATGCGTCCGGTCCTGGACCTGATGCAGACCGTTCCTACATTCGTCTACCTGATCCCGACCCTGACCCTGTTCGGCCTGGGGGTGGTGCCCGGGCTGATTTCCACCGTGGTGTTCGCCATCGCCGCGCCGATTCGCCTGACCTACCTGGGCATTCGCGATGTTCCACAAGAGTTGATGGATGCGGGCAAGGCCTTTGGCTGTTCGCGCCGTCAGTTGTTGTCGCGCATTGAGCTGCCCCACGCCATGCCGAGCATCGCCGCCGGTATTACCCAATGCATCATGCTGTCGCTGTCGATGGTGGTGATCGCCGCCCTGGTCGGCGCCGACGGCCTGGGCAAACCGGTGGTCAACGCACTCAATACCGCCGACATTGCCCTGGGCTTTGAAGCCGGTCTGGCCATCGTGTTGCTGGCGATCATGCTCGACCGAATCTGCAAACAACCTGAAGCCAAAGTAGGGGGTGATGCATGAGCATAATCCGCTTCGATAACGTCGACGTTATCTTCTCCAAGGACCCTCGCGAAGCACTCAAGCTGCTGGACCAGGGCATGACCCGCAACGAGATCCTGAAAAAGACCGGGCAGATCGTCGGTGTGGAAAAAGCCAGCCTGGACATCCAGAAAGGCGAGATCTGCGTACTCATGGGCCTGTCCGGCTCCGGCAAGTCCAGCCTGCTGCGCTGCATCAACGGCCTCAACACCGTGAGTCGCGGCAAGCTGTTCGTCGAGCACGAAGGCAAGCAGATCGACATTGCCTCCTGCACCCCCGCCGAGCTGAAGATGATGCGCACCAAGCGCATTGCCATGGTGTTCCAGAAGTTCGCCCTGATGCCCTGGCTGACGGTGCGCGAGAACATCAGCTTCGGCCTGGAGATGCAGGGCCGTCCCGAGAAGGAACGGCGCAAGCTGGTGGACGAGAAGCTCGAACTGGTGGGCCTGACCCAATGGCGCAACAAGAAGCCCGATGAACTCTCCGGCGGCATGCAGCAGCGTGTGGGCCTGGCCCGCGCCCTGGCCATGGACGCCGACATCCTGCTGATGGACGAACCCTTCTCGGCCCTCGACCCGCTGATCCGCCAGGGGCTGCAGGACGAGCTGCTGGAGCTACAACGCAAGCTGAGCAAGACCATCGTCTTCGTCAGCCATGACCTGGACGAAGCCCTGAAGCTGGGGAGCCGCATCGCCATCATGAAAGACGGGCGGATCATCCAGTACAGCAATCCGGAAGAGATCGTGCTCAATCCGGCGGACGACTATGTGCGCACCTTCGTCGCCCACACCAATCCGCTGAACGTGCTCTGCGGGCGCAGCCTGATGCGCAGCCTGGACAACTGCAAGCGGGTCAACGGCTCGGTGTGCCTGGACCCGGGTGGCGACTCCTGGCTCGACCTGGCGGAAGGCAACACCATCAAGGGCGCGCGGCGCAACGGCTCGCACATGGACCTGCAGAACTGGGCTCCGGGGCAGTCGGTGGAAGAGCTGGGCCGACGTCCGACCCTGGTGGACTCCAACATCGGCATGCGCGACGCGCTGCAGATCCGCTACCAGACCGGCAATAAACTGGTGCTCCACGACAACCAGAAAGTGGTGGGCATCCTTGGCGACAGCGAGCTCTACCACGCGCTGCTCGGCAAGAACCTGGGTTAAGCAGCAGACACAAAAACGCCGCGAGCAATCGCGGCGTTTTGCTTTAACGACACACCCCCTTCTGTAGGAGCTGGCTTGCCAGCGAACAGGCCCTCAAGCCTTGCAGCGCTGTTACCGGCGCCTTCGCCGGCAAGCCGGCTCCTACAGCGGGTGGAGCCGCCCCCTCGGGAGCGGTCCGTTACTTCACTCAGCTATAGACACGGCCGAGGAGCTGCCGATGGCTTTCGAACTGATCGAGCACATCACGGGTGATCTGCTCCTGGGTGAAGCCCATCAGGTCATATTCCTGGCTGCCGTTGTGCAGGTAGACCTCGGCGCGATAGAAACGGCTGCGCACTTCGCTGTCCGCCCCTTCCGGCTGGGCCGATTCGCTCGGCGCCGCCAGGTAGCCGTCCAGGCTCACTTCATAGACGAAGGGATTGCCCTCCTCCATTTCCACCCGCAGGCCCAGCAGGTTCTTGGACTTGCCCAGGTTGGTCTGCACCTCATGGCCCAGGTTGCGCAGTTGCGCGGCGGCTTCCTGCAGGGCCGGACTGATGTGCTTGTCCATGTAGCGCTGCACCACCGACTGGGTCGGTTGCAGGTCCAGCTGGCTCAGGCGTTCGCTGAAGCCGCGACGACCACGCTCGGCCAGTTGCGCTTGTTCCTGCTCGATCTGCACGTCCTGACGCATGGCCTTGTGCAAGCCGAACATAAAGAAGATCAACACCACCGAGAACGGCAGGCCGGCCAGCACCACCATGGTCTGCATGGCTTCGAAGTTGCCGGCGAACAACAGGCCGATGGTCACCAGGGTGATTACCACCGACCAGAAGATCCGCAGCCAGTGCGGGGCGTCTTCGTCGACGTTGCCGCCCTTGCAGGAAAGGTTGGCCATCATCACCGCGCCAGAGTCGGCGGGGGTCAGGAACAGCACGAAGCCGACGAAGATCGAGACACCGATGACGATCTTCGACGCCGGGTAGTGCTCAAGCAGCTGGTAGATGGCCATGGACGGTTGTTCCAGGGCGGTCTTGCCCAGTTCCACCGCGCCCTGGTTGACCACCAGGTCCAGCGCCGAGTTGCCGAAGATCGACAGCCAGGCCAGGGTGAAGCCCAGGGGAATCAGCAGTACGCCGGCCACCAGTTCACGCACCGTGCGGCCACGGGAAATACGCGCAATGAACATGCCTACGAATGGCGCCCAGGAAATCCACCAGGCCCAGTAGAACAGGGTCCACAGGCCCAGCCAGCGGTCGGACTTGGCGTTGTCGCCTTCATACACATAGAGGTCGAAGGTCTTGAGCACCACGCCGTTGAGGTAGTCACCGATGTTCTGCACGAAGCCGTTGAGCAGGTGCAGGGTCGGGCCGAACAGCAGCACGAAGATCAGCAAGCCGCTGAACAGCACGATGTTCAGGTTGGACAGGCGGCGAATGCCGTTTTCCACGCCGGACACCGCAGCGATGGTGGCCACCGTGCTCATGACGATGATCACGATCAGCAGGTTGGTATTGCTGTGCTCCATGCCGAACAGGTTTTCCAGGCCGGAAGACACCTGCATCGAGCCGATCCCCAGGTTGGTTACCAGGCCCAGCAGGGTCACGAACATGCCGAAACCGTCCACCGCGTGACCGGCCGCGCCCTTGACCCAGCGCTCGCCAACCAGCGGGTACAACGCCGAACGCAGCGCCAGCGGCTGGTTATGCCGGTAGGCGAAGTACGCCACCGCCAAACCCACCAGGGCATAGATCGCCCAGCCGTGCAGGCCCCAGTGCAGGAAGGTCAGTTGCAGCGCCTGGCGGGCCGCCAGGTTGCTACCGGGTACGCCTTCCGGCGGATTGAAGTAGTGGTCCAGGGGCTCGGAAGCACCGAAGTACAGCAGCGAGATGCCGATGCCGGAGGAGAACAGCATCCCGGCCCAGGCGCCGTAGCTGAAGTCCGGGGTGTCTTGCTTGGTCCCCAGCTTGAGCTTGCCGTAGGAGGAGAACGCCAGGCCCACTACGAACACCAGGTAAGCGGCGATCACCACCATGTAGTACCAGCCGAAGCTGCGGGACAACCAGGCCTGGGCAATGCCCAGCAATCTGCCGGCCTCTTGCGGGGCGATGATCAGAATGGCGGTCAACAACAGGATCAGCGCGGTGGAGGTGTAGAACACCCAACCGTTGACCCGCACCTTCTCCGGTGGGGTCTTTATAAGAGAGGCAGAACTCATTGCACAGATGCTCCAGGCAGTGCGAGAGAAGGACACAAGGCAACACCGCACCCGACCAATCGGTTAGTTGGCAGCCGATCGTCGGGTGATATAAAGACACCCCGAAAAAGCCCGAAACCGCAAAAGCCGCGTTGCGCACCCGCATCCAAGGTCAGTGACGAACCTGCAGCTCGTCGTCTGTTCCCCGGAGCGTCCTGCCCCTTCAACACGTTCTTACTCTTGCCGGTCCACGCCATGCCACGTGTAAGTTTTGGGCTATTTCGGAGGTCGTTTTCCCGCCGTCCGCGAGTAGGAAAACCTCCCCAGGCAGCGACGATTTGTCGCAGATCTTATTCTTTGTTGATTGAACGTTCAATCAAAACAAAATAGACTGGCTCACAAGTCGACCGGCGTGATTCGCCTGTCGACGGGCCTAAGGAGAGGTATCAGATGCCCAAGGTCGGTATGCAACCCATACGCCGCCAGCAATTGATCGAAGCCACGCTGCAAGCGGTCGATCAGGTCGGAATGGGGGACGCCAGCATTGCGCTGATCGCCCGTTTGGCCGGTGTTTCGAACGGCATCATCAGTCACTACTTTCGGGACAAGAACGGCCTGATCGCAGCGACGATGGGTTACATCATGAGCATGCTCAACGAAGGCGTCAGAGCACGCCGCCAGGCCCTGACGGACGACAGCCCGCGCGCTCACCTGAAAGTGATCATCGAGGGCAACTTCGATGCCAGCCAGGTGAACGGCCCGGCAATGAAAACCTGGTTGGCCTTCTGGGCTTCCAGCATGCACCAGCCCGATTTGCACAGGTTGCAGCGGATCAACGACCACCGCTTGTATTCCAACCTGTGTTGCCAGTTCCGCCGTGCCCTGCCGCTCTACCATGCGCGCAAGGCAGCCCGCGGCCTGGCGGCCTTGATCGACGGTTTGTGGCTGCGTGGTGCCTTGTCGGGTGATGCATTCGACACCGACCAGGCGATACGGATCGCTTACGAATACATGGATCTACAACTGGCTAAGCAGGATCGCCAGAGCACAAAAGAGACGCTCGGCCCCTGAACCGCCACTGATCAGCGCGCCCTGAACTTCGGGGCACGCCCAGTGGTCAAGCCCACTACTTAATGCACTTGCGAGGACACTATGGCCCGTTTCGGACTGCAAAAACTCTACATCGACGGCGGCTACACCGATGCCGGCAGCGACGCTACCTTCGATGCCATCAACCCGGCCAACGGTGAAGTTCTCGCACAAGTGCAACGTGCGACCTTTGATGACGTGGAACGCGCCGTGGTCAGCGCCGAAAAAGGCCAGAAGATCTGGGCCGCCATGACCGCCATGGAGCGCTCGCGCATCCTGCGTCGCGCCGTGGACATCCTCCGCGAGCGCAATGACGAACTGGCCGCTCTGGAAACCCTGGACACCGGCAAGGCCTTCTCCGAAACCAAATACGTGGACATCGTCACCGGCGCCGACGTGCTGGAATACTACGCTGGCCTGGTTCCAGCCATCGAAGGCGAGCAGATCCCGCTGCGCACCACGTCCTTCGTCTACACCCGCCGCGAGCCGCTGGGCGTGGTCGCCGGCATCGGCGCCTGGAACTACCCGATCCAGATCGCCCTGTGGAAATCCGCGCCAGCCCTGGCCGCCGGTAACGCAATGATCTTCAAGCCCAGCGAAGTGACCTCGCTGACCACCCTGAAACTGGCCGAGATCTACACCGAAGCCGGCGTACCGGCCGGCGTGTTCAACGTTCTGACCGGCAGCGGCCGTGAAGTCGGTACCTGGCTGACCGAGCACCCGCGCATCGAGAAAGTCTCCTTCACCGGCGGCACCGACACCGGCAAGAAGGTCATGGCCAGCGCTTCCAGCTCGTCGCTCAAAGACGTGACCATGGAATTGGGCGGCAAGTCGCCGCTGATCATCTTCGACGACGCCGACCTGGATCGCGCCGCCGACACCGCGATGATGGCCAACTTCTACAGCTCCGGTCAGGTCTGCACCAACGGCACTCGGGTGTTCGTACCGAGCCACCTGAAAGCCGCTTTCGAAGCCAAGATCGCCGAGCGCGTGGCGCGCATCCGTATCGGCAACCCGGAAGACGAAAACACCAACTTCGGCCCGCTGGTCAGCTTCCAGCACATGGAAAGCGTGCTGGGCTACATCGCCAAGGGCAAGGCAGAAGGTGCCCGCGTACTGTGCGGCGGCGAGCGCCTGACCGACGGCGAATTCGCCAAGGGTGCCTTCGTGGCACCAACCGTATTCACCGACTGCAGCGACGACATGACCATCGTCCGTGAAGAAATCTTCGGCCCGGTGATGGCGATCCTGACTTACGAAACCGAGGAAGAAGTGATCCGCCGTGCCAACGACACCGACTTCGGCCTGGCCGCCGGTATCGTCACCAAGGATCTGAACCGCGCCCACCGCGTGATTCATCAGCTCGAAGCCGGTATCTGCTGGATCAACGCCTGGGGCGAATCCGACGCCAAGATGCCGGTTGGCGGCTACAAGCAGTCGGGTGTTGGCCGTGAGAACGGCATCAGCTCGCTGAACAACTTCACCCGCATCAAGTCGGTGCAGGTCGAACTCGGCGACTACAGCTCAGTATTCTGAGCAGCGGCAAGTAGCTAGCTATCAGCGGCAAGCCCAGGCAACAGCCCGGCTTGCCGCCTGCTCCCCATTCAATGCCAAGCCCGCTTCGCTGCCGTCCCTGCAGCTTGAAGCTTGAGGCTTGCAGCTCTCCACGGAGGCTCCAATGGCCCAAGAATTCGATTACATCATTGTGGGTGCCGGCTCGGCCGGTAACACCCTGGCGACCCGTCTGACTGAAGACGAAGGCGTCACCGTCCTGCTGCTGGAAGCCGGCGGCCCGGACTACCGTTTCGACTTCCGGACCCAGATGCCGGCGGCACTGGCCTTCCCTCTGCAAGGCCGGCGCTACAACTGGGCCTACGAAACCGACCCGGAGCCACACATGGACGGTCGGCGCATGGAGTGCGGTCGCGGCAAGGGCCTGGGCGGCTCGTCGCTGATCAACGGCATGTGCTACATCCGCGGCAACGCCATGGACTATGACGGCTGGGCCAAACTGCCAGGCCTGGAAGACTGGACCTACCTGGATTGCCTACCGTATTTCCGCAAGGCGGAAACCCGTGACATCGGCCCCAACGACTACCACGGTGGCGAAGGCCCGGTCAGCGTGACCACGCCCAAGGCCGGCAACAACCCGCTGTTCCACGCCATGGTCGAAGCCGGCGTGCAGGCCGGGTACCCGCGTACCGAAGACCTGAACGGCTACCAGCAGGAAGGCTTCGGCCCGATGGACCGTACCGTGACCCCCAAAGGCCGTCGCTCCAGCACTGCCCGTGGCTACCTGGACATCGCCAAGAAGCGTTCGACCCTGACCATCGTCACCCACGCCCTGACCGACAAGATCATCTTCGAGGGCAAGCGCGCCGTGGGCGTGAGCTACCTGCAAGGCAGCACCGAAGAGCGCGTGGAAGCCCGCGCCCGCAAGGAAGTGATCGTCAGCTCCGGCGCCATCGCCTCGCCGCAACTGCTGCAACGCTCCGGCGTCGGCCCGCGGGCCCTGCTGGAAAGCCTGGACATCCCGGTGGTTCACGACCTGCCGGGCGTCGGCGAGAACCTGCAGGACCACCTGGAGCTGTACCTGCAATACGCCTGCACCCAGCCTGTCTCGCTGTACCCATCGCTGCTGTGGTGGAACCAGCCGGCCATCGGTGCCGAGTGGCTGTTCAACGGCACTGGCATCGGCGCCAGCAACCAGTTCGAAGCCGGCGGTTTCATCCGCACCCGTCCGGAATTCGCCTGGCCGAACATCCAGTACCACTTCCTGCCGGTGGCGATTAACTACAACGGCAGCAACGGTGTGAAAGAGCACGGTTTCCAGGCGCACATGGGCTCCATGCGCTCGCCGAGCCGTGGTCGCGTGCAGCTCAAGTCCAAGGACCCGCGCCAGCACCCGAGCATCCTCTTCAACTACATGGCCACCGAGCAGGACTGGCAGGAATTCCGCGACGGCATCCGCCTGACCCGGGAAATCATGCAGCAGCCGGCCCTGGACGCCTTCCGCGGTCGCGAGATCAGCCCGGGTATCGAAGTGCAAACCGATGAGCAACTGGACAAGTTCATCCGCGAGCACGCCGAGACCGCGTTCCACCCATCCTGCTCGTGCAAGATGGGCACCGACGACATGGCGGTAGTCGACGGCCAGGGTCGCGTGCACGGCATGCAGGGCCTGCGCGTGGTGGATGCCTCGATCATGCCGATCATCACCACCGGCAACCTCAACGCGCCGACCATCATGATGGCCGAGAAAATCGCCGACAAGATCCGTGGCCGTCAGCCGCTGCCCCGCAGCAAGGCCGACTACTACGTAGCCGGCGACGCTCCGGTACGTGGCAAGCCACTGCGCGACGTCACAGCGACCGCTCAGTAAGCGACACGGACGCCGACCGCAAGGGTCGGCGTCCTTCTTCACTTCCCCGCCTCCCCCCGAACGACATCCTTGATCGCAGCCTTCGGCAGCGGCTACAGTTCTGCAACTTGCACATCCCCTTCGCCCCAGAGCCCATCAGCCTCTACACCTGTAGAAGCCGGCTTGCTGGCGAAACGCGCCAGCCCGCTCGCGCGCCTCACAAGGAGGTCCCCATGTTCGACTTTCACCCCCAGCTCAAGCAGCGCTTCGCTGCCTTGCGCACGGGCGCCGAATTCTTTTCCCTGCGCTATGTGCGCGAGTCGAACCAGTACCTGTCGGTACGCAAGAACATTGCCGAACCACCGAGCCTGGGCCGTGACGAAGGGGCGATGCTGACCGTGCGGGTACGTGGCGTAGAAGCCTATGCCGCCACCAACGACCTGTCGCCGCGCGGCCTGCAAGCGGCCCTCGACCGCGCCGAGCAACAGGCCCGGGTGATTGCCGCCCATGCCCTGCTGGACCTGCGCGCGCAGCCGGTGTCCAGCCACCGTGCGGACTACCTGTCGCCGAACCTGGAGCAAGCTTTCCCGTCCCTCAGCGATTGCTACCAGTTACTGGGCGACGAGTCGGCCTCGGTGCCCAAGGATGAACGCCTGGTGAACTGGCAGGTGGGCATCGGCGTGACCCAGGTCGAGCAGATCTACCTCAACAGCGCCGGCGCCGAGCTGCGCCAGGCCCAGCGTTTCGTCTACCCGGGCCTGGACGTGACCGCCTACGACGGCAGCGACAGCCAGACCCGCAGCCTGGGACGGGAGAATTTCGGCCAGCAGGGCGCCGGCGATGTGATCAGCCGCTGCGGCCTGCTGGGGGCCGCGCCCCGGGTGGCCGACCAGGCCCTGCAACTGCTGCTGGCGCCGAACACCCCGCAAGGCCAGCGGGACCTGCTGCTGATGCCGGACCAGATGATGCTGCAGATCCACGAATCCATCGGCCACCCCCTGGAGCTGGACCGCATTCTCGGCGACGAACGCAACTACGCCGGCACCAGCTTCGTCAAACAGGAAGACTTCGGCCGCCTGCAATATGGCTCGTCCCTGCTCAACGTGACCTTCGACCCACAGATTCCCGAGGAGCTGGCCAGCTACGGCCATGACGACGACGGCACCGCGGCGAGCAAGCAGTTCCTGATTCGCGAGGGCCTGCTGGTGCGTCCCCTGGGCGGCGCCTTGTCGCAATACCGCAGCGGCCTCGATGGCGTTGCCAACAGCCGCGCCAGCAGTTGGAACCGCGCACCGATCGACCGCATGGCCAACCTCAACGTCGAACCCGGCGACCAGCCACTGGAACGCCTGATCGGCCAGATCGAAAACGGCATCCTGATGTCCACCAACCGCTCCTGGTCCATCGACGATGCGCGCAACAAGTTTCAGTTCGGCTGCGAATGGGGCCAACTGATCGAAAACGGCGAGCTCAAGGGCGTGGTCAAGAACCCCAACTACCGGGGCATTTCCGCGCAGTTCTGGCGCAACCTCAGCGCGGTGGGCGATCGCAGCACCTTCCAGGTCCTGGGCACGCCCAACTGCGGCAAGGGCGAGCCCAACCAGGTGATCCGCGTCGGCCATGCTTCGCCGGCCTGCGTGTTCAGCAAGATTGACGTATTCGGAGGAGACGCCTGATGACCAGGACGATGAATCAGGCCCAGCAGTTCAAGGATCTGGTGCACTGGCTGCAGGAGGCAATCAGGGCGCCGGAGCAGTTCACCCTCAGCTACTCGGCCGAAGCCTCGGAGTTCATCCGCTTCAACCACGCCAAGGTGCGCCAGGCCGGGCAGGTGCAACAGGCCAGCCTGCGTTTCAAGCTGATCGATGATGGCCGTCACGCCGACCTGGACATCACCCTGAGCAATGACCCCGAGGTCGATCGCCAGCGCCTGGCCGAGGGCTTGCAACAGTTGCGGGACACCCTGCCGTTACTACCGGCGGACCCCTACCTGATGCTCAACCACAGCCAGTGGCAATCCCATCACGTACAGGAACACCCGCTGCCCGGCAGCGAACAGGTGGTGGCGCAGATCGGCCGCGCGGCGGCAGGCCTGGATCTGGTGGGCATCTACGCCGCCGGCCCCATCAGCCGCGGCTTCGCCAGCTCCGCCGGGGCTTTCGGCTGGCACCAGGCCAATAGCTTCAATTTCGACTTCAGCCTGTTCCACGCCAACGGCGAAGCGGTGAAGGCCAGCTATGCCGGACACGCCTGGGACAGCGACGCCTTCGCCCAGCGCTTCGATCAGGCCCGCCGGCAGTTGGAGTTCCTCGGCCGCCCGCTGCGTACCCTGGCGCCCGGGCAGTACCGGGCCTACCTGGCTCCGGCGGCCCTGGAGGAAATCATGGGCATGCTGGCCTGGGGCGGCTTCTCGGCCCAATCGATTGCCAGCAAGCACAGCCCCTTGCAGAAACTCTATGCCGGCGACGCCGCCCTGAGCCCGCTGATAGCCCTCGACGAACAGGTCAGCGGCTCCCTGAGCCCGGCGTTTTCCGACGAAGGCTACCCGCGCAGCGACCTGTCGCTGATCGCCCGGGGCGCGGCCAATGAGCGCTTGATCAACTCCCGCAGCGCCGCCGAATACGACCTGAGCAGCAATGGCGCCGGCAGCGGCGAATACCCCAGCGCGCTGAACATGGCGGCGGGCCAATTGCCCCAGCAGGAGATCCTCAAGCAATTGGGCACCGGCCTGTACATCAGCAACCTCTGGTACCTGAACTACTCGGACCTGCCGGCGGCGCGCCTGACCGGCATGACCCGCTTCGCCACCTTCTGGGTGGAAAACGGCGAGATCCAGGCCCCGGTCAGCACCATGCGTTTCGACGACAGCGTCTACAGCCTGCTGGGTTCGCAACTGGAAGCGCTGACCGAACAGCGGGAGCTGCTGCTGTCGGCCAGTACCTACGGCCAGCGTCAGACCGCCTCGATGCACCTGCCCGGAGCACTGGTCAGCCGCCTGACCCTGACCTTGTAGGAACTGCCCTCAAAGCTGTAGGAGCTGGCTTGCCAGCGAACGACGCAACGCCCCGGCCCAAATGCAACGCGCCCTTCGCCGGCAAGCCGGCTCCTACCTGAACTCACATAGAGGTCCCATGCCCGAACGCTCGCCGCTCGATGCCACCACTGCCCGCTGGCTGCCCTGGGTAGTGGCCATCGCCTTCTTCATGCAGTCCCTGGACGGCACCATCCTCAACACCGCGCTGCCGGCCATGGCCCAGGACCTGGCGGAGGACCCGCTGCGCATGCAGGGGGTGATCATCGCCTACATGCTCACCGTGGCCCTGCTGATCCCGGCCTCGGGCTGGATCGCCGACCGCTTCGGCACCAAGAAGATCTTCTTCGGCGCCATCTTGCTGTTCAGCGTCGGTTCGCTGCTGTGCGCCCTGTCCAACACCCTGAGCCAACTGATCGGCGCCCGGGTGATCCAGGGCCTGGGCGGGGCACTGATGCTGCCGGTGGGGCGGCTGGTGGTGCTGCGGGCCTACCCGCGCTCGGAGCTGGTACGGATCATGGGCTTCATTACCATTCCGGGGCTTCTGGGGCCGTTGATCGGCCCGACCATGGGCGGCTGGATGGTGCAGTACCTGACCTGGCACTGGATTTTCCTGATCAACCTGCCGGTGGGCGCCGTGGGCTGCTACGCGGTATGGCGCTTCATTCCCGATCTGCGGGGCAGCGAACGCACGCGCTTCGACGGCCTGGGCTTCGTGCTGTTCGGCGCGGCGATGGTGCTGATCACCATCGCCATGGAAGGCCTGGGTGAACTGCACTTGCCGCACCTGCGGGTGATGTTGTTGCTGTTCGGCGGCCTGGCCTGCCTGGCGGCCTACTGGTTGCGGGCCGGACATGTCGACAATCCGCTGTTCGCCCCGTCGCTGTTCAAGGTCCGAACCTTTGCCGTGGGCATCCTCGGCAACCTGTTCGCGCGCCTGGGCAGCGGCGCCCTGCCGTTCCTGGTGCCGCTGCTGCTGCAGGTGGCCCTGGGCTATTCACCGTCCCAGGCGGGGATGAGCATGCTGCCCCTGGCGGCCGCGGCCATGTTCGCCAAATCCATCGCCCGGCCACTGATCGAGCGCCTGGGCTACCGCATCGTGCTCACCGGCAACACCCTGGCCCTGGGCCTGATGCTGGCGAGCATGGGGCTGGTCAGCGAACAGACGCCCTACCCGCTGCTGCTGGCCATGCTGGCGGTACTG
Source organism: Pseudomonas saponiphila (assembly GCF_900105185.1). NCBI lineage: Bacteria > Pseudomonadati > Pseudomonadota > Gammaproteobacteria > Pseudomonadales > Pseudomonadaceae > Pseudomonas > Pseudomonas saponiphila. The sequence goes on along the minus strand of NZ_FNTJ01000001.1, from coordinate 240,494 downwards.
GGAGCGATCAACTCGCTGCAGTTCACGGCCATGAACACCGTGACCCTGATCGACCTCGACGATGCCGCCGCCAGCAGCGGCAACAGCCTGCTGTCGGTGGTGGCGCAACTGTCCCTGAGCCTCGGGGTCGCCTGTGCCGGTGCGCTGCTAGGTGGTTTCACTGCACAAGTGGGCAATGACGGCGTGGACACCGTGCTCGGGGCCTTCCAGCTGACCTTCCTCACCGTGGGCATCATGGCGATGCTGGCGGCGGCGATCTTCCTCCAGCTGTCGCCCAGCGATGGCCGCCGCGCACGCAAGGTCGAGGAACAGCACATCGAGCACTGAGCCCCGCACACCTCCCTCCGTAGGAGCCGGCTTGCCGGCGAAGAGGCCGCCATGCGGGTGCACAATCTTCGGCAGCGCCGTTCGCTGGCAAGCCAGCTCCTACGCAGAACCGCCCCTGCGCGGTTGCTCGTCCAGAATTTGCAGGTTGTGGGAGCGGGACTGATACACTGCGCGACATTTTGTTTTGCAGGCCAGTACCGTGACCACCATCGCCACCGCTTTTAATACTTTGCCCCTGTCTCCCGCCATGCTGGCTAACCTCGACTCCCTCGGTTATGCCCAGATGACGCCGATCCAGGCGCAAAGCTTGCCGGTGATCCTCAAGGGCATGGACCTGATCGCCCAGGCCAAGACCGGCAGCGGCAAGACCGCAGCCTTCGGCATCGGCCTGCTGAACCCGATCAATCCGCGCTACTTCGGCTGCCAGGCCCTGGTGATCTGCCCGACCCGCGAACTGGCCGACCAGGTGGCCAAGGAAATCCGTCGCCTGGCCCGCGCCGAAGACAACATCAAGGTCCTGACCCTGTGCGGCGGCGTGTCCTTCGGCCCGCAGATCGCTTCCCTGGAACACGGCGCCCACATCATCGTCGGCACCCCGGGGCGTATCCAGCAACACCTGCGCAAGGGTTCGCTAGTGCTTGATGGCCTGAACACGCTGATCCTCGACGAAGCCGACCGCATGCTCGACATGGGTTTCTACGACGCCATCGAAGACATCATCGAGCAGACCCCGTCGCGCCGGCAGACCCTGCTGTTCTCCGCCACGTACCCGGTGGGCATCAAGCAACTGGCGTCGAAATTCATGCGTGATCCGCAGACGGTGAAAGCCGAAGCGTTCCACGACGACACGCAGATCGAACAGCGTTTCTACGAGATTTCCCCGGAAGAACGCATGAGCGCAGTGACCAAGGTCCTGCACCACTTCCGTCCGGCTTCCTGCGTCGCTTTCTGCTTCACCAAGCAGCAAGTGCAGGAAACCGTCGATCACCTGACCGCCAAAGGCATCTCCGCCGTCGGCCTGCACGGCGATCTGGAACAGCGTGACCGCGATCAGGTGCTGGCAATGTTCGCCAACCGCAGTACCTCGGTACTGGTCGCCACCGACGTGGCCGCCCGTGGCCTGGACATCGATGCGCTGGACATGGTGATCAACGTCGAGCTGGCCCGCGATTCGGAAATCCACATTCACCGCGTTGGCCGTACCGGTCGCGCTGGCGAAAAAGGTATCGCGGTCAGCCTTGTCGCTCCGTCCGAAGCCCATCGCGCGCAAGCCATCGAACAGCTGCAGAAAACCCCGCTGAACTGGGATCAGATCGACAACCTCAAGTCCCAGGGCGGCGCCCCGCTGCAGCCACCGATGAGCACGCTGTGCATCGCTGGCGGGCGCAAGGACAAAGTGCGTCCGGGCGATATTCTCGGTGCACTGACTGGCGACGCCGGGATCCCTGGCGCCCAGGTCGGCAAGATTGCGATCTTCGACTTCCAGTCGTATGTGGCGGTTGAACGCACCGTGGTCATGCAGGCGCTGCAGCGTTTGAACAACGGCAAGATCAAGGGCCGCTCGCTGCGCGTGCGCGTCCTCTAACCCCACCGCCCCTACACAAATTTGTGCGAGGACACCGTTTTGCGTTCTACCCAAGTCGTGATCATCGGCGCTGGAGCGGCCGGGCTGATGTGCGCCCTGACCGCGGCCGGCCGGGGTCGTGAAGTACTGCTGCTGGACCACGCCAACAAGGCCGGCAAGAAGATCCTGATGTCCGGCGGTGGCCGCTGCAATTTCACCAATATGTACACCGAGCCCGCCAACTTCCTTTCGCAGAACCCGCATTTCTGCAAATCGGCCCTGGCCCGCTACACCCAGTGGGACTTCATCGGCCTGGTGGCCAAGCACGGCGTGCCCTACCACGAGAAGAAGCTCGGCCAGCTGTTCTGCGATAACAAGTCCAGCGACATCCTCGGCATGCTGCTCGACGAATGCGACCAGGTCGGAGTCGAGTTGCGCCTGGACACCTCGATCCAGCAGATCGAGAAGCTTGAGTCCGGCTACCTGCTGCAGACCACCCTGGGCGCGGTGCAGTGCCAGTCCCTGGTGATCGCCACCGGCGGCCTGTCGATCCCGACCCTGGGCGCCACCGGCTTCGGTTATCAAGTGGCCAGGCAGTTCGGCCACGAGCTGCTGCCAACCCGTGCCGGCCTGGTGCCGTTCACCATCACCGACCAGCTCAAGGAGCTGTGCGGCGAGCTGTCGGGGACCTCGGTGGACTGCCTGGTGAGCTGCAACGGGCAGAGCTTCCGCGAGAACATCCTCTTCACTCACCGCGGCCTCAGTGGTCCGGCGATCCTGCAGATTTCGTCCTATTGGCAGCCCGGCGACAGCGTCGAGATCAATCTGCTGCCGGACCACGATGCCCTGGGCTGGTTGCAACAGCAGCAGGCCGAGCGCCCCAACAGCGAACTGAAAACCCTGCTGGGGGAGATCTTCACCAAGAAGATGGCCGGCCTGCTGGCCGAGCACTGGTTCGTCTCCAAGCCGATGAAGCAGTACACCCCGGCGGAGCTGGCGGACGTGGCGCAGAAACTCGGCAACTGGCAACTGGTGCCGGCGGGCACCGAAGGCTACCGCACCGCCGAAGTGACCCTGGGCGGGGTCGACACCCGCGAAGTGTCGTCCAAGACCATGGAATCGCTGAAAAGCCCGGGGCTGTATTTCATCGGTGAAGTGCTGGACGTCACCGGCCACCTGGGCGGCTTCAACTTCCAGTGGGCCTGGGCCTCGGGCTACGCGGCAGCACAATACGTCTGATTCCACCTCCTCCCCTGTAGGAGCGAGCTTGCTCGCGAAAGCGCCGGCATTTCTCGCCGGCACGCCCGTGGGGCATGACAGCGGGCGACGCCTGGCATTCACGGAACAGAATTTGCTGGCAGATGTGACGGCGGCATTGCGCCGTCGTCAATACTGGCTCAATTTAGCTGCATCGCCCCGGAAGGCCTGTCCCACTCCATGTCATCGACCTCTTTTCGTCAGTCTCTGCGCCGCCTCTGGGCGCTGGATAAATTCAGCTACAGCGTGCGGGTGTTCATCGCCCTGACCGGCAGCATGGCGCTGTGCTGGTATCAGGATGAAATGGGCCTGCTGATCCCGCTGTTCCTCGGCATCATCGCCAGCGCCCTGGCGGAAACCGACGACAGCTGGCAAGGCCGGCTCAATGCCCTGGCCGTGACCCTGGTGTGCTTCAGCATTGCCGCGCTGTCGGTGGAGCTGCTGTTCCCCTACCCCTGGGTCTTCGCCATCGCCCTGGCCCTGGCCAGCTTCGGCCTGACCATGCTCGGGGCGCTGGGGGAGCGTTATGGCGCCATTGCCTCGGCGACCCTGATTCTCTCGGTCTACACCATGATCGGCGTCGACCAGCGCGGCGGCGCGGTGATCGATTTCTGGCACGAGCCGGTGCTGCTGGTGGCCGGCGCCGCCTGGTACGGCCTGCTCTCGGTGCTGTGGCAGGCGCTGTTTTCCAACCAGCCGGTGCAACAGAGCCTGGCCCGGCTGTTTCGCGAGCTGGGTTTCTACCTCAAGCTCAAGTCGTCGCTGTTCGAGCCGATCCGCCAGCTGGATGTGGAGGCCCGGCGCCTGGAGCTGGCCCAGCAGAACGGCAAGGTGGTGGCGGCCCTCAACGCGGCCAAGGAGATCATCCTGCACCGGGTCGGCAATGGCCGGCCGGGGTCGAAGGTCAGTCGCTACCTGAAGCTGTACTTCCTCGCCCAGGACATCCACGAACGCGCCAGTTCGTCCCATTACCCGTACAACGCCCTGGCCGATGCGTTCTTCCACAGCGACGTGCTGTTCCGCTGCCAGCGCCTGCTGCGCCAGCAGGGCAAGGCCTGCCGGGCGCTGGCGGAATCCATCCAGCTGCGCCAGCCATTCGTCTATGACGCCAGCTTCGCCGAGGCCCTGAGCGACCTGGACGCGTCCCTGGAGCACCTGCGGATCCAGAGCAACCCGGCCTGGCGCGGGCTGTTGCGCTCGCTGCGGGCCCTGGCGGCGAACCTCGGCACCCTCGATCGCCTGCTCAGCGACGCGAGCAACCCCGACGCCCTGGCCGATGCCACCGACAGCAGCCTGCTGGATCGCTCGCCACGCAACCTCAAGGATGTCTGGACCCGCCTGCGCACCCAGATGACGCCGACTTCGCTGCTGTTTCGCCATGCCCTGCGCCTGCCCCTGGCGCTGAGCATCGGCTACGGCATGGTGCATTTGATCCACCCGTCCCAGGGCTACTGGATCATCCTCACCACGCTGTTCGTCTGCCAGCCCAACTACGGCGCCACCCGGCGCAAGCTGGGCCAGCGGATCGTCGGCACGGCCATCGGCCTGACCATCGCCTGGGCGCTGTTCGACCTGTTCCCCAGCCCCCTGGTGCAGTCGTTGTTCGCCATCGCCGCCGGGGTGGTGTTCTTTACCAACCGCACCACCCGCTACACCCTGGCCACCGCCGCGATCACCCTGATGGTGCTGTTCTGCTTCAACCAGGTGGGCGACGGTTACGGGCTGTTTCTGCCGCGGCTGTTCGATACCCTGCTGGGCAGCCTGATCGCCGGGCTGGCGGTGTTCCTGTTCCTGCCGGACTGGCAGGGCCGGCGCCTGAACAAGGTGCTGGCCAACACCCTGACCTGCAACAGCATCTACCTGCGCCAGATCATGCAGCAGTACGCCGCCGGCAAGAGCGACGACCTGGCCTACCGCCTGGCCCGGCGCAATGCCCACAACGCCGACGCGGCGCTATCCACCACCCTGGCCAACATGCTCATGGAGCCGGGGCATTTCCGTAAGGAGGCCGACGTGGGCTTCCGCTTCCTGGTGCTGTCCCACACCCTGCTCAGCTACCTGTCGGGCCTGGGCGCACACCGGGAAACCCGACTCCCGGACGAGGTTCGCGAACAGCTGATCAATGGCGCGGGCGTCAGCCTGGCGGCGAGCATCGATGAAATCGCCCAGGGCCTGTCCAACAAGACCCCGATCGCCATCCACAGCGATGCCGAGGAAGCGCTGGCCAATGAGCTGGAGCAGATGCCGGATGAGATCGACGAAGGCCAGCGCCTGGTGCAGACCCAACTGGCACTGATCTGCCGCCAACTGGGCCCGTTGCGGACCCTGGCGGCGCACTTGATCAAGGACACCAGCAGCGCCACCTAACCGTAGGAGCCGGCTTGCCGGCGAAGAGGCCCTTGAGTCCTGAATCGCCCTCGGGGACGTGTTCGCTGGCAAGCCAGCTCCTACAGCACCGTGTTCGGTTACATACCGTGCTGGCGCAGCAGGCGATCGTAGCTGCCGTCGGCTTTCATGGCGGCAATCTCCCGGTCGAACCGGGCCACGATCTGCGCATGCTCGGGATTCTTCAGGCTCACCAGGATATGCAGGCTGTTCTCGCTCAACGGCTTGGGCAGGAACTCCACGGCGTTGCGCACCCGCGGTGACTCGCGGGCCAGGTAGTAACGGGCGACGTACTCATCTTCCAGGGTCAGCTTGACCCGGTCCGCCGCCAGCATGCGCACCGCCATGGCGAAGTTGTGCACCGGGACCTTCTGCAGGTCCGGGTCGCTGTCGAACTCCGGGGAATAGGCATAGCCACGCACCACGGCCACCGGGTAATCGTGCAACTGCTTGAGGTTGCTGTATTCCAGCGGGGCGTCCTTGCGCTTGATGAAGCGCACCCGGTTGAGCATGTACTCCGCGGAGAACTGCCCCAGGTGGGTGCGCTCCTCGTTGTACCAGGCATTGACCAGCACGTCGTAGCGACCCTCGCCGATGCCCAGCAGGGCCCGGGCCCAGGGCACCTGCTCGAACTCGCTGGCATAGCCGGCGCGGGACAGAGCGGTACTGACGATGTCGGTGGCCACGCCACCATTGACCAGGGTCGCGTCGGTGAAGGGCGGCCAGGCATCAGCGACCAGTCGCAATTTCTCCGCAGAAGCGCTGTGGCCCAGCAACAGCAATCCGATCAAGGCTAACGCTCGATGCAATCGCAGCATGCTAATAGATCCTTAGCGGGCACTGAGCCCGGCGCGTTCCAGCCCACACTCAAGGGATGCGACCCGCGCTCGACGGCTCGCCCCAGGTCCTAACATTAGCTCATCAAAGCCAATGCGCAGGACTTGAAAACAGATTACACAAAGAAGACAAATGCCGGTTAGCGCAGTAATGGCATTTTGACCTATCTCACAGAAACAACTTCACCGCGTTAACCCACAAGACATCCTCGGGCGATGTGCCTAGTATTTCGCGCAGCACTTTCTAGAGGAGCTGGAAATGACCATCGAATGGGTCTGCAAGCATCACACCGATCTGGGCAAGGAACAGCTGTACGCCATCCTGCAACTGCGCACCGAAGTCTTTGTCGTGGAACAGAAATGCCCCTATCAAGAGGTCGATGGCCGTGACCTGGAAGGCGACACCTGCCACCTGATGGCCTGGGACGGTGACCGGCTAGTGGCTTACCTGCGCCTGCTGGACCCGATCTCCCAGGGCGGTGATGTGGTGATCGGCCGCGTGCTCATTGCTGAACAGGCGCGCGGCCAGGGCCTGGGCCATACCCTGATGGAGCAGGCGCTGAAGCAGGCAGAACGGCATTGGCCCGACACCCCGATCTACCTCTCGGCCCAGGCTCACTTGCAGGCCTACTACAGTCGCTACGGTTTCGTGGTGGCGGGCGAGCAATACCTGGAAGACGGTATTGCGCACATTGGCATGCGCCGGTCCTGAGTCTCAGGGATAGCCCAGCACGGCCTTGATCTGCCGCAGGTTGGGCTCGATCCAGCCCTTGTCGATGGCGCCCCAGTTGTGGATCCGGTAGCGCCCGGCGTGATTGCGGGCGCCATCTTGCTGTTCGAATTCGCAGAGGATGTCCAGGTCCGCCAGGGCGGCGATGGTGTCCTGGGCGGTGCGCCGGGGCATGCCGGTGACTTCGGTGAGCGCCGGTACGCTGCTGGCCAGCCCGCTGTCGATCAGATACGCCACATACAGGCGGCGGTAGAAACTGCTCTTGGTCTTGCTTACATCCATCGCTCACTCCCTATTGCCATGAATTAATCCGCCGCCCCCGCCCTGGCTTGCAAGTCGCGCCAGGTCAGGTAGACCCGCAGGTCGAATTCCAGCTGGTGATAGCCCGGCAGCATGTGCTCGCAGAGCTTGTAGAACGCCTTGTTGTGCTCCGACTCCTTGAAGTGCGCCAACTCGTGCACCACGATCATCCGCAAGAATTCCGGCGCCGCCTCCTTGAACAGCGAGGCAATGCGGATCTCCTTCTTGGCCTTGAGCTTGCCGCCCTGCACCCGGGACACCGTGGTGTGCAGGCCAAGGGCGCGGTGGGTCAGGTCCAGGCGGTTGTCGAACAGCACCTTGTCGATGGCCGGCGCGTTGCGCAGGTATTCCTGCTTCAGCTCCAGGGCGTAGCTGTACAGCGCCTTGTCACTCTGCACCGCATGCTTGTGTGGATAACGCCCACTGAGGTACTCCCCCAGGCGATCTTCGACGATCAGCTGACGCACTTGCTGTTGCAGGGCGACGGGATAGGCCTGGAGGTATTTGAGTGCGGTCATGGAGGGGCAGCGCAAGGTACGAAGGCCGCCAGTGTAGCGAATTCAGGCCGGCAACGCGCTCCAGTCAAAGGGCTGGGCAAACTGGCTGGCGCTGGCGGCGGTCAGCGGCCGGGCCACCAGGAACCCCTGCACGTATTCGCAACCGTTGGCCTTGAGCCATTGGTACTGCTCGTGGGTTTCCACGCCTTCGGCGATCACCAGCAAGCCGAACTGCTTGCACAGGTCGATCACGCTGCGGGCGATGGCGGCGTCCCGCGGCGAGGTCAACAAGCGGGCGATCAGGTGCCGGTCGAGCTTGAGGGTGTCCAGTTGCAGGTCACGCAGATAGGCCAGGCAGCAACTGCCCGAACCGAAGTCGTCCAGGGCCACCCGCACTCCCAGTTGATGCAACTGCTGCAACTGCTTGCGGGTCTCGGCCAGGTTCTGGGTCAACGCCGCCTCGGTGACCTCCACTTCCAGCTGGCGCGGCTGCAAGCCATGGCGCACCAGCACCTGACGCAGTTCATTGGCCAGATTGGGCATGCCGAACTGGGTGGCGCTGAGACTGACCCCCAGCACCAGATCGGGGCTGAACACCTGCTCCCAGTCCTTGCGCTGGGCGGCCCCCTGCTGATAGATCCAACTGCCCAGGCGACTGATCAGCCGCGCCTCTTCCAGCAGCGGCAGGAACAGCCCCGGCGGCACATCGCCGACACTCGGGTGGCGCCAGCGTAACAAGGCTTCGAAGCCGCGCAAACGACCATCGGCGATGGCCACCTGAGGTTGATACACCAGGGTGAATTCCTTGCGCTCCACCGCGCTGCGCACGCTTTCTTCGAGCATCAGTCGGGAGCGTGCACGGCCATTCATCTCGTGATCGTAGTAGCGATATTGCTGGCGGCCCGCACGCTTGGCTTCGTACATCGCGATGTCTGCCGCCCGCAGCAGGCCGTCCAGGTTGGAGCCGCAGTCGGGATAGATGGCGATGCCGATGCTGGCGCCCAGCACCACCTCCAGACCGTCGATCTGCTGGCTGATGGACAGGCGCTCGATCAGCCTCTCGGCGATTTTCGCCGCCTGCTCGGGGAAGCTCAGTTCCAGCAGGGCCGTAAACTCATCACCGCCCATGCGTCCGAGAATGTCGAAGGAATGCAGGCACTCCTTCAACTGCTCGGACACCCAGCGCAGCACCCGGTCGCCGGCATCGTGCCCCAGGGAGTCGTTGACCCGCTTGAAGCCGTCAAGGTCCAGGTAGAGCAGGACCAGGGTCTTGCCCGGACGATCACCGCGCAACAGGATGTTTTCCACCGTCTGGTAGAAACCGCGGCGGTTGAGCAGCCCGGTGAGCGGGTCGGTGACCGCCTGATATTCCAGTTGCTGATGCAGGTGACGTACTTCGGACATGTCCAGCAGGGTCACCACCATGGCCTTCTGCTCACTGGGCAAGGGCGCACAGGACAACGCCACGCTGAGCTGCTGGCCGGGCACGGTACGCAGCAGAGCGTCATGCAGGCGATAGGTCTGCCCGCGTCGATAGCAGGCCAGGAGCTCGGATTCGCTCCAGTCGGGAACATGGGGCTTTTGCAGATAGTCGAGGAACAGCGACCCCTCCAGCTCTTTCACCTGGGCATTGAGCAAGCGCGAAACCGCCGGATTGGCGTAGCGCACCCGTCCGCTCTCATCCACCACCAGGATGCCTTCGGCAGCGTTGTCCAGCACCGAGGCGTTGAACGCCCGCGCCACCTCCAGATCATGACTGAGCTGCTGCAGAGCGCGACGATTGCGCTGGTGCTCCAGCAGCGCCTGGACCTTGGGCTTGAGGATCTGCGGGTCGAACGGCTTGAACAGGTAATCCACCGCGCCACTGGCATAACCCTTGATCACGGCGTCCTGGGACTGTTCGTTGGCGGTGAGGAAGATGATCGGGGTCAAACGCGTGCGCTGGCTGCCGCGCATCAGGCGGGCCACTTCGAAACCATCCATGCCGGGCATCTGCACATCCAGCAGGACCAGATCCACTTCATGCTCGAGCAGCAGGCTCAGGGCCTCAAGACCAGAGGCCGCGGTCATCACCCGCCAGTCCTGGCGCTGCAACAGTGCCCGCATGCTCAGGAGGTTTTCAGGATAGTCATCAACGATCAGAAGAGTGGAGTCGCCTTCGAGGGCCTCCGGTTGCACGCATTCCATGCTGCTTCTCTTGTCTGTAATAAGACTGAACGGGTGAGAAAACCTGACAAATACGAAAGCACTCTAGACCCGGATCCTGAAAAGCAGAAGCTGCCACCCCGCCATCGCTTCACCAATGGCCCCGGCACCCGACTAACGGTCACAGTTATGCCTTATAGAACCCGGGGAAGATGGCATTTAGACATTTTGCTGACGCCATTTATCCGCCATACGGACATTCCAGGCAGCCGCTTCTACGCTATAAAGACGCCCTGAGAAGCGCAGGCTAAAGCCTTCGGCGCCCTGCACTAGACCTTCCCCATTGCGGAGTCTCCAGCATGATCGACCTGGCAACCTGGAACCTCAGCGTTCCCGTCGGCAACCCACCGGCGACCATCGACACCCCGACACTGGTCAAAGGCTTCAAGGACCGGTACTTCCACTCCGACAGTGGCACCCTGTTCTTCTGGTCACCAGTCACCGGCTCGAAGACCGAGAACGCCATCTATCCGCGCACCGAGTTGCGCGAAACCTACGCCGACGGCACTCTGCGCAATTGGACCTACCCCGAAGCCGACAACCTGCTGCACGCCACCCTGGCGGTGAACCAGGTGCCGTCGTCGGGCAAGATCGTCGTGGGCCAGATTCACGCCTACAACAGCACCAAGCCCCTGGTCAAAGTGGAGTACCAGTACAAGACCAGCAAAGGCAGCGGCACTATCGTGGCCAAGGTGCGCATGCGCCCGGACGACGAAGAGGGCCGGGTCATCACCCTGGCCGAAAACGTGCCCCTGAATCGCGATTTTTCCTACCTGATCCATCTGAGCCCAGGCGGCGCCCTGGAACTCAGTGCCGCCGGCCAGCAATGGGATGGGCAGTTGAGCGCGAGCTGGCGCGACAAGCCGCTGTATTTCAAGGCCGGGGTTTATGTACAGGACAACAGCGGCTACACCAGTGAAGGCGGCAAGGTGACCTTCTCCAAGCTGGATATCGACCACAACAAAATCTAGGCCCCTCCTGCCGGCGCAGGCTGCCTTGAGCCCTGCGCATGCCCAGAGGCCTCTTCGCTGGCCAGCCAGCTCCTACACAGCAGCACCTCGATCACCTGTAGGAGCCGGCTTGCCGGCGAGAGCGCCCTATACATGCCCAGAGATCATTTTCGCTGGCCAGCCAACGCCCGCGGAGACAGAAATGCCGGACACAAAAAAGCCCGCATCGCTGCGGGCTTTCCGGATGACCCCAAGGCTTAGTTGACCTTGGCGTTCAGCTCACCTTTGAGGTAACGCTGGAACATCGCTTCCAGGGAGATCGGCTTGATCTTCGAAGCGTTGCCGGCGGTGCCGAAGGCTTCGTAACGAGCGATACACACATCGCGCATGGCGGTCACGGTGGCGCCGAAGAATTTACGCGGGTCGAACTCGCTCGGGTTGGTGGCCATCAGGCGGCGCATGGCACCGGTGGACGCCAGGCGCAGGTCGGTGTCGATGTTGACCTTGCGCACGCCGTACTTGATGCCTTCGACGATTTCCTCAACCGGCACGCCGTAGGTTTCTTTGATGTCGCCGCCGTACTGGTTGATGATCGCCAGCCACTCTTGCGGAACCGAGGACGAACCGTGCATCACCAGGTGGGTGTTGGGGATGCGCTTGTGGATTTCCTTGATGCGGTCGATGGCCAGCACGTCGCCGGTAGGCGGCTTGGTGAACTTGTAGGCGCCGTGGCTGGTGCCGATGGCGATGGCCAGGGCGTCGACCTGGGTCTTCTTGACGAAGTCCGCGGCTTCTTCCGGGTCGGTCAGCATCTGGCTGTGATCCAGCACGCCTTCGGCGCCGATGCCGTCCTCTTCACCGGCCATGCCGGTTTCCAGGGAGCCCAGGCAGCCCAGCTCGCCTTCTACCGACACGCCGCAGGCGTGGGCCATGGCCACGGTCTGCTGGGTGACGCGCACGTTGTACTCGTAGTCGGTCGGGGTCTTGCCGTCTTCGCCGAGGGAGCCGTCCATCATCACCGAGGAAAAGCCCAGCTGGATGGAACGCTGGCAGACGTCAGGGCTGGTGCCGTGGTCCTGGTGCATGCACACCGGGATATGGGGGAATTCTTCGATGGCGGCCAGAATCAGGTGGCGCAGGAACGGCGCACCGGCGTATTTGCGGGCGCCGGCCGAAGCCTGGACGATCACCGGAGAGTCAGTCTTGTCAGCGGCTTCCATGATGGCGCGCATCTGCTCAAGGTTGTTGACGTTGAAGGCTGGAACGCCGTAGCCGAACTCGGCTGCGTGGTCCAGCATCTGGCGCATGCTGATGAGTGCCATTGTGTGTGTCTCTCCCGGTCGAGGGTCGTTAATCGTGCAAGCCTGCCGTAGCGGCGACTGCTGTTCAAGTGATTGCAGATCGGGGGTCGGCCCGCTCTGTTGTATCCGTTAAAACCAATTCTCTACAGCCCTGTAGGAGCCGGCTCGCCGGCGAAAGCGGCCTTGAACCTTGCACAGGTCTGGAAGGCCGCCTTCGCTGGCAAGCCAGCTCCTACATGGCCTTGCAGCCGCGGCCGATCAGGTCGTTGGTGGCGACCCAGTAGACCAGGCCCTCCTCGCCCTTGACGTGAAACGCCAGCATGTCGTCGCTGTACAGCGAGCCCGAACCACTGGGCTCAAGCTTCAGGCGCCGCACCTGGTCGTCGCCCCCCAGGCGCACGTCGACCGTCTTGCGGCTGTCGTCGGTATAGCGCCACAGCACCTGGGCCTGGCTGTCGCAGGTCCAGGTCGTCCAGTTGTCGGTGGCCGGCGACTTGAGCAGGTTCAGGTTGGCGCAACCGGCCAAGGCTCCCAGCATCGCCACGGCGATCAAAGCTTTCATCAATGTTCCTCGGCCGGCAGCCCGGAGGCTCCAGCGCATTGCGTTATCCGATCTGACCGGTCAAGGGCAACCCTGTTCCCTGGTCTTTGACGGTGTCTCGTACTTCTCCAGGCCTTCGGGGCCCAGGCGCTTGTTGATCACCGGCGCAGTCTCGGCCTGCCAGTCGGCCTGATAACAGCCCTGGCCCGGCTCGCCGGCTTCGTCCGCCGGCTTTGCCTGCGGGGCACTGGAGCACCCCGCCAGCAGCGCCACGACCATCAACAGTGGCAAGGTCTTGACCATCAGAACACTCCTTTGCCCGGCCAATCGAGGCTTCAGGCCTTGGCCCGGGCTTCCAGGACTTCAACCGCCGGCAGCACCTTGCCTTCGACGAATTCGAGGAAGGCGCCGCCACCGGTAGAAATGTAGGAGATCTGCTGGGCAACGCCATATTTGTCGATGGCCGCCAGGGTGTCGCCACCACCCGCGATGGAGAACGCTGCGCTGTCGGCGATGGCCTGGGCCAGCACTTGGGTGCCGTTGCCGAACTGGTCGAATTCGAACACGCCTACAGGGCCGTTCCAGAGGATGGTCCTGGAGGACTTCAGCAGCTCGGCGAACTGCGCGGCGGTCTGTGGGCCAATGTCGAGGATCATGTCGTCAGCGGCCACATCGGCGATCAGCTTGACGGTCGCGGCGGCGCTTTCGGCAAACTCCTTGGCCACCACAACATCCACCGGCAGCGGCACGCTGACCTTGGCGGCGATGGCGCGAGCGGTGTCCAACAGATCCGGCTCGTACAGCGACTTGCCCACCGGGTGCCCGGCAGCAGCCAGGAAAGTGTTGGCAATGCCGCCGCCGACGATCAGCTGGTCGCAGATCTGGCTCAGGCTGTTGAGCACGTCCAGCTTGGTGGACACCTTGGAACCGGCAACGATGGCCGCCATCGGCTTGGCCGGGTTGCCCAGGGCCTTGCCCAGCGCTTCCAGCTCAGCGGCCAGCAGCGGGCCTGCGGCGGCCACTTTGGCGAACTTGGCCACGCCGTGGGTCGAACCCTCGGCGCGGTGCGCGGTGCCGAAAGCGTCCATCACGAACACATCGCACAGGGCGGCGTATTGCTGGGCCAGTTCGTCGGCGTTCTTTTTCTCGCCCTTGTTGAAGCGCACGTTCTCGAACAGCACGACGTCGCCGGCCTTGACCTCGACGCCACCCAGGTAGTCGGCCACCAGCGGCACTTCGCGGCCCAGGGCGCGGCTCAGGTAGTCGGCCACTGGCTTGAGACTGTTCTCGGCGGAGAACTCGCCTTCGGTCGGACGGCCCAGGTGCGAGCAGACCATCACTGCCGCGCCCTTTTCCAGGGCCAGCTTGATGGTCGGCAGCGAAGCCAGGATCCGCGCATCGCTGGTGACAGCGCCGTCCTTGACTGGGACGTTGAGGTCTTCGCGGATCAGCACACGCTTACCTTGCAGATCGAGGTCGGTCATCTTCAACACGGTCATGGGTCGCAATTCCTGGGTTACTGTTGTTCAGAAACAGAGAGTTTAGTGGCAGAGCGTGGAGTGGCTGTTTGCAGGTAGTGCCCAGCAACATCCAGCATCCGGTTGGCAAAGCCCCATTCGTTGTCGAACCAGGCCAGGATGTTCACCAGCCGGGGGCCGGAAACACGGGTCTGACTGGCATCGACGATCGCCGAATGGGGGTCATGATTGAAATCACAGCTCGCGTGGGGCAGCTCGGTATAGGCCAGCAGGCCCTTGAGCGGACCGCTGGTGGCGGCCTCGCGCAGAATCCGGTTGACCTCCAGGGCGTCGGTATCGCTCACGGTCTGCATCGTGATGTCGAGGCAGGACACGTTGACCGTCGGCACCCGCACGGCTTTGGCCTGGATTCTTCCGGCAAGTTCCGGCAGCAGGCGCTCGATGCCTCGCGCCAGGCCGGTGGACACCGGAATCACCGACTGGAACGCCGAACGGGTCCGGCGCAGGTCTTCGTGGTGATAGGCATCGATCACCGGCTGGTCGTTCATCGCCGAGTGAATGGTGGTGATCGACACGTACTCCAGGCCAACGGCCTGATCCAGCAGGCGCAACAGCGGCACGCCGCAGTTGGTGGTGCAGGAGGCATTGGACACCAGCAGCTCGGCGCCGGTCAGGCAATCCTGATTGACTCCATAGACGATGGTGGCGTCGACATCCGCCTCGCTGGCCATCGGCTGGGAGAACAGCACCCGCGGCGCGCCGGCGTCGAGGAAACGCTGGCCGTCTTCACGGGTGTGGTAGGCACCGGAGCATTCCAGCACCAGATCGACGTCCAGTGACGCCCAATCGATGCCTTCGGGGGTGGCACTGCGCAGCACTTTCACGCAGTTGCCATTGATATGCAGACAATCGCCGTCGACCTTCACCTCACCGGGAAACCGGCCGTGGGTGGAGTCGAAGCGTGTCAGGTACTCGACGCTGGCCATGTCGGCCAGATCGTTGATGGCGACGATCTCGAACCCGGCCGCGGCCCCTCGCTCGAACAGAGCACGCAAGACGCAACGACCAATCCGGCCGTAGCCGTTGAGTGCAACTTTATAGGGACGCGGTTGAGGCATGGGGTTCTCAATGACCGGTAATGAAACCATCAGCTGCGTGCTGCCTGCGCCATCGTCATCGCGAGCAAGCTCGCTCCCACAAGGACGACATACATCCTTGTAGGAGCGAGCTTGCTCGCGATTGCATCAGTGCAGACAACCCGGCTTCCGGGTTTAGTCTTCCAGCAGCTCTTCGGCCTGGCCCAGGATGTTGTCCAGGGTGAAACCGAACTCTTCGAACAGAGCCGACGCAGGGGCCGATTCGCCGTAGGTGGTCATGCCGATCACCCGACCTTCCAGGCCGACGTACTTGTACCAGAAGTCGGCATGGGCAGCTTCGATGGCAATCCGCGCGCTGACCTGCAGCGGCAACACCGACTGCTTGTAGCCGGCATCCTGGGCGTCGAACACGCTGGTGCACGGCATGGACACCACACGCACCTTGCGGCCCTGCTCGGTCAGCTTGTCGAACGCCTGGACCGCCAGGCCCACTTCCGAACCGCTGGCGATCAGGATCAGCTCAGGCTCGCCTGCGCAGTCTTTCAGCACGTAGCCACCGCGGCTGATGTCGGCGATCTGGCCGGCATCGCGGGTTTGGTGCTGCAGGTTCTGGCGGGAGAAGATCAGCGCCGAAGGACCGTCCTTGCGCTCCAGGGCGTACTTCCAGGACACCGCCGATTCCACGGCATCGGCCGGGCGCCAGGTGTCGAGGTTCGGGGTGCTGCGCAGGCTGGTCAGTTGCTCGATCGGCTGGTGAGTCGGGCCGTCTTCGCCCAGGCCGATGGAGTCGTGGGTGTAGACGTGGATCA
The DNA here is from genome assembly GCF_900105185.1 of Pseudomonas saponiphila. NCBI lineage: Bacteria > Pseudomonadati > Pseudomonadota > Gammaproteobacteria > Pseudomonadales > Pseudomonadaceae > Pseudomonas > Pseudomonas saponiphila. Next base: position 224,217 of record NZ_FNTJ01000001.1, on the reverse strand, counting down.
CCCGCTGCTTCATCAGCGCCGACATGCGCACCGCGTTGCGAGCGTATTCCATGAACATCAGGAAGGTCGCGCCGTAAGGCACCAGGCCGCCGTGCAGGGCGACGCCGTTCATGATGGCGGTCATGCCGAACTCGCGCACGCCGTAGTACATGTAGTTGCCGCTGGCGTCTTCAGCGCTGACGCCCTTGCAGCCTTTCCACAGGGTCAGGTTGGAACCGGCCAGGTCGGCCGAGCCGCCGAGGAACTCGGGCAGCAGCGGACCGAAGGCGTTCAGGGTGTTCTGGCTGGCTTTACGGCTGGCGATGGTTTCGCCCTTGGCCGCCACCTCAGCGATATAAGCGTTGGCCTTCTCGGCGAAGTCCGCTGGCAGATCGCCGGCGAGACGACGCACCAGTTCGTTGGCTTCGGCAGGGAACGCAGCGGAGTAGGCAGCGAAACGCTGATCCCATTCGGCTTCCACGGCGCGACCGGCTTCCTTGGCATCCCACTCGGCGTAGATGTCAGCCGGGATTTCGAACGGGCCATGGTTCCACTTCAGCGCAGCGCGGGTCAGGGCGATTTCCTCGGCACCCAGTGGCGCGCCGTGGCAGTCTTCCTTGCCCTGCTTGTTCGGCGAACCGAAACCGATGGTGGTCTTGCAGCAGATCAGGGTCGGCAGCGGGCTCTTGCGCGCGGTGTCGATGGCGATCTTGATTTCTTCCGGATCGTGGCCGTCGACATTGCGGATCACCTGCCAGTTGTAGGCTTCGAAACGCTTCGGCGTGTCATCGGTGAACCAGCCTTCGACTTCACCATCGATGGAGATGCCGTTGTCATCGTAAAAGGCGATCAGCTTGCCCAGGCCCAGGGTACCGGCCAGGGAGGCCACCTCGTGGGAAATGCCTTCCATCATGCAGCCATCACCCAGGAACACGTAGGTGTGGTGATCGACGATGTTGTGGCCCGGACGGTTGAACTGCGCCGCCAGGACTTTTTCCGCCAGGGCGAAGCCCACGGCATTGGCCAGGCCCTGGCCCAACGGACCAGTGGTGGTTTCCACGCCCGGGGTGTAGCCGAATTCCGGGTGGCCCGGGGTGCGGCTGTGCAGTTGGCGGAAGTTCTTCAGGTCATCGATCGACAGGTCGTAGCCGGTCAGGTGCAGCAGCGAGTAGATCAGCATCGAGCCATGACCGTTGGACAGCACGAAGCGGTCACGGTCGGCGAAGGATGGATTGCTCGGGTTGTGCTTGAGGTAGTCACGCCAAAGTACTTCGGCGATATCCGCCATACCCATGGGGGCACCTGGATGGCCGCTGTTGGCTTTTTGCACGGCATCCATGCTGAGGGCACGAATGGCGTTGGCACGCTCACGACGGCTGGGCATCGCTGATCTCCTGAGGATTGAATAAAACGAAACGGAAAAAAGGCCTGCATTTTCCCTCAGGCGTCTGGCGGGGGCAATGACAGATAGTCACTCAGGCATGTTTTTCCCACGGATAAGCCGGCAATCACCAGGGAAAACCCACTTGTCGCCGGCCGACAGGGCCGGCCAAGGCTCTGGCAGAGGCCTCCCACCAGGCAATATCAAAACTTTTTGATATTGATCTTGCAGGCCTTTGCAGGCACCTCTAGACTGCGCCCCTATGAACCTGAGCGCCCCCTCCATTGAGCATGACGATTGCGACGAGCTGGCCGCCCTGTGCAAGGCCGGCGGCGATCCTTTGCGACTCAATGTATTGCGCGCCCTGAGCAACGACTCGTTCGGCGTACTGGAACTGGCGCAGATCTTTGCCATCGGCCAGTCGGGCATGAGCCACCATTTGAAGGTCCTGGCCCAAGCCAGCCTGGTGGCGACCCGCCGTGAAGGCAACGCGATTTTCTATCGCCGCGCCCTGCCCCACACCGAACTCCTGGGCGGCAAGCTGCACGCCGCCCTGCTGGACGAAGTCGACCAGATGCGACTGCCGGCGGATGTCCAGAATCGGATTGGCCTGGTGCACCGGCAACGGGCCGCAGCCAGCCAGGACTTTTTTTCCCGGGTGGCGGATAAATTCCGCGCCCAGCAGGACCTGATCGCAGGACTGCCCCAGTACCGCGACAGCGTGCTCGCGCTACTGGACAAGCTGAGCTTCAAGGCAATGGCCACGGCCATTGAAGTGGGCCCTGGCGACGGTGGTTTTCTCCCCGACCTGGCCCGACGCTTTGCCCGGGTCACCGCGCTGGACAACAGCCCGGCGATGCTTGAACTGGCCCGTCAGCTGTGTGAACGCGAAACACTGGCTAACGTCAGCCTGCAACTGGCCGATGCACTGGATGGCGTACAACTGACGGCCGACTGCGTGGTGCTGAACATGGTCCTGCACCATTTCGCCGCACCGGCCGAGGCCCTTAAGCAGATGGCCCAATTGCTGCAACCAGGCGGCAGCCTGTTGGTAACAGACTTGTGCAGCCACAACCAGAGCTGGGCCAAAGAGGCTTGCGGCGATCTCTGGCTAGGGTTCGAACAAGATGACTTGGCCCGTTGGGCCACCGCTGCGGGACTGACTCCCGGGGAAAGCCTCTATGTAGGCTTACGTAATGGTTTCCAGATCCAGGTCCGCCATTTTCAGCGACCGGCTGGCGACACTCACCATCGGTAAATTTTAGGAAACCGTCGAGATGAGCGAATACTCCCTTTTCACCTCCGAGTCCGTGTCTGAAGGGCATCCGGATAAAATCGCTGACCAGATCTCCGATGCGGTGCTGGACGCCATCATTGCCCAGGACAAGCACGCTCGCGTAGCCGTGGAAACCCTGGTCAAGACCGGTGTCGCCATCGTCGCCGGGGAAGTCACCACCAGCGCCTGGGTCGACCTGGAGCAGATCGTTCGCGACGTGATCTGCGACATCGGCTACACCAGCTCAGAAGTCGGCTTCGACGGCGCCACCTGCGGCGTGATGAACATCATTGGCAAGCAGTCCCCCGACATCAACCAGGGCGTCGACCGTGCCAAGCCCGAAGATCAGGGCGCCGGCGACCAGGGCCTGATGTTCGGCTACGCCAGCAACGAAACCGCCGCGCTGATGCCAGCGCCGATCGCCTTCTCCCACCAACTGGTCCATCGCCAGGCTGAAGCGCGCAAATCGGGCCTGCTGCCATGGCTGCGCCCGGACGCCAAGTCCCAGGTCACCTGCCGCTATGAAAACGGCATCGTGGTCGGCATTGACGCGGTGGTGCTGTCGACCCAGCACAACCCTGAAGTGTCGTACAACGACCTGCGCGAAGGCGTGATGGAACTGATCGTCAAGCACGTGCTGCCGGCTGAACTGCTGCACAAGGACACCCAGTTCCACATCAACCCGACCGGCCAGTTCATCATCGGCGGCCCGGTGGGCGACTGCGGCCTGACCGGGCGCAAGATCATCGTCGACAGCTACGGCGGCATGGCCCGTCACGGCGGCGGCGCATTCTCCGGCAAGGATCCATCCAAGGTCGACCGCTCCGCGGCCTATGCCGGTCGCTACGTGGCCAAGAACATCGTCGCCGCCGGCCTGGCCGAGCGCTGCGAGATCCAGGTGTCCTACGCCATCGGCGTGGCTCAACCGACCTCGATCTCCCTGAACACCTTCGGCACCGGCAAGATCAGCGACGACAAGATCATCAAGCTGGTCCGCGAGCACTTCGACCTGCGTCCTTACGCGATCACCACCATGCTCGACCTGCTGCACCCGATGTACCAGGAAACCGCGTCCTACGGTCACTTCGGCCGTACTCCGCAGACCAAGACCGTGGGTGACGACACTTTCACCACCTTCACTTGGGAACGCACCGACCGCGCCGACGCCCTGCGCGCTGCTGCCGGCCTCTAAGCCACACCCGGTAACAGACAAAGCCCCGCCGGCATCACCGGCGGGGCTTTTTTGTCGCCAGAGGTTTCTCTCTACAGCGCAGTTGTGCAGGTATCCGCTGGCCGAGCCAGCGCCCCAGACCGCCATGAAACACCCCGCAACCACCCCGCCGAAAAACCGCCCCACGCCCACCTACCCTTCAAGGCATGCCCATTCAGAGCAAGGACGCTCCCCATGCTGCCAAGACTCTTTCTACTGCTCCTGACCCTCACCGGCCTGCCCGCCCTGGCCCAATGCCCCGACTGGCCCAGTGCCCAGGCCGAACGGGAACTCACCGCGCTGCGACAACAGCTAGAGGCCTGGGACACCCGCTATCACCAACACGGCCAATCGCCCGTGGCCGATGAGCTCTATGATCAGTCACGGCAGCGCCTGACCAGCCTGCAGCGATGCTTCCCCCTGCTTCCAGTCGCCGCAGCCCCTTCCCTGCTCGGCGCCCGGGGCCCCGTGCCCCACCCCATCGCCCACACTGGAGTGGAAAAGCTCCCCGACGACAACGCGGTACAGCTCTGGCTGAAAGGCCGTGAAGGCATCTGGGCTCAGCCCAAGGTCGATGGCGTGGCGGTGACCCTGATCTACCGCAAAGGCCGTTTCCACCAGGCACTAAGCCGGGGCGATGGCTTGCACGGCCAGGACTGGAGCGCCCGTGCCCGGCAGATCGCGGCCATCCCCAAACAACTGCCCCAGCCCGTGGACCTGCTCTTGCAGGGAGAGCTCTATCAACGCCTGGAGCAACACATCCAGGCCCGCTCCGGCAGCCTCAACGCCCGCAGCCGGGTCGCCGGATGGCTGGCACGCAAACACCTGTCGGCGGCAGAGGCGGCACAAATCGGCCTGTTCGTCTGGGACTGGCCCCAAGGCCCCGCCACCCTGAGTGAACGCCTGGAACAACTGGCGCTGCTGGGCTTCACCGAAGGTGCCCAATACAGCCGCCCGGTCAGCGGGTTCAGCGAGGCCCGGCACTGGCGGGAACACTGGTACCGTTCGCCCCTGCCCTTTGCCAGTGACGGCATCATCCTGCGCCAGAGCCTGCGCCCCGCCGCCGAACGCTGGCAGGCCAGGGCCCCACATTGGATCGCGGCCTGGAAATACCCCTATGCCCAGGCCCTGGCCAATGTGCGCCAGGTGCGCTTCCGGATCGGCCGCACCGGGCGCATCAGTCCCTTGCTGGACATCGACCCGGTGCTCCTCGATGACCGACAGATCCGTCGCGTCAGCGTCGGCTCGCTGCAACGCTGGCAAGCCCTGGATATCCTGCCCGGCGACCAGGTGGCCATCAGCCTCGCCGGACTGACCCTGCCCCGCCTGGATGGCGTGGTCCTCAGGAGCCAGCAACGCCAGGCGATCCAGGCGCCAGCGCCGGAAGACTTTCATGCCCTGAGCTGCTGGCGACCAACACCCGGATGCGAGGGCCAGTTTGTCGCCCGCCTGACCTGGCTCAGCGGCAAACAGGGGCTGCACCTAGACAATGTCGGCGAACAAACCTGGGCCAGGCTGGTTGCAACAGGCCGTATCAAAGGCCTTTTGGATTGGCTGACCCTGGATCAGGCAGAGCTTGCTACCATTGCCGGCTTCGGCGCACGCAGCAGCCTGCGACTGATCGAGAGTCTGCAACAGGCAAGGCAGCGCCCCTTCGCACGCTGGCTCAAGGCCCTGGGCCTGCCACCCAGTGGCTCGGCCGAACTGAACGGTCCGTGGCAGGTTCTGGCTTCACGCAACAGCCTGGAATGGCAGGACCAAGCCGGTGTCGGCCCCGATCGGGCCGCGCAACTGGTGGCGTTTTTTCGCGACCCCCAGGTGCTGGCCTTGCAGGCAACCCTGAATCAGGCCGGAGTCAACGGCTTTTAGGCCGCTATCCGGGGGCGCAAATTGAACCACCCCGGCAGGAATGCGCTCCAACAGCCCATTCCCGGTATGACAGTCAGTATTTTTTCATTGGTTATTTTTTGATCTTTTTTCACCTGGAGCCTTCCATGAAACTGTTTCCCTCCCTCGCTGCCCTGACCCTGTGCAGCCTGATGAGCGCGCCCCTGCTGGCCGCCGAACAAGCCCAGCCACTGACCGGCTGCGCCGCCAAGCGCCAGGCCATCATGACCCAGATCGAACAGGCCAAGGCCCACGGCAACAGCGATCAGCAGGCCGGCCTGGAGCGCGCCCTGAGCGAAGTCACCGCCCATTGCACCGATGCTTCGCTGAAGAAGGATCGGGAAAACAAGGTGCTGGAAGCCAAGCATGAAGTCAGCCGGCGTCAGGCCGACCTGGAAAAGGCCATGAAGAAAGGCGACTCGGAGAAGATCAACAAGCGCAAGGACAAGCTCGCCGAGTCGCGCAAGGAACTGCAGCAAGCCCTGGACGAACTGGACAAGTAACCGTCGCCCTCCCTGGCAACGCTGTCACTCAATGATTGCGAAACTCTTTGTGGCAGGCACTGCAGACATCCTCGACTTTCTGCACGGCCGGCCCCAGATTGCTGGCCTTGTAGGGCTGGACCTGACTGATGGTCACCAACTCGGCGGTGGCCGCTTCGAGGCTGCGCGCCAGCTCCTGGAAACGCGCCTGCTTGCGCCAGACATCATCGGTGGCGCTGCTGTGGTCCTCTTCCCGGACCTCGGGAAAATGCTTCCAGGGCTCATGGGACAAGGCATCCAGCTTCACTGCGCCTTCGGCAAAACGTGCGCCGTCGAAAGGAATCCGCCCACGCAGCATGCCCCCCAGGTCCTCGCCGGTCTTGAGCATCTGTTTGAAGATCGCCTTGCGCTGGCCCAGGGGGGAGTTGGGGTCGACACCGCCACAGGCGGAAAGCGTCAGGCAGGCCAGCAATACAACGGAAAGTCTTTTTAGCGTCATGGTGGCTTCAGGTCAGGTCACGGAAACGGCGGCCAGTATCCTCGCCTCCCCGGCAAACACCAATAGCCCTATTAACAATAGGGGTTGTCCATCGTCATGCCGCTGATGGATACCCCCCAAGGACACACAGCATGAACCCGAGCTTCCTCCGCTGGCGTCGCCACCTGCTCTGGGCCCTGCCGGCCCTGGCGCTGCTCGCCGGCTGCAACGGCGGCGACACCAGCAAGGTCCAGCAGACCCACGCCCTGGCCACTTACAACAGTGCCCCCTGGGAGTCCCTGCCCAGCGTCGCCGACAACGACCTGCTGGCCGGTTTCGGTGCCTGGCGCAGTGCCTGCACCCGCTTGAAGGCCGATCCGATCTGGGGCGCCACCTGCACGGCAGCGGCCAATGTGCAGCAGACCCCGACAGCCATCCGCAGCTTTCTCAAGGAGCACCTGCAGGTCTACGGCCTGCGCTCGGGCAGCGGCAGCAGCACCGGCCTGATCACTGGCTACTACGAACCGGTGTATCCCGGCAGCCTGACCCAGACGCCGAGCGCTAACGTGCCGGTGTACGGGGTGCCGGACGACATGATCATCGTCGCCCTGGACAGCCTCTACCCGGAACTCAAGGGCAAGCGCCTGCGAGGCCGGCTCGAAGGCCGGGTGCTCAAACCCTATGACGACGCGGCGACCATCGAAACCAAGGGAGTCAAGGCTCCGGTGCTGGCCTGGCTGACCGATCCGATGGACCTGCAGTTTCTGCAGATCCAGGGTTCGGGAAGGATCCAGCTGGACGACGGACGCCAACTGCGGATCGGTTATGCCGACCAGAACGGCCATCCGTACCGCCCCATCGGCCGTTGGCTGGTGGAGCAGGGCGAATTGAACAAAGAAGACGTGACCATGGGCACCATCGCCGCCTGGGCCAAGGCTCATCCGACGCGGATTCCCGAACTGCTGGGCAGCAACCCCAGCTACGTCTTCTTCAACCGCAACCCGGACAGCAACGAAGGCCCCCGTGGCTCATTGAACGTGCCGCTGACTTCCGGCTACAGCGTCGCGGTGGACCGCAAGGTGATTCCCCTGGGCAGCTTGCTGTGGTTATCCACCACCCGCCCGGATGGCAGCAGCCTGGTACGCCCCGTGGCCGCGCAAGACACGGGCGGCGCAATTACCGGCGAAGTCCGTGCCGACCTGTTCTGGGGCACCGGCGAGGCGGCCGGGCAACTGGCCGGCGACATGAAGCAGCAGGGGCAGATCTGGATGCTCTGGCCCAAGGGCGCGGCGCTGCCCAAAGTGCCGGAAGTGCCCGACACCCCGTGACCCGTTGTAGGAGCCGGCTTGCCGGCGAAAGCGTCTTCACGGCCGCCATCGCGGGCGGCCGGCTCCTGCAAGAGGGTGTTTCAGACTGAAACGAAGAAGAAGCTGGCGATCAGGCCCATGCCCACAAACCACACCAGGGAGCGCAGGATCGCCCAGTCCGCCAGGTAGCAGATCATGTACAGCAGGCGGCTGGTGATAAACAGCACCGCCAGCACGTTGATCGTCACCAGCTCAGCGTTGCCCGCCACGTGGGCGATGATCACCGCCGCCGCAAATGCCGGGGTCACCTCGAAACCGTTGAGCTGCGCGTTGTGGGCCCGTTTGGGCAGCCCCTCCAGGGTATTGAGGAACGCCCGCGGATCATGGTTGTAACGAAGCCCGTATTTGCCGGCGCCCTTGGCAATGGCGGTACACAGGTACGGCAGGACAATGGCGATCAACACACACCAGAAAGCGACAGTCATGGAGCACATCCTTTTTTTTTAAGTTTTCAGGGGGGTCTTCAGAACTTCATCACCAACATGCCGATCAGTACCATCCCACAGGCTAAGAGCCGTGGCCGGCCGAAAGGTTCTTTCAGGTAGCGCATGCCGAACAGCACCACCAAAATCACACTGATCTCGCGCAACGCCGCCGCTTCGGCAATCGACCCCAGCTGCATGGCCCACAGCACCAGGGCATAGCTCAACAGCACACAGAATCCGACGCTGAGCCCCAGGCGCCATTGTTCGCGCCAGAACAGGACAAAGGCCGGGCGCTTGCAGACCATGGCCAGCAGCGGAAAGGGCCAGGCACTGAGCAAAGTGACCCAGGTCAGGTAGTCCAGCGGATGGGACCAGCGACGCAAGGCCTGGCCGTCGATGAAGGTGTAGCAACCGATGCACAGGCCGATCAACGCCACCACCGGCAACATGCTCCAGGGCAGGCGCGCCCCGCCGCCGCCCTGCCAGAGCAGGCAGAGCATGCCGAAGGGAATCAGCAGGATGCCGAGGATCTGCCGGATAGTGAGCTCCTCACCGGCAAAGATCAGGGTCAAGGCCAGCACCACCAGTGGCGACAGACCGCGCATCAGTGGATAGACCAGCCCCAGGTCGCCCACCCGATACGCCTGGATCAACAGATAGCGATACAAGAGCTCGAAGGCCGCCGAGGCGATGATCCAGGGCCAGAGCTCCAACGGCGGCCGTTGCAGGAAAAACAGCATACTTGCCACGAACAACAGAGCCACGCTGTCCATGCAGGCCACCACCAACAGGCGCTCGCCGCTGAACTTGATCAGGGTATTCCATGCCGCATGCAGCAGCGCCGCCACTAGAACCAGACTTGTCGCCAGCACCGCACACTCCCTGTTGGCCCGAAAGAGAATCGATTCATCCTGCGTCCCCGGCTGCCTATACTTGCGCCGGCCGCCGAGGGCGAATCCTCGCATGATGCTGGCCTGCCTGCACGGGCCGCTGGCATTTCTGGCAGCGATAGCAGGCACTTCGTCAGCATGGCCCTGCTGCCCAACGCCACCCGCAGCTGGCTGCCGAAACCCGCTTTTTAGGCAAGTGCCTGCAACATCGTGCCACTACTGCGGTCAATGGGGCGGGTAAACCCCGACACGACCCACCTCAGGCCCCTGGCCAGACGCTGCACACTTGCCGCTTGAAGCTCGTCACTTGAAGCTTTTTTCCCTGCGATCATCCAAAGGAGTCCGGATGCTTGAACTTGTCGCCGCCTTTATCTGCCTGACCACCCTGCTCACTTATGTGAATTTCCGTTTTATCGGCCTGCCGCCGACCATCGGCGTGATGGTCACCGCCCTGCTGTTCTCGCTGTTGCTGCAGGGCTTGAGTTACCTGGGCTTCCCAGGCCTTGAGGAACACGTCGAGGAACTGATCGGCAAGATCGACTTCGGCGATCTGCTGATGAACTGGATGCTCTCGTTCCTGCTGTTCGCCGGCGCCCTGCACGTCAACCTCAAAGACCTGCGCAGCTATCGCTGGCCCATCGGCCTGTTGGCCACGGTGGGCGTGCTGATCGCGACCTTCGTCATCGGCAGCCTGGCCTACTGGATCTTCGGCCTGTTCGGCTGGCACGTGAGCTTCCTCTACTGCCTGCTGTTCGGTGCGCTGATCTCCCCCACCGATCCCATTGCGGTGCTGGGCGTACTGCGCACCGCCAACGCGTCAAAACCACTGAAGACCACCATCGTCGGCGAGTCGCTGTTCAACGACGGCACCGCGGTGGTGGTGTTCACCGTGTTACTGGGCATCGCCCAACTGGGTGAAACCCCGACGGTGGCCGCCACCGCCTGGCTGTTCGTGCATGAAGCCATTGGCGGCGTGCTGTTCGGCGGGCTGATCGGCTATCTGGTGTACCTGATGATCAAGAGCATCGAGCAACACCAGATCGAGGTGATGCTGACGCTGGCCCTGGTGATCGGCGGCTCGGCGATGGCCAGCGAGATCCACGTCTCGGCACCGATTGCCATGGTGGTGGCGGGCCTGATCATCGGCAACCTGGGGCGCAACCTGGCGATGAACGACATGACCCGGCGCTACCTGGATGGTTTCTGGGAACTGCTGGACGACATGCTCAACGCCTTGCTGTTCGCCCTGATCGGCCTGGAACTGTTGCTGCTGCCGTTCAACTGGCTGCACCTGGCGGCCGCAAGCCTGCTGGCGGTAGCCATTGTGCTTTCGCGCCTGCTCACCGTGGCCCCGGCGATCCTGCTGCTGCGGCGCTGGCGCAGCGTGCCCCGGGGCACCATCCGCGTGCTGACCTGGGGCGGCCTGCGGGGTGGCGTCTCGGTGGCCCTGGCGCTGGCTTTGCCCCTGGGGCCGGAGCGTGACCTGGTACTGAGCATCACTTACATCGTGGTGCTGTCGTCGATCCTGTTGCAGGGCCTGAGCATCGGCAGGCTGGTACGCCATGTCACCCAGGATGCCCCGGTGGCCAAGGCGCAAGCCCATTGATCATCGCTTGATCAACCATGGATCGGGCGCCGCCGCCCCGGGACCGCGCTTTTCTGCGCCAGGCCTCAGGCGTCGGCGGCGTCATCCTTGAACTGGTCTTTGACGTATTTGATTTCGGTACGCCCATGGGGCGCCGGCAGGCCATCTTCACCAAGGTTGACGAAGACCATCTTCTCCACCGTGAGGATGGATTTGCGGGTGATCTTGTTGCGCACTTCGCACGTCAGGGTGATGGAGGTGCGACCGAACTCGGTGGCGGTGATGCCCAACTCGATGATGTCACCCTGGCGTGAGGCGCTGACGAAGTTGATTTCCGAGATGTACTTGGTGACGACCCGCTGGTTGCCCAGCTGGACAATGGCGTAGATCGCCGCCTCTTCGTCGATCCAGCGCAACAGACTGCCACCGAACAGCGTGCCGTTGGGGTTGAGGTCTTCAGGCTTGACCCACTTGCGGGTGTGGAAATTCATGGGGGACTCCAAGGTGCTTGAACGAGTGCAATTGACGCTCCCAGCTTCAAGTTTCAAGCCACAAGCTGCAAGTAAAAACCGACCTGCTCTTACTTGCTGCTTGTGGCTTGCACCTTGCCGCTTAAAGAAAGCTATAATCGCCACCGTTTCAAAACGGTCATCTGCACTTGATACCGTTTTCCCGCCACCCGTCCGAGGGGCGCTGCAGCAGGCATGACCTGTCAGGCTCGGATGGGGCGTTGTCGGTACGGGCTTCCCTGTATCGACCCTAAACGCACAACGGCGCCCATTCGCACACTACGAATGGAGGCTCTTGATGAGCGCTGTAAACACGCCTGCAGATTTTACCGACTATAAAGTCGCCGATATTTCCCTGGCCGCCTGGGGCCGTCGCGAAACCATCATCGCCGAGTCGGAAATGCCGGCCCTGATGGGTCTGCGCCGCAAATACCTGGCCGAACAGCCGCTCAAGGGCGCGAAGATCCTCGGCTGCATCCACATGACCATCCAGACCGCCGTGCTGATCGAAACCCTGGTTGCCCTGGGTGCCGAAGTTCGCTGGTCGTCCTGCAACATCTTCTCGACCCAGGACCAGGCCGCTGCCTCCATCGCCGCCGCCGGCATTCCGGTGTTCGCCTGGAAAGGTGAAACCGAACAAGAGTACGAGTGGTGCCTGGAGCAGACCATCCTCAAGGATGGCCAGCCTTGGGATGCCAACATGATCCTCGACGACGGCGGCGACCTGACCCAGCTGCTGCACGACAAATACCCACAGGTGCTGGAACGCGTTCACGGCGTGACCGAAGAAACCACCACCGGCGTGCACCGTCTGCTGGACATGCTGGCCAAGGGCGAGCTGAAGATTCCTGCGATCAACGTCAACGACTCGGTGACCAAGAGCAAGAACGACAACAAGTACGGCTGCCGTCACAGCCTGAACGACGCCATCAAGCGCGGCACCGACCACCTGCTGTCCGGCAAGCAAGCGCTGGTCATCGGCTACGGTGACGTGGGCAAGGGCTCGGCCCAGTCCCTGCGTCAGGAAGGCATGATCGTCAAGGTGTCCGAAGTCGACCCGATCTGCGCCATGCAAGCCTGCATGGACGGTTTCGAACTGGTTTCGCCGTTCATCGACGGCATCAACAACGGCACCGAAGCCTGCATCGACAAGGCCCTGCTGGGCAAGATCGACCTGATCGTGACCACCACCGGTAACGTCAATGTCTGCGATGCCAACATGCTCAAGGCCCTGAAGAAGCGCGCCGTGGTCTGCAACATCGGCCACTTCGACAACGAAATCGACACCGCCTTCATGCGCAAGAACTGGGCATGGGAAGAAGTGAAGCCACAGGTGCACAAGATCCACCGCACCGGCCACGGCGACTTCGACCCACAGAACGACGACTACCTGATCCTGCTGGCCGAAGGCCGCCTGGTGAACCTGGGCAACGCCACCGGTCACCCAAGCCGCATCATGGACGGCTCGTTCGCCAACCAGGTACTGGCGCAGATCTTCCTGTTCGGCCAGAAATACGCCGACCTGTCGCCGGCCCAGAAAGCCGAGCGCCTGACCGTTGAAGTACTGCCGAAGAAACTCGACGAAGAAGTGGCCCTGGAAATGGTTCGCGGCTTCGGGGGCGTGGTCACTCAACTGACCAAGCAACAGGCTGACTACATCGGCGTGACCGTCGAAGGCCCATTCAAGCCGGACGCCTACCGTTACTAAGATCAGCTGCAAGCCTTGAGCCGCAAGCGGCAAGCAGGGGCCAAAAGCCCAGCTTGCCGCAACCGGCCCTATGCTTGTCCTAACAGCTACAACAGCTGAAGGCAGCCAGCATCAGGCACAAGAGCCGAGCGCATCCCCGCTGTTCTTGCCGTTTGTCGCTCGCAACTTGCAGCTGGAGACCCCTTCCATGTCCCAAGAACGTCGTTACAGCTTCGAGTTCTTCCCCACCAAGACCGATGCTGGGCATGAAAAGTTGCTCGCCACTGCCCGTCAGCTGGCCGGCTACAACCCCGACTTCTTCTCCTGCACCTACGGTGCCGGCGGCTCGACCCGTGATCGCACGGTCAACACCGTGCTGCAACTGGAGAGCGAAGTAAAAATTCCCGCGGCGCCCCACCTGTCCTGCGTCGGCGACAGCAAGGCCGACCTGCGCGGCCTGCTCCAGCAGTACCAGGCAGCCGGCATCAAGCGCATTGTCGCCCTGCGCGGCGACCTGCCTTCGGGCATGGGCATGGCCAGTGGTGAGCTGCGCCACGCCAATGACCTGGTGAGTTTCATTCGCGAAGAGACTGGCAGCCACTTCCATATCGAAGTCGCCGCTTACCCGGAAATGCACCCACAGGCGCGCAATTTCGAAGACGATCTCCGCAACTTCGTCCGCAAGGCCAATGCCGGCGCCGACAGCGCGATCACCCAATACTTCTTCAACGCCGACAGCTACTTCTACTTCGTCGAGCGCGTGCAGAAGATGGGCGTGAACATTCCGATCGTGCCGGGCATCATGCCCATCACCAACTACAGCAAGCTGGCGCGCTTCTCCGACGCCTGCGGCGCCGAGATCCCGCGCTGGATCCGCAAGCAGCTGGAAGCCTACGGCGACGACAGCGCCAGCATCCAGGCTTTTGGCGAGCAGGTGATCAGCGAAATGTGTGAACGCCTGTTACAAGGCGGTGCTCCGGGCCTGCATTTCTATACCCTTAACCAGGCCGACCCGAGCCTGGCGATCTGGAACAACCTGAAGCTGCCGCGCTGAAATGGCGTAGCACTTGGCAAGGAGGCCCTGGCGAAATCCAGGGCCTTTTTTTCACCCCATTCACTTTCTCCATGGATGATCGCTGTAGATGTCGACAACGCGCCCTGCCACAAACCCTCAGCTGATTTACCTGGTTTACGGTGCCAACACCTATCACCAAGAGGCGGTGTTCAGCATTGCCAGTGCCTTGGCCGGCCTGCGCGAAACACCGGGAGAAGGGTTGGACATTCAGGTCTTTACCGACAACCCGGCGCCTTACCAGCGTTTGCCGGTTCGAGTGCGTGAGCTCGACGAGGACACCCGCAAGACATGGATCGCACCTCATGGCTATCACTTCCGTGCCAAGCACGTAGTGATGCAGCAGGTGCTGCAGGAGTCTGAACGGGCCCTGCTGATCGACACCGATACCTTTTTCCATTGCTCGCCGCTGGAGCTGTTCCGGCGTATCGAGCCCGGAACCTTGCTTTGCAATGCCCTCGGCCTGCAATACGGCAGCAACAAAGAAGCCGGGCTATATCAAACCCTGGCTGGCGTGCTGCGCCAGAGAAACCTGGCGGATGATCAGATGCCACTGCTCAACTCCGGCGTCATCGGACTCGACCGCGCCGATGCAGGCATTCTGCAGCAATCGATCGCCCTGATGGACGAGTTCTACCCTCTGGCACAGGGTGCCTACACGCTAGAAGAGTTCTGTCTGTCGGTAGCCGCCTATCGCACTACCCAGGTACGCGAATGCCCCGACCTGATTCATCACTACTGGAGCCGTAAACAGCTGTTTCGTGCCAAGACCAAGGCCTGGCTCGACAAACATGAGGCCGATCCGACCAGCACCTTTGCCCTGGATGAAACACGCCTGGTGACCGCAACGCTGCCACGACCGCCGGCGGCCCAGCGCATGGCCTATAAACTCGTGACGTTGTTCCTTCCCAAGCAACAGCGCCAGTTCATGCGCGAGATCCTCTACGGGTGCTATCAACACTCCAACCCCTTCGATCAGGCTTGCATGCCCGTCTGGTGGGAAAAAGCCCGCGAGAACGTTGAACGTCGCCTCGATAGCCCCCTTGAAAACCATCAGCTCGAAAACTGGTTCAACCATCCGATCGTGCGCCTGGTGCTGGGTGAGCGGCGCAAGGCGATCTACTTGCATCTGGTGCAGACAAAACCCGACTAGCCCGTGATCTAGAGCACCTCTAGCTATTTAACCGGCGACCGTCGTAATCTCCAGCAATGTCTGTCATTGCCCGGTTGCTGACCATTCTTCTCTGCACTTGCCTGAGCCTCGCGGCCCATGGCGAGAAGTTGCGCATTGTCACTGAACCCTGGGCGCCCTATGTCTACGAAGAAAACGGCAAGGTCATGGGGCTGGACTACGAAACCACGGCGATTGTCTTTCAGCGCCTGGGGATAGACGTGGAATGGCAATTCCTGCCCTGGAAGCGCTGCCTGGCGATGCTGGAAACCGGCCAGGCCGACGGGGCCCTGGACATCTTTCACAGCGACCAGCGCGACAGCACCCTGCTCTACCCCAGCGAGCCCCTGTCGGACGTCGAGTTCGTGATGTTCTACGCCAAGCAGCGTCCTCATCCGTTCAAGCATCTGGATGAGCTCAAAGACCTGACCATCGGCACCTCGCCCGGCTACCTGTACAGCGATGACTTCAGTCAATCGACCCTGTTCAAGCGCGAGCCGGCACCGACCCACGAAGCCAACTTCGGCAAGCTGCTGCTGGGGCGGATTGACCTGCTAATCACCGACAAACGGGTCGGCCAGCACCTGCTGGACAGCTTGGGCATCCGCGACCAGGTCAGCCAGAATTCCACCGTCATCAGCCGCCAGAGCCAATACCTGGCAGTGCGCCGCAATGCCGGGATGGACCTGTTGGTGCAACGCTTCGGCGCCGAACTCAAGCGCTTCAAGCGCGAACCGGCCTACGCGGAGTTGAGCGCCAAGTACGGCGCGGAACCCATTCTGCCCCCTGTCAGGTCTTCATCCACCCGAGAGTCAGAAAAAACCGTTGAGCAGTAGGAAAGCAGCGCATATCGAATGCTCTGTTATACTCCGGCCTCCCGCCAGGCTCACGCCCGGACGCTGGACCCTGTTCAAGGCCTCTCCACCCCGCTACGGCGCAGCCATCCGGCCCGCGCGAGCCACCGGTGGATGAGCCTTCAGGCCAGCAGGACCGGACGGGATTGCGTCCTCTTAAACGCCATTCACGCTCGGCAAGATTATCCCTTTGGGCCAAGCCCTCACTAAAACAGGATTACTCATGTCCTTTGCTTCCCTCGGTCTCTCCGAGGCTTTAGTCGGCGCCATCGAAGCCGCCGGCTATACCCAGCCTACTCCGGTGCAACAGCGGGCCATCCCCGCCGTGTTGCAAGGTCGCGATCTGATGGTCGCGGCACAGACAGGTACTGGTAAAACCGGCGGTTTCGCCCTCCCGATCCTGGAGCGGTTGTTTCCCAACGGTCACCCGGACAAATCCCAGCGTCACGGCCCGCGCCAACCCCGCGTACTGGTCCTGACCCCGACCCGCGAACTGGCCGCGCAAGTGCACGACAGCTTCAAGCTGTACGCCCGCGACCTGAAGTTCGTCAGCGCCTGCATCTTCGGCGGCGTCGGCATGAACCCCCAAGTCCAGGCCATGGCCCGTGGCGTGGACGTGCTGGTGGCGTGCCCCGGCCGTCTGCTGGACCTCGCCGGCCAAGGCAGCGTCGACCTGTCACACGTGGAAATCCTCGTGCTCGACGAAGCCGACCGCATGCTCGACATGGGCTTCGTCCATGACGTGAAGAAAGTCCTCGCACGCCTGCCGGCCAAGCGCCAGAACCTGCTGTTCTCCGCGACCTTCTCCAAGGACATCACGGACCTGGCCGGCAAACTGCTGCACAACCCCGAGCGCATCGAAGTCACCCCGCCGAACACCACGGTGGAGCGCATCGAGCAGCGGGTGTTCCGCCTGCCCGCCAGCCACAAGCGTGCCTTGCTGGCGCATTTGATCACTGCCGGTGCCTGGGAACAGGTGCTGGTGTTCACCCGCACCAAGCACGGCGCCAACCGCCTGGCCGAGTACCTGGACAAGCACGGCCTGAGCGCCGTGGCGATCCACGGCAACAAGAGCCAGAACGCCCGCACCAAGGCCCTGGCCGACTTCAAGGCCGGCGACGTGCGGATCCTGGTGGCCACCGATATCGCCGCCCGCGGCCTGGATATCGACCAACTGCCCCACGTGGTCAACTTCGAGCTGCCCAACGTCGATGAAGACTACGTGCACCGTATCGGCCGTACCGGTCGCGCCGGTCGCTCGGGCGAGGCCATCTCCCTGGTGGCTCCGGACGAAGAGAAACTGCTGAAAAGCATCGAGCGCATGACCAAGCAGAAGATCGCCGATGGCGACCTGATGGGCTTCGATGCCAGCGCCGTGGAAGCCGAGAAGCCGGAAGTGCGCGAGCGTCCGGACGTACGCAACCCGCGCAATCCTCGCGGCCCGCGTGGCGACGGCCCGAACGGCGGTGGTGGTGGACGCAAGGACAAGGGCAAGGACAAGGGCGGCAAAGACAAACCGGCCCGTGGCGAGCGTCCGGCCCGCGAACAGAAGCCTCGCGAAGGCACCCCGGCTCGCGAACAGCGCCAGCCGACGCCCCGTGCCGATCGGGCACCGGACGAGTTCCTCGACGACGACGTGGACAACTTCGGTAACCGCGCCGACTACGTCAGCCCCTACCAGAACAAGAGCAACCAGGGCCGCGGCCGTCGTCCAGGGGCTCCGGCCCAGGGTGCAGGCGCCGGTGCCGGCAATCCGCCTCGCGGCGGTGGCCAGGGCCGCTCCGGCAACCCGCGCAACAGCAACGGCAGCACCACCGGCACCGCGCCCGCCAAGCGCAACGGCGGTCCACGCAACGGCGCCCCGCGTGACAGCCAGGGCCGTCGCGACGAGTCGCGCAATCGCCGGCCGAACCGTGACGATCAGTCCCGCCAGGAACCGGCCGTGCAGAACCCTCGGAGCAACCAGCCGAAGATCATGCACAAAGAGTCCAAGATCGATCGTTTCCCGACGCCTGAGCAACTGGACCAGTTGCCAAGCCGTCCACGGGGCGAGAAGCCGGCGCTGCTGACCCGCAATCGCTGAGTCCCTGCGCTGAAATGAAAAACGCCCCTGGTCGCAAGACCCGGGGCGTTTTTCGTAGGAGCCGGCTTGCCGGCGAACACTGGCTAAAGCTCAGCGCCGCTTTCGCCAGCAAAGCAAAACGCCGACACAAGGTCGGCGTTTCGTGACTAGCTGCGAGATTTACTTCGCTTTCACACCTTCGAAGCTGATGTACAGGTCGACGTTGTTGGACGCCGGGCCCAGGTCCATCATCTTGCCGAAATCCTGGCGATTGATGCTGGTGGTGCCTTCGAAGCCGGCACGGTAGCCGCCCCATGGGTCCTTGCCTTCACCCAGGAAAGTGGCCTTGACCACCACCGGCTTGGTCACGCCGTGCAGGGTCAGGTCGCCCGCCACGTCGGCAGTCAGCTTGCCGTCGGCGTTCTTGCCGGTGGGCTTGACGCTGGTGGAGACGAACTTGGCATCGGCAAACTTGCTGGATTCCAGGAAGTCCTTGCTGGTGATGTGCTTGTCACGCTCGGCGTGGTTGGTGAACACGCTGGCGGTGCGCACGTTGACTTCGATCTTGGCGTCTTCCGGCTTGGCCGCGTCGAAGCTGAACTTGCCGTCCAGGTCCTTGAAGGTACCGGTGATGAAGCTGTAGCCCAGGTGGCTGATCTTGAAGTCGACGAAGGCGTGCTGGCCTTCCTTGTCGATCACGTAGTCCGCTGCCATTACTTGACCGGCCGCCAATACAGCAGAACCGATGGCCAGTGCGGCGAGAGTCTTTTTCAACATGCTTTCTATTCCTTTTGAGTCAAGGTTGAACATCAGGCTTTGCGACCCAGCATACGGGTGAGGGTCGCATCACGATCGATAAAGTGGTGCTTCAAGGCGGCCAGGCCATGGATGCCGGCGAAAATCACCAGCACCCAGGCCAGGTACAGATGCACCACACCTGCTACATCTGCCTGGTCCGGCAGTCCGGAAACCAGGGCAGGAACTTCAAACAAGCCAAACACCGGGATACCCACGCCATCTGCGGTGGAAATCAGGTAGCCGGCAATCATCACCGCGAACAGACCCAAGTACAGGAACCCATGTCCCAACTTGGCCCCCAGGCGGGTCAGACGTCCATGGTTGGCCGGCGCCGGCGGCGGTGGGCTGACAAACCGCCACAACACCCGCAGCAGCATGATCGCCAGCAGCGTCAGGCCAATGCTCTTGTGCAGGTCCGGCGCGTCTTTGCGCCAGGTGCTGTAGTAGTCGAGGCCGACCATCCATAGGCCCAGGGCGAACAG
Source organism: Pseudomonas saponiphila (assembly GCF_900105185.1). Lineage (NCBI taxonomy): Bacteria > Pseudomonadati > Pseudomonadota > Gammaproteobacteria > Pseudomonadales > Pseudomonadaceae > Pseudomonas > Pseudomonas saponiphila. The sequence continues at coordinate 204,622 of NZ_FNTJ01000001.1, read as the reverse complement.
ACCGAAGACTGCCAGGGCCACGCCCCAGTGCAGAACAATGCTTACCCAGCCGTAGCGAGAAGAAGAATTACGTAACTGCATCAGTTGCATCCTGTAAGAAACGCTGACCAAGACTAGCGATTTACCTATCGAATTAAAGCGAAAAAATTTGCTTTGAAATATCGAGAAATACGATCAGTACTCTGGGCTCAAGGTATTAAGAAAAGATTAAGGGCATTTTCTGACGTTTTCGAGGCCATCGCCGCCAGTGCCCTGGCAGCGAGCGGCTGCGTCTTTACCCCAGGGCTGCGCCGTCCCCGGTCGCCGCCCTACACAATAGGTTGTCCCGCGGCCATGCATTGCATAGGCTTGCCCGATTGTTCGCCCGCCCCCTCAGCGAGCTGCCTCCAGGAGACTGTACATGGGCCTGAATAACCAGTGGATGCAACGCGATCTTGCGGTGTTGTGGCATCCCTGCACCCAGATGAAAGACCACGAACAACTGCCGTTGATCCCGATCAAGCGCGGTGAAGGCGTCTGGCTGGAAGACTTCGAAGGCAAACGTTACCTGGACGCGGTCAGTTCCTGGTGGGTCAATGTCTTCGGCCACGCCAACCCGCGCATCAACCAGCGCATCAAGGATCAGGTAGACCAGCTGGAACACGTGATCCTCGCCGGTTTCAGCCACCAGCCGGTGATCGAGCTGTCCGAGCGCCTGGTGCAGATCACCCCCGAAGGCCTGACCCGCTGCTTCTACGCCGACAACGGTTCGTCGTGCATCGAAGTGGCGATGAAGATGAGCTTTCACTACTGGCTCAACCGCGGCCAACCGGCCAAGAAACGCTTCGTCACCCTGAGCAACAGCTACCACGGCGAAACCATCGCCGCGATGTCGGTGGGCGACGTGCCGCTGTTCACCGAAACCTACAAGGCCCTGCTGCTGGACACCCTCAAGGTGCCGAGCCCGGACTGCTACCTGCGCCCCGAAGGCATGAGCTGGGAAGAACACTCGCGGAACATGTTCGCCGCCATGGAACAGACCCTGGCCGAGCACCACGATAGCGTCGCCGCGGTGATCGTCGAGCCGCTGATCCAGGGCGCCGGCGGCATGCGCATGTACCACCCGGTCTACCTCAAGCTGCTGCGCGAAGCCTGCGACCGCTACGGCGTGCACCTGATCCACGACGAGATCGCCGTCGGCTTCGGCCGCACCGGCACGCTGTTCGCCTGCGAACAGGCCGGTATCCGCCCGGACTTCCTGTGCCTGTCCAAGGCCCTGACCGGCGGTTACCTGCCCCTGGCCGCGTGCATGACCACCGACGAGGTCTACAGCGCCTTCTACGACGACTACCCGACCCTGCGCGCCTTCCTCCATTCCCACAGCTACACCGGTAACCCGCTGGCCTGTGCCGCTGCCCTGGCGACCCTGGACATCTTCGAGCAGGACAACGTCATCGCCAACAACCGCGCCCTGTCCCAGCGCATGGCCAGCGCCACCGCGCACCTGGTGGATCACCCCCACGTCGCCGAAGTGCGCCAGACCGGCATGGTCCTGGCCATCGAGATGGTCCAGGACAAGGCCGGCAAGACCGCCTACCCCTGGCAGGAGCGGCGTGGCCTGAAGGTGTTCCAGCACGCCCTGGAGCGCGGCGCGCTGCTGCGGCCCCTGGGCAGCGTGGTGTACTTCCTGCCGCCCTACGTGATCACCCCGGAGCAGATCGATTTCCTCGCCGAAGTCGCCAGCGAAGGCATCGACATCGCCACCCGCGACAGCGTCAGCGTGGCCGTGCCCAAGGACTTCCACCCGGGCTTTCGCGATCCGGGCTAGAGCGGGTCACTGATCGTGGCGAGGGAGCTTGCTCCCGCTGGACCGCGCAGCGGTCCCCAAACCCGGTTGTGCGAATGCCCGGCGGATTCAACGACGGCTTCGCCGCCGACCGGGAACAAGCTTCCTCGCCACAGAATGCTGTCCACCGATTCACATTCAACAGAGAACCCAGATGAGATTGTCCCGCTTCTTTATCGACGCCCCCCTGAGCCTCGGCGAGCACGAACTACCAGAAGCCCAGGCCCACTACATCGGGCGCGTGCTGCGCATGGCCGAAGGCGATGCACTGCAAGTGTTCGACGGCTCGGGAACGGAGTTTCGCGGCACCCTGGTGGAAGTGGGCAAGAAGCGCGTGCGCGTGCAGTTGGATGAAAGCTTTGCCGGCCAGGAAGAATCTCCCCTGCGGATTCACCTCGGCCAGGGCCTGTCCCGGGGCGAACGCATGGACTGGGCGATTCAGAAGGCCACGGAGCTGGGGGTCAGCGAGATCACTCCGATCTTCAGCGAGCGCTGCGAAGTGCGGCTCAAGGACGAACGCGCCGACAAGCGCCTGCTGCACTGGCGCCAGGTGGCCATCAGCGCCTGCGAGCAATGCGGGCGCTCACAAGTACCGGTGATTCACCCACCCGTGCTGCTGGCGGACTGGATCAAACAGACCGAGGCCGACCTGAAACTGGTGCTGCACCCGGTGGCCCAGCCCCTGGAAAGCCATGCCAAACCGCAGACCCTGGCCTTCCTGATTGGCCCGGAAGGCGGCCTGTCCGATGCCGAAGTGCAGCAGGCCCACGGCGCTGGCTTCCTGCCCGCCCGCCTCGGCCCTCGCGTGCTGCGCACCGAAACCGCCCCGGTGGTGGCCCTGGCGGTGGCCCAACAACTGTGGGGCGATTTCTAAAACAGTCCCCGTTCAAACACCCACCGTAGGAGCTGGCTTGCCAGCGAAAGCGCCCATCAGTCCCGTACACGTCTCAAGGGCCCCTTCGCCGGCAAGCCGGCTCCTACAGGTGGCGGCGCGACAGCCGGTTATTCCACCGGGTCGCTGGTGGGCCGGGCGATGATCGCTTTCAGCTCCGCAGTCATGGGGAACTCCAGGTTCAGGCCCTTGGGCGGAATCGGCTGCTGGAACCAGCGCTGGTAGATGCCGTTGATTTCCCCGGAGCGATACAGATCCGCCAGCGCACCGTTGACCAGCGCCAGGAACTGCGGATCGTCCTTGCGCACCATGCAGCTGTAGATCTCCCGCGACTGCTCCTCCCCCACCACCACCCAATTGTGCGGATCGCGGGCCTTGGCCCGTTCGCCGTAGAGCAGCGCGTCATCCATGTAGAACGCCGCCGCGCGCCCGCTCTGCAGCATCTGGAACGCCTCGCCGTGGTCCTTGGCGCTGATCACGAACATGTCGATCTTGTGCTCGACGTTGTAGTTCTTGAGAAAACGCTCGTTGGTGGTGCCCGCGGTGGTCACCACGTTCTTGCCCCGCAAGTCGGCGAAGCGCTTGATCCCGCTGTCCTTGGCGGTCAGCAGCTGGCCCTTGACGTAGATGAAGCCGTAGGAGAACGCCACCTGTTTCTGCCGCTCGGCGGTGACCCCGGTGGAGCCGCATTCCAGGTCCACGGTGCCGTTCTGCACCAGGGGAATGCGCGTCTGCGAGGTCACCAGGTTGTATTTCACATTCAGCTTGGGCAGCTGCAACTGCTGCTGGATGCGCTCCACCACCTTGCTCGCCAGTTCCACCGAATAGCCCATGGGCTGGCCGCTGTTGTCGCCCACGTAAGAAAAGGGCACCGAAGCGTCGCGATAACCCAAGGTAATGCTGGTGCTGTTGGCGATCTTGGCCAGGGTGCCCTCCAGGGGCGCTTCGTTGGCCTGGGAAACCGCGCTGAACAACAGCCCCAGGGTGCAGCCGAGCAACGTGATCTTATGCATTGTTATTCTCCGTTGTGGGTAAAGGCGACTCAGCGGCGAACCGCGATGACGCTGATTTCGACGAGGATCTGCGGGCGCGCCAGGGCCGCCTGCAGGGTGGTACGCGCCGGCGCCTGGCCGGGAGACAGCCAGGCCGACCAAACTTCATTCATCCCCGCGAAATCGGCCTGGATGTCCTTGAGGTAGATCGTCGCGCTCAAGAGATGGTCCTTGTCGCTGCCGGCCTCGGCCAGCAAGGTGTCGATCTTCTCCAGCACCTCGCGGGTCTGGCCGCCGATGTCGCTGCTGGCACCCGGCACCTGCCCGGAGAGAAACACCAGTCCGGCAAAGGTCACCGCGCCACTCAGGCGCTCGTTGCTGTGGATACGCTGGATACTCATCTGAAGACTCCTTTGAACGTTCAGGCGACGCGGGGCGTCAGGCCCCGCATGTCGATGCTGGTGGAGCGCTGGCCGATCAGTTCGCCCAGCAACTGTCCGCTGCCACAGGCCAGGGTGAAACCCAACGCGCCGTGGCCGAGGTTGAGCCACAGGTTGCGGTAGGCGGTGGCGCCGATCAGCGGCACGCCGCTGGGGGTGGCCGGACGCATGCCGGCCCATTCGCTGGCGGCCTGGTAGTCGCCGGCGGCGGCGAAGGTCTGCTCGGCCTGCCGGCGCATCAGGGCCAGGCGTCCCGGGTCCGGGGACGGATCGAAACCGACGATGTCGACCATGGCCGCCACCCGCAACTGCTGGCCGATCCGGGCATAGACGATCTTGCGGTTGTAGTCGGTGATGCTGATTTCCGGCGCCTGGTGCTGCGGGCCGATGGGCACGCTGAGGCTGTAGCCCTTGAGCGGATACAGCGGCAGCTTGAGCCCTGGCAGGCGCAACTCGGGGCTGCGATGACCGGCCGCCAGCACCAGATGTTGCACCGGCAATTGGCGCTCGCCCAGATCGATGGCCTGGACCCGGTCGCCCCCACGGTGGATGGCTCGAACTCGCTGGCCGAGGAGGATTTCGCAACGCCCGGAAGCCCGCAGCCACGCCGCCAGTTGCTGGCAGAACGCGTGGCAGTCGGCCACTTCTTCGTCTGGGGTATAGATGCCACCGACGAAGGACGTGTCTCCCAGGGTCGGCTCCAGGACGGTGCATTCGGCAGCCGACAAGACCTGTTGCTGACGGCTGTCCGCCAGGTTGTGCCGGGCATGCTCGAAGCTGCCGGGCTGGCGAAAGGTCACCAGCTTGCCATTGCGCCGCCAATCAAAGCCCTGCAGGCCATCCTCTACGCGCCAACGTTGCAGGGTGCTCTGGCTGAGCAGCGCCAGGCGCAGCAGGTGAGCAGCATTGCGCTGGTTCACCGAGTGCCGGCAAGCACCGAGAAAACCCGCCAGCCAGCGCCACTGCGCCGGGTCCAGGCGCGGGCGCAGCTTGAGCGGCGAGTCGCCCTTGAGCATCCAGCCCAGGGCCTGCCAGGGCACGCCGGCATCGGCCAAGGGCGCCACATAGCGATAGGACAACTGCCCGCCGTTGGCGAAGCTGGTCTGGCTGCCCAGGGATTCCTGAGCCTCCACCAGGGTCACCTCGAAGCCCTGGCGGACCAGGGCGTAGGCACTGGCCAGACCGATCACGCCGCCACCGATGATGCAAACCTGCTGACTCATGACTGCCCCTAGCCCGTTGTTCGATGGCCCAAGGTTAGGGGCAGGTGACAGACGCCGGACAATGAATAAAGATGCACCTCCCATAAAAAAAGGTTATGGACTGCCCCATGCGCCTGCGTCATATCGAAATCTTCCAGGCCATTCGCCAGGCCGGCTCCATCAGCGGTGCCGCGCAGTTGCTGCACGTCTCGCAACCGGCGGTGACCAAGGTCCTGCAGCACGCCGAGCTGCAACTGGGTTTCCCGCTGTTCCTGCGGGTACGGGGCAAGTTGCAGCCGACTCCGGAAGCCCTGGAGCTGGAGCGTGAAGTGGACAAGGTCAGCGAAAGCCTGCAAGGCGTACGGCGCCTGGCCCACAACCTGCGCCGGGCGCCGGGCCACAGCCTGCGCATCGGCGCCACCCCGGCCCTGGCCCTGGCCTTGCTGCCGCCGGCCATCAGTGAATGGACCCGTCTCTACCCGGACAGCCTGTGCGAACTGTCCAGCGCCCACAGCCGGGAACTGGTGCAGAACCTGCTGATGCGGGAAATCGACCTGGCCCTGACCCTGCAACGCCCCGATCACCCCGGGCTCTGTGCGCAGCCCCTGGCCGAGGGCGTGCTGGTGGCCCTGGCACCGCTGGACTACTGGCCGCCCGCCGTGCGCGGCCAGCCACTGGCCCTGATGGAACTGGCGGATGCACCGCTGATCGGCCTGAGCAGCGCCGACCCGCTGTCGGCGCGCCTGGACAGCTACCTCAAGGCGGTGGAGCCGCCGCCGCGGGTGAGCATTGCCGTACAGACCTACTCCCTGGCCCGGGCCATGGTGGAATCCGGCGCCGGATTGGCGCTGATCGATCCCTTCACCGCCCTGGGCGCATCAACCGCCAGCACCGTCATCCGGCCCCTGAGTCCGCCGCTGTCGATTACCCTGTACGCCGTGACCCGCGCCGCCGAACCGCCGCCCCACACCCTGGCCAGCCTGCTGGAGATCTTCGCCCACCAGGCCCAGGCCCAACTCGACCATCCCTTGTAGGCGCTGGCTTGCCAGCGAGGGCGGCCGCAAGCCCGGCGCAAATCCCGAAGGCCCCTTCGCCGGCAAGCCGGCTCCTACACCAATCTGCAGCACCCCACCCCGTAGGAGCTGGCTTGTAGTGGTCCAGTTTTTTTGGACCACCCTGTAGGAGCATTAGGCCGCCAGCCTTTCAAAGGCAGCGGGTGGCAGATCGTTCGAGGCGCTGTGGCAACGCCGATGGTTGTAATGGGCAATGAAATGCATCACATCCTTCTGCGCCTCAAAATGATTCTGGTAGCCATTTTCAGGCGACCAATCGTGTTTCAGTGTCCGGAAATAACGCTCCACCACCGCGTTGTCCCAGCAGTTTGCGCGTCGACTCATGCTCTGCACGATCTGCTTTTCAGCCAGGTATTCGACAAAGCGATCCGCGGTGTATTGGCAGCCCTGGTCCGAGTGGAATACCAGCGCTGAACCAGGCCGACGTATGCCAACAGCCAGCCGTAACGCCTTGAGCGACAGCTCGGCATCGGCGGTCCTGGAAAAGGCCCAGCCGATGATCCGACGTGAAAACAAATCCATCACGATTGCCAGGTACAGCCAGCTTCCACCGACGCGAATGTAAGTGATGTCTCCGGCCCAAAACGTATTGGGTGATGCAGGATTAAAGCGACGATCGAGGAGATTGGCTGCGGTATTGCTGGGCTTTCCGGTCCGACGATAGTGAGCGTAACGGGCTCGTCGCCTGACCAGCCCAAGGTTTTTCATCAGACGGTCCATACGATGGCGCCCAACCGCTACGCCCTGTTTTTTGAGCTCTCTGGCAAATCCCCGGGCGCCCAGGGCACCTCGATGCTCCCGGTGCAGCTGCCGAATGGTCTTTTCCAGTTGCCGCTCGACCCCAGGTTCAGACCGAGCCACGGGCTTGGCGTAATAGCTGCTGCGAGGCACGCCCAGAAGTCGGCAGCAGTGCCGAATGGAGAGCTGTCCTTTCAACCCCTCGATCATTTGATTCGGCTGAACAGCACCTTCAGATGAGAGGGCAATTGCTTTTTTAGGACGCTATTCTCGGCTTCCAGCAAGGCGAGTCTGGCCTGCAGTGAATCAATCAGTTCCTGGTCCTGAGGGCGTGTGGGCAGCAAGGCTCCTTCATGCTCCTTGCGCCATCTGGCGACCCAGCGTCGCAGGGCTGTAGGCCCAACCCCAGTTTGCTCACATGCCTTAGGCACCGAGTAATTCATTTCCACGACCAAGCGAATGGCTTCGGCCTTTTCTTCAGCGCTAACAACCCGAAATCCCATGATGCTTCCTTAGGTTGAAACTCCTACAGAGTGGTCCAGGAATATTGAGCCACAACAGCTTGCCAGCGAAAGCGGCCGCAAGTCCGGTGCAAATCCCGAAGGCCTCTTCGCCGGCAAGCCGGCTCCTACACTAATCTGCAGCACCCCGCCCCGTAGGAGCTGGCTTGCCAGCGAAAGCGGCCGCAAGCCCGGGGCAAATCCCGAAGGCCCCTTCGCCGGCAAGCCGGCTCCTACACCAATCTGCTGCACCCCACCCCGTAGGAGCTGGCTTGCCAGCGAAAGCGGCAGCAAGCCCGGTGCAAATCCCGAAGGACTCTTCGCCGGCAAGCCGGCTCCTACAGGACGTAGAAGAGGATGGCGACGAAATGCAGCAGGCTGCCGGCGATCACGAACAGGTGCCAGATGCCATGGGCATGGCGCAGGCGGCTGTCCAGGGCGAAGAAGATGATGCCCACGGTGTACAGCACCCCACCCGCCGCCAGCCAGGCAAACCCGGCGCTTCCCAGGGCCGCCAGCAGCGGCTTGACCGCCACCAGGACGATCCAGCCCATCACCGCATAGATCACGATGGAGAGGATCCGCGCCTCGGAACGCGGCTTGATCTCCTGGAGGATGCCGATCAGCGCCAGCCCCCAGACAATCCCGAACAGGGTCCAGCCCCAGGGCCCGCGCAGGGTCACCAGGCAGAACGGCGTGTAGCTGCCGGCAATCAGCAGGTAGATCGAAAAGTGATCGACCTTCTGCATGATGTTCTTCGCCCGGCCACGCACGCTGTGATAGACCGTGGACACGCTGTAGAGCACCAGCAAAGTGAAGGCATAGATCGCCACACTGACGATCTTCCACGGACTGCCGTCGATACTGGCCAGTACCACCAGCCAGATGCCGCCGATAAACGCCGCGATCGCTCCCAGCAAGTGGGTCCAGGCGTTGAATCTTTCTCCGTGATACATCGGTCACTCACCCTTGAAACATGAAAAACCACGCAAGGCTCGGGCCTGCAGTTTGAAAGCGCAAGAGGTCTATGGGGGCACGGCGGATAAAAAACCAGCGGCCACTTTCAGACTCATCGGGCATCATCAGCCCCTCATCAGCCGAGACCGGACCATGCTCATCGACGAAGAGTTGACCCTGAAAAAGCTCGAAGTGTTTCTGGCCTTCATGCGCACCGGCAACCTGACCCGCGCCGCCGCCGAGTTGCAGACCAGCAACGTCAGCGTGCACCGGGCCATCCATTCCCTGGAAAACGCCCTGCGCTGCCCGTTGTTCAAGCACGAAGGACGCAACCTGACGCCGCTGGAAAGCGCCTTCGTCCTCGAAGAACGGGCGCAAAAGCTGGTGCAGGACGTGGTCGAGAGCGTGCGCCTGACCCGCGAGGCCGCAGGCTTCTCAGCAGAACGCTTCAAGCTCGGCGCACTTTACTCGCTGACGGTGAAAACCGTGCCGCAGCTGATCATGGGCCTGAAGCTGCGCCGCAGCGAGCTGAACATCGACCTGATTCTGGGCTCCAACATCGACCTGCTGTACAAGCTCAAGAACATGGAAGTGGACGCCATCCTGATTTCCCTGGACGACAGCGTCAACGACCCGGATTGCGAGCAACTGCCGCTGTTTTCCGACGATATCTTCCTCGCCACCCCGGCCGATTCACCCTTTGCCCAACAGCACGAGGTGGACCTGGCCGACGTGCGCGACGCCACCTTCATCACCCTGACCCAAGGGTTCGCCACCCATCAGGACGGGGTGCGGGTGTTCAAGCAGGCGGGGTTCGAACCGAAGGTGGCGATGCAGGTCAACGACATCTTCACCCTGCTGAGCATGGTCAGCTCCGGGGTCGGTTATGCGTTGCTGCCAGGAAGGATCGCCGCGGTGTATGAAAACCGCGTGAAACTGATACCGCTGCAGGCGCGCTACCGCCTGCAGCAACATATCGGCGTGGTGTTTCTCAAGGCCAAGGAGCGCGACCCGAACCTGTTGGCGCTACTGGCCGAATGCCGGATGTACGCCAACCGCCAAACGCCCTAGAAACCGGCCGGCACAACGGCGCAGCGGCCCGGACTTTTGTAGCGGCTGGCTTGCCAGCGAAGGCGTCCGCAAGAGCGGCGTATGCCTCACAGGCCCCTTCGCCGGCAAGCCGGCTCCTACACGAAATCCGCGATGCACTCCCCTCGTAGGAGCTGGCTTGCCAGCGAAAGCGTCCGCAAGAGCAGCGTATGCCTCACAGGCCCCTTCGCCGGCAAGCCGGCTCCTACACCAAATCCGCGATGCACCCGCCTCGTAGGAGCTGGCTTGCCAGCGAAGGCGTCCGCAAGAACGGCGTATGCCTCACAGGCCCTTTCGCCGGCAAGCCGGCTCCTACACGAAATCCGCGATGCACTCGCCTCATAGGAGCTGGCTTGCCAGCGAAAGCGCCCGCAAGCCCGTGACCTACCCGCCCAGCAGGCCGCGCATCAGCAGGAACAGCAACGACGGCCCCAACAGGCAACCCAGGGCGGTGTAGAACGCCGCCGTCAGGCAACCGTAGGGCACCAGTTTCGGATCGGTGGCCGCCAGGCCCCCGGCGACGCCGCTGGAGGTGCCCATCAAGCCGCCGAAGATCACCGCGCTGCGCGGGTTGTTGAGGCCGATCAGCGGCGCCACGAAGGGCGTCATCACCATCACCAGGATCGCCTTGATCAACCCCGCCGCAATCGACAGTGCCATGACTTCGGAGCTGGCGCCAATCGCCGCACCGGTCACCGGCCCAACGATGTAGGTCACCGCTCCGGCGCCGATGGTGGTCAGGCTCACCGCATCGGTATAACCAAAGGCCATGGCCACCCCGACCCCGGCGACAAAGGACGAGCCGACCCCGACAAACAGTGCCAGCACCCCGACGAACCCGGCGCGCTTGAGCTCCTCGACACTGACCCCGAAGGCCGTGGCGACAATCGCAAAATCCCGCAGCATGGCCCCGCCCAGCAGGCCGATGCCCGACAGCAGCGGAATGTCCACCACGCCCTTCTGCCCGCCGGTGAAGGCGCCACCCACGTAGGACAGCACCAGCCCCAAAAGAATGGCGATGGCCGAGCCGTGCAGGCGGCCCTTGGTAAAGGTGTTGGAGATCCAGTATGACACCCACATGGTGATCCCGATCACCGCGAAACCGCTGATCAGCCCGTAGCCGGTAATGACCTTCATCATCGATTCGTACATGGCCCTTACCCCGCTGTTTTCTGAGCAACGGCCGCATCTGGCGCCTTGTTGCCGAGGCGCACCAGCACCGGCACCAGGGCGAAGGCGATCACCACCGCCAGAGTGCCCGCGAGAATCGCCATCGGCCCGCCCTTGAGCGCGCCGTAGACGTTCTGCTGCGCGGCCATGGCCACCACGATGGGGATGTACACCGCGCCCCAGAACTCCACGCCCTGCTCGGACTTGCCGGCGAACAGCCCGCGCTTGTGCAGGTAGCTGCCCAAGCCGATCAACAGCAGCATGGCAATGCCGACCCCGCCGACATTGGCCGGCACGCCGATCAATTTGCCCAGCAGCTCACCGATGAAAATACCCACCAGGGTACAAAAGGCCAGGAAGGCCACACCGTAGATAATCATTGTTGTTGTCCTCAAAGTGCATCGTCGAAGTTGTTGTTCTTGTGCTTCGTCAGCCTGAGTCGGTGCTCTATCGGTCGCGGCTTCCCTCCTCACGCAACAGGGCTTGCAGGGTGTCCAGGCGCGCGCCGTCGAAGGCGATCACCGTCCCTTGGGCAAACACCCGGCGGGCCAGCCCGGTCAGTACCGCACCGGGAGGCAATTCGATCTGCAGGCGCACCCCGCGCTCGTAGGCGCTTTGCACGGTGCCGCGCCAGTCCACCACCCGGCACATGTTGAACGCCAGGTCGTCGCGCAATTGCTCCACGGTGCGCAGCGGTCGTGCCCGGCTGCCACTCAGGTAACCCAGCGTTGGCAGTTGCAGGGGCACCTCGGCAAAGGCCGCAGCCAGGGCCTGGGCCGGTTGTTCCAGCAACGGACAGTGAGACGGCACGCTGACCGCCAGGCGCTTGGCCACGCCGACCCCGCAACCCCGGGCCAACTCGGCCACCGCCTGCATCGCCGCATCGCTGCCGGCGATCACCACCTGGCTGTCGGCGTTGATATTGGCCAGGTACACCGGCGTCCGCGGGCTGTGGACCTGGGCCAGCAGCCCTTCCACCGTCGCCAGATCCAGGCCGATCAGGGCGGTCATGCCATAGCCCCGTGGATACGCCTGCTGCATCAACTCACCCCGCAGGCTCACCAGGCGCAGGGCGTCGGCAAACTCCAGGGCCCCGGCCACCACCGCCGCCGGATAGGCACCGATGGACAGGCCGGCCACGTAATTCACCCGGGTGTCGGGCTGCAACAGGGTCCGCGCCGCCGCCACGCCGGCGATCAGCAGGCACAGCTGCACGGCCCGGGTGCCGGCCAGGGCCTGGGGCGAATCCAGGGTCATCACGTCTTCCCCCAGGACCTCGCTGGCTTCCTGCAGACAGGCGCGGGTTTCCGCGCTTGGCGGCAGACGCTGGAGCAGCCCCGGCTGCTGCGCGCCCTGGCCCGGAAACACCAGCAGGCTGCTCATGCTGCCTGCTCCCGAGAGTTCCAGGGATCGCCGACCAGCCGCGCGCCACTGGCGCTTTTGAGCAGAACCCGGTCGGCCGGGCCGGCCCATTCGCGCAGGGCCACGGCCCCGGCGGGAACCTGCAGTTGCAGGTCCACCGGACACTCGGCGCGCTCCAGCAGGGCCAACAGCTCGCGGGCCTGAGCCCGGGAAAAAGGCTCCGGCGTGCGCAGGATCAGGTCCAGGTCACTGTGCTGATGCAGCGCAGCCACCCCAGAGGCCAGCTCGAAACCGGCACTGCCGCTGACGCCCCAGACCAGGCCCAGGGCATCCAGCTCGCCACGCAGTTGCTGCAACGCCTGCAGCGCCGGCAATGATCGCGTGCCGCTCAACTGGCACAGCGCTTCGGGATACACCCCGCGTTGCACCGACTCCAGCGCCAGCACAGCCGGGTAGCGCTGCTCGCGTGTGCGTCCGCGCAGGCCGACCGCGATCTGTCCGGGGGCCGTCAGCGCCCGCCGCACCACCACCGGCTGCCCCGCCTCCAGCACGGCAAAGGCCCAATCCGGCGCATCGGGGGGCAACTGCGCCGGGGTCATGCCCCACAGCAAGTCGTGGGGCAGCCAGGGGCCGCGGCCGTTCACCATTGTTCCCGCAACAATTGGCGAACCCGGCTCGACGCCGCCCGGTTCGCCGCTCCCAGGCGGCAGCCCAGGTCGACGCCCGTGGCCCGCACATCGGCGATGGCCGCCAGCAAGCACTCCTCGACCCCGAGCAGATCCTCGGCCGTCGGCTGTTCGATCTGCCGCACCGACAGGGTTTGCCAGAGCAGCCCCAGGCCGGCGTAGCTGTCGATGTCATAGGCCATGGGCGGCACGCTGGCGGCCAGGGCTTCCAGCTCCTCGACGCTGCGCAAGGTGACCCGCGCCGCCGAGGCCTTGCCCATGGCATGCACCATCACCCCCGGGTCGCGCAGGGCGATCAGGCGGTTGGCCTGATAACCGTGGGCCAGAAAGGCCCCGGACATGGCCTTTCCCACCAGCAGGGCAATCACCGGGTGCCCGGCCAAACGGGCCCGGGCATAGCTGTCGGCGGCAGCAGCCAGGGCCTGATGAATGCCCAGCGCCTCTTCACGCCGGCCATAGGCCTGGCTCGGCACATCGACGATGGCGATCAGCGCACGCTTGTGGGGCTGGGAGCGGTCGGCCTCAATCAATTCATCCACGGCCTTGGCCAGGCCCCAGCCTTCCAGCAAACCGACTTCACCCTGGCGGGCCCGGAGAAAACGATTCTCCGGGTCGGCCACCACGGCGATAAAACGTACAGACTGCCCCGCCAGTTCAGCATCGGCCACCCGCAACGATGGCGGTAGACCAGCCACCGGCGCGGCGCCGCCACTCAGGGCGTTGAACCAGTTCAGGCCGCGCAAAGAATAAGCACTCATGGACGGTCTCCTTGATACAGATCGCGAACCGTCGCCGCATCGATTTGCGGCGTGGTGTCCAGCCGAGCCAGACATTGCAGGTAGTGTTCGGCCTCGCGGCTGCGCTGCCGCGTGGGCAAGCCGAGGGCCAGCAACTCGCGGACCTGGGCCTGGATCTTTGCCACGTCGTCAGCCACATAACGGTCCACCAGGCCGCTGGCGAAACGCTGCTCGCCGCCGGTCAGGCTCCAGATGAACGGCCGGTCCCGCGAGTCGTATTCCTCAAGCCCGGCCTCCTGCTCGATCACCTGCGGACCATTGAGCCCCAGGCGCGCTTCCTGGGTGACCACGAGATAACTGCACAGCCCGGCGGCAATCGACATGCCGCCAAAGCAGCCGACGCTGCCGGCCACCACGCCGATCACCGGCTGGTATTGGCGCAGGTCGACGATTGCCGCATGAATGTCGGCAATCGCCGCCAGCCCCAGGTTGGCTTCCTGCAAGCGCACGCCACCGGTTTCCAGCAGCAGCACGGCACAAGTTGGGATGCCGTTGCGGTTGTCCTCGGCGGCCAGCTCCAGGGCCCCGGCAATCTTCGCCCCGCCCACTTCCCCCAGGCTGCCGCCCTGGAAGGCGCCTTCGATGGCGGCCAGCACCACCGGCAGGCCATCGATGCTGCCCTTGGCGATCACCACCCCGTCATCGGCCTGGGGCACCACGCCCTGGCGCGCCAGCCAGGGCGACATGACCCGCTGGAACGGGTCCAGCAGCTCGCGAAAACTGCCGGCATCCAGCAAGGCCCGAGCCCGCTGCCGAGCGCCCAGCTCGACGAAGCTGTGCTTGTGCAACAGATGTGCGCTGTCAGTCATGGCCGATCTCCTCGAAGCCCTGTTCCAGGCGCAGGCGCACCACCCCCGGGGTGGCACCGAAATCATGGATATCGATCAGCAGCGCCGGCGGCGTCTGGCCGTCGAACATGCGCTCGAACAGGTGCTGCCAGCGCGCGGCGCTGCCATTGACCGAGGTCTGCACCTGGATGGTCAATTTGCCGGGCTGGCCCGGCTCCAGCAGCACTTCCAAGTCGCCGGAGCCGACACAGCCCACCAGGGCGCGGCCACGACCGGGCTGGCCGGCGGGGAATTCAAAGGACAAGGTTTCCATTACAGCGCTCCCTGGATAAAGGTGTCGGTGGACTCGATCCGGTCCAACAGCAGGCTGGCCGCCAGCAAGTCGGCGGCACCGCCGGGCGAGGCATTCAAGGTCAACAGCTGCAGATCCAGCTCATGCAGGCGACGGCGCCCGGGGAGGCTGGCGCTGCCACCGGCATCGAGCACCGCCTGGGCGCCCTGCTGCATGGCCTGCAAGCCCTGCTCGCCAGCGCGGTACAACACGCAGGTGTCGGCCAGTTGGCTCATGATCGCCAGCAAGGCATCGAGCCGGGCGTTCTGCTCGCCATGGCCCTGGGCGCGGCTGCGCTTGAGCTGGGGCAGACCCCGTTGCAGCACGGCGGGGAAGCCTTGCTGGGCTTCTTCGCGAGCGCCGCGCACGCCGTAACGAATCGTCACCTGGGCGCCATGACTCAGAGGCTGTGGCGCGTAACGATCCTCCAGCAGGGCCAAACGCGCGGCACGCAGCGCGACACTGCCGGCACGGGTGGATCGCGGCTCCAGCGCGGCGGCAGCCACCAGCAAGCCCAGGGCCCAGATCGCCCCGCGATGGGTGTTCACCCCGCCGGTGGTGTTCAGCATGGCCCGCTCGCCTTCGCGACCAATGCGCCCCAGGGCTTCGCGCAGGGGCAGGCCCACTTCGCCGAACGCCAGCGCCGCCTCGGCCATCTCCTTGAAGGCCGGCCACAGGGCCAGGGCCGAAGCGTGCATCAGGCCCAGGTGCAGGTCGCTGTGGGCGCCATTGCCACGGCGGTCCACCAGTGCCGGCTTGGGCGACAGGTCGGCCTCGTCGATCAACGCGTCCACCGCCAAATCCGCCAGGCGCTCGGCCAGGCTCAGGGGTTGCGATTGCAGATTGAGTGCGTGCATTACCAGCTCCTGAACTTGGCGGGCGGGTTGTACAGGCCACCGGACCACTGCACCAGGTCGGCCACGCTCTTGGCCGCCAGCAGCTCGCGGCTGGCGTCGGTGCGGCGGATGCCCAGGTCTTCCGGCAAGGCGATCAGCCCTTCACGGCGCATGCGCGCGGTGTCCTTGGGGTTGTGCCGCAGGCCGATGGCGGTGACCCCGGCCACGGCGGCGATCATTGCCTGGCGCTCTTCCAGGGAACGGGCCTTGTACAGGTAGGCGATGCCTTCCTCGGTCAGCAGGTGGGTGACGTCGTCGCCGTAGATCATGATCGGCGCCAGGGGCATGCCGCTCTTGCGCGCCACGTCCACCGCATCCAGGGTCTCGACAAAGGTCGGTTTGCCGCCTTCCTGGAAGGTTTCCACCATCTGCACCACCAGCTTCTTGCCGCGTTCGAGCATGGCCTGGGGTGCATCGCTTTGATCCTGGCGCATGTCCAGCCAGGCTGGAGTGCCGTGGCGCCGCCCGCGCGGGTCGTGGCCCATGTTTGGCGCACCGCCGAAACCGGCCAGCCGGCCACGGGTCACGGTGGAGGAATGGCCGTCGCCGTCCACCTGCAAAGTGGCGCCGATAAACAGGTCCACCGCGTATTGCCCGGCCAGCTGGCAGAACATTCGGTTGGAACGCAGCGAGCCGTCGCGGCCGGTGAAGAACACGTCCGGGCGCGCGGCGATGTAGTTTTCCATGCCCAGTTCGGTGCCGAAGCAATGCACGCTGTCCACCCAGCCGCTTTCAATGGCCGGGATCAGGGTCGGATGGGGATTGAGGGTCCAGTTGCGGCAGATCTTGCCTTTGAGCCCCAGGGATTCGCCGTAGGTGGGCAGGATTAGCTCGATGGCCGCGGTGTTGAAACCGATGCCGTGGTTGAGCGACTGCACGTTGTGTTTTTCGTAGATGCCGCGAATCGCCATCATCGCCATCAGCACGTGCACCGGCTTGATATGGCGCGGGTCGCGGGTGAACAGCGGCTCGATGTAGAACGGCTTGTCGGCCACCACCACGAAGTCGACCCAGGAGGCGGGAATGTCGACCCGGGGCAGCTCACTGACGTCGTCCACCAACTGGTTGACCTGGACGATCACGATGCCGTCGCTGAAGGCCGCCGGCTCGATCAGCGCCGGGGTGTCCTCGGTGCTGGGGCCGGTGTAGATATTGCCGGCGCGGTCGGCCATGAAGCCGGCGGACAGCACCACATTGGGGATCAGGTCCACCAACAGCCGCGCATAGAGCTCGATGTAGGTATGAATGGCGCCGATTTCCAGCAGCCCGTCTTCCAGCAACTGGCTGATGCGCAGGCTCTGGGTGCCAGCGAAGGAAAAGTCCAGCTTGCGGGCGATGCCGCGCTCGAACAGGTCCAGGTGCTCGGAGCGGCCGACGCTGGGCATGATCATGTGCAGGTCATGCAGCCTGGCCGGGTCGACCTTGGCCAGGGAGCGGGAGAGAAAGTCCGCCTGTTTCTGGTTGTTGCCTTCCAGCACCACCCGGTCGCCGGGCAGGATCAGCGCTTCCAGCGCCGCGACGATCTGGTCGGTCGGCAACACCACGCCATCGGCGATGGCCCGCACCTGTTCGAGGCGCCGCTGCTTTTCGCTGCGCCGCCGCGACCAGCGCGCGTCGGGGGAAATTATTGTTGTCATGCTCACTCCACGGGTTCGCTGTCGTGGCAGCCACCTTAGGAGTGAAAACGGGGGGCATCAATCAAGCGCGGCGTTGGATCGTTACGCTGAGGGTAATGATTGGATGGTGTGTGAGCTGTAGGTAATGGCAACACATTGGCGGTTGTTGCAGCGCCGGGGGGACAGCATAGTGGCCCGGTCGCCGATGCATCGGCGGCCGATCTTAGCCGGTCGAGCCTGTTCACGGACGCACAAGCGCTTGCCTATAATGCCGGCGCTTTTTGCCGCCTGGCATTTTGCTATGGCGGCTGTGCGCGGGACACCTTCGGGTGTGCCGGAGGTTCCGTGAATTCCTCTGGTCGGCTAACCCGCGTGCAGCTGCCACCCTCTTTGTTTAGCCGCAAACGGTAGTAGCTCCTCAAAAAACACGGAGGTGCGCTATGACTGATTTCATCCCGCTACACAGCAATCTCACCCCTACCCCGGTGTTTCACCTCGACCGCAACGCCCCGGCTGCTGAATTGCACGGCGGCGCGGTGCAACGCATCAAAGCCTCGCGCGACCTGCTGCACAGCCTCAACTGCCTGAGCCTCAAAGGCGTCGACGAGCGTGACCTGAACCACTTCGTCAACGCCGCCCACCTGCTGCTGCAAGACGGCTGCGATGCCCTGGACGCCTTGCAATGGCGGCTGGAGGCGTAAAGGCCTCGGTCAAACCTGCCCGGTTGGCCTCTTTAGGGGTCAACCGGCGGCCTGGTCTTTCCCCTCAGCAGGCGTCGACGAAGGGCCCATCCAGGTGCCATACAGCTTCTTGGAGCAGGCCTGAGCGGGGCGCGCACTGTTGTCGACGTTCGTAGACCGTTTGAGCGCCTACTGCCCTGCGCTTTGGCCACCACTTTTGAGGTGTCACCGCGAGCAAGCCGCAACAAGGTTTGCGCCCTATCGCCACTACGCCAATCTTTGCCTTTGAATGGTCTCTTCCAGCTTGAGGATCTCTTCCTCGGCCAACGATAAGGGATTGTGCTTCATGAACAAGGTTCTCAATCATCGGCATTTATACGAGCTGAAACAGTGAGTTAACTTATTGTTGAATACTTATTGATTTTGGCGTTTATTGATGAAAGAAATTCGTAGGACAGGACAATATATTGGCCGCTGATCCGACTCTTTTAAGTAAAAGATCAATATCCGTAGACAGGCACAAAATAAGAAAGTGGAGGGTGTGTCCTCTCCCACTCTTTTGCAAAAGCCACACCTTGTTTTATTTCATCGGGAGTCAATTTTTTGGATATTTCTATAAGAGTAACTTTGGCAAAGTCGGCTACCCCTGCTCCGCCACCCGCCCCCCTCCTTCGAACCTCGATATCAAATAAGTCAATCCGTAACCTTTTATCAAATCTGGAGGGTAATCAAGGTCATTAGGTGTATGAGCCAAATTGCTACCGTAGGTACTTACAGCAGATATATAGCCACCTTCGGCGGACCTTTTCAGCCAATATCCAACCTCTGCTTTATTGCCGTTATTTTCAAATAAATAGTTCGCGTACATGGCCATCCCCAATGGATAGCCGCCCTCTGCCGAGGCCTTAAACCATTTTTTAACCGCCTTATGGCGATTGCCCGGAATGACAAACCAACCCGCGCCATCTTGATAGCGGCCAGCCAGAACTTTCTGCGCATAACTGTCTCCACCTTCGGCGGCCTTTTCCAGCCATCCCAAGCCTTGTTTGGCGATGTACAGCACGATCATGGCTTCGGTGTCACCCCGCTCGGCGCGCTCATGGGCTAGTTTCAAGGCGGTTTTCCGCCACTCTGAACCGGCTTTGCCGGTGCAGGTGCCCATTTGATGGCACAGGTCGCTGCTACTGCTTAGGCGCAGCATGGCGTACAGATCGCCCTGCTCAGCGGCGGCCTCATACCATTTCCTTGCTTCGACAGTGGTGTAGCTGCTGCTAAGGCGAATCGCTTCGGCCAGGTAATACTGCGCGGTGCGATCACCGGCCGCAGCGGCCACTTGCAGCAGGGGTTGGGAGTCGTACCAGTCACTTTGCTGGTACAGCACCAGGCCTTTATCGCGGGCGGCTTGTTGTGGCGCCGTTAATTGGGCCATGGCGCTGGTGGAAAGCAGCAGGGCGCATAGCGCGCCGATAAGAGTCTGCTTAATCAATGTTCGGTCCCTCATAACGAATCTTGATGGCTTGAACCGGCGCAAAGGCCGGCCCCTTATAGACGCGATCAGAGATGCAGTAACCGTCCAGTCGACGCCCTAGGTTGGCAGCACACTCACGGTATTGGTCCCGCATAATGTTGTTCTCATTAAAAAGCACCAAAACTCGCTCAGCCATAAACAAGTCAAGCCGTACCCTATTTTCACAGTAGGTCAGCCCTGCCTGCTCCGGGCGCACCCCGTCGCGGTTCATACAGATAAGCGTATCCTCGAATTGACGTTGCGCGCCGGGCTTGCGCGAGATCCAGATCAGGCATTGGTGAATGGCCTGTTGTTGCAACAACCAAGCTTCGTCCTCGGTGAAACGCACAGCGTCCTTGCCTTCCTCTTTGATGGTAAATGCCTGGGGGGTGCTGATCAGCGCCATCAGCAGCGGGCCGAACGCCTGGGGTGGCAGGTTCAGCACCCAGTCATGCATCACTTTCTGGTTTTTGCCCCGCTTCAAGGTGTAGGCGATCTGCCCGCCGCGGCCGCCGTCGGTCAGGGCCTGATAGAGGGCCTTGATCGTCATGTAACCGCGCAGGTAGAGAAACCCCACGTCAATATTGAGGGCGCCCAGAAAACCCAGTTGCTTGACCAACTGCAAGGCGTCTCTGTCGATCCACTCCAGGTTTTTGTAGTGGTTCCTGGCCATTTCCCGGCACACCAACTCCAGCAGTTGGCCCACGCATTCGTAGCCAATCTCGAACGACATATAGCCTTTGAGGCCCACGCCCCAGATCAGCGAGCGTTGGATGGAGAGGATGAAGCGGCCCTTATGCAGTTGCAGTTTCAGCTCGCCCGAGAGGCCGGCGCCCACACCGGCCGCCACTTCAATGTCGAGCTTGGCCAAGGGCAGCCAGGGGTTGTTCGGGCTGCGGTGGGGGACCGGAGCCGGGGGCAGCACGCTGGCCGGTGGATACCAGTAGAGTTGGCCGCTGAGCTTGCAGCCGGCTTGCGCCCCGACGAACAGATTGAACTTGCCCAGCTCGCCTTTCTTCTCGGCGATGTCCAGCCCGGCGATGCTGGTGTAGCCGGTTGCCTGGTCCAGGGTCAGGTCGCGGGCCAGCAGCAGACTGGCACCGGTAAACCCCCAGGCCTTGGCGCTCAGGCTGAGCGATAGTCGGCCTAAATCCAGGGTTCTACGGCTGCCGTCGTAAGCGATATAGCTGGGCGTCAAGGTTAGGGCGTTGCTGCGTTTGGGCAGCTCGACATCGAACAGGCTGATCTCACCGCGCCAAAGGGCGACATCCAGAGTCAATTGGGCGCTGAGAACCTGCGCGCCCTTGCCCTTTTTCCATTGCGGCCCTTGCACCTTGAATGCGGTCTGCTGCATACGGTCTGCCGGCAGCAGGCAACGTATCAGCTGTGCCTGGGTGCTGTTGTCGAACAACATCATGTTGCGCAGTTGTCGATCCTCGAAAACCATGGCCTTGAGGGTGGCTCCCCAGCGCTGGCGTTTATCCTGCGCTTGCAGGCTTTCAACCTGAAAACCACTGGCCTCCAGGGCGGCAAAGAACTGCTCGGGCACAAACAGGCCATTGTCATCGTACCATGGGCCTTTTTCGTCTAGCACATGCGCGCCCTCCTGCTGCAGCCAGGCGCTGAACACCTGATCATCGTCCGCTTGCTTGGCAATCGACTTCGGCAACACCTTAAGGCCGCCGGACGCTGCGCCGAGTACGTCCATGCCCAGCTTGGCGAAGTTCTTGAGGCTGATGTGATTCAACACATCCAAGGCATCTGCGCTGCTGAATTCGCGCAGAGGAATGTCCATCTTGACCAGGCGCTCGATGGGTTGGGGGCTATAGCTTTGCGGGTCCCAGAGAAACAGGCGCGGCGGCAGCAAATCTCGCACCCGCGCCTCAGCGGCGTCTTTGATCTGTTGCGCCTCTTCGTTCAAGCGACGCCACTGGTCTTGCAGTTCAGTAAAAATCTCCCCGGGCGGCGCGACGTTACCGGCTGTGGCCGACACCCAGTGCGCGTAGCGCTCCTCTATACGCACTTCGAGGGCGCGGCGCTCGGCCAAGAGTTTGCAGTAGGCCTGGAAGTCTTCGCTGCCTTGGTTTTGATCATCCGGGCTGAGGGCAAACTCGGGAACGGCGATGCCGCACTCGGCGAGGTTGACAATGGCATCCAGGTAGCTGCGCATTGGCGCTTCAAGGTTGAGGATATTGACCCGGACACCGCGCAGCGCCCTCTCATCGACCACACCGTTGCTGACGAGTGTTTCGTGCAGCTTCTTGTAGTCTCGCAGGTGCTCCCAGTACGTCGCGATGTTGCGGCTGCCGGGATCGAACAGGGTGAAACCGCGCTCGACCGCCTTGCGTTGTTCGGCGATATAGACATCCACCGCATCGCGGGCCTCCAAGGCGCGCGGGGTGTAGAACACGCCGTTCTCACGTTTGTAACCGAGGGCCTCTGCACGGCGATAGCCAATCTCATCCAGCTCGGCAATGTTCTGCTGGTGCTTTATGACCCGACGCTGGCTATGGAACAGCGCGCGCTCGGCCTGCATGGCTGCCGTGCTGTCTCCCTTGGCCTTGGCGATATCCCAATCGCTACGGTACTGGGCTTGTTTGTCCGATTCTTCGAGGAGCGTGGCTTTGCTGTGCTCATAACGGTGGCGTTCGCCGGTATCGCTTTCGCTGACTTCGAGAAAAGCCTCAGGGCCAGGGGTGATGAAATAGTCCAGCAAGCCGGATTCGGCAATGCTGCTCATGCGCACCGCCCTGTCGGTATCAACGGTCTGTTGGCGCAGCAGCAGGATGTTTTCCTGCAACTGATCCTTGACCCGCTTGGGCAATAACCAGAATCGACGCTGGCCGGTGACATAGATGATGTCATGGTAGTTTTTGCTGCAACCGGGCTGGGTGTCCCGGCAGTTCACCTCAGGGTCTACGGCTGCGCTCGACCCATCAGCCGGGAGCTGTATCGGGAAGTCCGAGTCAGTATTCGCTTGCGCTTCAGACGTGCCTGTCATGTCAGATTTCCAATCGCTGTATTTTCTCGAATGCCGGTAATTCGCTGCGCAGCACCTCCATCAGGCGAGGCTGCTCCTTGAGCGAGCGTTGGCTCAGATGGGGAAGCAAAGGGCCCAGGTGTCGTCCTTCATCAATCCCGTGCTCCACGAGCAGGCGCAGGTTAGCCAGCACTTGCGGCAGTTGTTCGTCGGCCAGGCTGCCTGCTGTTTCGGCTTGATAGGCACGCACCCAATACCACCAGCGGATTTCATCCGCAGCGGGCAGGGTGCTGTCAGGCAAGCGCAGTGGGTAGCCGGCATCATAGGAAACCTCACTGACGACCTCGGTCTGCTCCCAGACGCGCCACATCCGGTCGTCGGGATGCGCCGGTGGGGTGTAGACGCTATCCCAGGGGCCAAAGAGGAATGGGCTGGCGGTCGTTAGCGCCAACGCACTCCAAAATGCCGGATCGTAAAATCGCGCCAGGGCCGCACCGTGAGTCGGGCTATGCATCTGCAGCAAGCGACGGGCGTGCTGCAGTGCCTTGGACGGGTCAGTGCTGGAGGTCAACAGGACGCCGGAGCGGCGGGCCTGGCAGAGCCTCGCGACCTCCGATAGCGCCGGGCTTTGCACGTCTACGTGCAACCAAAGCGGGCTCACCTGATTGAGCTCGGCAAACGCAGTGCCTTGAAAAACCTGTTCGATGTGCGACACGCCGGTCAGTTGATAGAGCTGCTCCAGAACACGAGGTTGTCGCACGTTATCGATGAGGCAATACACCTGGCGCTTACCCGCATGGCTCCAGGGTTCCGCAGTTACCGGTCGTTTAAGGAACTCACTCAGCCACGTAGACATGTGCAATCCTCGCGTTTGCAAACACCGTTGGTTTGCAGGCCGCAGGTCGATATCAATGGCAGCCCCTGTCGGCTTTTGTGCGGATTTCGGTGAACGTGACCGAGCGTTTCGCTAATACGTGACCGGTGCTTCCACCCCGGTTGCGCGGGTTCTGGATTGTAATCGCATCGGTCACGATGCGGCTTGTTCCTCGGCTTTTTTTCGGCGCAGCGACTCGCCTTTCATCGTCAGTCGGTAGGCGTTGTGCACCAGGCGGTCGAGGATGGCATCGGCCAGGGTCGGGTCGTTGATCCAGCCGTGCCAGTGCTCGATGGGCAGTTGGCTCGTCAGGATGGTGGAGCGGCTGCCAGCGCGGTCGTCGATCACCTCCAGCAGGTCATGCCGGGCTCCTTCCTCCAGCGGGGCTAGCGCCCAGTCGTCCAGCACCAGGACGTCGACCTTTGCCAGCTGTTGCAGGGTACGGCCGAAGCTGCCGTCGCCATGAGCGATGCGCAGTTGTTCCAGCAGGCGCGGGGTGCGCAGGTACAGGGTGCTATAGCCCTGGCGGCAGGCCTGGTTGCCCAGGGCGCAGGCCAGCCAGGTTTTGCCGGCACCGGTCGGGCCGGTCAGCAGCAGGTTGTGCTGCTGGCGGATCCAGTCGCCACTGGCCAGGGTGGCGATCAGACGCTCGTCCAGGGCGCGTCCGGTGCGGCGGTCGAGATCTTCCAGGCAGGCGTTGGCGTACTTGAGCTTGGCCTTCTTGCGCAGCCGTACCAGGCGCTGGTTGTCACGCCAGGCCAGTTCGCGGTCGAGCAGTAGGCCGAGGCGTTCATCGAAGCTCAGGCTGTGGCTGGCCGGCAGCGTCCATTGCTCTTCCAGGGCGCGGGCCATGCCGTCCAGGCGTAGCTGGTGCAGTTGATTCAGGGTGTGTTGCGGCATCATCGAACAGCTCCTGTTGCGGGGGTTGGTAGTAGTCGGCGCCACGGACGTTCTCGTGGTCGCCGGGTAAGGTCGTTTCGGCGGCACGCTGGGGCAGCGGCTGTTGATCCAGGCCTTGCTGGAGCAGGTTGCGCACGCTGCGCCCGGTGAAGGCGCGCAGGTGTACGGCACGTTCGGCAGCGGCTTCCAGGCGTGCATTGCCATAGCGCCGGGCCAGCGAGAGCAGGCCGAGGCAGGCGCGGTAGCCCATCTCCGGGTGCGGCTTGTGGGTCAGTTGGTGATCGATCAGTTGGCGCGTGTAGGGGCCGATCCGCGCGCCCCAGTCGAGCAGGCGTTGTGGCGTCCATTCGCGATGCGCCTGGTGCGCCGCGGGCATGTGCTCGCGCTGGGTACTGTAAGCGCCGCGTCGCCCCAGCAGCAGGTGGCTGGCCACCCGCCGGTTGCCATGCAGCACTTCCAGGGTGTGTGCCGTCAGTCGCACGTCCACGTTCTGCCGGGCCAGGGCGGAGGGCACGCTGTAGAAGCTGCCATTGACCTCGATGTGGTAGTCGATGCTGACCTTGCAGCGCTTGAAGGTGGCGACCTCGTAGGGATGCACCGGCAGCGCTCGCAAGGCCGGGCGATCCAGGCGCTCGAACCAGTCGCGCCGGCAGCCATCGAGCCGCTTGAACGGGCGCCGATTCAGATCCTCCAGCAGCTCGGCGATGGCCTGGTTAAGCGCATGCAGGCTGAAGAACTGCCGATGGCGCAGCCGCGCCATGATCCAGCGCTCGACCACCTGCACCGCCACCTCGGCCTTGGCCTTGTCCTGAGGCTTGCGTGGCCGTGCCGGCAGGATCACCGTCTGGTAATGACGCGCGCACTCCAGCGTGGCCCGGTTCAGGCCCGGCTCGTAGCGATCCGGCTGGGCGACCAGGGCGCGCGGATTGTCCGGCACAACCATTTCCGGCACGCCGCCAAAGTAGGTCAGAGCCTGGCCCAGCGAGGTCAGCCAGTCCACCTGGGTTTCGCCTGGCGTCGCGCAGGCATAGGTGTAATTCGAGGCGCCCAGGGCGGCGACGAAGATGTGCGCCCGGCGCACTTCGCCGGTGGCCGGGTCGACCACCGGCAGCGTCGGCCCGGCATAGTCGATGAATAGCTTCTCGCCCGCACGGTGCAGCTGACGCATCGAACGTTTGAGCGTCTGGGCGTAGCGCCGGTAGTGCTCGACGAACTGGGTGTAGCGGTAGGTCGGCTGGCCCGCATGCGCGGCGAGATATTCCTCCCACAGCAGCTGCAAGGTCACGCCCTTGCGTCGCAACTCGCGGTGGATGCTCAGCACATCGGGCAGCACTCGCTCACCGCGCGGCTTGTTCGTCGACGTCGGTGCAAACAAGGCGGCCGCCAGCGCGGCCTCGTCCATGGCCACCAGCGCCGGCCAGTCCAGCCCGGCCACCCGCGCCGCCGCGATGTACTTGCTAACCACGCCCTTGGACAGCTGCAAGGCACGGGCAATCTTCTCGTGGGACAAGCCGGCCTCAAACTTGAGGCGCAGACATTCTTTGATGTTTCGCATGGCTACTCGCGGCGCCGCCATCTTCCTCTCCCGAAATCGGTCGAGGATGGCGGCGCATCAGGTCATGCGCAACGAAGGGGAAGGCTTTCGCTAAGTCGTGACCGGCGATTTCGGTAAGCCGTGACCACCTGTTTCGGAACAGGCGGAAAATCGGTCACGTTGCTACCGAAATGAGCGGTCACGCGTTAGCGAAATGACCGGTCACGATCAACCGAAACGGCCGGTCACGGTGCTCCGAAATCCGCAGCTTTTGCGTAGAAACGGATTGAGCAGCGCAGAGGCCGGCAGACTTCCCGGCTTATCCCCATCCGCCGCCTGCAACGGCCCCGGCAACAACGGCGCCGCGCCACTGCCACTGCCCGGGCTGCCGCCGGAGTTGTTATTGACCAGGGCGCCGCTCAGGGCCACTCCGCTGGCGTCGATCCTGATCCAGCTGCCGCCGCCCTTGAGGGTCAGTTCGCTGCCGGCTTCGAGCACCACTTTCAGGCCGCTGGACAGGTGGATTTCCTGGCCAGCTTCGATGAACAGGCCGTTGCCCAGTTGCAGGTGCTGGCTGCCGGCGATGCTCAGGTGATCACTGACGCGGGCTTCGACTTTGCGGTCGCCATGCACGGTGTGGTGTTCTTCGGCCTTGAATTCGCTGTAGCTGTTGGCTTCTACCCTGTCGTGGCGCTGGTGGCCGACGCGGATTTTCTGGTCGTGCTCGATGTGTTCGTCCCAGTCGCGCTGGGCATGGATGAAGATCTGTTCCGCACCTTTTTTGTCTTCGATGCGCAGTTCGTTGAAGCCGCCGCCACCGGGAGAGCTCAGGGTCTTGAAGGTGCTGCGGGTCTTGTGCGCTGGCAGCGGGTAGGGAACGACGTTTTCCTTGTGGTACAGGCAGCCGGTGATCAGGGGCTGGTCGGGGTCGCCTTCGAGGAAGGTCACCAGCACTTCCATGCCCACCCGAGGGATGGCGATGGCGCCGTACCAGGCACCGGCCCAGGCCGAGGACACCCGTAGCCAGCAGCTGCTCTTGTCATTGCCCTGGCCCTCGCGGTCCCAATGGAACTGCACCTTGACCCGGCCGTGGGCGTCGGTGTGGATTTCCTCGTCCTCGGGGCCGGTGACCTTGGCGCTCTGGCTGCCGAGAATCCGCGGCTTGGGGTGTTCCAGGGGCGGGCGATGGGGCACCTCCCAGGGGGTGGCGATGAAGCGGTTGCGGTAGCCCTGATGAAAGCCTGGTCCGGCCCGGGTGTCGCTGGTGATGGATTCCTCCAGCACCTGCGGCTGTTTGCCTTCGTGGAGCACTTCGGTCAGTAGCCACAGGTCGTTCCAGGCCGGCTGGGGGTGTTCGCTCAAGGGCAGGAAATGCCCGCTGCGCAGGCTCGGCTGGTCGCTGTGGCCGCTGGCCTGGCGGTAGTCGCTGCGGTGCCGCTCCAAGGCGCGCCTGGCCAGATGCTTGCCGCGCTCGCGGTCGGTGAAGCGCCCGGGGTAGGCGTAGTCTTCGAGGTCCGGTTCGGCCTTTGGCTCTTGCGGTTTGGCCGCTCCCTGCATCTGCAGGCGCGGTTTTTCGAAGTCGTAGTCGCGGCGCGTGGTGCGGCTGGGGCGCGCCTCGAAGCGCAGTTCGAAGCGCTTGATCACCGGCTCGCTGGCCACCAGCCCGGAGTCTTGCCGGTAGGCCACCGGGGCCAGTTTGCGGAACACCGTCTGGTCTTCGCCGAACACCAGTCGGTGCCCTTCGCGGCTGTGCTGAAAGTGGTAGTGCAGGCCCTCTTCCTCGCACAGGCGCTGGATGAAGCGCAGGTCCGATTCGTCGTACTGCACGCAGTACTCACGCTCCGGATAGGGGCCGGCGAGGTGGAAGTGGTAGTCGTTGCCGAGGATGCCGTGTTCTTCCAGCACCTGGGCGATGATCTGCGGCACGCTCAGGTGCTGGAAGATCCGTTGGTTGATGCGCAGGCCGAGGTAGGCCAGGCGTGGGCCGAGGGTGATCTGGTAGTGGCTCAGGCGCCGGCCGCGGTCGCCTTGGGCGATGCGCTGGATCTGCCCGTGAATGCCGCTGCCATCGGCCGCCAGTTGCAGGAAGGCCGGGGTATGCAACAGCGCGTCCAGGTCCAGGTTGGAGCGTTCGCTGACCAGCTCCAGGTCGAAGGCAAAGGGCCGGCTGATGCGTTCCCGGCCCTGCAGGCCGAGCACTTGAAAGTCGTGGTGGCGACCCTCCAGGGTCAGGCTGAAATGCGTCTGGTCGGCGGCGGCGAACATTCCCTGTGCCTCGATGCGGGCAGTGCAACTGCTGAGTCAATAAGGGCCCGGGCCAGCGGGGCTGGCCAGGGCGCGGTAAGGGTCGAGCGGCCTTCCTTAGCCGGTGACCGGGGTCCGCCAGTCGTCGGAGCCGGAAGTGCCGGAGACTTCGTGGGTCCAGGTGATCTTGCGGTAGGTGAAGTGCACGTCTTCCAGGTGGGTGAAGTGGGCGTTGCCCGGATCCTGGCAGTTGTGCATGTAGTCCTTGATGTCGACGATGATCGCGTCCTCAAGGGTGGTGGTGTAGTAGTGCTCCTGGGTGCCGGCGGCGGAGGTGCGATACCACTGGATGACGATCTCGGTCAGGCGCTCGCCCGAGGTCAGCGCCGCCAGCAGCAGTGGCGAAGCCTTGTCGAAGACCTTGGTGATGATCACCGGCTTGTGCACGCGCTGGCCGGTGGGCTGGCCGGACTGCGGATCGCGGGGAATGATCACTTCGTGCTGGAAGCCCTGGACCATGACCTGGTCTTCATGACCTTCCTGGTAGGTGTTGCCCACGGAATCGGCGGTAAAGGCCCCGGCGGTGATCAGGCCCTGTTTGGTGCCGGTGACGGACATATACGCTGGCGTTGCCATGCATGCTCTCCTTGCAAATCACTAAAGAAACCCCGGCCAGGCGGCCGTGGGGTGCAGAAGTGAGTACAAGGTCTGTGCCAGCCGCTGATTAGTTGTTTTGAATCAGCAAGTTATCGAGTTTTCCACCGTGGTTGGCGGCGTTTTTCGAGGAAATACCGGGAAAACTGCGCAACATGTTGCGCAGTGCTGCGCAAGATCTTGCGCACCTTGAAGCAGGCCATGCAGCAACGCCATTACCGAGACCTATGCACAGGCTTATCCACAGATAGCTGCGCAACATGTTGCGCAGTTGCGGGGTTATCCACAGGATTGGCATCCGGCCGCCTTCTGGGTCCACAATGCGCGCCGGACCGGCCAGCCAATGGCCTGAACAGACAATGATGAGAGTCAGCATGGACACACCGATTCGCTCGAACCAGGCACTGCTGGAACAGATCAAGCACGGCCTTGCGCCCGACTACCTGATGTTCTGGGGCCACCAGCCGACCCGGGACGGACGCCTCTCCCCGAGCTGCTTCAGCCAGTGGTTCGCCAAGGGGTTCGAGCTGGAAGGCATTCACTACCCCAGCGCCGAGCATTTCATGATGGCTGGCAAGGCCCTGCTGTTCGATGACCGGGAAACCCACGAACGGATCCTCAAGGCGACCACCCCGGCGGACGTCAAACAGTTGGGCCGCGAAGTGCGCGGCTTCGATGACGCCCGTTGGTCCGAGGCACGTTTCGAGATCGTGGTGCAAGGCAACCTGGCCAAGTTCAGCCAGCACCCGGCCCTGGGGCAATACCTGCTATCCACCCGCGATCAGGTGCTGGTGGAAGCCAGCCCGGTGGACCGGATCTGGGGCATTGGCCTGGCGGCGGACGATGCCAGGGCCAGCCGGCCGGAGCAATGGCGCGGCCTGAACCTGCTGGGGTATGCCTTGATGGAAGTGCGCGACAGGTTGCGCGGTGCCTGAGGCGCAGCTTTCGCCGGCACGCCAGCCTCTACCAACGCGCGCGTATTGCACGCAACCGGCTCGCCGGCGAAAAAACGCCTAGGACAACAGCCCCGCCTCCACCAGCAACTCCTCCAGCGCCAACAGATCCGGCACCTTGGCTACTTGCTCGGCCACCTGCACCGCGGCCTTCTCCAGGGGCGCCAACGGCACATCGACATAACTCAACTGGCTGTCGAGCTTGCAGGAACGGGGAATGCCCTGCACCAGCAGGGCCATGAACTTCAGCTCCGGGCGCCCGCCCAGGGCGTTGAGCACGACAATCCGCGCCCGCTCGCCGATCACCGTCTTGCCGCCACAGGCCGACTCGAAGCTGATCAGCGCAATCCACCGCTCGCGCCACAGCACCCGGCCCAGGTACCAGGGCGGCGAATCCAGGTCGAAGCTGCCCTGCTGATAGTCGATCAACTCGGCCACCGCCACGTTGGGCAGGATCAGGGTGCGGTCCGCCAGGGGCAGCAACAGGCCGGTCAGGGTGCTGGCGCGGTGCTCAAGCATGGGGCTTGCTCCACAGGGCGATGCTTTCCAGCAGCACCGATTCTTGATAGGGCTTGCCGAGGTAATCGTTGACCCCGATGGCCATGGCCCGGTCGCGGTGTTTCTGCCCGGTACGGGAGGTGATCATGATGATCGGCAAGTGCTGCAGGCGCGGGTCGTTGCGTACCTGGATCGCCACTTCGAAGCCGTCCATGCGCGGCATCTCGATGTCCAGCAGCATCAGGTCCGGGGTGTGCTCGGCCAACAGCGTCATGGCGTCGACCCCATCCTTGGCGGTGAGCACGTTCATGCCATGACGCTCCAGCAGACGGCTGGTGACCTTGCGCACGGTGACCGAGTCGTCCACCACCAGCACCAGCATCGGCCGGGGCAACTGGACTTCGGCGGCCGCGGCCTCACCGCTCGGCCCCGGACGCGGTGCCTGGAGCTGCAACGCGCGGATGTGCGCCAGCAGATCAAGAATCAGCACCACCCGGCCGTCGCCGAGAATGGTCGCCCCCGACAGCCCCTGCACCGCCGCGAACTGCGGCCCCAGGCTCTTGACCACGATTTCCCGGGTGCCGGCCGTGACATCCACCTGCACGGCAATGCGCTGTTCGTTGCAGTGCACCAGCAGCACCGGCAGCGGCAGCACCTGGCCCAGCAGTTTCGGGCGCGGCACGGTGTGCAGCAACTCCCCCAGGTAGCACAGGTCATACACCTGCCCCGCGTATTCATAGCGCGGCGGGTCGAGCTGGTAATAGCCGTCCAGTTCCCCGGGCAGGACTCGGACGATGCCTTCGACGGTGTTCAGCGGAATCGCGTATTGCTCATCGGCGCACTGCACCATCAACGCCCGGTTGACCGAGACGGTGAAGGGCAGGCGAATGCGAAAATGCACGCCCTGGCCGGCAATCGAGTCGATGCTCATGCTGCCGCCCAGCTGCCGCACCTCTTCATGGACCACGTCCATGCCCACCCCGCGTCCGGAAATCTGGGTGATTTTCTCGGCGGTGGAAAACCCCGGCTGCATGATGAATTGCAGCACTTCGCGGTCGCTGATCTGCGCCTGGGGATCCAGCAGGCCGCGCTTGATGGCCTTGGCGCGCACGGCTTCCAGGGGCACCCCGGCGCCGTCGTCGCGCATGTCGAAGATGATGTCGCCGCCTTCCCGGGACAGGTCGAGGCTGATCCGCCCCCGGGGCGGCTTGCCCGCGGCGCGGCGCACGTCGGCGGCCTCCAGGCCGTGATCCACGGCATTGCGCAACATGTGCTCCAGGGGCGCGACCATGCGTTCGAGAACGTTGCGGTCCATTTCCCCTTCGGCGTTGCCCACCACGAACTCCACGTCCTTGCCCAGCTCTTCGGCCACCTGGCGCACGATGCGCTTGAGCCTGGGCACCATGCGCTCGAAAGGCACCATGCGCGTGCGCATCAGGCCTTCTTGCAACTCGGTGTTGATCCGTCCCTGCTGCTGCAACAGGTTCTCGGCGTCGTGGTTGCGCCGGTCGAGGGTTTCCTTGAGGTCCAGCAGGTCCGAGGCCGACTCGAACAGGGCCCGGGACAACTGCTGCAACTGCGAATGCCGGTCCATTTCCAGCGGGTCGAACTCCTCGTAGCCCAGGCGCTCGGCCTCCACTTGCTGGCGACTGAGGATGCGCCCCTGGGTTTCGGTGTCCAGGCGCCGCAGTTGGTCACGCATGCGTTCGATGGTGGTTTCCATTTCGCCGAGGGCCACCCGGGCATCGTTGACCTGCTGCTCGATGCGCCCCCGGAAGATCGAAGTCTCCCCGGCCAGGTTCACCAGATCGTCCAGCAGTTCCGCCGACACCTTGACCATGTCGCCCGCCACCGCGGCCTCCGCGGCGGCCGCCGGTTCCGGCTTGCCCGCCGGCAACGGCGCTGGCACCCCAGGGCCGGTCGGCACGCGCGGGTGGCTCAGGTCGTGGATCGCTTCGAGCAGCTTCTGTGCCGGCTCGATGGGTTGCCCGGCGCGGGCCGCATCGAGCATCTGCGCCAGGCGGTCGTGGCTTTTCTGCAGCAGGGTGAACAACGCCGGGCTGGGTTGCAGCAGCCCGGCGGACAAGCCTTCGAAGAGAAACTCCAGCTCATGGGCCAGGTCACCGATGGGGGCGATTTCCACCATCCGCGCCCCACCCTTGAGGGTGTGCAGGTCGCGCAGCAGGGTTTCCACTTCCTGGCGCGCCTGGGGGTCGGCCTGCCAGCGGGCCAGGGCCGCGGCGGAACTGTCGATGATGTCGAAGCCTTCTTCGAGGAAGATCTCCAGCAGCTCCGGATCCTGGGCCGAGCTGTCCTGGGAGGGCGCGCTCTCGGCCGTGTCGGCGGGGCTGGCCGCCTGCTGCCGGTAGGCGCGCACGGCTTCGACCTGAGCCCGGGAATCGTCCAGGGGCCGTGCGCTCTGCAGTTGATGCAGCAGCAACGCCAGTTGTTCATGACTGCCGCGCAACAGCAGGCCCAGGTGCTGGCTGTAGCTGTAGCGCCGGTCCACCAGGCCCTCGTACAGCGACTCCAGCTCCTGGGCCAGCTCCGCCACTGGCGTCACTTCGGCCATCCGCGCCCCTCCCTTGAGGGTGTGCAGGTCCCGTTGCAGGGAGGACAGCGGCGCGCCGTTTTCCGGGTCCGCCAACCACCGTTGCAGGGCCTGATCGGCGCTTTCCAGGAGGTCCACCGCCTCTTCGAGGAAGATGTCGACAATCTCCGTGTCTGCGTCCGTCTGCGCCAGGCGCGCGGTGGCCGCTCCCAGTTCACTGATGCTCAAGGCTCGACTGCCATCGCTCTTGATCAGGCCGGTGGCACCCGGATCCAGGCCTTCGTGCAGCAAATCGCGCAGGGCCTGAACGCGCTCCGCACAGGGGCTGACTTCCTGGCCTGCGGCCAGTTCGTCGAGCATGTTGAGTAACGCCTCGTGGGCGCTTTCCGCCTCGTGGAAGAAGCGCTCGCTGACCGCCAGGCTACTCTCCTCCACCGCGCCGTAGAGGTCGAGCAGGGCTTCGCAGAGTTCATCCACCGGGTGCAGGTCGGCCAGGTGCGCGCCTTCACCGAGGGTGGTCAGTTCGTCCAGCAAGGCACTGAGTTCCTGGCGCTCGCCGGGGTGCTGCTGCCAGCGCCGCAGCAGGCTGTCGGCGTCCAGCAGGATGTCCATGCCCTGGGCCAGGAAGTTGCTGATCAACTGAGGATCGCGCTTGGCCCGGGGCGCCGCGTCCGGGGCGTTGAGCAGGCTGTCCAGGCGTTCGCCGAGCAGTGCCAGGGCGCGCCCCACCAGCGAGCGGGCACCGTCGATGGGCGCCAGCGGATCGCTGTCCAGTTGCCGCAACCCACGACGCAGCAGGCCTTCGGCTTCCAGCAGCAGCTCGACTTCGTCCAGGTCCAGGGGAATCAGGTGGGCCCGGTATTCCCGGGCCAGTTGATCGAAGGGCCCGGCCAGCTCGGCCATCGGCAGCACCCCGGCCATGGAGGCGCTGCCCTTGAGGGTATGCAAGGCCCGCTGCAGTTCATCGCTGGCCTGCAGCGGCAGGTGCTCGGCGGCCCGTTCGAGAAAGAGCTGGATGCTGTCCAGGTGGGTCTGGGCTTCGGCGCGGAAGATCTCCAGCAACTGCGGGTCCAGGGCCTGGCCTTCAGGAGCGGCGCCGACCTCGGCACCTTTGGCCAGGGCATGGGCGCGGGCGGCCAGGCGGTCGACATCATCGCGCTGGCGCTGGGCCCGGGCAGCGAATTCGCCGATCAGCTCCGGCAGCAGTTGCAGGGTGTCGGCCACCAGTTGGCGGACTTCGGCGCTGGGGGCAAGGCTGTGCTCCAGCACCCGGTTGAGCAGGTTTTCCACGGCCCAGGCCAGCTC
The DNA here is from genome assembly GCF_900105185.1 of Pseudomonas saponiphila. NCBI lineage: Bacteria > Pseudomonadati > Pseudomonadota > Gammaproteobacteria > Pseudomonadales > Pseudomonadaceae > Pseudomonas > Pseudomonas saponiphila. The sequence goes on along the minus strand of NZ_FNTJ01000001.1, from coordinate 170,588 downwards.
CCCCAGAACCAGGGCACGCACCATGCGCCCGCTGCCCTTGAGGGTGTGAAAGGCCCGACGCAGCTCGCTCAGGGCGGCCTGGCCCTGGGGCTCAGCCGTCCAGCGCGGCAGGTATTCGCGGAGCACGTCGAGCACTTCCTCGGTTTCTTCGAGGAAGACTTCCCGCAGCTCATCGTCGACCGGCTCTTCGTCCACCGGCGGTGGCAGCAGGCTGCCGGGGGTGATCAGGGCCGGCGGGTTGAGGGCCGACACCGGGGCTGCCAGCGCATCGGCCAGAGACTGGGCCGGCCGGGGCTCGTCCGCCGCCTGGGACACCGGCAGCGCCTCGCCAGCGCTCGGAGGCCGCTCCGGCAATGGCGCTTGCGCCACGGGGGCATGTCCCAGGGCCGTCAGGCCCTGTTCCGCCAGGTCGAGAAACTTCTCCCCCGGCGCCTGGTGATCCTCCTTCAAGCGCTCCAGGTAGTACTCCAGGCTGGTGATCACATCCGCCAGGTGATCCAGCTGCCGCCAGTCCGGCCGGGGCAAATCCAGCAGCAGCTGTTGCGTGATGAAGCGATTGCAAGCCTCCATCAGGCTCGCGGCACGGGGCAGCGGGATCATCGCCAGCGCGCCGCGCACTTGGGTCAGCAGCTCGGGCACCGACACCAGTTGCTCGCGTTCCCAGTCGGCCTCGATGCACTCGCCGATCAGGTCCTTGGCCTGACGCAGGCAGACCAGGGCTTCCTGAATCACCAACTGATGGATCTGGGTCAGGTCGGTGGTGGGCAGGCGGCTGTCCTCGGGACTTTCCGGCTCCACGGTGCCGACCATCCCGGCCAGGGTCGCCTCGACATACAACAAGGCCCCGGCCACATCCATCAACACCGCGTCGTCCGGCGCGCGCTGGCCCTGGACCAGGCTCTGGACCACCGCCAACTGGTCGATGATCACCTTGCGTGGCTGGCCGAAACCCAGCACCGCCAGGGTGTCGGCGATCTGCCGCAAGGGCGACAACAGGCTGTCCAGGTCACCGGTATGCTGGCGGTCGCTGCGCACGAACAGGTCGAGGCGCTCCTTGACCCGCACCAGGCCGTCGCACACCGCGGTCAGCACCGAGCGCATGGCATCGCGGTCGGGCCCGGCCAGGCGGGCCCGTTCCTCGTCCACCACCGCGCTGTCGGGCAGCGCGTCGTCCAGTCCGTAACGTTCTTTCATGGTCAGCATCAATGGGGTGGGATGGCGCGCCTTGGCGATGTAGAACAGCAGGCTCTTGAGCAACTCATCGGGCGCGGCCTGGTTGATCCCGGGCATGCCCTGTTCCAGCAGGCGCTTGAGTTCCTTGTCGGCGTCCTTGAGCAGGCTGCGCACCGCCGGGCTGTTGGCGATCACACCCTGGCGCATGCCTTCCACCAGGGCCGAGGCGATGTGCCACAAGGGCGCTAGCGGCGCGTCCTGGCACAGCGCCTCCAGGCGTTCGAAGACCTTGGCCATGTGGCCCAGGCAGTGTTCGGCGTCCTGCTCGCGCAGCAGGTCCACCAGCGCGGTTTGCAGCAGGTGCCGCAACTTGCGCATCTGGGTGGGAAACTCCAGCGGCTCCAGAGCCGCCAGGGCCTTGTCGGACAGGGGCGGCAGGCTGGGCAGTTGCGGGCTGAACAGGCTGGTTTCCGAGAGCAGGCCTTCGCCCCGGGCACTGCGTAGATCGTTGAGCAGCGGCAGCACCACCAGGGGCAGGTCGCGGCGGGCACTCTGCACCCGGTCCAGGTACTGGGGCAGTTGGCCGATGGCCTGGCGCAGCAGGCGCAGGGCTTCGTCGCGCTGGGCCACGCGGTTCTGCTGCAGGGCCTGGGCGAGCTTTTCCATTTCCTCGGCCAGCAGCGCGGCACCGTAGAACTCCACCATCTGCAGGCTGCCATGGACCTGGTGGATCCCCGCCTGGCACTGGCCGAGGGCATCCGGGTCCTGGGGGTCATCCGCCAGGTGTTCCAACGCCTGATGCGCCTGCTTCAAGGTTTCGGCAATTTCGCCCTTGACCCATTCCAGGGCCACATAGTCATGCCGGTCCACCATCACCACTCCCGTCAAAGCCTTGCGTCAGCGATTGTCATTCGGGGCCGGGGCCCGGGTAGCCGGCAAGGTGAAGCCGGATACCGAGCGGCGCAGCTGGCTGGCCATTTTCGCCAGGTTGCCGATGCTCTCGGCGGTCGCGGTGGAGCCGGACGAGGTTTGCGAGGTGATCTGCTGGATCACGTTCATAGTCAGGGAGATCTGCCCGGCCGACGTGGTCTGCTGCTGGGCCGCGTTGGAGATGCTCTGGATCAGCGCCGCCAGGGTCTTGGACACGCCTTCGATCTCTTCCAGGGCCACCCCCGCGTCCTGGGCCAGGCGCGCGCCGCGCACCACTTCGGTGGTGGTCTGCTCCATGGAGATCACCGCTTCGTTGGTGTCGGTCTGGATCGCCCGTACCAGAGTCTCGATCTGCCGCGTGGCCGCCGAGGAGCGCTCCGCCAGCCGCTGCACTTCGTCGGCCACCACGGCGAAACCGCGTCCGGCATCGCCGGCCATGGAGGCCTGGATCGCCGCGTTGAGGGCGAGGATGTTGGTCTGGTCGGCGATGTCGTCGATCAGGCTGACAATGTCGCCGATTTCCTGAGAGGACTCGCCCAGGCGCTTGATGCGCTTGGCGGTGTCCTGGATCTGCTCGCGGATGTTGTCCATGCCGTGAATGGTGTTGTGCACCACCTCGTTGCCCTTGTTGGCGATCTCCACCGAGCGCTCGGCCACCGCCGACGACTCGGCGGCGTTGGCCGACACCTGATCGATGGACTGGGCCATCTCGTTGATCGCCGTGGAGGCTTCGGAAATCTGCTGGGCCTGGTGCTCGGAGGCTTCGGCCAGTTGCATGGCGGTGGCCTGGGTTTCCTGCACCGCGCCGGCCACCTGGCCCGCCGTGAGGTTGATGGTGGCCACCAGGTCGCGCAGCTGGTCGACGGAATAGTTGATGGAGTCGGCGATGGTCCCGGTGAAGTCCTCGGTGACCGAGGCGGTCACCGTCAGGTCGCCGTCGGCCAGGTCTTCGATCTCGTCCAGCAGGCGCATGATCGCGTTCTGGTTGCGCTCGTTCTTCTCGGCGGTTTCCCGCAGCTGGCGGTTGGTTTCGCGGACCATCACCAGGCCGATGAGGATGATCGAAGCCAGGGCCAGCAGGCCCAGGACATAACCGCCGATGGTGTCCAGCTTGCGGCTGCCGGCCAGGTTCTCGAAGCCGGTGGCCAGCAGCGAGGCTTCGTCCAGCAAGGTCTGGGACAGGCTGAAGATGTTGCTCGCCGATTCTCGGACCTGGAACAGCTCGGGGGAAGTTTCGAGGATCTCATCCACGGAACCGGAGACGAACTCGAACAACTCGGAAATCTCCGACAGCCGGGCCCGGGCGTCCGGGTCTTCGACCTGGCTGATCTTCAAGCCTGGGTTGCCCTGCAGCATGCCGTTGAGGACCTGGCCAAAGCGCGCGGCATCCCGGCCAAAGGCGTCGGCGGCCTGGACCGCATTTTCGTCGCCGGCCAGCACCGTGTTGACCGCCCCGAGAATCCGCTCGGCCAGCAGCGACTGGCGCTGGGCCATGGCCACCTGGGCGGCCGGCGCGCCGCGCTGCAGCAGGATCTCCACCACCTTCTCGTATTCCACCTGCAACTGGGGCACGGTTTCCGCCAGGGTCGCCGCCACTTGATGCAGGGACAGCACCGTCTGCTCGCTGCCGAGGATGACATCGGCGTTCTTCAGCAGTTTCTCCCAGTCCAGCTGCACGGCGCGCATTTCCTGGCGCAGCACCACCGGCGCCCCGGGCAGGCCGGTAGCCGGGTCGCCCTTCTTCAGGTAGCTCCAGCGCTGGGCAAAGTCGTTGCGCGCATCCCCCAGCAGCTTGAACGCTGCGGCCTTGCCGGCCGCCGCTTCGGTGGCATTCTTGGCGATGCGCTGGGACAGCACTCGCAACTCGCCGGCGTGGCCGATGTACTGCTTGTCGTAGGTGGCCTGGGTGTTCAGGTAAGCGAAGTTGGCGAACAGCAGCATGATGAACACGATCAGTGCGATGAACAGCACGATGATCTGCGAGCGACTGCGGGAGCCTTCCAGGGGCTTGCCGGTTTTGGCTTTGGTCATCGATCAGGCCTGTGACGAGCGGGCGATCCCGCTTTCAGGAGCCCGGGGCGCGCGCAACGCTCGGGCAGCATGGATGGAACCAGGGCAGCAGGGCTGGCCGGGGTACAGCGAACGCTGGGCAAGCGGGACCGGGCGAAGCTCACGCCGCCACCTCCAGGAACGCCGGCGAGCGGGCCAGGGCGAAGGGGCTGAAGACCTGCCAGAGCTGGTCGCTGCGAAACTGCCCCTGCAGGTAGGGGCTGATCGCCGCAATGGCAAAGTCGCCGGGGCCGGGCTCCAGACTGTCCTGGGCGAAATGCTTGAGGCCCGCCACTTCATCCACCAGCAGGCCGGCGAACAGCTCCTTGTACTCCACCACCAGCACCCGCCGCTGCTTGCGCAGGGGCGACAGCTCATGACCGAAGAAGGCGCACAGGTCCATGATCGGCAGCAGCCGCCCGCGCAGGTTGGCCACGCCCCTGACCCAGGGCTTGACCCCGGGCAGCAGGGTGTAGCGCGGCTCGTGCAGCACTTCGCTGATTTCGCCCATGGCGGCCACGTACCAGTGCTCCCCGAGGCGAAAGCCGATACCGCTCCAGCCGTGCTGGCGGGTTTCCTGGGACGGCAGGTCGGCGGCCAGCAGGCGACAGCGCTGGTCGATTTCCAGCAGCAGCTCGAAGGCGGTCTGGGTTTCGCTCATGGCCGGGCGATCAGCCGGCCAGGACGCTGTTCAGGGTCTTGATCAGGGTTTCTTCGTCCACCGGCTTGGTCAGGTAGTCCTTGGCGCCCTGGCGAGTGCCCCAGACCTTGTCGGTTTCCTGATCCTTGGTGGTGATGATGATTACCGGGATATGGCTGGTCTCGGCGTCCTTGGTCAACTGGCGGGTGGCCTGGAAGCCGTTGAGGCCGGGCATGACGATGTCCATCAGCACCGCGTCGGGTTTTTCTTCCCGGGCCAGGGCCACGCCATCGGCGCCGTTCTCGGCCTTGAGCACTTCATGGCCGTGCTTTTCCAGCATGCCGGTGAGTTTGTACATTTCAGTCGGCGAGTCATCGACGATCAGAATACGAGCCATGGTCTTCCCCATACGGTATGGGCGTCCGGCCCGCGGGCCGGACGCCATTGTGCGTGTCTACTGTGGCGCAAGCGCGACAAAGTCCGGAACGTGGGCCTTGATTGCGCTCAGCAGTTCTTCCTTGCTGAAAGGTTTGGTCAAAAACTGGTCGGAGCCGACGATGCGCCCCTTGGCCTTGTCGAACAGGCCATCCTTGGAGGACAGCATGATCACTGGAATGGACTTGAACGCGCTGTGGTTCTTCACCAGCGCACAGGTCTGATAGCCGTCGAGCCGCGGCATCATGATGTCGACGAAGATGATGCCGGGATGATGATCGACGATCTTGGCCAGGGCCTCGAAACCGTCCACGGCGGTAATGACCTCGCAGCCGACGTTCTTCAACAGCATTTCGGCCGTGCGGCGAATCGTCTTCGAATCGTCGATCACCATCACCTTCAAGGCGTTGGAATGCTGTTCCATATCTGCTCTGCCATCGCCCCAGCGAATGATTTGATCCGGTACCGCTGGCCTAGGCTCGAAACCCTTGAACTTCAAGGCCTCGGCCCGGCATGCGAGCCTTTTTAGCACACTCTCCCCCCTGCAATCTATGGACCACGCCAGGCAGTGGTTTTTCCTTGACCCAGGCCCTTGTCAGCGCCACTCTGACGCCACTTTTTTTGCCTTGCTCCCACTCATTTTCTTAAAGGAATCCACCCATGAGCGTTCGCCTCGGGATTGTCATGGACCCTATCGCCAGCATCTCCTACAAGAAGGACAGCTCGCTGGCCATGCTGCTGGCCGCCCAGGAGCGCGGCTGGACCCTCTTCTATATGGAGCAGCGCGACCTGTATCAGGGCGCCGGCGTGGCGCGGGCACGCATGCGCCCGCTGCAGGTGTTCGCCAACCCGGAGAAATGGTTCGAGCTGGACGCCGAGATCGACTGCCCGCTGAGCGATCTGGACGTGATCCTGATGCGCAAGGACCCGCCGTTCGACATGGAGTTCGTCTACTCCACCTACCTGCTGGAACAAGCCGAAAGCGCCGGCGTGCTGGTGGTCAACAAGCCCCAGAGCCTGCGCGACTGCAATGAAAAGCTGTTCGCCACCCTGTTCCCGCAATGCACCCCGCCGACCGTGGTCAGCCGCCGCGCCGATGTATTGCGCGAGTTCGCCGCCGAGCATGGCGACGTGATCCTCAAGCCGCTGGACGGCATGGGCGGCACCTCGATCTTCCGCCACCGCGCCGGCGACCCGAACCTGTCGGTGATCCTGGAAACCCTGACCGTGCTCGGCAGCCAGCAGATCATGGCCCAGGCCTACCTGCCTGCGATCAAGGACGGTGACAAGCGCATCCTGATGATCGATGGCGAACCAGTGGATTACTGCCTGGCGCGCATCCCCGCCGCCGGTGAAACCCGTGGCAACCTGGCCGCCGGCGGTCGTGGCGAAGCCCGTCCACTGAGCGACAAGGACCGCTGGATTGCCGCCCAGGTCGGCCCGACCCTGCGGGCCAAGGGCCTGCTGTTCGTCGGCCTCGATGTGATTGGCGAGCACCTGACGGAAATCAACGTCACCAGCCCCACCTGCATCCGTGAGATCGATAACGCCTTCGGCACCCAGATCGGCGCGCAGTTGATGGATGCCATCGAGCGCAAGCTGCAAGCCGCCGGCAACAAGCCACAAGCTTGATCTGCGTCACCTGCAGCCTGTCGCATGATGCTTGGCACTCAAGGCTTGCAACCAACATTGCGTTATCATGCGCCGCCTGTGAAAACCTGATGTTGGTTGTGTGATGCCTGCCGTGATGTCGAACCGCCGATGAGCCTGTCGTCCGATCTGCCCCCAGAACTTGCCCATGGCGGCGTGCGCGCAGCCGATCGCCTGGGATTTACCCTGTTCCTGGCGGCGCTGCTGCACCTGGCCCTGATCCTCGGCCTGGGCTTTTCCTTCGCCGAACCCAAGGCCATCAGCAAGACCCTGGAAATCACCCTGGCCACCTTCAAGAGCGAAACCAAGCCGAAGAAGGCCGACTTTCTCGCCCAGGAGCATCAGGAAGGCAGCGGCACCCTGGACAAGAAGGCCATTCCGAAAACCACCGAAGTGGCACCATTCCAGGACAACTCGGTGAAAAAGGTGGTGCCCCCGCCGTCGGTCAAGCCCGAGGTCAAGGAAGCCGCGCCCAAGGCCGCCGTGGCCACCACCGCGCCAAAGCCGAAAAAGACCGTGACCCAGCGCGAAGAGGTCAGGAAAGACCCGACGCCCAAGGCCGACACCCCGACCTTCGACAGCTCCCAGCTGTCCAGCGAGATTTCCAGCCTGGAAGCGGAACTGGCCAACGAACAGCAGCTGTACGCCAAGCGCCCGCGCATCCACCGCCTGAGCGCGGCCTCCACCATGCGCGACAAGGGCGCCTGGTATAAGGACGAATGGCGCAAGAAGGTCGAGCGCATCGGCAACCTCAACTACCCCGAGGAAGCGCGACGCAAGCAGATCTACGGCAACTTGCGGCTGATGGTTTCGATCAACCGCGACGGCTCGCTGTATGAAGTGCTGGTGCTGGAATCCTCCGGCCAGCCGCTGCTGGACCAGGCCGCCCAGCGCATCGTGCGCCTGGCCGCGCCGTTCGCGCCCTTCACCGGCGACCTGTCGGACATCGACCGCCTGGAAATCATCCGCACCTGGCGCTTCGCCCGGGGCGACAAGCTGTCGAGCAACTGATCCGCCCCCGCCAGGCAGGCATAAACAGCAACGCCCGGGCAGGAGCCGACTTGCCGGCGAAAAGGCCCGCGCGACGCAAACCCCATCGACGCCTTCGCGATAAGCCAGCCCCCACCGGGTGACGCTTGTCAGCCGGGCCCGCCACCGCCACACTAGCGCTCATGAAAAATGTCAGCCCAAGCTATCTCAAGCATCACTTCCTGATCGCCATGCCCCATATGGCCGACCCGAACTTTGCGCAGACCTTGACCTACATCGTCGAGCACAACGCCAGTGGCGCCATGGGCCTGGTGATCAACCGGCCCCAGGACCTGAACCTGGCGGATATCCTCGAACAACTGCGCCCCGACGAAGAGCCGTCGCTGCTGTGCCAGCACGTGCCGATCTTCAGCGGCGGCCCGGTACAGACCGATCGCGGCTTTGTCCTGCACCCCAGCGGCCCGGTCTACCAGGCCACGGTGGAGCTCGAAGGGCTGTCACTGTCCACCTCTCAAGATGTGCTGTTTGCCATCGCCGACGGCGTCGGCCCGAGCAAGAGCCTGATCGCCTTGGGCTACGCCGGCTGGGAAGCCGGGCAACTGGAAGCCGAGCTGGCGGACAATGCCTGGCTGACCTGCCCCTTCGACGCCGACATCCTGTTCAACACCAGCAGCGAACTGCGCCTGGAAGCCGCCGCCCGGCACCTGGGGGTCAACCTCAGCCTGCTCACCAGCCAGGCGGGCCACGCCTGATGGCCTTGCGACTGATCCTCGGCTTCGACTACGGCACCAAGCAGATCGGCGTCGCCGTCGGCCAGGCCATCACCGGCCAGGCCCGCGAACTGTGCACCTTGAAGGCGCAGAACGGCGTGCCGGACTGGAATCAGGTGGAGGCGCTGATCAAGGAGTGGAAACCCGACGCCGTGGTGGTGGGCCTGCCCCTGAACATGGACGGCACGCCCAGTGACATGTGCGTACGTGCCGAGAAGTTCGCCCGGCGCCTGAACGGCCGCTTCAATGTGCCCTTCTATACCCACGATGAACGCCTGACCACCTTCGAGGCCAAGGGCGAACGCCTGGCCCGGGGCGGACAGAAAGGCAGTTACCGCGACAACCCGGTGGACGCCATCGCCGCGGCCCTGCTGCTGCAGGGCTGGCTCGATGAAAACGCCGACCTGTTGAACACCTGAAACCAATCCCGAAGATGCGCGGCCCCTGGCTGCGCGCCTCCTGGCCCGACAGCCGCAAGTCCCCGCGCCCAGCTGCCCGGCGCGAGCCCACGAAGGAGCCACCATGAGCCTGCCCAATCCCGCCGCCCTGATCAGCCAGATGGCCACTGATCTCAACGCCCACCTGGCCCAGCGCGCTATCAGCGAGCCACGTTTCATCGGTATCCGTACCGGCGGCGTCTGGGTGGCCCAGGCCCTGCTGGAAGCCCTGGGCAGCGACGCGCCCCTGGGTACCCTGGACGTGTCCTTCTACCGCGACGACTTCAGCCAGAACGGCCTGCACCCGCAAGTGCGTCCCTCGGAGCTGCCGTTCGAGATCGAAGGCCAGCACCTGGTGCTGATCGACGACGTGCTGATGAGCGGCCGCACCGTGCGCGCGGCCCTCAACGAACTGTTCGACTACGGCCGCCCGGCCAGCGTGACCCTGGTCTGCCTGCTGGACCTGAACGCCGCCGAGCTGCCGATCCGGCCGAATGTGGTGGGCGCGACCCTGTCGCTGGCCGCCCACGAGCGGGTAAAATTGTCCGGTCCTGCGCCGCTTCAACTCGAGCTCCAAGACCTCGCCCTCTAACTCGCCCTTTTAAGAGTCCATTGCGATGACGCCTCTAGACGCCAAGCGCCCGCTGCAGCTCAACGATCAGGGCCAGCTGCGCCATTTCCTGTCCCTCGACGGCCTGAACCGCGAGCTGCTGACAGAAATCCTCGACACCGCCGACTCGTTCCTCGAAGTCGGCGCCCGGGCGGTGAAGAAAGTCCCGCTGCTGCGCGGCAAGACCGTATGCAACGTGTTCTTCGAGAACTCCACCCGGACCCGCACCACCTTCGAACTGGCGGCCCAACGGCTGTCGGCGGACGTGATCACCCTGAATGTCTCGACCTCCTCGGCGAGCAAGGGTGAAACCTTGCTGGACACCCTGCGCAACCTGGAAGCCATGGCCGCCGACATGTTCGTGGTGCGCCACGCCGACTCCGGCGCCGCGCACTTCATCGCCGAACACGTGTGCCCGCAGGTGGCGATCATCAACGGCGGCGACGGCCGTCACGCCCACCCGACCCAGGGCATGCTCGACATGCTGACCATCCGCCGGCACAAGGGCGGCTTCGAGAACCTCTCGGTGGCCATCGTCGGCGACATCCTGCACTCGCGGGTAGCGCGTTCGAACATGCTGGCGCTCAAAGCCCTCGGTTGCCCGGACATCCGCGTGATCGCGCCGAAGACCTTGCTGCCCATCGGCATCGAGCAGTACGGGGTCAAGGTCTACACCGACATGACCGAAGGCCTTAAAGATGTCGACGTGGTGATCATGCTGCGCCTGCAACGCGAGCGCATGCAGGGCGGCCTGCTGCCCAGCGAAGGCGAGTTCTACCGCCTGTTCGGCCTGACCACCGCGCGCCTGGCCGGGGCCAAGCCCGACGCCATCGTCATGCACCCGGGCCCGATCAACCGTGGCGTGGAGATCGAATCGGCGGTGGCCGACGGTCCGCACTCGGTGATCCTCAATCAGGTGACCTACGGCATTGCAGTGCGCATGGCCGTGCTGTCCATGGCCATGAGCGGGCAGACCGCCCAGCGACAATTCGAGCAGGAGAACGCCCAGTGAAGCTCAGCATTCTCGGCGCCCGCGTCATCGATCCAAGCAGCGGCCTGGATCAAACCACTGATCTGCACCTGGAAGCCGGCAAGATCGTCGCCATCGGCGCCGCCCCCAATGGTTTCAATGCCGTCACCACTATCGACGCCAAGGGCCTGGTGGCCGCGCCCGGCCTGGTGGACCTGAGCGTGGCCCTGCGCGAGCCGGGCTACAGCCGCAAGGGCAGCATCGCCAGCGAAACCCGCGCCGCCGCAGCCGGTGGCGTCACCAGCCTGTGCTGCCCACCGCGCACCAAGCCGGTGCTGGATACCTCGGCCGTGGCCGAACTGATCCTCGACCGCGCCCGCGAAGCCGGCAACAGCAAGGTGTTCCCCATCGGCGCCTTGAGCAAGGGCCTGGAGGGCGAGCAACTGGCAGAGCTGATCGCCTTGCGTGACGCCGGTTGCGTGGCTTTTGGCAACGGCCTGGAGGGTTTTCGCAGCACCCGCACCCTGTGCCGCGCCCTGGAATACGCCGCCACCTTCGACCTGACGGTGATCTTCCACTCCCAGGACCGCGACCTGGCCGAAGGCGGCCTGGCCCATGAAGGCGCCACCGCGAGCTTCCTCGGTTTGCCGGGCATCCCGGAAAGCGCGGAAACCGTGGCCCTGGCCCGGGACCTGCTGCTGGTGGAACAGAGCGGCGTGCGCGCCCACTTCAGCCAGCTGACCAGCGCCCGCGGCGTGGAACTGATTGCCCAGGCCCAGGCCCGCGGCCTGCCAGTGACCGCCGATGTTGCCTTGTACCAGCTGATCCTCACCGACGAGGCGCTGATCGACTTCTCCAGCCTGTATCACGTGCAGCCGCCGCTGCGCTCGCGGGCCGACCGTGATGCCCTGCGCGAAGCGGTGAAATCAGGGGTGGTGCAGGCCATCTCCAGCCATCACCAGCCCCATGAGCGCGATGCCAAGCTGGCGCCGTTCGGTGCCACCGAGCCAGGCATCAGCAGCGTCGAACTGTTGCTGCCGCTGGCCCTGACCCTGGTACAGGACGGCCTGCTGGAGCTGCCGACCCTGCTGGCGCGCCTCAGCGCCGGCCCGGCCGCCGCCTTGCGCCTGCCAGCGGGCAAGCTGGTGGAAGGTGGCCCGGCGGACCTGGTGCTGTTCGACCCGGCCAGCTCCACCGTGGCCGGCGAGCGCTGGCTGTCCAAGGGCGAGAACTGCCCGTTCCTCGGCCACAGCCTGCCGGGCGCGGTGCGCTACACCCTGGTGGATGGACACATCAGCTATCAGGGCTGAGGTCCACGGCGCCGGCCTTTGCCGGCGAGCCGGCTCCCACATGGAGCCGGCTCGATCCGTCAGCGGCGCTTGGCGTTTTCCAGGGACACCTGATCGTTCAGGGTCCAGAAGTCATACAGCACCCCAATGAAGAACAGGCCACCGGTGAACAGGTAGAGCACCCCGCTCAGCCATTTGCCCTGGTACATGCGGTGCACGCCGAACACCCCGAGAAAAGTCAGCAGAATCCAGGCCACGCTGTATTCCAGCGGACCTGCGGTGAACCTGAAGTCCGCTTCCCGGTCCATGGACGGGATCAGGAACAGGTCGATCAGCCAGCCAATGCCCAACAGACCGAAGGTGAAGAACCAAATGGTCCCGGTCACCGGCTTGCCGTAATAGAAGCGGTGAGCGCCGGTAAAACCGAAAATCCACAGCAGATAACCGATCACCTTGCTGTGGGTGTCGTGGGGGAATGCATCCTGACGATAGGTGTTCATTAAGTGCCTCTTTGCAGGTGATAGATAAATATTCTTGAAAACTTTGTGACTTTTTTACGGGCATTCGACATGCGGCCAATGTTACCTTCTGCTCCGTCGAGGCCTTGTACCGCCTGACTTCCGACGTTTTTCTGCGTCAAGTTGCCACCTCTTTGCCGAAGTTGACCCCAAGGTTGAATCGACAAACGGCCACGGAAGTGACCTGAAAGCTGTTATAAAGTTGCGCGCTAACCAAATATGAGCCTTGCCTAATGCGACCATTTTTCAAGACATGGCTAACCATTTGCCTATTAATGCCCCTGGCCGCCCACGCCACCAACCGTGAGCAACGACTTCCCAACGTTAATGGCTACACCCCGAAACCTCATGTTTCGACGGTCACCGCCAAGAACAAGACTTCGATCAAGCACCCTACCCGCCTGAGCAAGGCCGACAGCAAGCTGGTAGCCAACAACGCCGGCCGGCCGAGCACCACGGTCCTCAGCCGCGCGGTCAACGTCCTCGGTACTCCTTATCGTTGGGGCGGCAGCAGCCCAAGTAAAGGCTTCGATTGCAGCGGCCTGGTACGTTACGCCTTCAACGACGTAGCCGCCGTGGACCTGCCACGCACCTCCAACGCCATGGCCAGCGGCCACGGGCAGAAGGTGGAGCGCAAGGACCTGAAACCCGGCGACCTGCTGTTTTTCAACATCAAGAGCCGCAAGGTCAACCACGTCGCCATCTACCTGGGCGAAGACCGCTTTATCCACGCCCCACGGCGCGGCAAGGCGGTGACCATCGACACCCTGAAGAAGCCCTACTGGCAGAGCCACTATGTGGTTGCCAAGCGGGTCCTGCCCAAGGAGCACGCGCCCCTGCGGGTCGTGCAGCGCTGATACACCGATTCGCCGGCAAGCCGGCTCCTACCCCCAACCGTAGGAGCCGGCTTGCCGGCGAATGCATTTCCAGCCCGGTCAAAAACTCTCCGGCACCCGTGCCTGCTCACGCGCCTGTTCACGACTGATCAACCCCTGCCCAAGCAACACCTTGAGGCTCATGTCCAGCGTGCGCATGCCCTGGCCGCCACCGGTCTGGATCGCCGAATACATCTGCGCCACCTTGTCCTCGCGGATCAGGTTGCGGATCGCCGGGCTGCCCAGCATGATCTCGTGCGCCGCCACCCGGCCACCGCCCACCTTCTTCAGCAGCACCTGAGCGATCACCGCCTGCAGCGACTCGGCCAGCATCGAGCGCACCAGGGCCTTCTCCTCCCCCGGGAACACGTCCACCAGCCGGTCGATGCTCTTGGCCGCGGATGCCGTGTGCAGGGTGGCGAACACCAGGTGCCCGGTTTCGGCAGCGGTCAGGGCCAGGCGGATGCTTTCCAGGTCCCGCAGTTCTCCCAGCAGGATCACATCCGGATCCTCGCGCAACGCCGCGCGCAAGGCGGTGGCGAAACTCTGGGTATCGCGTTGCACCTCGCGCTGATGCACCAGGCAGCTTTTCTGCGGATGCACGAACTCGATGGGGTCCTCGATGGTGAGAATGTGCTGCTGCCGATGTTGGTTCAGATGATCGATCATCGTCGCCAGCGTGGTGGATTTGCCGCTGCCGGTAGGCCCGGTGACCAGCACCAGCCCGCGGGGCAACTCGGCAATCTGCCGAAACACTGGCCCCAGCCCCAATGCCTCCAGGCTCTGTACCTGTGGCGGGATCAGCCGCAGCACCGCACCGGCGCCACGGGCATGCTGGAAAGCATTGACCCGGAACCGCGCCACGCCCGGCAGGTCGTAGGCGAAGTCCAGATCCTGGGTGGCGGCGAATGCCTGGCGCTGTGCTTCGCTCATCAGGCCATGAATCAGGGCCAGCACCTGGCGCGCATCCCGGGCCGGCCCCTGCATCGGGGCAATATCGCCATCGATGCGCAGCAACGGTGCCAGGCCAGCCGAAAGATGCAGGTCCGAAGCGCCCCGGGAAACGCTCAAGGTCAGGAGTTCGGTGATGTCCATAGAGCCCCCCAATTCCAGTAGAATGCCGCGAGCTTCAGACCCGCTCGCGCCCGGCAGCTTCGATTGCCCGGCGGCGGACAGTGTCCGGCACGGCCCTTGAGCGCTGCTCGGGCCGGTCGGCAAGCGAGGTCTGGTGGATTCACGCGGCGGCCGCTGGTCAGGGCCGCCGGTACTTTTGAGACGAAATCGAATGTCCACGATAGCAGACAACATTGCCCAGGTAGCCGAGCGCATCCGCAACGCCTGCCAGGCCACACAACGTGACCCGCACGGTGTCCAACTGCTGGCGGTGAGCAAGACCAAACCCGCCGCCGCCCTGCGCGAGGCCTATGCAGCCGGCCTGCGGGATTTCGGCGAGAACTACCTGCAGGAAGCCCTGGGCAAACAACAGGAACTGGCCGACCTGCCCTTGAGTTGGCACTTCATCGGCCCCATTCAGTCGAACAAGACCCGTGCCATCGCCGAGCACTTCGCCTGGGTGCACTCCGTGGATCGCCTGAAAATCGCCCAACGCCTGTCCGAGCAACGCCCGGCCGACCTGCCGCCGCTGAACATCTGCATCCAGGTGAACGTCAGTGGCGAAGCCAGCAAGTCCGGCTGCAGCCCGGCCGACCTGCCAGACCTGGCCAGCGCCATCAGCGCCTTGCCGCGCCTGCAACTGCGTGGACTGATGGCGATTCCCGAGCCCACCGAGGATCGGGCCGCCCAGGAGGCCGCCTTCGCGGCGGTACAGGCCTTGAACAATCAACTGCGGGACAGCCTCAAGCTGCCCCTGGACACCCTTTCCATGGGCATGAGCCACGACCTCGAAGCGGCCATCGCCCAAGGCGCCACCTGGGTGCGGATCGGCACCGCGCTGTTTGGCGCCCGCGACTACAGTCAGTCCTGATGCGACTGACCCTGACCTCTCATAAGGACCTGTCATGAACACGACTCGTATCGCTTTTATCGGTGCCGGCAACATGGCGGCCAGCCTCATCGGTGGCCTGCGGGCCAAAGGCCTGGAGGCGGCGCAGATCCGCGCCAGCGACCCCGGCGCCGAAACCCGCGCCAAGGTGGCGGCCGAGCATGGCATCCAGGTCTTCGCCGATAACGCCGAGGCCATCGATGGCGTCGACGTGATCGTCCTGGCGGTCAAGCCCCAGGCCATGAAAGCCGTGTGCGAGGCCCTGCGTCCGAGCCTGCAGCCGCAGCAACTGGTGGTGTCCATCGCCGCCGGCATCACCTGCGCCAGCATGAACAACTGGCTTGGCGAACAACCCATAGTGCGCTGCATGCCCAACACTCCGGCGCTGCTGCGCCAGGGCGTCAGCGGTCTGTATGCCAATGCCCGGGTCAGCGCCGAACAGCGCCATCAGGCCGAAGAGCTGCTGTCCGCCGTGGGCATCGCCCTGTGGCTGGAGCAGGAGCAGCAACTGGACGCGGTGACCGCCGTATCCGGCAGCGGCCCGGCGTATTTCTTCCTGCTGATCGAAGCCATGACCGCCGCCGGCGAGAAACTCGGCCTGCCCCGGGAAACCGCCGCCCAACTGACCCTGCAAACCGCCCTGGGAGCGGCCCACATGGCCGTTTCCAGCGATGTCGATGCCGCCGAGCTGCGCCGCCGCGTGACCTCGCCGGCCGGCACCACGGAAGCGGCGATCAAGTCGTTCCAGGCTGGAGGCTTCGAAGCCCTGGTGGAAAAAGCATTGGGTGCCGCCGCGCACCGCTCGGCCGAAATGGCCGAACAACTGGGCCAATAAGGAGCCAATGATGATTGGATTGAACACCGCCGCGGTGTACGTGCTGCAAACCCTGGGCAGCCTGTACCTGCTGATCGTGCTGATGCGTTTCGTCCTGCAACTGGTGCGCGCCAACTTCTACAACCCGCTGTGCCAGTTCATCGTGCGGGCCACCCAGCCACTGCTCAAGCCGATGCGCCGGGTCATCCCGAGCATCGGCGGCCTGGACATGTCTTCACTGCTGCTGGCGATCCTGGTGCAGCTGGCGCTGATGGCCCTGACCCTGCTGCTGACCTACGGCACCACCGGCAACCCGCTGCAACTGCTGATCTGGTCGATCATCGGCGTGACCGCGCTGTTCCTGAAGATCTTCTTCTTCGCCCTGATCATCAGCGTGATCCTGTCCTGGGTCGCACCTGGCAGCCACAACCCCGGCGCCGAGCTGGTGAACCAGATCTGCGAGCCGGCCCTGGCGCCGTTCCGCCGCATCCTGCCGAGCATGGGCGGCCTGGATATCTCGCCGATCCTGGCCTTCATGGTGCTCAAGCTGCTGGACATGCTGGTGATCAACAACCTGGCGGCCATGACCATGATGCCGGACATCCTACGCCTGCTGATCTGACCGGCGGACTGTCTGCGTGAGCTATTTCCGCTGGGACGGTGAGGATCTGATCCTCGATTGCCACCTGCAACCCAAGGCCAGCAGCGACGAGTTCGCTGGCCTGCATGGGGAGCGCCTGAAAATCCGCCTCACCGCGCCGCCCGTGGAAGGCAAGGCCAATGCGCACCTGATGGCGTTCCTGGCCAAGGCTTTCGGTATCCCCAAGAGCCATGTGAGCCTGGTCAGCGGCGAGTTGAACCGGCAGAAACGGGTGCGCCTGCAAGCGCCAAAAAAACTGCCGGACCTGCCCGGACTGGCCCGCCCCTCCTGATTCGCCGGCAAGCCGGCTCCTACGCCCCATGTCCGCCGTAGGAGCGGGCTTGCCAACCAAGCTCCCCCGCCATTTCCCCCGACGAAACACAGCCCCGGGCTTTGCTTGCCGCTGGAGACAGCGGTCTTTAGACTTACGCCTCATTTGAACGAGAGCAGGATCGATGCCAACTGCCTTTCCCCCCGATTCTGTTGGTCTGGTCACACCGCAACTGGCCCACTTCAGCGAACCCCTGGCCCTGGCCTGCGGGCGCTCGCTGCCAGCCTACGACCTGATCTATGAAACCTATGGACAGCTCAACGCCAGCGCCAGCAACGCGGTGCTGATCTGCCACGCCCTGTCCGGCCATCATCACGCTGCCGGCTACCACAGCGTTGATGACCGCAAGCCCGGCTGGTGGGACAGCTGCATCGGCCCGGGCAAGCCGATCGACACCAACAAGTTCTTCGTGGTCAGCCTCAACAACCTCGGCGGCTGCAACGGCTCTACCGGCCCCAGCAGCATCAATCCGGACACCGGCAAGCCGTTCGGCGCCGACTTCCCGGTCTTGACCGTGGAAGACTGGGTGCACAGCCAGGCACGCCTGGCGGACCGCCTGGGCATCGGCCAGTGGGCGGCGGTGATCGGCGGCAGCCTGGGTGGCATGCAGGCCCTGCAATGGACCATCACCTACCCGGACCGGGTACGGCACTGCCTGGCCATCGCCTCGGCGCCCAAGCTCTCGGCGCAGAACATCGCCTTCAACGAAGTGGCGCGCCAGGCGATCCTCACCGACCCGGAATTCCACGGCGGCTCGTTCCAGGAACAGGGCGTGATCCCCAAGCGCGGCCTGATGCTGGCGCGGATGGTGGGGCACATCACCTACCTGTCCGACGACTCCATGGGCGAGAAATTCGGCCGCGGCCTCAAGAGCGAGAAGCTCAACTACGACTTCCACAGCGTCGAGTTCCAGGTGGAAAGCTACCTGCGCTATCAGGGCGAGGAATTCTCCGGGCGGTTCGACGCCAACACCTACCTGCTGATGACCAAGGCCCTGGACTATTTCGACCCGGCGGCGAACTTCGACGACGACCTGGCCAAGACCTTCGCCAACGCCAGCGCCAAGTTCTGCGTGATGTCCTTCACCACCGACTGGCGCTTCTCCCCGGCCCGCTCCCGGGAGCTGGTTGACGCGCTGATGGCCGCACGCAAGGACGTCTGCTACCTGGAGATCGACGCACCCCAGGGGCACGACGCCTTCCTGATCCCGATCCCGCGCTACTTGCAGGCCTTTAGTCACTACATGAACCGCATAACGCTGTGAGGACACGATGAGAGCCGATCTGGAAATCATCCAGGAATGGATCCCCGCCGGCAGCCGCGTCCTCGACCTGGGCTGCGGTAACGGCGAGCTGCTGAGCTGGCTGCAGGAACACAAGCAAGTCACCGGCTACGGCCTGGAAAACGACCCGGACAACATTGCCCAGTGCGTGGCCAAGGGCATCAACGTGATCGAACAGGACCTGGACAAGGGCCTGGGCAACTTCGCCAGCAACAGCTTCGACATCGTGGTCATGACCCAGGCCCTGCAAGCCGTGCACTACCCGGACAAGATTCTCGACGAGATGCTTCGGGTCGGTCGCCAATGCATCATCACCTTCCCCAACTTCGGTCACTGGCGCTGCCGCTGGTACCTGGCCAGCAAGGGCCGGATGCCGGTCTCGGAGTTCCTGCCGTACACCTGGTACAACACGCCGAACATCCACTTCTGCACCTTCGAGGACTTCGAGGAGCTGTGCCGCGAGCGCCAGGCCCGGGTGATCAACCGCCTTGCCGTCGATCAACAACACCGCCACGGGTGGGCCAGTAAGCTATGGCCTAATCTGTTGGGAGAGATCGGCATCTACCGCGTCAGCAGTCCCGGCCTGCAAGAGCACAAAGTCGCGGTATAAACCACGTTGCATCGAGGAGAACCATCATGGGACGTCTGGTGACATTTCTATTGGCTGCCTGCCTGAGCGTAAGCGCCCTGGCGGCGGACACGATCAAGGGTGAACGCAAGGAAGTGTTCGGTGACATCACCGTGCACTACAACACCTTCAACTCCACCTACCTGCAGCCAGACATCGCCAGGGCGGCGGAGCTGGTTCGCAGCAAGAACCAGGGCGTGATCAACGTTTCGCTGATCAAGGATGGCAAGCCGCTGGTCGGCCAGGTCAGCGGCACGGTCAAGGACCTGACCAGCAAGAGCATCCCGCTGAAGTTCCGCCAGATTACCGAGCAAGGCGCGATCTACTACATCGCCCAGTTCCCGGTGGAGCAGCAGGAAACCCGTACCTTCAGCATCACCGTGCAAACGGGTGGTGACACCAACAGCTTCAGCTTCAACCAAGAGCTATTCCCGGGCGAATAATGAACCTTACGCAACTCGTACTGGCCAGCCACAACGCCGGCAAACTCAAAGAACTCCAGGCCATGCTCGGCGCCTCGGTGCAACTGCGCTCGATCGGCGAGTTCAGCAGCGTCGAGCCCGAGGAAACCGGCCTGTCGTTCGTCGAAAACGCCATCCTCAAGGCACGCAACGCCGCGCGCATTTCCGGCCTGCCGGCACTGGCCGACGACTCCGGCCTGGCGGTGGACTTCCTTGGCGGCGCGCCGGGCATCTACTCGGCGCGCTATGCCGACGGCCAGGGCGACGCGGCGAACAATGCCAAGTTGCTGGAAGCCCTGAAAGACGTCCCTGAAGCTCAGCGCGGCGCGCAGTTCGTCTGCGTTCTGGCCCTGGTGCGGCACGCCGACGATCCGTTGCCGATCCTCTGCGAAGGCCTGTGGCACGGGCGCATCCTCACGGCTGCCAGCGGCGAGCACGGCTTCGGCTACGACCCGCTGTTCTGGGTGCCGGAACGTGACTGCTCCAGCGCCGAGCTGGGCCCGGTGGAGAAAAACCAGCTCAGCCACCGCGCTCGCGCCATGGCCATTCTGCGGCAACGCCTGGGCCTGCAATGAGTCATGACCCTTCTGCGTCGCCGCTGATTCTCGGCGGCGCGCCAACGCCTCGGGCGGCGCTGCCCCAGTTGCCGCCCCTGGCGCTGTACATCCACATCCCGTGGTGTGTACGCAAATGCCCTTATTGCGATTTCAACTCCCACGCTGCCAGCCCGACGTTGCCGGAAGAAGAGTACGTCGACGCCCTGCTGGCCGACCTCGACCTGGAGCTGCACGCGGTCTATGGCCGACAGCTGAGTTCGATCTTCTTCGGTGGCGGTACCCCGAGCCTGTTCAGCGCCCAGGCCCTGGGCCGGCTGCTTGAGGGCGTGGAACAGCGCATCCCCTTCGCCAGCGACATCGAGATCACCCTGGAAGCCAATCCCGGGACCTTCGAGCAGGAGAAGTTCACCGCCTACCGCGCCCTGGGGATCAACCGCCTGTCCATCGGCATCCAGAGCTTCCAGGAACAGAAACTCAAGGCCCTGGGTCGCATCCACAACGGTGACGAAGCGGTACGCGCCGCCGGCATGGCGCGCCAGGCCGGGTTCGACAACTTCAACCTGGACCTGATGCACGGCTTGCCGGACCAGTCCCTGGACGATGCCCTGAGCGACCTGCGCCAGGCCATTGCGATGAAGCCGACCCACCTATCCTGGTATCAGCTGACCCTGGAACCCAATACGGTGTTCTGGAACCAGCCGCCGGTGCTGCCGGAAGACGACACCCTGTGGGATATCCAGGAAGCCGGCCAGGCCCTGCTGGCCGAGCATGGCTACGCCCAGTACGAAGTCTCGGCCTACGCCCAGCCCGGCCGCGCGGCGCGGCACAACCTGAACTACTGGAGCTTCGGCGACTTCATCGGCATCGGCGCCGGTGCCCACGGCAAGCTCAGCCACCCGGACGGGCGCATCCAGCGCACCTGGAAGACCCGCCTGCCCAAGGACTACCTGAACCCGGCCAAGCCATTCAAGGCCGGGGAAAAGACCCTGGGCAACGACGAGCTGCCGTTCGAGTTTCTGATGAACGCCCTGCGCCTCACCGACGGCGTCGACGCCGCGCTGTTCGCCGAGCGCACCGGCCTGGACCTGGCCAGCCTTGCCGAAGGTCGGCGCCAGGCCGAACAAAGCGGCTTGCTGCAGGTCGAACCGTCACGCCTGGCGGCCACGGCCCGTGGGCAACTCTTCCTCAATGACCTGCTGCAATACTTTCTGATCTAAGGAAATCACATGGATCTGGTACTCGACCTGCTTGCCACCGTGTCCCGCTGGAGTCGCAGCAACCTCTCGGAAATTGCCCTGGCGCTGGTGGGCTGCCTGCTGGTGCTGTTCGGCGCGGACATCAAGGGCTGGGTCGAGCAGCGTCTGGGCGGCATCGCCGGCGCCCTGCGCGTGCCGCTGATGGCCCTGCTGTGCATGGTCGGCAGCGGCCTGGCGCTGATCTATGCCACGCCGTGGATCGTCCGTGGCCTGAGCCAGTTCAACAACTACAGCCTGGCGCCGGTGCTGCTGGTGGTGCTGGTGCTGATTGGCGTGGTCGCCGACCGCCGCTGACCTCTATAGCCCCTTCGCCGGCAAGCCGGCTCCTGCCACCACCCGTAGGAGCCGGCTTGCCGGCGAACGCTAACTGACGGCCGCCCCCGTTATCAAGGAAGAACATGAGCAAGAAAATCATCGAGGACACCAGCAAGTTCCTCAGCTACGTGCTGCGCCACGAACCTCAGGCCATCGGTCTTGAGCTGGACAGCGAAGGCTGGGGCGATATCGACGCGCTGGTCAGCGGCGCCGCCAAGGGCGGCCGAAAACTGAGTCGGGAACTGATCGAGCAGGTCGTGGAAGGCAACGACAAGAAACGCTTTGCCCTCTCGGCCGACGGCCAGCGCATCCGCGCCGTCCAGGGGCATTCCAACAAGGCCGTGCACTTGCAGCTGGAGGCGCAGCAACCGCCCGCCATCCTCTACCACGGCACCGCCACGCGCTTCATGGACTCGATCAATGAGAAGGGACTGATCCCGGGTTCACGGCACCACGTGCACCTGTCCCGGGAAATCGACACCGCCCGGGCCGTGGGCCAGCGTTACGGCCAGGTGGTGATCCTGCAGATCGACGCCCAGGCCATGCAGGCCCAGGGCTTCAAGTTCTATCAGGCAGAGAATGGGGTGTGGCTGACCGACCAGGTGCCGGTCGATTTCATCCAAGCCCTGTAGGAGCCAGCTGGCTGGCGAAGGCCTACTTACCGGCCTCTTCGCTGGCAAGCCAGCTCCTACGGCAGCGGGTCCGCGGGACTCAGTTGAGCTTTTCGAACTTCAGATCCCACACGCCGTGGCCCAGGCGCTCGCCGCGACGCTCGAACTTGGTGATCGGGCGTTCGGCCGGGCGCGGCACGCATTTGCCGTCCTCGGCCAGGTTGCGATAACCCGGGGCCACGTTCATCACTTCCAGCATGTATTCGGCATAGGGCTCCCAGTCGGTGGCCATGTGCAGAATGCCGCCGACCTTGAGCTTGCTGCGCACCAGCTCGGCGAACGAGGCCTGGACGATACGACGCTTGTGGTGACGGCTCTTGTGCCATGGATCGGGGAAGAACAGCATCAGCCGGTCCAGGCTGTTGTCGGCGATGCAGCGGTTGAGCACTTCAATCGCGTCGCAATCGTAGACCCGCAGGTTGGTCAGGCCCTGGGTCAGCACGCCATTGAGCAGCGCGCCGACACCCGGACGGTGAACCTCCACGCCGATGAAGTCCTGCTCCGGGGCCGCCGCGGCCATTTCCAGCAGCGAATGGCCCATGCCGAAGCCGATCTCCAGGGAGCGCGGCGCCGAGCGGCCGAATACCTGGTCGTAGTCCACCGGGGCGTCAGCCAGGGGCAGCACGTACAGCGGCGCGCCCTGCTCCAGGCCGCGCTGCTGGCCTTCGGTCATGCGCCCGGCGCGCATCACGAAACTCTTGATGCGGCGGTGTTGGCGCTCGTCGCCGGTTTCCGGCTGGATTGGCGTGTCGTTTGATTCAGTCATCAATGGCTCTTACTTGATCAGACCATCCAGCGGCGAAGAGGCGCTGGCATAGAGTTTCTTCGGCATGCGACCGGCGAGGTACGCCAGGCGGCCCGCGACAATCGCGTGTTTCATGGCTTCGGCCATCATCACCGGCTGCTGCGCATGGGCGATGGCGGAGTTCATCAGTACCGCTTCACAGCCCAGCTCCATGGCGATGGTGGCATCGGAAGCGGTGCCGACACCGGCATCCACCAGCACCGGAACCTTGGCTTCTTCAAGGATGATCTGCAGGTTGTACGGGTTGCAGATCCCCAGCCCGGTGCCGATCAAGCCAGCCAGCGGCATGACCGCGATGCAACCCATTTCCGCCAGCTGACGGGCGATGATCGGGTCGTCGCTGGTGTAGACCATGACGTCGAACCCTTCCTTGACCAGCACTTCGGCGGCCTTGAGGGTTTCCAGCACGTTGGGGAACAGGGTCTTCTGGTCGGCCAGGACTTCCAGCTTCACCAGGTTGTGGCCATCGAGCAGCTCACGGGCCAGGCGGCAGGTGCGCACGGCTTCCACCGCGTCGTAGCAACCGGCGGTGTTGGGCAGGATGGTGTAGCGATCCGGCGGCAGGATATCCAGCAGGTTCGGTTCGCCCGGGTTCTGGCCGATATTGGTCCGGCGCACGGCGACGGTGACGATCTCGGCACCCGAGGCCTCGATGGCCAGGCGGGTTTCTTCCATGTCGCGGTACTTGCCGGTGCCTACCAGCAAACGCGACTGGTACGTCCGACCGGCCAGGACGAAAGGCTTGTCACTACGAACGTTGCTCATCGGAAATCCTCTGTTGGGGTGAGGTTCTTGCAGAATTCTCTATCAGGCCCGAGGCCCTGGAGCCCTCGTTCCGGGGCCGCTGAAGACGTCTTCCATGGAGCGGGCCAACAGCCGGGCCCGGGCGCTGCGCGGACAAGTGGCAGCGCGGTTGATGCCGGCGACTAGCCGCCGCCGATGGCGTGGACCACTTCCACCTGATCGCCCTCATTGAGGGCGGTTTCGGCGTGCTGGCTGCGTGGAACGATATCCAGATTGAGTTCCACCGCGATCCGCCGTCCGTTCAGCTCCAGACGGGTCAGCAGGGCCGCAACGGTCGAGCCGTCGGGCAGTTCAAAGGATTCACCGTTCAACTGAATGCGCATGCTCAAGGCCGCCATCATTTTTAGGGGCCAGCATTCTAGCCCGATCGTGACCCAAAGGTCAGCTACAAGCGTCAGCCGGCCCCTTGCAGGCGCCAGGCGGCGAGGCCCAGCAGGAACCAGCCAACCAGAAAGGCCAGGCCACCGAAGGGGGTGATGATGCCCAGCTTGCTGATGCCGCTCAGGGTCAGCAGATACAGGCTGCCGGAGAACAGCAGGATGCCCAGGGTGAATGCCGCGCCGGCCCAGGTCACCAGCCGCCCGGGAACATGGGCCGCCAGCAGGGCCACGCCGAACAGCGCCAGGGTATGAACCAGTTGATAGGTCACGCCGGTATGAAAAATAGCCAGGTATTCCGTGCTCAGGCGGTTTTTCAGGCCGTGGGCGGCGAAGGCACCGAGGGCAACCCCGGTGAAACCGAAGAAGGCGGCCAGCATCAGGAAGCCACGCAGCATGAGGAACTCCAGTCAGATTCAGCGCAAAGGGTCTGTATAATGGCGCGCTCAACGGGTTCGGCCAAGCCATCTCTATGCTGCGTTATCTGTTTCGTCGCCTTGTAAAAGCCTTGATGTGGTTCGTGGTCGGCAGCGTGCTGCTGGTGCTGCTGTTCCGTTTCGTGCCACCACCGGGCACCGCCCTGATGGTGGAGCGCAAGATCGAATCCTGGGTCGACAACGACCCCATCGACCTGCAGCGCACCTGGAAACCCTGGGACGAAATCTCCGACAACCTCAAGGTGGCGGTGATCGCCAGCGAGGATCAGAAATTCCCCGAGCACTGGGGCTTCGATCTCGACGCAATCCAGGCGGCCCTGGCCCACAACGAACGTGGCGGTTCGATCCGCGGGGCCAGTACCCTGAGCCAGCAAGTGTCGAAGAACCTGTTCCTGTGGTCCGGCCGCAGCTACCTGCGCAAGGGCCTGGAAGCCTGGTTCACCGCCCTGATCGAGGTGCTGTGGCCCAAGCAGCGGATTCTTGAGGTCTACCTCAACAGCGCCGAGTGGGATGAAGGGGTGTTCGGCGCAGAAGCCGCCGCGCGCCATCACTTCGGCGTCAGCGCGGCCGATCTGTCACGCCAGCAGGCCAGCCTGCTGGCTGCTGTGCTGCCCAATCCAAGGGTGTGGAGCGCGGCACGACCCAGCACTTATGTCATGCAGCGGGCTGGTTGGGTTCGACGGCAGATGAGCCTGTTGGGCGAGGCTGATTATCTGAAGCGGTTGTACGAAACCCGCAAGGCGCCTTGGGCGGAGTAAAGCGGGCGGTTCTTGAACATGTTCGAGAGGGGCCTGGACCAGGGTTTCGCCGGCAAGCCGGCTCCTACGATAGCCGCACAAACAAAAACGCCCCGAGATGATCGGGGCGTTTTGCGTGGTGCCTGGCAACCTTAAGCGGCGATGGACAGCTTCAGCTTGTTCATCGCGCTCTTTTCCAGCTGGCGGATACGCTCGGCGGAAACGTTGTACTTCTGCGCCAGGTCGTGCAGCGTGGCTTTCTCCTCGGCCAGCCAGCGCTGGTAGAGAATGTCGCGGCTGCGCTCGTCCAGCACTTCCAGCGCTTCGTGCAGGTTGTGGGTGGAGTTGTCGCTCCAATCGGCATCTTCCAGTTGCAGCGCCGGATCGTAGCGATGGTCTTCCAGGTAGTTGGCCGGCGATTGGAAGGCGCTGTCGTCATCCGCTTCAGCGGCTGGATCGAAGGCCATGTCCTGGCCGGTCAGACGGCTTTCCATCTCGCGCACTTCACGAGGCTCGACGCCCAGGCTTTCCGCCACACGATGCACTTCTTCATTGTTCAGCCAGGCCAGACGCTTCTTCTGGCTGCGCAGGTTGAAGAACAGCTTGCGCTGAGCCTTGGTGGTGGCGACTTTGACAATCCGCCAGTTACGCAGGATGAACTCGTGAATCTCCGCCTTGATCCAGTGCACGGCAAAGGACACCAGGCGCACACCCATTTCCGGGTTGAAGCGCTTCACGGCTTTCATCAGGCCAACGTTGCCTTCCTGGATCAGGTCGGCCTGGGCCAGCCCGTAGCCGGAATAGCTACGGGCGATATGTACGACAAAACGCAGGTGGGCGAGCACCATCTGCCGAGCCGCCTCAAGATCCTGCTCATAGTAGAGACTCTCGGCCAGTTCACGCTCCTGCTCGGGCGTCAGCAATGGAATGCTGTTCACCGTGTGCACATAGGCCTCCAGGTTTGCGCCTGGAACCAATGCGTAAGCAGGTTGCAAAGAAGTGGTCATACGAAAAAACCTCCGACTCACATAACTCGTGCAGTTCAGCACTGCGAAAATTGACCGGAAACCGCGAAACAAGTTCCCAAATATTCAGAAAGGTCAATACAAGCAAAAAGACATTACTTCGGTGCCAGCTCCCTCAGGTGGCGGGCCACCGCAATCCACGCACCGATATAACCCAACAGCACCGCCCCAAGCAAGAGCGACAGACCATCGGCAACCGGTACTCCTGCAAGGGCAAAATCACTGCCATACAGGCCGGCCAGACCGACCACCGCGTCGTTCAACCAGTCCAGGCCGAACGCCAGCACTCCCCAGGACAGAATCCCCGCACCGAAGCCATACAACGCCCCCATATAAAGGAAGGGACGTCGCACATAGCTGTCCGTACCGCCGACGAGTTTAATCACTTCTATCTCGGTGCGGCGGTTTTCAATATGAAGACGAATGGTATTGCCTATCACCAAAAGTAATGCGGAAACCAGCAGCACCGTCAGACCGAAGACAAAACGGTCCCCCAGCTTGAGGATGGCCGCCAGCCGCTCGACCCACACCAGGTCCAGCTGTGCCAGTTGCACCTTGGGCATGTCCGCCAACCGCTGGCGCAAGGCTTCAAGCGTAGCCTTGTCCACCTCGTTCGGCGTCACCAGCACTACGCCCGGCAGCGGGTTGTGCGGCAACTCGCGCAAAGCCTCACCCAGACCGGATTGCTGCTGGAACTCCTCCAGAGCCTTTTCCTTGCTGATGAACTCGGCATCCGCCACCCCGGGCAGGCCCTTGATCTCTTCGCTGAGCTTCTCGCCCTCGCTGGCCGAGGCCCCCAGTTCCAGGTACAGCGAAATCTGCGCTGCCCGCTGCCAGGAACCGCCCAGGCGCTCAACGTTGTTGAGCAGCAGCGACAGGCCCATGGGCAGGCTCAGGGCCACGGCCATCACCAGGCAGGTAAAGAAGCTGCCGATGGGCTGCTTGCCCAGGCGCCGCAGGCTGTCCAGCAGGCTGGCGCGGTGGCTTTCGATCCAGGCGTGCAGCAGGGTGGCGAAATCCGGACCGTCGTCCTCGTCGCGTTTTTTCTTCGGCGGCGGTGCTTCGGACGCCTTGGGCGCTACGCGCTCCGCCACTTTAGGGGTACGTGTTGCACTCATACGCCGGCCTCCCCATCACCGATCAATCGGCCACGCTGCAGGGTCAACATGCGGTGACGCATGCGCGCGATCAGCGCCAGGTCGTGACTGGCGATCAGGACGCTGGTGCCCAGGCGGTTGATATCTTCGAACACGCCCATGATTTCCGCCGCAAGACGCGGGTCAAGGTTACCGGTGGGCTCGTCCGCCAGCAGCAGAGCCGGACGATGGACGATGGCCCGGGCGATACCCACACGCTGTTGCTGACCGGTGGACAGATCCCCCGGGTACAGATCGGTCTTATCCGACAGGGCCACGCGCTCCAGGGCCGAATCCACCCGCTTGGCGATTTCCGCCTTGGACAGACCGAGGATCTGCAGCGGCAGCGCGACGTTATTGAACACCGTGCGATCGAACAACAGCTGGTGGTTCTGGAACACCACACCGATCTGCCGCCGCAGGAACGGGATCTGCGCATTGCTGATCTGCCCCAGGTCCTGCCCGGCCAGCAGCAGCTTGCCCGACGTCGGACGCTCCATGGCCAGCAGCAGGCGCAGCAAGGTGCTCTTACCGGCGCCGGAGTGGCCGGTGACAAACAGGAATTCGCCGCGACGGACGCGAAAGCTCAGCTCATGCAGGCCAACGTGGCCGTTGGGATAGCGCTTACCGACCTGTTCGAAACGAATCATGAACGCTCCCGCTCGGCAAACAGTGCCTGGACAAAGGGTTCGGCTTCAAAGGTACGCAGATCATCGATGCCTTCACCGACCCCGATGTAACGGATCGGCAAGCCGAATTGCTTGGCCAGGGCGAAGATCACCCCACCCTTGGCGGTGCCATCGAGCTTGGTCAGGGCCAGGCCGGTCAGTTCCACGGTCTGGTTGAATTGCTTGGCCTGGTTGATGGCGTTCTGGCCAGTACCGGCGTCCAGCACCAGCAGCACCTCGTGGGGCGCGTCGGCGTCTAGCTTGCCAATCACCCGACGGACCTTCTTCAGTTCTTCCATCAGGTTGTCTTTGGTGTGCAGGCGCCCTGCCGTGTCGGCGATCAGCACATCGATACCGCGAGCCTTGGCCGCCTGCACCGCATCGAAGATCACCGAGGCCGAATCGGCGCCGGTGTGCTGGGCAATTACCGGGATCTTGTTGCGCTCACCCCAGACCTGCAGTTGCTCCACCGCCGCGGCGCGGAAGGTGTCGCCGGCGGCCAGCATGACTTTCTTGCCTTCCAGCTGCAGCTTTTTCGCCAGCTTGCCGATGGTGGTGGTCTTGCCGGCGCCGTTGACGCCCACCACCAGGATCACGAAGGGCTTGTTCTGGGCCGCGACTTTCAGCGGCTGCTCCACCGGTTTGAGCATGCTGGTGAGCTCGGCCTGCAACGAGGCATAGAGCGCGTCGGAATCGGTGAGCTGCTTGCGCGCCACCTTCTGGGTCAGGTTCTGGATGATCACCGAAGTGGCTTCGACCCCGACGTCGGCGGTCAGCAGGCGGGTTTCCAGGTCGTCCAACAGTTCGTCATCAATGGCCTTCTTGCCCAGGAACAGGCTGGCCATGCCTTCGCCGATACTGGCGCTGGTCTTGGACAGGCCCTGCTTCAAACGGGCGAAGAAACCGACCTTGTTCTCTTCAGCAGCACGGGCCGGCTCGACCACGGGCTCCACCACCTGGGCGACCGGCTCGGCAACAGGAGCAGGAGCAGGAGCAGGAGCAGGAGCAGGAGCAGGAGCAGGAGCAGGAGCAGGAGCAACAGGCTCGGAGGCGACCGGGACCGGCGCCAGCGCAGCCTGCACCTCGATCACCGGGACCGGGGCGACAACCGCCGCCTCGACAACCGGCTCGGGCGCCGCGCTCAAGGCCGGGATCGGCGGCGTGACATGTTCCGCCTGAGTGTCTTCCACCAGGGCCACCGGCTCTTCCGCTACCGGCAGCGTCGGCCAAGGCTTGTGCTCCGGGCTCGAAGCCAGGGGCAGTTCGGGGGCGACGGCCGCTACCGGCTCAACCTCGACCCGGGGTTGCAGCACCGGCTCGCCGCTCGACAGCACCACCGGCTCGGCCGGGGCTACGCTGGTAGCGGTTTCAATGACCGGAGCCGGTACGGGCTCGACAGGCACTTGCGGCTGTTCGACGACGGGTTCCTGCGGCTTTTTGCGCAGCCATCCGAACAGGCCTTTCTTCTCGCCAGCCGCGGCTGGGGTCTTTTTGTCGTCGTTGGAACCAAACATGGAGACGGCTATCTCAAGGTAGCGATGCGCCAGTGGGCGCTTCGGTAAATAAATATTCGATGCAGAACAGACTGTGTTTATTCCAGCTTGTTCACGCGCAACATGTTGTCGAAATGCCCAAAGGCACTTCAAAGATCGATTTTACTAAAGGACTGGAACGGCAAAATCGGCGAAACGTCGCAGTTTAGCTGACAATTCAAGGCTTATTGCCGGTAACTCATACAACCTGCTCAAGTACCTGCTGATCCGCGAAGACCTGATAGGCGTGGCCGCCAGTAAAACGGATCAGTATCCTAGCACCTCCTCGCCCGCTGACGCTAAGAACACACGGGCAGCCCAACAGGTTTAAAAACGAATGAATGCTCTAGCCCGCCGCGCCGCAGGCCTGCTGCTCAGCACAGTTTGTCTGCCCCTTGCAGCCCTGGCTGCCGACCCGCAACCCACCCACGAATTCACCCTCGACAACGGCCTCAAGGTCGTGGTCCGCGAAGATCATCGCGCACCGGTGGTGGTGTCCCAGGTCTGGTACAAGGTCGGCTCCAGCTACGAAACCCCGGGCCAGACCGGTTTGTCCCACGCCCTGGAACACATGATGTTCAAGGGCAGCGAGAAGGTCGGCCCCGGCGAAGCCTCGTTGATCCTGCGGGACCTGGGCGCCGAAGAGAACGCCTTCACCAGTGACGATTTCACCGCCTATTACCAGGTCCTGGCCCGCGACCGCCTGGGCGTGGCCCTGGAACTGGAAGCCGACCGCATGGCCAACCTGCGCCTGCCGGCCGACGAGTTCGCCCGCGAGATCGAGGTGATCAAGGAAGAACGCCGCCTGCGCACCGACGACAAGCCGCTGTCCAAGGCCTACGAGCGCTTCAAGGCCATGGCCTACCCGGCCAGCGGCTACCACACCCCGACCATCGGCTGGATGGCCGACCTGAACCGGATGAAGGTCGAGGAACTGCGCCACTGGTACCAGGCCTGGTACGTGCCGAACAACGCCACCCTGGTGGTGGTCGGCGATGTCACCCCGGATGAGGTCAAGACCCTGGCCCAGCGCTATTTCGGCGCCATCCCCAAGCGTGACGTGCCACCGGCGAAGATCCCCCTGGAACTGGCCGAACCCGGCGAGCGCCTGATCACCCTGCACGTGAAGACCCAACTACCAAGCCTGATGCTGGCCTTCAACGTACCCAGCATCGCCACCGCTGAAGACAAACGCGCCGTCAACGCCCTGCGCCTGGCCGCGGCCCTGCTGGACGGCGGCTATAGCGCACGGATCCCGACCCTGCTGGAGCGCGGCGAAGAGTTGCTGTCCAACGGCTCCACCAGCTACGACGCCTATACCCGGGGCGACAGCCTGTTCATACTCTCGGCCACCCCCAACAGCCAGAAGAAGAAAACCATCGCCCAGGCCGAAGCCGGGCTGTGGCGCCTGCTGGAGCAGTTGAAGACCACCCCACCATCCGCCGAGGAACTGGAGCGGGTCCGGGCCCAAGTGATTGCCGGCCTGGTCTACGAGCGTGACTCGATCACCAGCCAGGCCAGCGCCATTGGCCAGCTGGAAACCGTCGGCCTGTCGTGGAAGCTGATGGACACCGAGCTGGCGGAACTGCAAAGCGTGACCCCGGAAGACATCCAGAAGGCCGCCCGCACCTATTTCACCCGGGAGCGTATGAGCGTGGCCCATGTACTGCCTGAGGAGTCCGCTCATGAGTAAGCGCAAGAATGCTTCACCGGTCCTGCTGGGCCTGGCCCTGGTCGCCCTGCTCACCGCCGGCGGCCTGTACCTGTCGCGTTCCGGCGAATCCAACGCCAGCCAGGCTCTGGACAAGGCCAAGAGCAGCCAGAAGTTGCAATCCCTGGCCGAACTGGACGGCAAGGCCCCCAGCCACCGCAACCTCAACGTGCAGACCTGGAACACCGCCGAAGGAGCCAAGGTGCTGTTCGTCGAAGCCCGCGAACTGCCGATGTTCGACATGCGCCTGATCTTCGCCGCCGGCAGCAGCCAGGACGGCAACACATCCGGCCTGGCCCTGCTGACCAACGCCATGCT
The DNA here is from genome assembly GCF_900105185.1 of Pseudomonas saponiphila. Lineage (NCBI taxonomy): Bacteria > Pseudomonadati > Pseudomonadota > Gammaproteobacteria > Pseudomonadales > Pseudomonadaceae > Pseudomonas > Pseudomonas saponiphila. Next base: position 138,745 of record NZ_FNTJ01000001.1, on the reverse strand, counting down.
CAACGAAGGCGTACCCGGCAAGGATGTGGGCGCCATCGCCCGGGGCTTCGAGAGCCTGGGGGCGGATATCGGCAACGGCGCCTACAAGGACATGGCCGTAGTCTCGCTGCGCAGCCTGAGCGCTGTGGATAAACGCGAACCGGCGCTGAAACTGTTCGCCGAAGTGGTGGGCAAGCCGACCTTCCCCGCCGACTCCCTGGCGCGGATCAAGAACCAGTTGCTCGCCGGTTTCGAATACCAGAAGCAGAACCCCGGCAAGTTGGCCAGCCTGGAACTGATGCAGCGCCTGTACGGCAGCCATCCCTACGCGCATGCCAGCGAAGGCAATGCCAAGAGCGTCCCGGGCATCAGCCTGGCGCAGCTGCAGGCCTTCCACGCCAAGGCCTATGCCGCCGGCAACGTGGTGATCGCGCTGGTGGGCGATCTGTCGCGCAGCGACGCCGAGGCGATCGCCGCGCAAGTTTCCGCCGCCCTGCCCAAAGGCCCGGCCCTGGCCAAGGTCGAGCAACCCACCGAACCCAAGGCCAGCATCGGCCATATCGAATTCCCGTCGAGCCAGACCAGCCTGCTGCTGGCGCAACTGGGCATCGACCGCGACGATCCGGACTACGCCGCCGTATCCCTGGGCAACCAGATCCTCGGTGGTGGCGGTTTCGGCACCCGGCTGATGAGCGAAGTGCGCGAGAAGCGCGGCCTGACCTACGGCGTCTACTCGGGCTTCACCCCGATGCAGGCCCGCGGCCCGTTCATGATCAACCTGCAGACCCGCGCGGAAATGAGCGAAGGCACCCTGAAGCTGGTGCAGGACGTGTTCGCCGACTACCTGAAGAACGGCCCGACCCAGAAGGAACTGGACGACGCCAAGCGCGAACTGGCCGGCAGCTTCCCGCTGTCCACCGCCAGCAACGCCGATATCGTCGGCCAGCTCGGCGCCATGGGCTTCTACAATCTGCCGTTGAGCTACCTGGAAGACTACATGCGGCAAACCCAGGAACTGACGGTGGAACAGGTCAAGGCCGCCATGAACAAGCACCTGAGTGTCGACAAGATGGTCATCGTCAGCGCCGGCCCCAGCGTCGCGCAAAAGCCGTTGCCGCCCCCCACTGACAAACCCGCCGAGCAACCGCTCGGGGTTCCGGAGCACTGATGGCCCGTCCAGCCCGTCCCAGCAAGAAACCCGTCCACAACCAGCACAACGGCGTGGGCCAGCTGCGCATCATTGGCGGCGAATGGCGCAGCCGCAAGCTGAGCTTCCCCGACCTGCCGGGCCTGCGCCCGACCCCGGACCGGGTGCGCGAAACCCTGTTCAACTGGCTGGCGCCCTATGTCGCCGGAGCCAAGGTCATCGACCTGTTCGCCGGCAGCGGCGCGGTGTTCCTCGAAGCCCTGTCCCGTGGCGCCGCCACGGGCCTGGCCCTGGACAGCAGCAGCGTAGCCATCTCCAGCCTGCGCGAGCACCTGGGCACCCTGCGCTGCACCGTGGGCCAGGCGCAGACCGCCGATGCCCTGCGCTACCTGGAAACCCAGCCGGCGACACGGTTCGACCTGGCCTTCCTCGACCCACCGTTCAACCAGAACCTGCTGCCCGCCGCCTGCGCCCTGCTGGAGGAACGCGGTTGGCTGGCGGACGACGCCTGGATCTACACCGAAAGCGAAACCGCGCCATCGACCCTGGGCCTGCCTGGGAGCTGGCGTCTGCACCGTGAACAAAAATCCGGGCAAGTGTATTACTCGTTGTGGCAACGTATGGCAGACAACGCTGCCTGAGGCAGCCGGAACAAGGCGCGCAGCCCGCCCGGGCCGCGCGCCGCTGCATCGAGATCCTCCCCGTGCCCGACTCGCCTGATCGTTTCATCCCCGCCTTCGGCCTGGGCAACCCGCACCTGCAGACCCTGTGGGGCCCGCTATGGCGCCCGGCCACTCAGCTGGAGCGCCAGCGCGAGCGCTTGTGGCTGGATGACGGCGACTTTCTCGATCTGGACTGGCACGGCCCCCATAGCGCCGAAGCCCCTCTGGTGCTGGTGCTGCATGGCCTGACCGGCTCGTCCAACTCGCCTTATGTGACCGGCCTGCAACAGGCCCTGGCCACTCGCGGCTGGGCCAGCGCGGCGCTGAACTGGCGCGGCTGCTCCGGCGAACCCAACCTGCTGCCGCGCAGCTACCACTCCGGCGCCAGCGAAGACCTGGCCGCGGCCATCGCCCACCTGCGAGCCAAGCGCCCCCAGGCGCCGCTGTATGCGGTGGGCTATTCGCTGGGGGGCAATGTGCTGCTCAAGTACCTGGGGGAAAGCGGCAGCGCCAGCCCGCTGCAGGGCGCCAGCGCGGTGTCGGTGCCGTTTCGCCTGGACCAGTGCGCCGACCGCATCGGCCAAGGGTTTTCCAAGGTCTATCAGGCGCACTTCATGCGCGAAATGCTGGCCTACATCAAGGACAAGCAGCGCCAGTTCCAGCACGACGGGCGCCACGAAGGCCTGGCCACCCTGGCCCGACTGGGCCCTCTGGAAAAGATGCGCACCTTCTGGGACTTCGACGGCCGGGTCACCGCGCCGCTGCATGGTTTTACCGATGCCCAGGACTATTACCGCCGCGCTTCCAGCCGCTATTTCCTGGGCGAAATCCGCACCCCGACCCTGATCATCCAGGCCGCGGACGACCCTTTCGTGTTCCGCCACAGCCTGCCCGAGGCCGGCGAGCTGTCTGCCAGCACCCAGTTCGAACTGCAGGCCAAAGGCGGCCACGTGGGTTTTGTCGGCGGCAGCCTGAAACATCCGCGCTATTACCTGGAACAGCGCATTCCGCAATGGCTGATGGACCTGGGCCGCCATGGCTAAGTCCAGCCGAGAGTCGATCCGTTTCTGGCAGACCGAGCCCCTGGCCGGGGTCGAGTTGCTGGCGGCGCGCTATATCGAACAGCGTTTCGTGCCTCACGTGCACGAGGGCTATGTGATCGGCATGATCATGGCCGGCGCCCAGCGCTACCGCTATCGCGGTGCCGAGCACCTGGCGGGCAGCGGCACCCTGGTGCTGATCAACCCGGACGAATTGCACACCGGGGCCAAGGGCGTCGAGGACGGTTGGCTGTACCGGGCCTTCTACCCGGACAACCGGCAGATACTCGGCCTGCTCGATGAACTGGAACTGCCCAGCGGCAGCCTGCCGGCCTTTGCCGCGACCCTGTACCGCGACCCGGACCTGGTGCAGGGTTTTGCCCGCCTGCACCACCTGCTGGAAAGCCCGGCCACGGCCCTGCAGCAACAGACCCAATGGCGGGAAATGCTGCTCTTGCTGTTGCAGCGGCACGCCGGGGTTCGGGCACTGGGCGAGCCCGGGCAAGAACATCGGGCGATTGTCCAGGCCAAGGAACTGCTGCGCTCGCAACTGGCCGCGCCACCGTCACTGGAAGAGCTGGCGGCGGCGGTGAACCTGTCGCCGTTTCACTTCGCCCGGGTGTTTCGCCGGGCCACGGGAATTCCACCTCACACCTGGCTGATGCAGCAGCGCATCGCCAAGGCCCGGGCCCTGTTGCGCGATGGCTGCCTGCCGCTGGAAGTGGCCACGCAATTGGGGTTTGCCGACCAGAGTCACCTCAGTCGGCAGTTCAAGCAGGTGTATGGGGTGGCGCCGGCGGCTTATCGCAGCGCCGTTTTGCAGTAGGGCGGTGTTGCTTTCGCGAGCAAGCTCGCTCCTACGGCGAAGAGGCCGACTGGGCAACTCGTCAATCGCCAGTGGCGACAGGCCGCTGGGCATCGGTGATCCATTCGCTCCACGAACCGGCATACAGCCGCGCCAGGGGATAGCCGGCCAGGCACAGGGCGAACAGGTTGTGGCAGGCGGTGACCCCGGAGCCGCAGTAAGCCACCAGCTGCTCCGGAGAACGTCCGGCGAGTTTTTCGGCAAAACGCTGCTTGAGCTGCTGCGCCGGCAAAAAGCGTCCGTCGCTGTCCAGGTTGTCGGTGAACGCCGCGCACTGGGCCCCGGGAATATGCCCGGCCACCGGATCGATCGGCTCCACGTCACCACGAAAACGTGGCAAGGCGCGGGCGTCCAGCAAGGTCAGGTCCGGCTGGCCCAGGCGCTGCTTCAGGTGCTCGGCATCCAGCAGCAAAGCGTGATCAGGCTGACCGCTGAAGTGCCCGATTCCACTGTCGGGGGCATCCAGGCTCAGGGGCAGGCCGGCGGCGTGCCAGGCTTTCAGGCCGCCGTCGAGCATGAACACGCCATCGCGCTTGCCCAGCCAGGCCAGCAACCACCAGGCGCGGGCGGCATAGGCACCGGGGCCGTCGTCATAGAGCACGACCTGGCTATCGTTATCGATGCCCCAGGCCTGCAGACGCGCCATCAGTTGCGCGGGCTCCGGCAACGGATGCCGGCCGGTCACGCCCTTGATCACCGGTGCGCTCAGATCCCGGTTCAGATCGGCGAAATGCGCCCCGGCGATATGCCCTTGGGCATAGCTACGCTGGCCGTAGTCCGGGTCTTCCAGGGCAAAGCGACAATCCAGAATCACCAGACCGGGCTGCTGTTTCTTCTGGTCCAGGGCAAGCGGGCTGATCAACTGCGCAAGGGGCATGGCGGGCTCCTGTGAATAAGTCGGAGGTTGATCCTACTGCACTTCTTCCAGGGCTTGGGCCAGGGGCACGTAAAACTCCTCGAACAGCGCATTGACCGCTTCCCGGGCCTGATCGGTGACAAAGCCGGTTTCCAGCACCAGCACCTGATACACCCCGCGCTTGATGGCTTCTTCGCTCAGGTGGGTGGAGCTTTCCCGGGTGGTACACAGAAAACGCACCCAGGAGGTGAGGATGATCCAGGCATTGAGGGTCAGGGATTCGATCTGCACCTTGTCCATGGCAAGGATTCCGGCGTCGACGAAGCGCCCGTAGATGGCCATGCCCTGGATCAGGCAGCGCTGGGAGAAACGCCGGTAGCGCGCGGCCAGTTCCGGGTCGCTGTCCAGCAGGTGCTCCAGGTCGCGATGCAGGAAACGGTAGCGCCACATGGCCGCCAGCAGTGCCTGCAAGTAATAGCGCTTGTCCTGCACCGTGACTGCGCGCCCGGGCGGCGGGCGCAGGAAGCTGTCCACCAGGTTTTCGTACTCGGCAAACAGCACGGCGATGATCGCCTGCTTGTTGGGGAAGTGGTAGTACAGGTTGCCTGGGGAAATCTCCATGTGCGCCGCAATATGGTTGGTGCTGACGTTGCGTTCGCCCTGCTGGTTGAAGAGTTCGAGGCTGAACTGGACGATGCGTTCGCGGGTTTTTATCCGTGGGGCCATGGGTGTGGGCTTTAATCAGAAGGCTGGGGTGCATCTTACGTTCTATCCCACTGGGGATAAATCGCGACCGGCACCGGATGGTATTTGACAATTTAGAGCATAAGCTCTAAAAAACTAGCCACCGCCAAAAACCGGAGCCCGTCCATGTCTGCCGAAATCGCCTACCTGCAGGATTCCCTTCAGCAACAGGACGCGCTGCATGAGCTGTTCGAGGCCCAGCGCCGGGCCTTTGCCGCCAACCCCATGCCGCCTGCCGCGCAGCGCCAGCAATGGCTCAAGTCGCTGCACGATCTGCTCGACAACGAGCGCCAGGCGCTGATCGACGCCATCAGCCAGGACTTCAGCAACCGCAGCGCCGATGAAACCCTGCTAGCCGAGCTGATGCCCAGCCTGCACGGCATCCACTACGCTCGCAAACACCTGAAAAAATGGATGAAGCCATCCCGCCGCGCCGTGGGCCTGGCCTTCCAGCCGGCCTCGGCCAAGGTGGTGTACCAGCCCCTGGGCGTGGTCGGGGTCATAGTGCCGTGGAACTACCCGCTGTACCTGTGCATGGGCCCGCTGGTCGGAGCCCTGGCCGCTGGCAACCGGGTGATGCTCAAACTCAGTGAGTCCACCCCGGCCACCGGTCAGTTGCTCAAGCAACTGCTGGCGCGGGTATTCCCCGAGGATCTGGTGTGCGTAGTGCTGGGCGAGGCCGAAGTGGGCATGGCGTTTTCCAAGCTGCGTTTCGATCACTTGCTGTTCACCGGCGCCACCAGCATCGGCAAGCACGTGATGCGCGCCGCCGCGGAAAACCTGACCCCGGTGACCCTGGAATTGGGCGGCAAGTCCCCGGCCATCGTCTCCAGCAGCGTGCCACTCAAGGACGCCGCCGAACGCATCGCCTTCGGCAAGACCCTGAACGCCGGGCAGACCTGCGTCGCCCCGGACTACGTGCTGGTGCCGGAAGAACGCATCGGTGCCTTTGTCGAAGCCTATCGCCAGGTGGTGCGCGGCTTCTTCCCGACCCTGGCGGACAACCCCGACTACACCGCGATCATCAACCAGCGCCAGTTGAACCGGCTCAACGGCTACCTGAGCGACGCAACCAGCAAGGGCGCGCTGCTGGTGCCGCTGTTCGAGCAAAGCCAGGAGCGCCGCCTGGGCCACAGCCTGCTGCTCAATGTCACGGACGACATGACCGTGATGCAGGACGAGATCTTCGGCCCGATCCTGCCCATCGTGCCCTACAAGACCCTGGACCAGGCCTTCGCCTACATCACCCAGCGCCCGCGCCCCCTGGCCCTGTACTACTTTGGCTACGACAAGGCCGAGCAGCAGCGGGTGCTCAACGAAACCCACTCCGGTGGCGTGTGCCTCAACGACACCCTGCTGCACGTGGCCCAGGACGACCTGCCGTTCGGCGGCATCGGCCCTTCCGGCATGGGCCACTACCACGGCCATGAAGGCTTCCTGACCTTCAGCAAGGCCAAGGGAGTGTTCATCAAGCAGCGCTTCAATGCCGCACGCCTGATCTACCCGCCGTATGGCAAATCGATCCAGAAACTCATCCAGAAGCTGTTCATTCGTTAACCAGTACAACGCCGGGTAATAACAACAATGACCCCTAGCCTGTCTGCAACACCCGCGCTGTCACGGCGCGGCCTGCTGAAAGTCGGCCTCTGCGCCAGTGCCTTCCTGGCCACCGCCGGGCTCGGCGCAAGCCTCAGCGGTTGTTCCGCCAGTACCCCTGCCAGTGGTTTCAGCATGCTGCGCAGCAACGACCTGCCATTCCTGCGGGCGCTGATTCCGGTGATGCTCGAAGGCGCGGTGGCGGCGGACAAGATGCCCGCTGCCGTCGAGGGCACCCTGGCCAACCTGGACAATGCCCTGAACCACCTTTCGCCGGAGATGTTCAAGCTCACCCAGCAACTGTTCGATGTGCTGGGCATGGCGGTGACCCGCGGCCCGTTGACGGGGATCTGGGGCAGTTGGGAGAACGCCGGCGCGGACGACATCCGACACTTCCTCAGCCGCTGGGAAAACAGCTTCCTGGCCCTGCTGCGCATGGGTCACGCCTCGTTGCTGCAGCTGGTGATGATGGCCTGGTACACCCGCCCCGAATCCTGGGCCCACTGCGGTTACCCCGGGCCACCCAAGGTCTGATCGGCCCGTGTAGACGCTGCCACTGGCTGCGCGAGCGCTAGGTTCGCGGGGCGATGGGGGAGCGCCTGGAGATCGTCAAGCAAGGCCCGGTGGGCCTTTTCGCAGCTTCGCAGGCTCAGCCGCGACAACAGTGGCGCTGCATCGAGCCTTCAATAATAAGAGAGCATCCGATATGCCTGTACCTGATCTGTTCCGCGAAGGCCTGAACCGTGGCTGGAAAACCTACAACGGCTCGCAGCTGGAGCAGGACCTGACCCTGGAAGCCGATGTCGCCATCATCGGCAGCGGCGCCGGTGGCGGCACCACCGCCGAAATCCTCAGCGCCGCCGGCTACAAGGTGCTGCTGATCGAGGAAGGCCCGCTCAAGACCAGCGACGACTTCAAGATGCTCGAAGACCAGGCCTACACCAGCCTCTATCAGGAAGGCATCGGGCGCATGAGCAAGGACGGCGCCATAACCATCCTCCAGGGCCGCGCCGTGGGCGGCACAACCCTGATCAACTGGACATCGAGCTTTCGCACCCCGGACCCGACCCTGGAACACTGGGCCCGGGAACACGGAGTGGTGGGCCACAGCTCGGCCGAAATGGCGCCCTGGTTCGAGAAGATGGAGCAGCGCCTGGGCGTCGCGCCCTGGGTCATGCCGCCCAACGCCAACAACGACGTAATCCGCAAGGGCTGCGAAGCCCTGGGCTACAGCTGGCACGTGATTCCGCGCAACGTCCGTGGTTGCTGGAACCTGGGCTATTGCGGCCTGGGCTGCCCGACCAACGCCAAGCAGTCGATGCTGGTGACCACCATTCCGGCGACCCTGGAGAAAGGCGGCGAACTGCTGTACCTGGCCCGGGCCGAACGCCTGCTGATCAAGGACGACAAGGTCAGCGGCCTGCAGTGCCAGGCCATGGACGCCCGCTGCGTCGCCCCCACCGGGCGTACCGTCACGGTCAAGGCCCGGCACTACGTACTGGCCGGCGGCGGCATCAACAGCCCGGCCCTGCTGCTACGCTCCGATGCCCCGGACCCGCATTCGCGGCTGGGCAAGCGCACCTTCCTGCATCTGGTGAACTTCTCCGCCGGGCAGTTCGACGAAGTGATCAACCCCTTCTACGGCGCGCCGCAATCGATCTACTCCGACCATTTCCAGTGGCAAGACGGCACCACCGGCAAGATGTCCTACAAACTTGAAGTGCCACCCCTGCAACCGGCCCTGGCCAGCACCCTACTGGGCGGTTTCGGGCCGCAGAGCGGGCTGTCCATGGAGCAACTGCCCCACACCCACGCGATGCTGGCCCTGCTGCGGGATGGCTTCCACCCCGACAGCACCGGCGGCAACGTCGAACTGCGCGGCGACGGCACCCCGGTGCTCGACTATCAAGTCTCGCCCTACGCCTGGGACGGCCTGCGCCGGGCCTTCCACAGCATGGCGGAGATCCAGTTCGCCGGTGGCGCCAAGGCGGTCAAGCCGCTGCACAGCGATGCCCGCTTCGCCAAGAGCCTGAATGAGGTGCGTGCGCAGATCGACGGCCTGGACCTGGCCCTGTACCGCACCCGCCTGGGCAGCGCCCACGTGATGGGCGGCTGCGCCATGGGCGAAGACCCGAAAATCGCCGTGGCCGACAGCCTCGGGCGCCACCATCAACTGCACAACCTGTCGATCCATGACGGCTCGCTGTTCCCCACCAGCATCGGCGCCAACCCGCAGCTGTCGGTGTACGGCCTGACCGCGCAGCTGGCCACGGCCCTGGCGCAGCGCTTGAAAACGGCGTGAAACAGCCGGGAAATTTCGGCGTCCATAGGACTTTCTTCTCCAAAAGGCGACTTGGCCGACCGGGAAGGCTGCGATACCATCCGACTCCCCAACGGATTCCCGCCAGGACGACGCGATGAACCGAGTGTTGTACCCAGGTACCTTCGACCCTATTACCAAGGGCCACGGCGATCTGGTCGAGCGCGCCTCGCGGCTGTTCGACCACGTGATCATCGCCGTTGCCGCCAGCCCCAAGAAAAACCCGCTGTTCCCCCTGGAGCAGCGCGTGGAACTGGCGCGCGAGGTGACCAAGCACCTGCCCAACGTTGAAGTCGTCGGCTTCTCCACGTTGCTGGCGCATTTTGCCAAGGAGCAGAACGCCAATGTGTTCCTGCGCGGCCTGCGGGCGGTTTCGGACTTCGAATACGAGTTCCAGCTGGCCAACATGAACCGCCAATTGGCACCGGACGTGGAAAGCCTGTTCCTCACCCCGTCGGAGCGCTACTCGTTCATTTCCTCGACGCTGGTCCGTGAAATTGCTGCCTTGGGCGGTGATATCACCAAGTTCGTCCACCCTGCCGTCGCCGACGCGCTGACCCTGCGCTTCAAGAAGTAAGCCCCCTTGGCCCCGCTTCGGGGCCATTGCCCGACGCCAGCCATCACGCCTGCGTGCACTGCGGGCGTCAATACGGCACAATTGCGCGCATTCGTTTTTACATGCCCGGGCCTGCCGCCCAGGCCGGAGTCCCCCATGTCCCTGATCATCACCGACGATTGCATCAACTGCGACGTCTGCGAACCCGAGTGCCCCAACGCGGCGATCTCCCAAGGCGAAGAGATCTACGTCATCGATCCGAACCTGTGCACCCAGTGCGTCGGCCACTACGACGAGCCACAGTGCCAGCAAGTGTGCCCGGTGGATTGCATTCCGCTGGACGAAGCGCACCCGGAAACCGAAGAAGAGTTGATGGCCAAGTACCGGAAGATCACCGGCAAGGCTTGAGTGATGGAACGCCCTTTCGGCTCCCACAACCCCCTGTAGGAGCCGGCTTGCCGGCGAAGCTTCTCAGCTCTGGCAACGCGGGCAATAGACGCTGGCCCGCTGGCCCAGCTTGATTTCCCGCAGCCCCGTGCCACAGACCTTGCAGTGCTCCGCGCCGCGCCCGTAGACGAACAGCTCCTGCTGGAAGTAGCCCGGCTGGCCGTCACCGCCAATAAAGTCGCGCAAGGTGGTGCCGCCACGCTCGATGGCCGCGGCCAGGATGCGCTTGATCTCGATCGCCAGCTTCACATAGCGGGCTCGGGAGATGCCCTTGGCTTCACGACGCGGATCGATCCCCGCAGCGAACAGCGCCTCAGTCGCGTAGATGTTGCCCACCCCGACCACCACCGCGTTGTCCATGATGAACGGCTTGACCGCCATGGAGCGGCCCCGGGACAGCTGGAACAGGCGCTCACCGTCGAACAGATCGGTCAGCGGCTCCGGCCCCAGGCGCGCCAGCAGCTCGTGGTTCAGCGGGTCCAGGCTCCAGAGCATGGCGCCAAACCGACGCGGGTCGGTGTAGCGCAGGGCCAGGCCCGACTCCAGTTCGATATCCACGTGTTCGTGTTTGGCCGCCGGCAGGCCGATCTGCACCAGGCGCAGATTGCCGGACATGCCCAGATGACTGATGAGAGTGCCGACTTCGGCATTGATCAGCAGGTACTTGGCCCGGCGATCCACCTGGACGATGCGCTGCCCGGACAGGCGCACGTCCAGATCCTCGGGAATCGGCCAGCGCAAGCGCCGGTCACGGACAATCACCCGACTGACCTTCTGGCCTTCCAGGTGCGGCGCGATCCCGCGCCGGGTGGTTTCGACTTCCGGTAATTCAGGCATCTTCGCCTCAGGTACTCATTGCGATATGAACAGTCAGTGCGCGCCCAGCTCGCGCACGGTTTCCTTGAGGTTCTCGAAGTCGTAGTCCGACAGGCCGACGTAATCGAGAATCAGGTGGCCGATGCTGTTCCACTCCAGATCCTGGGCCTGGTTGCCCAGCACCCGGTAGGAGGCGCAGATGTGCTCGGCCATCTTCAGGATCGCCAGCAGGTTCTTCAGCTGGCTGTTGCGCGACGACTCGTCGCTGAAGATCGCCAGGGCATTGTGGTGATTGGCGATGGCGTTGGTCACGTGTTCCGGCAGGCGCCAGGACTTGGCGGTGTAGTAGCCGACCACCGCGTGATTGGTGTTGAAGGCACGGTTTTCCGTGTCCACCACGCGCTGCTCAGGTCCGGCGCTGCCGTAGGCCTCTTCCAGCACCGCCATGTAGTCGGGGAAGCGCTTGAGCATCAGCGGCACGCCGCAATCATGGAACAGGCCCAGGGCGTAGGCCTCGTCCACCGCTTGCGAGCCGGTGCGCTTGGCCAGGGTCAGGCAGGTCATGGCCACATCCTGGGCGGTGTCCCAGAAGCGGTTGAGGGTGACGATGGTTTCATCGCTCATCTCGCCCTTGATCGACTGCGCATTGATCAGGTTGATGATCGAGCGGCTGCCCAAGAGATTCACCGCGCGCTGGATCGAGGCAATCTTGTTGCTCAGCCCGTAATACGGCGAATTGACGATCTTCAGCAACGCACCGGACAGGCCCGGGTCCTGGGAGATCAGCTTGGCGATCACCTCCAGGTCGGGATCGGGCATGTACTGCTCCATCTGCAAATCCACCATGATTTGCGGCTGGGGCGGCACGCTGATGCCTTGCAGGGCCTGCTGGATCTGTTCGGCTGATAGCTCTTGGGACATAAGTACACACTCTGGCTGAGGCGGCGATTCTAACCCCTAACGGGCCAATGTTGGGCGAACGGACAGGAACTTTACCCTGGGCCTTTAGCCGCAGGTCCATTGGCCGTCGCTGAAGTTGCGCGGCAAGGTATAATCGCGCCCTTTTTTCCGGAGCGACGTCATGTCCCTGCCAAGCCTGCGCCTCAAAGCCAACGCCGATCGCCGCCTGCGCGCCGGCCACCTGTGGATCTACAGCAACGAAATCGATGTGGCCGCCACCCCTCTGCACGGCTTCAAGGCAGGCGACCAGGCAGTGCTGGAAGCCGCCGGCGGCAAGCCCCTGGGTGTGGTGGCCATGAGCCCGAACAACCTGATCTGCGCTCGCCTGCTGTCGCGCGATGCCAAGCTGGCCCTGGACAAGTCGCTGCTGGTGCATCGCCTGAACGTGGCCCTGTCCCTGCGCGAGCGCCTGTTCGACAAGCCGTTCTACCGCCTGGTCTACGGTGATTCCGACCTGCTGCCGGGCCTGGTGGTGGATCGGTTCGGCGACATCCTGGTGGTCCAGCTGGCCTCGGCCACCATGGAACAGCACAAGGACGACGTGATCGCTGCCTTGGTCCAGGTGCTCAAGCCCAGCGGCATCCTGTTCAAGAACGACTCCGCCGCCCGTGACGCCGAAGGCCTGGGCCGCTACGTCGAAACCGTGTTCGGCCTGGTGCCGGAGTGGGTCGCCCTGGAAGAGAACGGCGTGAAGTTCGAGGCCCCGGTGATGGAAGGCCAGAAGACCGGCTGGTTCTACGACCACCGGATGAACCGCGCGCGCCTGGCGCCTTACGCCAAGGGCAAACGGGTGCTGGACCTGTTCAGCTACATCGGCGGCTGGGGCGTGCAGGCCGGCGTGTTCGGCGCCAGCGAAGTGTTCTGCGTCGATGCCTCGGGCTTTGCCCTCGATGGCGTGGAACGCAACGCCGCGCTCAATGGCATTGCCGAGAAAGTCACCTGTGTCGAAGGCGACGTGTTCGAAGCCCTGAAAGAGCTGAAGGCCGCCGAAGAACGCTTTGACGTGATCGTTGCCGACCCGCCCGCCTTCATCAAACGCAAGAAAGACCTGAAGAACGGCGAAGGCGCCTACCGCCGCCTCAACGAACAGGCCATGCGCCTCCTGAGCAAGGACGGCATCCTGGTCAGCGCTTCGTGCTCGATGCACCTGCCGGAGGACGACCTGCAGAACATCCTCCTGACCAGCGCCCGCCACCTGGACCGCAATATCCAGCTGCTGGAACGCGGCGGCCAGGGCCCGGATCACCCGGTGCACCCGGCCATCCCGGAAACCCGCTACATCAAGAGCATCACCTGCCGCCTGCTGCCCAACAGCTGAGCCCGGGCCGATGGCCGTTCCCGCCCGGCGCGGGAATGGCCAGCGCCATCGATTGACTTTAAGCGGCCACGACTCGATTCTCGGCACCTTCTCAAGGACCGAGAGCGCGGCACCATGGACCACTCCCCCACCACCCCGAAAAACACCTCGGCCGTCATCCTGCTGCTGACCATGACCCTGCTCGGGGTCTTCCCGCTGGACGTGATCCTCCCCTCGTTTCCCGCCCTGGCCGAACGCTTCAATACCTCCAGCGCCGATATCGCGCTGTCCGTTAGCCTGTTCGCCATTGGCTTGTCGTTTTCCCTGATGGTGATCGGGCCGCTGTCAGACTCCCTGGGGCGCAAGAAGCTGCTAATGGCAGGCATGGCCGTGGCCATCGCCGGGGCGCTGGGCTGCATGGCCGCCACCGAGTATGCGTGGTTCCTGCTGTTTCGCGTGGTCCAGGCCGTGGGTTGTGGCTGCTTCGCGCTGTCCCAGGCGCTGGTACAGGACCTGTTCGTCGGCCGGCAGCAGGAGCGCCTGCGCATCGCCCTGGTCACCGCCAGCGGCATCTTCATTTCCCTGTCACCGCTGCTGGGCACCTGGTTGCAGGCCCACCTGGGCTGGCAGGGCAGCTTCGAGGTGTTCGTCGTCCTCGGCCTGCTGGTCTTGTTCAAGGCCTGGCTCCTGCTGGAAAACACACCAGGCACGGCGGCAGGCCAGAGGCATATCTTCGCGGCCTATCGACGGGTGTTTGCCGACCTGTCGTTCCTCGGCTACTGGCTGATCTCGGCGCTGGCCTTCGCCTGCCATTTTTCGTTCATCGTCATTTCACCGCTCATTTTCATGGAGCAGTTGCAGCTCTCGCCCTACCAGTACGCCCTGACGCTGCTGCTGTATGGGGCGGCCTATGTGCTGGGCGGAATCGGCGCCGGGGTGATGAACCGCTACCTGCAGGCCAGCACCCAGATCGTCACCGGACTGGGGCTGATCGCCCTGTCCGGCCTGCTGATGCTGCTGTTGCAGCAGTTCGAGCTGTCCGTCGCCACGGTCCTGGTGCCGATGATCGTCTGCACCGCCGGCACCACCATCACCCGCCCGGTGGCGACCTCGCGGGCCATGGGCATTTTTCCGCACAACGCCGGGACCTCTGCTTCGGCGGGCAACATGCTGATCTTTATCGCTGGCGGCCTGATCAGCGGCTTCATCAACCTGAGCGCAAGCAATCTGGTGATGGCGCTGGGGCTGTGTTTCCTGGGGCTGAGTGCAATCGCCCTGGGCCTGAACAGCCTAGTCAATCGTCGCTATCAGGGCGCCTGCGTCTGAAGATCGCGCAAGCGGCACACATCCCGCAGGTACAGGACGAAGGAGAATGCCAGGGGTGGCCCGCTGAAGTAGCACAGGGACAGGAACCCGCTCTTGAAGGGATCCAGATGCCGCTCGTGGATCCAGAAACCGAACAGCGCCTGGGCCAGCCAGGCAGCGCCAAGGGCCACCAGCATCCAGCTGCCGTCACCCAGCAGCCGTTGCTTGAAGCCATCACGCCCCGGCAGCCAAGTGGCGCTGAGCAGGGTCATCAGCAGCAGGAGCACCACTACGCTGTAGATCACCCCAAGCGTGGAAGGCAACTCGCTGCAGGCCTGCACCACTATCGCCGCGGCGCAGGCCAGCAGCAGCGCGGCCTTCCAGGTTCGCCACTGGCGCCGCTGCCCGGCCAGCAACTGCACGAAGCCGCCGCCCGCAAGCAGGGCCGCACCCACCACGGCCATGGCACTGCCGGGCCAGTCGCTCTGGAGCACCAGCCACATCAGCAGCAGCCCCTGCAGCAGGCCAATGCCCAGGTAGAACCTCAGGGATCGCATGTTCGCGGACATTCCAGCTCCATTGGATGATGTTCGAGGGGCGGCGAGTCTAAACCAGGAGCCGCCGTGCTGGCAGCGCTCAGTGATCTCCAGGCAATCGCACGCCGCAGAGCGGCCACGGCATTCCTTCCTGACGCCAGCGGTGTAGAATCGGCGAATTCATCGCCAGTCATCCCCCGGCGGGTTTATGAGCTCAGGCTGAGGCGCGCGGCGATCCCGCGGCGTCATCGGCAGCTTTCGGACACACGGCCATTTCTGAGTGCTCCCAAGGTCAATAGAAGCTCACTCCCCATTTGTTCCCTGATTAGCCGCCCGGAGTGCTCCATGCCTGATTACCGCTCGAAAACATCCACCCACGGCCGCAACATGGCCGGCGCCCGCGCCCTGTGGCGCGCCACGGGGATGAAAGATGCCGACTTCAAGAAGCCGATCATCGCCATTGCCAACTCCTTCACCCAGTTCGTCCCGGGGCACGTGCACCTGAAGGACCTGGGCCAGCTGGTGGCCCGCGAGATCGAACGCGCCGGTGGCGTGGCCAAGGAATTCAACACCATCGCCGTGGACGACGGCATCGCCATGGGCCATGACGGCATGCTGTATTCCCTGCCGAGCCGCGAGATCATCGCCGACTCCGTGGAGTACATGGTCAACGCCCACTGCGCCGACGCCATCGTCTGCATCTCCAACTGCGACAAGATCACCCCCGGCATGCTGATGGCCGCCCTGCGCCTGAACATCCCGGTGATCTTCGTTTCCGGCGGCCCGATGGAAGCCGGCAAGACCAAGCTCGCCGCCCACGGCCTGGACCTGGTGGACGCCATGGTCATCGCCGCCGACTCCAGCGCTTCTGACGAGAAGGTTGCCGAGTACGAGCGCAGCGCCTGCCCGACCTGCGGTTCGTGCTCCGGCATGTTCACCGCCAACTCCATGAACTGCCTGACCGAAGCCCTGGGCCTGGCCCTGCCGGGCAACGGTTCGACCCTGGCCACCCACAGCGACCGCGAAGAGCTGTTCCTGCGGGCCGGGCGCACCATCGTCGAGCTGTGCCAGCGCTACTACGGCGACAACGACGAGTCGGTCCTGCCGCGCAACATCGCCAACTTCAAGGCGTTCGAGAACGCCATGACCCTGGACATCGCCATGGGCGGTTCCACCAACACCATCCTCCACCTGCTGGCCGCCGCCCAGGAAGCCGAGATCGACTTCGACCTGCGGGACATCGATCGTCTGTCGCGCAATGTGCCGCAGCTGTGCAAGGTGGCGCCGAACATCCAGAAGTACCACATGGAAGACGTGCACCGCGCCGGGGGCATTTTCAGCATCCTCGGCGAGCTGGCCCGTGGCGGCCTGCTGCACACCGACCTGCCCACCGTGCACAGCAAGACCCTGGCCGAGGGCATCGCCCAGTGGGACATCACCCAGACCAGCGACGAAGCCGTGCACCACTTCTTCAAGGCCGGCCCGGCGGGCATCCCGACCCAGACCGCGTTCAGCCAGTCGACCCGTTGGGACAGCCTCGACGACGACCGTGAGAACGGCTGCATCCGCAGCGTCGAGCATGCCTACTCCAAGGAGGGCGGCCTGGCCGTGCTCTACGGCAACATCGCCCTGGACGGCTGCGTGGTGAAGACCGCCGGCGTCGACGAGTCGATCCACGTCTTCGAAGGCAACGCCAAGATCTTCGAAAGCCAGGACAGCGCCGTGCGCGGCATCCTCGCCGACGAAGTGAAGGAAGGCGACATCGTGATCATCCGTTACGAAGGTCCGAAAGGCGGCCCGGGCATGCAGGAAATGCTCTACCCGACGTCTTATCTGAAGTCCAAGGGCCTGGGCAAAGCCTGCGCCCTGCTCACCGACGGCCGCTTCTCCGGCGGCACCTCGGGCCTGTCCATCGGCCACGCCTCGCCTGAAGCGGCGGCCGGGGGCGCCATCGGCCTGGTACAGGACGGTGACAAGGTACTGATCGACATTCCCAACCGCTCGATCAACCTGCTGGTCAGCGACGAGGAGCTGGCGGCGCGCCGCGTCGAACAGGACAAGAAAGGCTGGAAGCCGGTGGAGGCGCGGCCACGCAAAGTGACCACCGCCCTGAAGGCCTACGCCCTGCTGGCCACAAGCGCCGACAAGGGCGCGGTACGCAACAAGGCCATGCTCGACGGCCTGTGATCGCATCGCCCTGAAATGAAAATGCCCCGCCAAGTGCGGGGCATTTTTTTGACCTTGCATCGCCCTCTCGGGCGCCTTCGCTGGCAAGCCAGCTCCTACAAAAGCAATTAGAGTGTTGGCACCACCACCGTAGGAGCCGGCTTGCCGGCGAATGGGCCTTGGAACCTTGCATCGCCCTCACGGGCGCCTTCGCTGGCAAGCCAGCTCCTACAGCAGCATTCGAGGTGGTGGCGCCGCCACCGTGGGAGCCGGCTTGCCGGCGAATGGGCCTTGGAACCTTGCATCGCCCTTGCGGACGCCTTCGCTGGCAAGCCAGCTCCTACAGCAGCATTCGGGGTGTTGGCACCACCACCGTAGGAGCCGGCTTGCCGGCGAATGGGCCTTGGAGCCTTGCATCGCCCTTGAGAACGCCTTCGCTGGCAAGCCAGCTCCTACAAAAGCAATTAGGGTGTTGGCACCACCACCGTAGGTGCCGGTTCCGGGCTGTCAGGGCATGCGTTCGCCCAACTGCCCGCGCAGGAAGCGGTACAGGCCGTCGGCGCTCTTGCGGTAGCCGTCGGCGGTCAGGTGCACCAGGTCGTTGCGCGCCAGGTCACTGCCCTGCCATTTGCTGATGGAGCAGTCGCCCCCCATGAAGGCCTGCCAGTCCCAGAACAGGGTGCGGCTGGTCTTCGCCACATCCTTCTGGATCTGCACGATCTGCCGCAGCGGTTGCGGCTGGGAAGCCGCGCAGCTGCCGGCATTGCGGCGTTTGATGGAGTCCGGCGGCCCTACTAGCAGGATCACGCTCTTGGGCAGGTTCTTGCGCAGCAGCGCGACTTTCTCCTGCAACTGGCTGCGGTAGAGCTGCAGGTCCAGGTCGTCATCAAAGGCTTCGTTGGTGCCGTAGGCCAGCACCACCATGTCCGGACGCAAAGCCTTGAGGGTTTCCAGCCAACCGGGCTGCCACTTGTCCAGCACGTCCAGACGCGCGCCATTGATGCCCAGGGCGGAATAGATCACCCCGGCGCTCTTCTGCCCGAGGATGTTCCAGCCGCCCAGGGCCAGGCCCTGGTTGTTGGCCACGTTCAGGTCCAGGGGCAGGGTCAGGTTGTTGAACGGCGGACTGAAGCGCCACTGTCCACCGGTGGCGGCCAGCATGCGGCTGCTTTTATTGAGGTTGTCCCGGGCGGTCAGGGTGTTGTTGCTGGACGCCTGGTACAGCGCGGAAATCCGGTACTGCTGGTTGCTCGGCTGGCGCTCGGCGATGTGCACCCGGGCTCCCGGAGTCATCGGCAGCGACAGGTAGCCGCCCAGGGGAAACTGGTTGCTCTGCTGGTTGCGCGCCGACACCAGGGACCACTGGCGCTTGGCCGCACCCAGGATCACTCGCTCATAGCGGGTGCCGGGCACCGGCGTGGCCGCCACGAAACCGATGCCGCCATCGCCGTACTGCGCTTGCAGCAGGCGCCGCATCTCGCCGCTGAACAGGTCGGCGGCGGTGTGGGAGTCACCCAGTTGCACGATGTTGATGGGCGTGCGGTCGGAGGTACTGAACTTGCGCGCCAGCAGTGCCAGGTTCGGGTCGGTGCCGGTGGTCACGACTTTCTTGGTGCCGCTCCCGGACCGCGCCAGGGCCGAGGCCGGAGTGGCCTGGACCTCGGTGGTCGGGCTGCAACTGCTCAGCAAGGTGATGCCCAGCAACAGCGCAATGCCTTGCAGTCGCCCCATATCAGTGCTCCGTCAATTGTTGGCTGGGGAAGTTGATCAGCGAGATCACACGCTCAGCGATCAGCTTCTGCCCAGTGGTGGTGAAATGGATACCGTCATCGACCCGGGTCTTGACCTTCTTGCCGTCGCCGGTGGTGCGGTAATAGGAAAACTCGTCGTTCTGGTAACCGAGAATCTCGTTGGCCGAGACGAAATGCTGCTGATAGCGCTCGATCTGGCTCTTGTACAGGTCGCTCAGATAAGCCATTGCCGTAGACAGCTTGGGCTTCTCCATGTTCGGCGGGCCGACCCAGATCACTTGCACATTGTGGGCCTGGGCGGTGTCGAGGATCGAATCGATGCGCTGGCGATAGGCCTCTTCCCAGTCCGGGGTCTTGAAACGCAGGAACGGTTTGCCCTTGGCCACCGGCATGTCCCACGGGTCGTTGGGACCGAGGAAGATCACCATCAGACGGATATTCGGGTTGCTGGCCAGGGTGCTCTCAACGGTCTTGGGCCAGTTGAAAAAGCTCGGATAGGCAAGGCCGGTGCTCTGTTTGCTGAGGTTCAGGCTCTTGACGTTGTAGCGCTTGCGCAGGGTGTTGGCCATGTGCGGCGCCACGCCCTGCATCAGCGAGTCACCGACAAAGAACACCTCGTCGCCAGTGGCCAGGCTGGCCATCAGCGGCGCCACGCCTGCCTGCTGGGCCTTGGGCCCATGGCTAAGCGGCGCAGCCACGGCCACCGGCTGCGAGGCAACCGGGGTCGGGGCCTGGGGAGCCGCATGGGCGGGCGCGGCATGAGCGGGGGCAGAATGGGCGGCGCTCAGCGGCGGATGCTCCGGCACCGGCGCGGCGGCGACCTTGGGCAACGGCTGCGGCTCGTCGTCCGTCGCCGCTTCGGCCTGGGCCACCGTCAGGTCGGCCGTGGCGGCAAAGCTGCCGACAAAGGCCACCCGGGCATTCTCCAGTGCCTGGTTGAGCTGGGCGCCAAAGCGCCACTGCGGGTTCTGCGACAGCCCCGGGATCTCGCAGTCATCGTGATACTTCTGCTGGCAGTAGAGGCGGATCGACTGCTGGTTGAACCACACCAGCAACAGGCTGGTCACCACCAGGGCGTAAAACACCTTGGCTGCACTGCCGAGGCTGACCGACAAGGGCGAACGCTTAGAAGCTGGCATAAATGAACCCCGGCACGCCCGACGGTGAGGCGAAGATGACCACGCAGATGAACAGCCCCAACGGCACTGGATAGAACAGCCACGGCAAGCTGGTGGCGGCCGTGAACAGGCGCTGCAGCAGCGCCACGATCCGTGGGTAGAACGCAACGAACAGCAGGCAGCCCAGCAGGCTCAGGGCGCTGCCGGCCAACCCGCTGAAGGACAGGCCGCCCAGGCCGCTGAGCATGTCCATGGCATCGGACAAGGTCGCGCAGCGGAAGAAGATCCAGGCCAGTGCCACGTAGTGGAAGGTCAGCAGGCGGGCCGCCAGGTCCGAACCGATCCAGCGCGGGCCCCGGGCCAGCAGCGGGCTGCAGAACTTGTACAGCGCCAGGCCCACGCCATGCAGCGCGCCCCAGATGATGAAGTTGGCGCTGGCGCCGTGCCACAAGCCGGAGATCAGCATGGCCAGCAGCATGTTCAGGTTGCCGCGCCACACCGGGCCGCGGTTGCCCCCCAGGGGGATGTACACGTAGTCACGGATAAAGGTCGACAGGCTGATGTGCCAGCGCCCCCAGAACTCCTTGAGATTGCGCGCCGCATAGGGGTAGTTGAAGTTCAGCGGCAGGCGGAAGCCCAGCAACAGGGCGATGCCGGTCACCAGGTCGGTGTAGCCGCTGAAGTTGAAGTAGATCAGGAACGAATAGCCGTAGACCGCCCGCAGGATCTGCTCGGCCGAGAACGCCACCGGGCTGTCGAACACCGGGTCGACCCACTCGTTGGCCAGCCAGGAACTGAGGAAGAACAGCTTGACCACCGCCACCGCGATCAGGCCTAGGGCCCGTTGCGGCTCCAGCACCTGGCGCAGCTGCGGCGGGTTGATCTGCTCCAGCATCGGGATCGCCCGGTTCACCGGGCCGGCGATCAGGCTGGGGAAGAACGCCAGGTACAGCGCCAGGTCGAAGGGCGAGCCCGGGGTCAACTCCCGGCGATTGATCGATACCAGGTAGCTGACCGAGTGGAAGGCATAGAACGACAGCCCCACCGGTAGGAGCACCTCCAGCAGCGGCAGCGACACCTCCACGCCAAACTGGGCGAAGGCGTTCTGCACCGCGCTGGTGAAGAAGTCCTGGTACTTGAACAGGTAGAAGGCCCCCAGCACCAGCAACAGCATCAGGCCATTGACCCAGCCCCTGCCGGGGTAACGCTGGCTCAACAGGCCGAGCAGGTACACCAGGGCCGTGTAGCCCAGCAGGATGTAGAGGAAGTTCAGGCTGAAGCTAGCGAGGATCGCGTAGCTGGCGACCAGCAACAGGGCATTCTGCAAACGCAGGCTGAAGCCCAGGCCCCAATACAGAATGAAGAACAGGATGAAACAGAGGCCGAATTCGATCGAGAGATAGCTCACAACGTAGTCCATTACGTGCAGACGGGGATAAACCCGGCACAAGGGAGAGCAGGCGGGGACAGGAAACGGGCGCGATTATGGCAGAGGGGGTTTGGCGGTCACAAGTTGAAACATTCGCCGCCCATTGCGCTAGTTCCTGGACGTAGGAGCTGGCTTGCCAGCGAAGACGCCAGCAAGAGCGCCACACGGCACTACGGCCTGTTCGCCGGCGAGCCGGCTCCTACAAATAATGGCGGTTGCGTCCGTAGGAGCTGGCTTGCCAGCGAAGGCGCCCGCAAGAGCGCCACACGGCCCTACGGCCTGTTCGCCGGCAAGCCGGCTCCTACAAATAATGGCGGTTGCGTCCGTAGGAGCTGGCTTGCCAGCGAAGGCGCCCACAAGAGCGCCACCCGACCCGACGGCCTGTTCGCCGGCGAGCCGGCTCCTACAAATAATGGCGGTTGCGTCCGTAGGAGCTGGCTTGCCAGCGAAGGCGCCCGCAAGAGCGCCACACGGCCCTACGGCCTGTTCGCCGGCAAGCCGGCTCCTACAAATAATGGCGGTTGCGTCCGTAGGAGCTGGCTTGCCAGCGAAGACGCCCACAAGAGCGCCACACGGCCCTACGGCCTGTTCGCCGGTGAGCCGGCTCCTACTGGATGTCTTCGGGCTTGACGATCACCCAGTTCTTGTCGGCCGTCACCGGCAGGCCTTCCTTGGCCTGGGCCGCGGCATGCTTGGCCATCATGCCGTTGAGCTGGGTCATGTACTTGTCCTTGCGGTTGATCCACAGGTGGATGCCGCCCTTGGCCACGTCCACGCCATGAAACAGCATGTAGCCGTCGCTGGTCGGGGTGTCGCCGCCCACCAGTACCGGTTTCTTCCACTCGTCGATGTAGGTCAGGATCGCCGCGTGCTTGCCCGCCATCCAGGTAGCCGGGGTCCACAGGTACGGCGTCAGTTCCAGGCCGAGGTTGGCCTGCTCGTCATACTTGCCGTCGGTGATCTGTTTGCGCGCGGTGGTCAGGGCGCCGGTCTTGCGGTCCTTGAGCAGGGTGGTCACGCCGATGACGTTCTGCGGCTTGACGTTGTAGCCGTACTTGGGGTCGGCGGCGACCATGCGCACCAGTTCTTCGGAAGCGGCGGTCATCACGTAGACCTCGATGCCGTTCTCCATCAGCTTGTTGTAAAGCTCGGCCTGGCCGGTGAAGACCTTGGGCGGGTTGACCTCGATGGTCTTGACCACATCGCCGTCGTAATAAGTGCTCGGCACCGGCTTGCCGGAGGCCATCAGCTCATCGACGTAGCCCTTGAGCTCCTTGAGAGTGAAGCCGGAGAACACCTGCGCCACCCAGGGGTAGCAGACCATGTCGTCGATTTCACACAGGCGGTAGTAGTAGCTGAACAGGCTTTCCTTGTACTCGGCGGTGTCCTTGAACGGGATCAGCTTGAGCGACGGGTCGAGGGTGTCGCGGGTGATCAGCCCCTTGTTTTCCATGAAGGGCAGCAGGGACTCTTCCAGGTCGTAGCGGTAGCTGGTGTTGTCCATGTCGAACACCGCGAAGTTGCCCTTGTGGGCGTTGGCCGCGATCATCGCGTCCAGCTGCTTGGCCTGCTCAGCGGGCCAATGCTTCAACTCGGTGGCCAGGGCCTGGCCGGCGAGGCCCAGGCAGAGTGCAACGGCGAGCAATTTCGGAGCAAGTTTCATCGACGGTTTTCTCCCTGAGTGAAAGCCTTCGACGCTAACAAATCCCTGTGACAGTTCTCGTCTCCACGCGACCGCTTGCGTCCCGAGAGCGCCAGCCACATGCGCCTGAGCGTCAGCGGCTTATTCCAAAAACGACAGTTGCCATGCGATATCGTTATTAATTCATTAGATTTCAAGCTGTTAGGCTTGCCGGTTCGCAATCGCCAGAGCCGCGATTGGCACAAGTCTTATCGGAGTCCCAATGAATCTGCCGCTGATCCTCAACCTGCTGGTGTTCCTGGCCCTGCTGCTGGGCCTGGCACAAACCCGCCACACGACTTGGAGCCTGGCCAAGAAGGTCCTGCTGGCCCTGGTGCTGGGCGTGGTCTTCGGCATTGCCCTGCACAGCCTCTACGGCGCCGGCCACCCGGTGCTCAAGGCCTCCATCGGCTGGTTCGACCTGGTGGGCAATGGCTACGTGCAGTTGCTGCAGATGATCGTGATTCCCCTGGTGTTCGCCTCGATCCTCAGCGCCGTGGCCCGCCTGCACAACGCCTCGTCCCTGGGCAAGATCAGCTTCCTGACCATCGGCACCCTGCTGTTCACCACCGCCATCGCCGCGCTGGTGGGCATCGGCCTGACCAACCTGTTCGGCCTGAGCGCCGAAGGGCTGGTGGCCGGCACCCAGGAGATGGCCCGCCTGCAAGTGATCCAGAGCGATTACGCGGGCAAGGTCGCCGACCTCAACGTGCCGCAGCTGCTGCTGTCGTTCATCCCGCAGAACCCTTTCGCCGACCTGGCCCGGGCCAAGCCGACCTCGATCATCAGCGTGGTGATCTTCGCCGCCTTCCTCGGCATGGCCGCGCTGCAGCTGTTCAAGGATGACGCCGACAAAGGCCAGAAAGTGCTCAACGCCATCGACACCCTGCAAGCCTGGGTGATGCGCCTGGTGCGCCTGGTGATGAAACTGACCCCCTATGGCGTGCTGGCGCTGATGACCAAGGTAGTGGCCGGCTCCAACCTGCAGGACATCATCAAGCTCGGCAGTTTCGTGGTGGTGTCCTACATCGGCCTGGGCCTGATGTTCGTGGTCCACGGCCTGCTGGTCGCCCTGGCCGGGATCAACCCGCTGCGCTTCTTTCGCAAGGTCTGGCCGGTACTGACCTTCGCCTTCACCAGTCGCTCCAGCGCCGCCAGCATTCCCCTGAGCATCGAAGCCCAGACCCGGCGCCTGGGCATTCCCCAGTCCATCGCCAGCTTTGCCGCCTCGTTCGGCGCCACCATTGGCCAGAATGGCTGCGCCGGCCTGTACCCGGCGATGCTCGCGGTGATGGTCGCCCCAACCGTGGGCATCAACCCGCTGGACCCGCTGTGGATCGCCACCCTGGTGGCCATCGTCACTTTGAGTTCCGCCGGCGTGGCGGGCGTGGGCGGTGGCGCAACCTTCGCCGCGCTGATCGTGCTACCGGCCATGGGCTTGCCGGTGTCGCTGGTGGCGCTGCTGATTTCCGTGGAACCGCTGATCGACATGGGCCGCACGGCGCTGAACGTCAGCGGTTCGATGACCGCCGGCGCCATCACCAGCCAGGTGATGCAGCAGACCGACAAGGCGCTGCTGGACGCCGATGAACATTCGGAGCTGGAGCACGCGTAAAAGCAGCTACAAGCTACAAGCTACGAGCCGCAAGCAAGAGCCAGTCGGCTTTTACTTGTAGCTTGTAGCTGGCAACTTGCAGCTGTCATCGTCTCTCCCATACCTCGAAGCTGTACGCCGGTTTGTCTCCTTCCGGCGGATTCGGCACCTCTGATACCCGCTTCCATTGCTGTTCATCGAACTGCGGAAACCAGGCGTCGCCTGCCGGGTTCAAGGCAACCCGCGTCAGATACAGGCGATCGGCCTGCTCCAGCCCTTGGGCATAAAGCTGCGCGCCGCCGATCAGCATCAGCTCGCTGGCGCCCTGCTCCAGGGCCCATTCCTCGGCCCGTTCCACCGCGGCCTGCAAAGACGGATAAACCTCGGCACCTTCGAGCACCAGGCCGGTCTGACGACTGACCACGATGTTCAAGCGCCCCGGCAAGGGCCGGCCCAGGGAATCCCAGGTCTTGCGCCCCATGATGATCGGCTTGCCCAGGGTGGTGGCCTTGAAGAATTTGAAATCCCCCGGCAAATGCCAGGGCATGCTGTTATCGACGCCGATCACGCGGTTTTGTGCGAGTGCCGCGATCAGGCTGAGAGGGAGAGTTTTTTTCATGCCGGCGAGGATACCAGAGGCCCCAGGCCTGGCAACTTCACCCGACCGCCGCTGCAGCAGTTATGCTCAGCGCACTTTTAAGCGATGGAATGACGCGTGACTGCACTGACTCCCCTGCAACGCCTGTGGCTGACCGAAACCGTGCGCCTGCGCGAGGAGCACGCCGGCCCGCTGGAGGATCAGGAAGCCAATCGCCTGGCCCGCAACCAGGGCGGCGATCTGGCCACCCGTATCCAGAACCGCGCCCTGTGGCTGGCCCAGCGCGACGGCTTGCACGATGCCCTGCTGCACTGGCACCAGGGCGCGCGCCTGGCGCTGTTGCTGCTCGCGCTAATGGCAGTCCTCAGTGGCGCCGGACTGGCCTTCAGCGCCCTGGGCAACACCCAGCAACCAGTCAACGTGTTCTGGGCCCTGGGCAGCCTGCTGGGCATCAACCTGATCCTGCTGCTGAGCTGGCTGGCCGGCCTGCTGTTTGCCGGGGAGCACGGGGCGGGCCTGGGCCGCCTGTGGCTGTGGCTCAGCGAAAAATTCTCCCGCGATGCCAAGGTCGCGCAGTTGCCGCCGGCGCTGCTGCTGTTGCTGCAACGGCGCAAGCTCAACCGCTGGGCCCTGGGCAGCCTGATCAACGGCCTGTGGTGCCTGGCCCTGTTCAGCGCCGTGGTCATGCTGCTGGTGCTGCTGACCACCCACCGCTACAGCTTTGTCTGGGAAAGCACCCTGCTGGGCAGCGATGCCTTCGTGGCCATTACCAACACCCTCAGCGCCCTGCCCCGCAGCCTGGGCTTCGGCGCGCCGAGCGTGGCGACCATCCAGGCCAGCACCCGGGATGTCTACAACACCGAGCTGATCCGCCAGTCCTGGGCCATCTGGCTGGTGGTCCTGGTGCTGATCTACGGCGTGCTGCCGCGCCTGCTGCTGATGCTGTTCTGCCGCTGGCGCTGGCGACACGGCAAGGCGCGCCTGCAGCTGGACCTGAACCTGCCGGGCTACGCCTCACTGCGCGAACGCCTGATGCCCAGCAGCGAACGCCTGGGCGTCAATGACGCGGCCCCCGAGCAGTTGCCCCGGGTCGAAGGCGGCGTCAGCGCCGAGGACAGCAGCGGCGCCTTGCTGGTGGCCATCGAGCTCGACGAGCAACGCCCCTGGCCGCCGCAGCTGCCGGACAGCGTCAAGAATGCCGGTATCCTCGACAGCCGCGAGTCGCGCCAGCGCCTGCTGGAGCAGATGAGCCGCTTCCCCCCGGCGCGCCTGCTGATCGCCTGCGACCCGCGGCGCTCGCCGGACCGCGGCAGCCTCGGGCTGATCGCCGAACTGGCGCGCAACGCCAGTGCGACCCGGGTCTGGCTGCTGCAAGCCCCGCCCGGCCAGGCCCTGGATGCCGACCGCCTGGGCGACTGGCACAGCGCCCTGCAACAGCTGGAGCTGCCCTTCGCCGATTGCGCGCCCCTCGACTGGCTGGAGAACGGTCATGACTGATGCTCGGCAAAAGCCGCTGAAGCTCGCGGTGGTCGGCCACACCAACGTTGGCAAGACTTCGCTGCTGCGCACCCTGACCCGGGACGTGGGTTTTGGCGAAGTCTCCCATCGCCCCAGCACCACCCGGCACGTGGAAGGCGCCCGCCTCTCGGTGGATGGCCAGCCCCTGCTGGAGCTCTACGACACCCCCGGCCTGGAAGACGCCATCGCCCTGCTGGATTACCTGGAACGCCTTGAGCGCCCCGGCGAACGCCTGGACGGCCCGGCCCGGCTGGCGCGCTTTCTTGACGGCAGCGAAGCCCGCCAGCGTTTCGAGCAGGAAGCCAAGGTCCTGCGCCAGCTGTTGGCCTCGGACGCCGGCCTGTATGTGATCGACGCCCGGGAGCCGGTGCTGGCCAAGTACCGCGATGAGTTGGAAGTACTGAGCGGCTGCGGCAAGCCGCTGCTGCCGGTGCTGAATTTCGTCAGCAGCGCCGAACAGCGCGAAGGCGACTGGCGCGAGGCCCTGGCCCGCCTGGGTCTGCATGCCCTGGTGCGCTTCGACAGCGTGGCGCCGCCGCAAGACGGCGAGCAGCGCCTGTATGAGAGCCTGGCCCTGCTGCTGGAACATGCGCGCCCGGCCCTGCAACGACTGATCAACGACCAGCAGGCCCAGCGCCTGGCGCGCCAGCACAGCGCCGCGCGATTGATTGCCGAATTGCTGGTGGATTGCGCCGCCTGCCGGCGCAGCGTGGCCAGCGATGCCGAGCTGGAGCAGCAGGCCATCGGCGAACTGCGCCAGGCCATCCGCCAGCGCGAGCAGCGCTGTGTCGAAGCTCTGCTCAAGCTCTACGCCTTCCGCCCTGAAGACGCTGCCACCAGCGACCTGCCGCTGCTCGATGGGCGCTGGGGCGACGACCTGTTCAACCCGGAAACCCTCAAGCAACTGGGGGTGCGGGTCGGTGGAGGGATCGCCGCCGGCGCGGCGGCCGGGGCCGGGGTGGACCTGCTGGTGGGCGGCTTGACCCTCGGCGCGGCAGCCCTGGCCGGGGCGATTGCCGGTGGCGCGCTGCAAACTGCCCGCAGCTACGGCAGCCGCTTGCTGGGCAAGCTCAAGGGCCAGCGCGAACTGACCGTGGATGACAGCGTGCTGCGGCTGCTGGCCCTGCGTCAGCGCCAGCTGGTGCAGGCGCTGAACCTGCGCGGGCATGCGGCGCTGGACAGCATCCGCCTGGCCACGCCGGAGGACAAAAGCTGGCGCGAGGGCAAGTTGCCGGAAGCCTTGAACAAGGCCCGGGCGCATCCGCAGTGGTCGTCGCTCAATCCGCAGAAACGCCTGAGCCAGGCCGAGCGCCAGGAGCAGATAGAGGCGCTGGCCGAATCCTTGGTGGTTCAGGCGTAGATCGCCTTCGCCGGCAAGCCGGCTCCTACAACGCTCTGTAGGAGCGGGCTTGCCCGCGAAAGGGCCCTCAATCCCCCAACAACGCCAAAGCCTTGTCCTTGAGCACCTGCAACTCCATCACCGGCACCCACAGCTCCTTGGCCTGCTCGTCCCAGTGGCGCAGGCGCAGACTCAGCGCGCACAGCGGGTCGAGTTCGAAGGCTGCCGCCTCTGCCGCATTCATCACCCCGCCCTGGTACTCCAGGGTGCGCCGGCTGGCTTCGCTCAGGCGCTGGTAATACCCGGGCTCCTTGAAGGTCAGGTAACGCTTGGCCTGGACGTGGTACTCCACCAGCCGCGCCAGACGCTCGCTGAAACCCGCCCGGCGCAGATAATCCGCCCCCAGGCGCTCATGGCTGACTGCGCCAAAACCGCCCATGTTCTCGGCATCCTGCTGGCAGATATGCCCGATATCGTGGAAGAACGCCGCCAGCACCACTTCGTCGTCATGACCTTCGGCCAGGGCCAGCTGCGCGGCCTGGGACATGTGCTCGATCTGCGACACCGGCTCGCCGATGTAGTCGTTATCGCCAAAGCGCTCGTACAGCGCGAAAACCTGGTCAATCACCTGCTGGCGACTCATCACGCCTCCTCCAGCAGCCGGGCGATATTGCCCTCGGCCATGGCCGGCCCGACGCTCATGCCCACGCCGCTGTGCATCAGCGCCACATGGACCCCGGGCGCGGCTTCCAGGAAGGAGAATGGTCCGGGGCCACGGGCGCCGTACACGCCCTGCCAGCGCTCCACCACCCGGACCTTGCAGTTCAGGGTCTGTTCGGCCAGTTCGATCAGCCAGTTGTCCACCTGTTCGGCGTTGAACGGCGACGGATCGCTGCCGTAGTCGTGGGAGTCGCCGATGATCAGCTCGCCGTAGGGCGTCGGGCTGAGCAACAGGTGAATGCCGTGTTCATGCAGGTGCGGCGCCTCGCGCTGGATCTGCGCCCGCACCGCCGCCGCTTGCGGCAGATCGGCGAAGGCCCCGTAGTGCACGCAGCTCAGCCCGGTGAGCAAGGCATGTTGCAGCTTGAGGTCGACCTCGGGCCGGGCGCGGAGCATCTGCAGGCGGCAGACCTGCGGCTGCAGGACGGCGATCTGCTCGGCCAGCAGGGTCTGATAGTCGTGCCCAGAACACAGCACGATCAGCGGCGCATGAAAGCAGCCGGCGGTGCTGTGCACCTGGTCCGGCTGGATGTCCCGGACCAGGGTCGAAAAATGGAACTGCACCCCCAGGTCGCGGCGCAGGTAGTCGATCAGCAGCGGCAGCGCCTCGCGGGAATACAGCTGCTGATCATCCAGGCCGTGCAAGGCCGCCCGATGATGGCGGAACTGGCCGCCGTACAGATCATTCAGCGCCGCGCCCCGCAGCAGTTCGACGCGGTAACCGTGTTCCCGCGCGCGTCCGGCGCAGAAGGCTTCCAGCAACAGTTCCTCGGCTTCGCTGCGGGCGAACAGGTAGGAGCCGTTGCGCTTGAGCGGCAGGCCCGCCAGCTGCTGCCAGTCGGCCCAGATATCGCGGCTGGCCCGGGCCAGCTCCAGCATGATGCCCGGCGGTTGGCCGGTGACCAGGGCCTGGCCGAAGTTGCGCACCGAGGCGCCCAGGGGCGTGGCGCTGCGTTCGAATACCCGCACCCGCAAACCGCGCTTGGCAGCGGCATAGGCGTGGGACAGGCCGAGGATGCCGGCGCCGACGATCAGCAGATCGCTGTGTGAAGTCATGAGTCGTGTCCTGGTGGGAAGCGTCTTCGCCGGCCAGCCGGCTCCTACGCCCTCGGTAGGAGCCGGCTGGCCGGCGAAGGCCGTTGATCGGTTACTGCGCGGCAACCTTTTCCGACTTGCCGTCATAGCGCTTGCGCCATTCGGCGAGGATCTGGTCGCGGTTCTTCGAGGCCCAGGCGAAGTCGTTCTTGATCAGGCGCTGCTCGTAGTCCGCCGGCAGTTCGGTCTGCGGCTTGGCGATGCCCGGCTGGGCCAGCACGGCGAAGTTTTCCTTGTACAGCTCCATGGCCGCGGGGCTGGCGGAGAAGTCGGCGAGCTTCTTCGCTGCCTCTTCATGCGGCGTGCCCTTGATCACCGCCGTGGCTTCGATCTCCCAGCCCAGGCCTTCCTTGGGCAGCACGATGTCCAGCGGCGCGCCCTGGCGCTTGAGCTGCACGGCCGGGTATTCGAAGGAGATGCCGATGGGGAATTCACCGGCGGCGGCCAGCTTGCACGGCTTGGAACCGGAATGGACATACTGGCCGATGTTCTGGTGCAGCTCATCCATGTACTGCCAGCCCTGCTTCTCGCCGAAGGTCTGCAACCAGGCGCTGACATCCAGGAAGCCGGTGCCCGAGGATGCCGGGTTGGGCATGACGATCTTGCCCTTGTATTCGGGCTTGGTCAGGTCCTGCCAGCTCACCGGCTTGCTCAGGCCCTGTTTCTCGGCCTCCACGGTGTTGAAGCAGATGGTCGCGGCCCACACGTCCATGCCGACCCAGGCCGGCGGGTTGGCAGCGTCGCGATAGTTCGCGCCGATCTGGCCCAGGTCCTTGGGCGCGTAGCTTTGCAGCATGCCCTGCTGGTCGAGGATCGCCAGGCTGGACGCTGCCAGGCCCCAGACCGCGTCGGCTTGCGGCCGGGCTTTTTCCGCCAGCAGCTTGGCGGTGATGATCCCGGTGGAATCACGCACCCACTTGATCTCCACATCCGGGTTGGCCTTTTCGAAGGCCTGCTTGTAGGACTTCAATTGCTCGGCTTCGAGGGCGGTGTACACCGTCAGCTCGGTCTTCGCCGCAAAGGCATTCAGGCTGACAGCAGAGAGGACGGCAGCGGCAAGAGCCAGGGGCTTGAACATGATGCGGTTCCTTGGTGAGTGCGGATCAGGGGGTGAGTGAGCAATCAGTGGCCCGGCGCGGTTTGCCGCCAGGCCTGGGAGCGGCGCAACAGCCCGCGCGAAGCCCAGGCCAGGAGCAGCGAGACGCCGGCCGAAGTGAACAGGATCAGGGTCGACATGGCCGCAGCGCCGCCGACGTTGCCGGCGTCGTCCATGTTCAGCACGGCCACGGCGGCGAGGATGGTGTCCGGGCTGTAGAGAAAGATCGCCGCCGACACCGTGGTCATGGCCGAGACGAACAGGTAGCGCACGATGTCCAGCAGCGCCGGCAGGCAGATCGGCACGGTGACCCGCAGGTAGTGGCGGTACAGCGGCGCCTTGAGCGACAGCGCGGCGGCCTCGAACTCGGCATCCAGCTGGCGCAGGGCGGTGGTGGCGGTCATCTGCGCGGTGGTCAGGTAGTGGGCGATGGTGCATACCACCAGCAGGGTCATGGTCCCGTAGAACACATGCAGCGGATTGCCGTTGAGGTTGAAGAAGAACACGTAGCCCAGGCCCAGCACCAAGCCGGGCACCGCCATCGGCACGAAGCTGAGCAGGCGCAGCACCAGGTTCAGGCCGCGCTGGCCGCGGGTCTTTTCCATCAGGTAGGCACCAGTGAAGATCAGCACGCTGCCGATCAGCGCCGTGCACAGGGCCATGCTCAGGCTGTTGCGGTAGGCCAGCCAGCCACCGCCGGCGGTGTCGTCGAACTGGTAGTGCTTCAGTGAGAGCGACAGGTTGTAGGGCCAGAACTTCACCAGCGACGAATACACCGCCATGCCGAATACCAGCAGCAGCACGGCGCAGATCAGCAGCACGATGGCTAGGTAGCAGGCATCGCGTAGCCGTGATGGCGCAGGCCGGAACACCTGGGCGCGACCGCTCATGGCATCGCCCTGGCGACGGCGCAGCCAGGCATCGACGCCGAAGCTGAACAGCGCCGGCAACAGCAGGACCATGCCGATCAACGCGCCACGGCCGAACTGCTGCTGCCCCACCACCGCCTTGTAGGCTTCCAGGGCCAGCACCTGATAGTCGCCGCCCACCACCACCGGCACGCCGAAGTCGGTGATGGTCAGGGTGAACACCAGGCAGAACGCGGCGAACACCGCCTGCCGGGTCGCCGGCCAGGTGATGCTGCGAAAGGCCCTGGCGGGACTGGCGCCCATGCTTGATGCGGCGTCGAACAGCCGCGCATCGGCCAGGGACAGGGCCGAGAGCAGGATCATCAGGGCATGGGGAAAGGTGTAGATCACCTCACCAAGGACGATGCCCCAGAAGCCGTAGATGTTCTCGGCGAACAGACCGCGGAGCAGGCCCTGGTTGCCGAACAGATAGACCAGGGCAATCCCCGGCAGCATCGATGGCGCCATCAGCGGCAACAGCGACAAGCCACGCCACAGGCCCTTGCCGGGAATCAGCGTGCGTTGCAGGGCGTAGGCGAACAGGTAGGCCAGGGGCACCACGATGGCGGCCACGCTGAGGGAGACTTTCAGGCTGTTGCCCAACAACCAGTGGAAGTTGGCGCTGGCCACCAGTTCACGTGCCGCCAGCCAGCCACCGCCCTGCCCGGCCTCGGCGCTGAAGCCGCGCCAGAAGATCGCCAGCAGCGGCAGCAGCACCGCGACACCCAGCAGGACCAGGAGCACAACCTTGCCACCGACGACAAAAATGCGGTCGCCGATCTCGGCACGCGAAGCCTGGTGCGCCCGCTTGGCGGGCAGCGGCATGGACATTGGCAGGCTCATCTCAGGCAAACACCTGGAGGCTGCGCGGCGGCAAGGCCACCCAGATATCCCGGGCACCCAGGCGCGGCATGGCTTCCGGGGCCAGTTCCGCCAGCAACGCGTGCCCCGGCAGTTGATTGAGTTCAAAGCTCATGCGGCAGCGGTTGCCGAGGAAGGTGATCTCGCGGACCTGGGCCGGGAACAAGTTTTCCTCATGCACCGGCGGGTTCACGCTGATCGCTTCCGGACGGCAGAACAGCCGGCCCGAAGCGGCCTTGGCCGAACCCTCGGCCAGACGCACATTCATCCCGCCGACCTGGGCATGGCTGTCGCTGTTGCGGCTGAAGGGCAGCCAGTTGCCCTGGCCGACGAACTCGGCCACGAAAGGCGTGGCCGGACGATCGTAGATTTCCTGGGGCGTGGCGTACTGCTCGACCTTGCCGTTGTTCATCACGGCAATGCGATCGGCCATCAGCATGGCCTCGTCCTGGTTGTGGGTGACCATCAGGGTGGTGATGCCCAGGCGCCGTTGCAGTTGGCGCAGCTCGCTGCACAGGTGCTCGCGCACCCGGGCATCCAGGGCCGACATCGGTTCGTCCAGCAACAGCAACGACGGCGCCGGTGCCAGGGCGCGGGCCAGGGCCACGCGCTGCTGCTGGCCGCCGGACAGTTGGCCGGGGTATTTCTTCTCGCTGCCGCTCAGGCTCACCAGTTCCAGCATCTGCGCCACGCGCTGGCGCGCTTCTTCGCGGCCACTGCCGGACAGGCCGTAGGCGATGTTGGCTTCCACCGTGAGGTTGGGAAACAGCGCATAGGACTGGAACAGGATCCCGTAGTCCCGGGCCTGAGGCGCCAGCAGAGAGACGTCCCGATCCCCCAGGTACAGCTCGCCCTGGTCCTGGCGCTCCAGGCCGGCAATGCAGCGCAGCAAGGTGGTCTTGCCGCAGCCGGACGGTCCCAGCAGGCACACCAGCTCACCGGCGGCCACATCCAGGGATACGTTATCCAGCGCAGTGAAAGCGCCGAAGCGCTTGTGCACGCCGCGCACTTTCATCGGTGCGCCGGGGTTAGCAAGGGCAGTTGCGGTTGCAGGGTTCATGGACAGGCCTCATCAAGCAGATGAGGCAAATCCTAGAGTTGTAATGCGTCGGTCATATGGCAGTAAGGCAAAAACGACCGATAGTGGTATTCGGGGATTTTGGTTCAACCTGCCAGTGATGTGCTGGCTGATATGACGCCTTCGCGAGCAAGCTCGCTCCTACAGGGGGAATGCACCTCAATGTAGGAGCGAGCTTGCTCGCGAAGCCATCGGCATGACCGATGCAGATCCCTCAGGCGGGAGCCATTTCCTGCGCCAACCCGAGAAACGCCGCTGGCAAGCGCGCGTTCTTGCGCTCCTTGAGGCAGTACAGGTACTCGACGATCTGCGGCGCGTTTTCGATGCTCAACACGCGCAACTGCGGGTCGTGGGGCACTTCCTGGCGAGCAATGATGCTGATGCCGATGTTGCGCAGCACCGCCTCGCGGATCGACTCGCGGCTGCCGATTTCCAGCAGCGGGCCGAAGCCGACGCTGGCGTCCTTGAGCAGGGCTTCGGTGAGGCTGCGGGTGGTGGAGCCCGGCTCGCGTATCAGCAGGGTGTGCCCGGCCAGGGCATTGAGCGGCACGTGCTCCAGCGCCGCCAGGGGGTGGTCACGGTGCACCGCCAGCACCAGCGGGTCGCTGCCCAGCACCCGACGGATCAAGCGCGAGTCCTCCAGCAACTGTGACGAGGCCGCCACATCCACCCGGTAGTCCTCCAGGGCTTCGAGGACTTGCTGGGAATTGCCGATCTCCACCGACACGTCCACCTGGGGCAGGCGCTGGCGGAAGGTTTTCACCAGATCGAGGATGTAGTACGGCGCTGTGGCGGCGATGCGCAAGGTGCCCTGTACCTGGCCGCTGTTACGCAGGAAGAACTCGATGTCGGCTTCTTTCTGCAACAGCTCCTTGACCATTGGCAGCAGGCGCGTGCCCTCGTCGCTCAGGCTCAGGCGCCGGCCGCCGCGGTAGAACAGCTCTACCGAGTACTGGCTTTCCAGGTTGCGGATCTGCGTGGTCACCGTCGGTTGGCTGAGGCCAAGCTTCTTCGCCGCCAGGGTGATGCTGCCCAGGCGGGCGACCATGTAAAAGGCCTTCAGCTCCGCGCTCAGCATGGCGGCTTGCCGCAGCTGCAAGCTTGCAGCGGCAAGCCGCAAGCTGAAGCCGGTGCGCGTGAGTTCATCACTCTGGTTCTCTCCTCAGTTGCTTGTTGCTTGTTGCTTGTTGCCTGCCGCTTGCCGCTACCGTGTCCTATTTGCGCAGCAGGCGCAGGCCGTTGAACACCACCAGCAGGCTCACGCCCATGTCGGCGAACACCGCCATCCACATGGTGGCGAGCCCGGCAAAGGTTACCCCAAGAAAGATCGCCTTGATGACCAGGGCCAGGGCGATATTTTGCTTGAGCACCACCGCGGTCTGACGCGACAGGCGGATGAATGCCGGGATCTTGCGCAGATCATCGTCCATCAGGGCGACATCCGCGGTTTCTATCGCGGTGTCGGTGCCGGCCGCGGCCATGGCAAAACCAATCTCGGCCCGGGCCAGGGCCGGGGCGTCGTTAATGCCGTCGCCAACCATCCCGACCCGGTGGCCCTGGGCGTACAGACCTTCGATGGCTTGCAGCTTGTCGCTGGGCAGCAGGTCGCCCCGGGCCTGGTCAATGCCGACCTGGGCGGCGATGGCCTGGGCGGTGTGCGGGTTGTCGCCGGTGAGCATCAGGGTCTTGATTCCCAGCTCGTGCAACTGCCGGATGGCTTCGCGGCTGGATTCCTTGACCGTGTCGGCCACGGCGAACAGCGCCAGCGGGCCGTTGCGGTCCAGCAGCAGGACCACGGTCTTGCCCTGCTGCTCCAGGGCGAAGAGTTTTTCTTCCAGAGCCGGGGAGCACAGGCCCAGTTCCTCCACCAGGCGGTGGTTGCCCAGGTGATAGAGCTGGCCGTTGATTTCACCGCGCACTCCGCGCCCGGCCAGGGCTGCGAAGTTATCCACAGGGTGCATGGCCAGCTGTTTATCCACAGCCGCGCGAGCAATGGCCAGGGACACCGGGTGGTCGGAGCGCCCCGCCAGACTGGCGGCCAGGGCTGGAGCCGTGTCCAGGGCCAGTGGGTCCAGGGCCAGAAAATCGGTCTGCACCGGCTTGCCGTGGGTGATGGTGCCGGTCTTGTCCAGGGCCAGGTAGTCCAGCTTGTAGCCGCCCTCCAGGTAGACCCCGCCCTTGACCAGGATGCCCTTGCGCGCCGCTGCCGCCAGGCCGCTGACGATGCTCACCGGGGTGGAGATCACCAGAGCGCACGGGCAGGCCACCACCAGCAGCACCAGGGCGCGGTAGATCCAGTCGAACCAGGCGCCGGCCATGAACAGCGGTGGAATCAGCGCCACGGCCAGAGCGAAGGCGAACACCGCCGGGGTGTAGATTTTCGAGAAGCTGTCGACGAAGCGCTGGGTCGGGGCCCGCGCGCCCTGGGCCTGTTCCACGGCATGGATGATCCGCGCCAGGGTCGAGTTGTTGGCAGCGGCGGTCACTCGGTATTCCAGGGAGCCGGCCTGGTTGATGGTGCCAGCGAACACCTTGTCGCCCACGGTCTTTTCCACCGGCAGGCTTTCACCGGTGATCGGCGCCTGATCGATGGTGGAACTGCCAGACACCACTTCGCCATCCAGGCCGATGCGCTCACCGGGACGGACCCGTACCAATGCACCCAGTTCGACGTTTTTCGCTTCCTGTTCGCTCCAACTGCCATCGGCCTGCTGCACCGTGACCTGTTCCGGAGTCATCTGCATCAGGCCGCTGATGGCGTTGCGCGCCCGGTCCAGGGAGCGGGCCTCGATCAACTCGGCCACGGTGAACAGGAACATCACCATCGCCGCTTCCGGCCACTGGCCGATCAGCACCGCGCCGGTCACCGCGATGCTCATCAGCGCGTTGATGTTGAGGTTGCGGTTCTTCAGGGCGATCCAGCCCTTCTTGTAGGTGCCCAGGCCGCCGCTGAGGATCGACACCAGGGCCACCAACGCCACCACCCAATCGGGGGCGGCATTGGTGAAATGAATGATTTCGGCGGCCAGCGCACCGCCCCCGGACAGGGCCAGCGGCCACCAGGCCTTCTTCACCGGTGCGGTGGCAGGGGTGGTTGCGGCGCCATCCTGCTGCAGGGGCTCGGCGTGCATGCCCAGGGATTTGATCGCCTCGATGATCGGTGCGGTGCTCGGCAGGTCGTGGGTCACCCCCAGCACGCGGTTCATCAGGTTGAATTCCAGGGCCTGGACCCCGGCCAGCTTGCCCAGCTTGTTCTGGATCAGGGTCTGCTCGGTGGGACAATCCATGGCTTCGATGCGAAAGCTGCTCAGGCGCGCGCCGGCGCTCGGGGTTTCGCTCAGGGTAACCTTTGACGGTGCCGGGTCGGCGGAGCCGCAGCAGGAAGCGCCATGGGCGGCGTGGGCGTGCGCCTTGACCGGCTGCAGCTTGCCAGCCGGGGCGTGGCTGTGATCGTGATCGTGATCGTGTTCAGCATGGGTGTGCTGGGCGTCGGGCTTGCGCGGGTTGTGAATCGAGTCGCTCATAAGGGTCGCGTCCGAATAAAGGTGCTTGTTGCCAAGTGAACACCCTGTAGCCACTATAGGGTCAAGCACCCATTCGGAGACGACGGCAATGAAGATTGGCGAACTGGCGAAACTCACCGACTGTCAGGTCGAGACCATCCGTTACTACGAGCGCGAAGGACTGCTGCCGGAACCGGCCCGCAGCGAAGGCAACTACCGTCTCTACACCCAGGCCCACACCGAGCGCCTGACCTTTATCCGCAACTGCCGCAGCCTGGACATGACCCTTGAGGAAATCCGCAGCCTGCTCAACCTGCGGGACAGCCCGGAAGGCCAGTGCGCCAGCGTCAACGCCCTGATCGACGAGCATATCCATCACGTCAAGGCCCGCATCGACGGGCTACTGGTGCTCCAGGAGCAACTGCTGGATCTGCGCCAGCGCTGCAGCGAAGGCCCGGACCTGGATCACTGCGGCATCCTCCAGCGTCTGGAAGTCAGCGGTTCGGTGGCCCCCAGCGAGGCCGAGCCGTCCCATGTCGGCCGCAGCCACGGGCACTGAGCCCCGAGCGCGGCCTCAGGCGCCGCGCCGCGCGCTGCCGATCAGCCGCAGATAAGTGTCTTCGAGCATCGTCAGCAAGCGCTCGTCCAATTGCCGCCAGGCCAGGCCCTGGCGCACCAGCCAGGCGCTGAACAGCCCCACCAGGCAACCGCCGAGAATATCGAAGGGGAAATGCACCCCCAGGTAGACCCGGGCCCAGCTCACCAGCAACGCCAGGCCCAGCATCACCAGCCCGGTCTTGCGCAGGGGCGCGAGGATCAGCGCGAACGCCATGGCGAACATGCCGCTGGCATGATCGCTGGGGAAGGACGCACCGGGCGCATGGGCGAGGAAGTTCTGCCCCAGGCCGATCATGAACGGCCGCGGATGAAACCACAGCTCGCGGATCAGCAAGTTGCTGGCCAGGGCCAGTACGATGGCCAGGGTCGCAAGCAGCACGATCATGCGCTGGCGGCGTTCACCGAAAACCCAGAGCACCGCCAGCAGCAAGGGCACGCTGAGCACCAGCCATTGCGCGAGGAAAACCGCCAGTGTACGCATCGGCATTGACGCCCCGGCACTGGCGTTGATGGCCAGGAACAGGCTTTGATTGAGTTCTTCCATTCGCGGCTCACGTTGAAGTTCACAAGGGCGACGCCCTGCGTCTGGTGGGGGCGCTACACAGAGCGTAGCTGGTCGCCAGGCACAGTCAGGCCCGGGACAATTCCGGGCACAGGTCGATAAAGACAACAGGTTCAATCGACAGGGGCCGCGCGGTGTCAGTCGCGCGGCCCCTGGCACAGCAGATGGAAGCTTAAACGGCCATCGGCGCGGTCATCGGCGCGTGGTGCTCGTAGCCTTCCAGGGAAAAGTCGCTCGGCTCGATCAGCTCCAGCCACTCTGGCTGGTAGACGCCGGTCTTGGCGAACTCCGGTACACGCTCGGAAATCACCAGCTTGGGCATCGGGAACGGCTCGCGCTTGAGCTGTTCGTTGAGCATGTCCAGGTGGTTTTCGTAGACGTGGGCATCACCGATGAAATAAGTGAACCAGCGTGGTGTGTAGCCGGTCAGGCGGCCGATCAGGCTCAGCAGCGCCGCACCCTCGGTGAGGTTGAACGGCGTGCCCAGGCCCAGGTCGTTGGAGCGAATGTAGAGGGTCAGGGAGATTTCCCGAGTCTCGACATTGGGGTGGAACTGATACAGCAGGTGGCACGGCGGCAGGGCCATTTCGTCCAGCTGGGCGCAGTTCCAGCCGTGGAACAGGATCCGCCGGCTGCCCGGGTCGTTGATGATGGTGTCGACGCACTGGCGCACCTGGTCGATGGCCTTGTACAGCACCACGTAGCCCTGGCCGTCTTCCTCGCCTGCGGCGATCTGCCGGTAGCCCTGGCTCAGCGCCAGCTCGATGGCCGCCTGGTTGCTGGTCTTGATCTGCTTGTAGGCCGGCCACTTGCGCCACTGCACACCGTAGATCTCGCCCAGGTCGTCGTCGCCCTGGCGAAACGGGTTGGCCAGCCACTGGGCGTTTTCGTTGGCGTTCTGGTCCCAGACCTTGCAGCCCAGGGCGCGGAACTCGGCGGCGTTGTTCACCCCCCGCAGGAAGCCGACCATTTCGCCGATGGCCGACTTGAAGGCCATCTTGCGGGTGGTGATGGCCGGGAAACCTTCCTTGAGGTCGTAGCGCAGCATGGCCCCGGGAAAGCTGATGGTGTTCACACCGGTGCGGTTGGCCTGCTTGGTGCCGTTGTTGATGACATGGGCCACCAGATCAAGATATTGCTTCATGAATTACCTGCGTCCTTGAACCCGGGGCACGCCCCGGGGTTCGAATTTATTGCGCCGCGCTCTGGGCCGGAGCGCGATGATAAGCCAGCCAGATCAGCCCCAGGCCGCCGAGA
Organism: Pseudomonas saponiphila; assembly: GCF_900105185.1. Taxonomy (NCBI): domain Bacteria; kingdom Pseudomonadati; phylum Pseudomonadota; class Gammaproteobacteria; order Pseudomonadales; family Pseudomonadaceae; genus Pseudomonas; species Pseudomonas saponiphila. The sequence goes on along the minus strand of NZ_FNTJ01000001.1, from coordinate 98,727 downwards.
ATCATCGGTACGCACAAAACCTGACCCATGGTCAGCCAGTTCCAGGCCAGATAGCCCAGCTGTGCGTCCGGCACCCGGACGAACTCGACGATGAAACGGAAGATCCCGTAGAACAGGGCGAACATACCGGAAACTGCCATGGTCGGCCGCGGTTTGCGCGAGAACAGCCAGAGAATCAGGAACAGCGCCACGCCTTCCAGGGCGAACTGATACAGCTGCGACGGATGACGCGGCAACTGCGCCGGATCGCTGAACGGCGGGAAGATCATCGCCCATGGCACGTCAGTGGGCTTGCCCCACAACTCGGCGTTGATGAAGTTGCCGATGCGCCCGGCGCCCAGGCCAATCGGCACCATCGGCGCGACGAAGTCCATCAGCTCGAAGAAGCTCTTGTTGTTGCGCTTGCCGAACCACAGGGCCGCCAGCATCACCCCGATGAAACCGCCATGGAACGACATGCCGCCCTTCCACACTTCGAAGATCAGGGTCGGGTTGGCCAGGTAGGCGCTCAGGTCGTAGAACAGCACGTAGCCCAGGCGGCCGCCGACGATCACCCCCATGGACATCCAGAACACCATGTCCGAGAGCTTCTCTTTGCTCCAGGTCGGGTCGAAACGGTTGAGCCGGCGCGAGGCCAGCAGCCAGGCACCGCCGATGCCGATCAGGTACATCAGGCCGTACCAGTGGATTTTCAGCGGGCCGATGGCCAGGGCCACCGGATCAATCTGCGGGTAAGGCAGCATTGCGACTCCTCGTAAGGGTTAGAACTCAAATGTCCCGGGGCAAACTGCCAGCCCGGGATTAAGCCAGGATTGCGTCATCACTCAGAACAAGAAGCTGGTCCCCACGCAGAACAGTAGCGCGGCGAACAAGCGTTTCAACAGGCGTGGCGACAGTTTGTGGGCCAGGCGCGCGCCGATCCGGGCGAACACCATGCTGGTCAGGGCAATGCCCAACAGCGCCGGCAAATACACAAAGCCGAGACTATGAGCCGGAAGCTGCGGATCATGCCAGCCCAGAATCATGAAACTTAAGGCGCTGGCCAGGGCGATGGGCAGGCCGCAGGCCGAGGACGTCGCCACTGCCTGCTGCATCGGCACGCTGCGCCAGGTGAGAAACGGCACGGTCAGCGAGCCGCCACCAATGCCGAAGATCGCCGAGGCCCAGCCGATCACCCCACCGGCTGCGGCCAGGCCCAGCTTGCCGGGCACCTGGCGACTGGCCTTGGGCTTGAGTTCCAGAGTCATCTGCAGGGCGATGACCAGGGCAAAGACGCCGATGATTTTTTGCAAGTGCGGGCCGGAGATGGCTTCCGCCGTCAGCGCACCGACACCAGCCCCCAGCAGAATGCCCAGGGCCATCCAGGCGAAGATCGGCCAGCGCACCGCGCCCCGCCGATGGTGCTCGCGAACCGCATTGACCGAAGTGAAGATGATGCTGGCCAGCGAAGTACCGACCGCCAGATGGGTCAGCACCGAGGCATCGAAACCTTGCAGGGTGAAGCTGAACACCAGCACCGGCACGATGATGATCCCGCCGCCCACGCCAAACAGCCCGGCCAGTATGCCTGCACAGGCGCCCAGCAGCAGATAGAGCAGAAATTCCATGGGAGCATCCAAAAAGAGGAGCGGCATGGTAACGGATGCGCCGCCCCGGACTCCACTGGATGGCGATGGATACCCCGGGGTTGTGTGGGTAGAGTGAGCAAAAACACCCAGGGGGCCACCTTAATGTGCTTGATCGTTTTCGCCTGGCGGCCGGGCCATGCTCAGCCACTGATCGTCGCGGCCAACCGTGACGAGTTCTACGCTCGCCCCAGCCTGCCCCTGGGGCAATGGCCCGAGTCGCCGCAGATCCACGCCGGACGGGATCTGGAGGCGGGAGGCACCTGGCTTGGGGTCGGTGCCGCCGGGCGATTTGCCGCCCTGACCAACATCCGCAACCCGCACCAACCGCCCGCGCGGCGCTCCCGGGGCGAACTGGTGGCGCGCTTTCTCGCCGGCGGCATTGCCCTGGAAGACTACTTGCACGATGTAGTCGGCCGTTCGGTGGAGTACGCAGGCTTCAACCTGCTGCTGGGCACTGGCGATCAACTGTGGCACTACAACGCTCAGGACCTGGAGCCCCAATTGCTCAAGCCTGGTGTCTATGGTCTGTCCAATGCTGGGCTCGACACGCCCTGGCCCAAACTGCTCAAGGCCAAGGCGGCGCTGCAGGAAGTGCTGCACGATCCACAACCGCAGGCCCTGCTGGCGCTCTTGAGTGATCCGCAGACCGCGCCCTTCGCCGAATTGCCGGACACCGGGGTGGGCCTGGCTACGGAAAGCCTGCTGTCCAGCGTGTTCATCGCCAGCCCCAGCTATGGCACACGGGCCAGCACCGCGCTGATCGTCAATGCCGACGGCTCGCGGCATCTGGTCGAACGCAGCTTTGGCCCTTATGGCGGGCATCTGGGGGAAGTCGAACTGAAGGTCTGAAACGTTCGCCGGCAAGCTGGCTCCTACGGGAGCCTGCTTGCCGGCGAAGAAAACGCCGTGGTTACAGGGTCTTGCTCGACGCCGGATTGATCATCCGCGCCAACCCGAGCTTCTTCAGGGCCAGTTGTAGCGAGCTGTGGATAACTTGCGGGTTGTCGATGGTCATCATCTCGTCCAGCAGTTCCTTGGCCTTGCTCAGGCCGATCTGGCGCAGCATCCACTTCACTTTCGGCAGGTTGGTGGCGTTCATCGACAGGCTGTCAAAGCCCATGGCCATCAGCAGCACCGCGGCCGCCGGATCGCCGGCCATCTCACCGCAGATGCTCACCGGCTTGCCTTCGGCATGGGCGTCACGCACGACGGTTTGCAGCGCTTGCAACACCGCCGGGTGCAGGTAGTCGTAGAGATCGGCGACCCGCGGGTTGTTGCGGTCCACCGCCAGCAGGTACTGGGTCAGGTCATTGGAGCCCACCGAGAGGAAGTCCACCTGGCGCGCCAGTTCCCGGGTCTGATACACCGCCGCCGGAATCTCGATCATCACCCCCACCGGCGGCATGGGCACGTCGGTGCCTTCGTCACGCACTTCGCCCCAGGCACGGTGGATCAGGTGCAGCGCTTCTTCGAGCTCATGAATGCCGGAAATCATCGGCAACAGGATGCGCAGGTTGTTAAGGCCCTCGCTGGCCTTGAGCATGGCTCGGGCCTGTACCAGGAAGATTTCCGGGTGGTCGAGGGTCACGCGGATGCCGCGCCAGCCGAGGAAGGGGTTGTCTTCCTTGATCGGGAAGTACGACAGCGACTTGTCGCCGCCGATGTCCAGGCTGCGCATGGTCACCGGTTGCGGATGGAACGCCGCCAATTGCTCGCGATAGATTGCCAACTGCTCTTTTTCACTGGGGAAGCGCTGGTTGATCATGAACGGCACTTCGGTGCGGTACAGGCCAACGCCCTCGGCTCCGCGCTTCTGCGCCCGGGCCACGTCGGCCAGCAGGCCGGTGTTGACCCACAACGGCATGCGGTGGCCATCGGGGGTGATGCAAGGCAGGTCGCGCAAGGCATCCAGGCCCTGGGCCAGCTGCCGTTCTTCTTCCACCACATCGGCAAACTGCTTGCGCAGCACATCGCTGGGGTTGGTGTAGACCTCACCGTGGTAGCCGTCGACGATCATCTGGATGCCGTCGACCTTGGAATACGGCAGGTCCACCAGGCCCATCACAGTGGGAATACCCATGGCCCGGGCCAGGATCGCCACGTGGGAGTTGCCCGAACCCAACACCGACACCAGCCCCACCAGCTTGCCTTCCGGCACTTCGCCGAGCATGGCCGGGGTCAGTTCTTCACTGACCAGGATGGTGTTGTCGGGATAGACCAGGGTCTGCTGGCGTTCTTCCTGCAGGTAGGCCAGGAGCCGGCGCCCCAGGTCCTTGACGTCCGAAGCCCGCTCGCGCAGGTAGGCGTCGTCCATCAACTCGAAACGGTTGACGTGATCGGTGACCACCTGGCGCAACGCGCCCTGGGCCCATTGTCCGGTCTTGATCACGGTCTTGACTTCGCTGCCCAGGGAAGCGTCGTCGAGCATCATCAGATAGACGTCGAACAGCGCGCGCTCTTCCGGGCGCAACTGGGTGGCGAGTTTTTCCGACAGCGCACGCATATCGGCGCGCACCCCTTCCAGGGCGTTCTTGAACAGCGCGAGCTCGGCATCGATGTCGGTGATGTACTTGTCCGGCACCACGTCCAGGTCGGCTGGCGGCAGCATCACCACCGCGCTGCCCACCGCGGCACCAGGGGAACCCGGTACGCCGACGAACTTGGCCTCCTGAATACCCTTGCCCTGGCGACCCAGGCCACGGATCGAACCGGTGGCTTCGGCATGGGCGATAACCCCGGCCAGTTGAGCGCTCATGGTCACCAGGAAGGCTTCTTCGCCCTCGTCGAACTGGCGACGCTCCTTCTGCTGGATGACCAGGACCCCGACCACCCGACGGTGGTGGATGATCGGAGCCCCCAGGAACGAGGCGTAACGCTCTTCACCGGTTTCGGCGAAGTAGCGATAGCGCGGGTGATCGGCGGCGTTTTCCAGGTTGAGGGGTTCTTCCCGGGTGCCCACCAGGCCTACCAGGCCTTCGTTGGGGGCCATGCTGACCTTGCCGATGGAGCGCTTGTTCAAGCCCTCGGTGGCCATCAGCACGAAACGATTGGTTTCCGGGTCCAGCAGATAGACCGAGCAGACCTGGCTGCCCATGGCCTCTTTGACGCGCAATACAATAATCCCCAACGCCGCCTTGAGATCCTTGGCGGAGTTAACTTCCTGGACGATCTTGCGCAGCGTATTGAGCATGGCTCGGGGTCGAACTCCGTCGTCAGTCGCGCACTAGAAGGCGCGGGGCAAGCTCTTTGAGAGCGCGGCGATACACTTCGCGCTTGAATGTCACCACCTGGCCCAACGGATACCAATAACTGACCCAGCGCCAGCCATCGAATTCCGGTTTACCGGTCAAATCCATCCGCACCCGCTGCTCGTTGGAGATCAGGCGCAGGAGAAACCATTTCTGTTTCTGGCCGATGCACAGCGGCTGGCTGTGCGTTCTAACCAGACGCTGCGGCAAACGATAGCGCAACCAGCCCCGGGTGCAGGCGAGAATTTGCACATCTTCGCGCTCCAGCCCCACTTCTTCGTTCAACTCGCGATACAAGGCGTCTTCCGGCGTCTCGTCGGGGTTGATCCCGCCTTGAGGAAACTGCCAGGCATCTTGATTGATACGGCGAGCCCATAGCACCTGTCCGGCATCATTGGTCAGAATGATCCCGACATTGGGGCGGAAACCATCGGGGTCGATCACGGCTACAACCTCGCAAACGCATGTCGCCGCATTGTTCCACAAAGCTTGGGAATGCAGCAACGAGGCTGCTTAGCTTATGTGCACTCTTGTGAAAAGACCGTATTCTGGGCACCTTTTTCCGCGACTTTTCAGTGAGTAACTGCAATGCGCCTGGCTTTATTCGACTTGGACAACACGCTTCTTGGCGGCGACAGCGACCACGCCTGGGGCGACTACCTGTGCGAGCGAGGCTTCCTCGACGCCGTCGCCTACAAGACCCGCAACGACGAGTTCTACCAGGACTACCTGGCCGGCCAACTCGACAACGCCGCGTACCTGAACTTCTGCCTGGAAATCCTCGGCCGCACCGAGATGGCCGTGCTCGAACAGTGGCATCGCGACTACATGCGCGACTGCATCGAGCCCATCCTCTTGCCCAAGGCCCAGGCATTGCTGGATCAGCACCGCGAGGCTGGCGACAAGCTGGTGATCATCACCGCCACCAACCGCTTCATCACCGCACCGATCGCCCAACGCCTGGGAGTCGAACACCTGATCGCCACCGAATGCGAGATGCATAAAGGCCGCTACACCGGGCGCAGCACCGACGTACCCTGTTTCCGCGAAGGCAAGGTCATCCGCCTCAAGCGCTGGCTGGAAGAAACCGGCCACGACCTGGAAGACAGCTACTTCTACAGCGATTCGATGAACGATCTGCCGCTGCTGGAACAAGTCAGCAACCCGGTGGCCGTCGATCCCGACCCGAACCTGCGGGCCGAAGCCGAGAAGCGCGGATGGCAGGTCATCAGCCTGCGCGATTGATCAGCGCGGCGAGCCGGCTGCAGGAGCCGGCTCGCCAGCCACAGGCCCTAAACCGGCTTGGCCACCATCAGGTAGAAAATCACCATGAAGGCCAGAAACGCCGGCCAGCCCAGAGCGAACCACCAGCGCATATAAAGGTTGGCCCGGATCGGCATCGGCACCCCGTCACGCAGTGCCTGCTCCGCCATCTTGTGCACCCGGATCTGCAACCAGACCACCGGCAGCCAGCACAGCCCCGCCACCCCATAGAGCCCCAGGCTCCACAGCAGCCAGGCCTGCTGGATCGGCCAGCCCGCCAGATGCACCAGTCCCAGGCCGCTCAATGGCTGGAACACCGCCGTGGTGGCGGTGAAAGCCCAATCGGCGAACACCAGGTGCTTGAAGGTCACGGCAATCACTTCCACCCGACCACTGCGCCAGGCCCGCAAGGCGTAATAGGCCGAGCCGGCACCGAGCCCGAACAGCACGGTCGAGGACAGGATATGCAGGGTTTTCAACAGCAGGTAAGCGCTCATCGACGGGGTTCGGTCCACAACAGCCAGAGGGTCGCCACCATCAGCACCAGGTTCTTGGCGACGGCAGCATAAGGGTCAAACCAGAAATGCGGCAGGATCAGGCTGATGATCAGGGTGTAGCCGAGCATCAGTGCCAACTGCGCCTGCAAGGCCCGTCGGCGCCAACGCCGCAGCAGCAGGCCGACACCCAGCAGCGCATCGCAGAGTGACCCGCCGATCACCGCCAAAGCTGCCCAGACGCCCTGCACGCCCGCCTCGGCCATGATCCGCAGGCCCCAGTCATAGCCCGGGCCGATGCACACCAGCGCCGTGCCCAGCCAGATCAACAGCATCACCGCAAGCAGCAGCGGGCGCAGGGCCAGTTGGGTGCTTTGCGCCGCCTGTGGCCAGTCCTGCAGGCGGGCCGCCAGGGGCGCCGCGTGATAACCACAGACCGATGCCAGCACCTCGGGATCCGCCAGGTTGTCGCTGCGAGCCATGGCCAGGCTCTGCCGGTTCAAGGCGCGCCAGCCCAGGCGATCACCTACGCCAGCCGCCAGCCTGAGCAGTATCGACGGCAGCTGGAAGTAACGGGCCGGGGCCCAGCCCTGGGCCGCTCGCAGGCGATCCAGCAACTGCGCCATGGTCATGCGTTCCGGGCCGACCAGGGGCAGAACCATGGATTCCTGCGGCCATTGCCTGAGCAACGCCAGCACCGCCGCGCTCAAGTCCTCGACATGCAGGGGCTGCATCTGCGCCTTGATGGACAACAACCCAAGCAGCGGCCAGGGCGACATCTTCGCCAGCCAACCGCTGCTGGCACCGCCGGCGCCCAGCACCAGTGACGGCCGCAACACCACCGCCGCAATTCCCGAGCGCAGCAGGTAATCATCCGCCGCGGCCTTGCTGGCAAGAAACGGCACATGGGGCTGGGTCCCGGCACCCAATGCGGAAATCTGCAGCACCCGCACGCCACGGGTTGCCGCCAGATCGAACAGGGCACGGGTGCCCAGGTCCTGGGTCAGGGTCAGCGCCCGGGCATCGGTGCTCAGCAGCCCGGCGGCATTGATCAGCACATCGGTATCGGCAGGCAGGACAAAGGGCTGCGGCTCATGCCCCAGACGATCGAGGTCCAATTGTCGCCATTCCACCCCCGGCAGGCTGCGCGGCTGTGGATAACGGCTGGTGGCGATCAACTGATGACCGGCGGCATGCAGAGCCGCCAACAGGTGGCGGCCGACAAACCCTGTGGCCCCCACCAGAACAACCTTCATGGCAATCCTTAAGGTTTGCGCCGGGATCAGACCGGCTTGGCGCCCATCAGGCCGGCAATGGCGACAAAACACAGCAGGCCGAACACCGCCAGCACCAGGGTGAAAGTCAGGCCGCTGGCGGCCTTGGCCCGCCGCAGGCGGTTGAGTCGCACCATCAGCCACAGCCAGGCCAGGGCACCCAGGGTATAGAGCACGCTGGAACCCAGGAGCCAGGTCTGGCCCAGCGGCCAGCCCACCAGATGCACCATCCCCCAACCACTGAACGGCAAGCTCAGCAAACCGATGGCCAGCAGCAGCCAACCGAACAACCCCGGACGCTGCAACACCCGGCTGTAAACCATGGTGTCACCCCGGCGGCGCAGGCGCCAAGTCCAGATCGCCAGCCCCAGGGCACTGCCCAACAGCAGCACCGTGGCCAGTACATGCAGCGCCTTCAACGTGGTCAGTGTTTCCATGTTCTCGCTTCCTTAAGGCTCCGTTCCTCAGCGTAGTCGTTCAGCCCAGGAACAGCTGGTACGCCGGGTTGTCGCTTTCATCCCAGTACGGATAACCGATCTGCTCCAGGGCCGCCGGCACCAGGTGACGCTCCTCGGCCGGCACTTGCAGGCCCGCGACCACCCGGCCATCCGCCGCGCCGTGGTTACGGTAGTGGAACATCGAGATGTTCCAGCGCCCGCCCAGCTTGTTGAGGAAGTTGAACAACGCCCCCGGACGCTCCGGGAACTCGAAACGCAGCACTACCTCGTCGCTGACCTTCTCGGCATGGCCGCCGACCATGTAGCGAATGTGCAGCTTGGCCAGTTCGTTGTCGGTCAGGTCGATCACCGGGAAGCCCTGCTCGGTCAGGCTGGCGATCAGGGCACTGCGCGGATCGTTTTCCGGGTGGGTCTGCACGCCGACAAAAATGTGCGCTTCGCTGCCGGTGTTGTAGCGATAGTTGAATTCGGTGATCTGGCGCTTGCCCACCGCCTCGCAGAACGCCTTGAAGCTGCCCGGCCTCTCGGGAATGGTCACGGCGATGATGGCTTCGCGGCCCTCGCCCAGCTCGGCACGCTCGGCCACGTGGCGCAGGCGATCGAAGTTGACGTTGGCCCCGGAATCGATGGCCACCAGGGTCTGCCCGCTGATGCCGCGCTGCTCGACGTACTTCTTGATCCCGGCCACGCCCAGAGCCCCGGCAGGTTCGGTGATCGAGCGGGTATCGTCGTAGATATCCTTGATAGCCGCGCAGATCTCGTCGGTGCTGACGGTGATCACTTCATCCACATAGTGTTTGCAGATGTCGAAGGTGTGCTGGCCGATCTGCGCCACCGCCACGCCGTCGGCAAAGATCCCCACGGTGGGCAGCACCACCCGCTCGCCCGCGGCCATGGCGGCTTGCAGGCAGTTGGAGTCGTCCGGCTCGACGCCGATGATCTTGGTTTCCGGGCGCAGGTATTTCACATAGGCGGCAATGCCGGCGATCAACCCGCCGCCGCCGACCGGAACGAAAATCGCGTCCAGCGGGCCCGGGTGCTGACGCAGAATCTCCATGGCCACCGTGCCCTGCCCGGCAATGGTGTGGGGATCATCGTAGGGATGGATGTAGACGTAGCCCTTTTCGTCCACCAGCTTCAGCGAATAGGCCAGCGCCTCGGGGAAGCTATCGCCGTGCAGCACCACTTTGCCGCCACGGGAGCGCACGCCTTCGACCTTGATCTCCGGGGTGGTCTTGGGCATCACGATGGTGGCCTTGACCCCCAGCACCTTGGCCGCCAGGGCCAGGCCCTGGGCGTGGTTGCCGGCGGACGCGGTGACCACGCCACGAGCGCGCTCGGCATCGCTGAGCTGGGTCAGCTTGTTGTAGGCGCCACGGATCTTGAACGAGAACACCGGCTGCAAGTCTTCGCGCTTGAGCCAGATCTGATTGCCCAGCCGCTCGGAGAGCTGGCGGGCAGTCTGCAATGGGGTTTCTACGGCAACGTCATAAACGCGCGAGGTGAGGATCTTCTTGACGTACTGTTCGAGCATCGGAAAGCATCACTGAGCGGGTTGGGCAGGGCCAAGGAGTCTAACCCAGCGTTTGCCCGGGCGACCACACGAATACCGAGGTTTTAGCCGTCGCCCTCGCCACCTCTCCGCCGCCATGCGAACCGCCCGTCCACCCCGGCCGATTAGCCAAACGGGCAATGACCTGATCTGCCACGGCGCCTATAATGCCGGCCTTTGTGCCCCCCTTGCCCGCTTCGGAGCCCGCATGACCCAGGATCAACTCAAACAGGCCGTCGCCCAGGCCGCCGTCGACCTTATCCTCCCGAAACTCGATGACAAGAGCATCGTCGGGGTCGGCACCGGCTCCACCGCCAACTGTTTCATCGACGCCCTGGCCCTGCACAAGGCTGCCTTCGACGGCGCCGTGGCCAGCTCCGAAGCCACCGCCGCGCGCCTCAAGGGCCACGGGATTCCGGTGTACGAGCTCAATACCGTCAGCGACCTGGAGTTCTACATCGACGGCGCCGACGAAAGCGACGAGCACCTGAACCTGATCAAGGGTGGCGGCGCCGCCCTGACCCGGGAAAAGATCGTCGCCGCCGTGGCCAAGACCTTCATCTGCATCGCCGACGCCAGCAAGCTGGTGCCGGTGCTGGGCAACTTCCCGCTGCCGGTGGAAGTGATCCCGATGGCCCGCAGCCACGTGGCCCGTGAACTGGTGAAGCTGGGCGGCGACCCGGTGTACCGCGAAGGCGTGATCACCGACAACGGCAACATCATCCTCGACGTGCACAACATGCAGATCACCAACCCGGTGGAACTGGAAAGCCAGATCAACGCCATCGTCGGCGTGGTCACCAACGGCCTGTTCGCCGCGCGCCCTGCCGATGTACTGCTGCTGGGCACCGCTGAAGGGGTGAAAACCCTCAAGGCCTGAGCCGCCGGTTTGCCAGCGTGGACGGCGCAAGGCCTCTTCGCTGGCAAGCCAGCTCCTACATGGGTTTCTTGAAGACGTAGAACAGGTTCGGTTCACTCACCAGGTACAGGCTGCCAGCGTCATCCATGGCTATTCCTTCAGCCTGGGGCACTGCCTTGCGCAAACCCTGGCTGCCCCGGCCCAGGGCCAGGGTGCTGAGCGGGCGCCCGCCCACGTCCAGCTCCACCACCAGCCGCGACTCGTCCGACAAGGCCAGGAGATGGCCGCTGCGCTCGTCGTATTGCAGGCTGGAGAGATCGCGCACAAAAAGGCCGGCATCGCGCTTGGGGTTATTCAGCACGTGCACCCCATAGGCTTTTTCCGGATCGTGATGGGGAAAGCCCTGCACCTCATAAATCAGCATCGGGTCGCGCTCCTTGGCGACGAACAGGCGCTGGCCCTTTGAATCGTAAGCCAGTCCTTCGAAGCCCTTGTTCCCCGAAAGGTGCACGCCAAGGGTAATCTGCTCGGCCTCCGCCGCATCCACCGCGGTGGTTTCGTCGTCCAGCTGGATCTTGATCAGCCGGTGCTGGCGCTCGTCGCTGATCACGTAGGTATTGGCGCTGATGAACTCCACCGCCTCCGGATCGCCGAAGCCCACCAGGGCGATGCGCCGCAAGACCTGACCGTCCAGGGACAGCTCGACCAACTCGGCCTTCTTGTTGGTCACGGTGAACAGGCTATTGCGCAAGGGGTCGTAGGTCAGCGCCGAGACTTCGTCCAGGCCCTTGATCGGCTGCGCCTCCAGCACCACCCGATAGTCGCCCAGCCCCAGGGACTCGGGGGCCGCTACCTGCCAGTAGGCTTGCCAGTCGAACCAGGCGCGCTGCCACAACCGGTGGTTGTGGACAAACGCCGCCAGCAGCGCGGCCATCAGGCCGAGAATCAGGTAGAGGGGTTGCAGGCGGGGCAGGCGATACATGGCGGACGGGCTCGGAATCAGGACAGGCGCATGAAATATCACAGCCGACTGAATTCAAGCTTAATGCCGCAAGTGGCCCGGCTCAGGCGCCGAGCCCGGGATTCACTGCTTCTCGAAGCGATAGAACAGGTTGGGCTCGCTGACCATGTACAGGTTGCCGGCTTCATCCATGGCCACGCCTTCGGCCCGGGGAATGGTTTTTTTCAAGCCGTTGAAGCCGCCGAGCAAGGCCATGAAGCTGACTTGCTCGCCCTGCTCGTCCAGCTCCAGCAGCAGGTGGGAGTCGGCGGACAGCACCAAGACATGACCGGTCCGCGGGTCGATGCCCAGGGCCGAGAGGTTGCGCAGGTCGAGTTCGTCGCTGGCCAGCTTCTGCTTGTCGCCCTTGAGCACCTGACTGCCATCGCTGTTCCAGGTGAACAAGGCCGGGGGACGCTCCTCACCCAGCAGCAGTTGCTGCTTGCGCGGGTTCCAGGCGATGGCTTCGAACGCCTTGTTCTGGTCTTTCGAAGGACCCAGATCGTACTGGGGGAAATCAGCGATATTCAGCGCTTGGGTGTTGCCGTCGACCTTGACGATCACCAGCGAATGCTGGCGCTCATCGACGATCGCCAGCAGGCCGTTTTCCAGGACTGCCACCCCTTCCGGATTGTTCCAACCCACCAGCGGCATTTTGCGCAGGACGTCGCCTTGCAGGGTCAGTTCCACCAGGAACGGATTCTTGCCCATCACTGAAAACAGGGTTTTGGTGTGCGGATTGTAGGAAAGGTCGGAGGCTTCATCGCGCTCCATCCCCGGCAGGACCTTGGCATCGATGACCGCCCGATAACTGGGCAACCAGACACTGGCGTTACGCTCAGCGCTACTGACAAAGCCTTCCTGAACCCAAAGCGCGCCACGATCATCCCAGTGCATGACACTGGCAACGCCATAGCAGATCACACCGGCCAGCAGCAGCCAGGAGTACCAGCGCATGCGCAGGCGCAGGCGGCGGACAAGGTGAGGTTTGGGTAGTAGGTGGGCGTCCATCACACAGATTCCAGAAGCTCGGCCAATGGTAATAGCACACGAATTTCGGATCCGCGAACCATAAGCATCGGAATTATCCGGAGTAAATGTGAAAAACCGGTTAAAGCTCGCTGAGCTCTCTGCGCCGAGCCCCGGATTAGGGGGCCAGCGCAAAGAGATTCAGATCAACGGACGCTGCTGGTGAAACGACTGACGCCCGGCAACTCCAGCACCAGCTCATCACCGACATTCAGTGGGCCAACCCCCACCGGTGTGCCGGTGAGAATGACGTCGCCGGCCTGCAAGGAGAAGCAACCGGCCATGTACTGAATCATCGGCACGATGGGATTGAGCATGGCGCTGCTGTTGCCGTCCTGGCGCACTTGACCGTTGATGGTCAGGCGGATGCCGATGTCGGCCAGGTCGGCAAAGCTGCTGCTCACCACGAAGGGCGCCAGCACCGCCGCCCCATCGAAACACTTGGAAATCTCCCATGGCAGGCCCTTGGCCTTCAGCTCGGCCTGCTTGTCCCGCAGGGTCAGGTCCAGCGCCGGGGCAAAACCGGAGATGGCGTCCAGCACCTCTTCACGACTGGGCTGGGTGGACAGCGGCTTGCCGATCAACACCGCAATCTCCGCCTCGTAGTGCACCGAGCCACGCTCGGTGGGAATGGCGAAACCCCCTTCCAGCGGCACCACACAACTGCCCGGCTTGATAAACAGCAGGGGTTCGGTAGGAACCGGGTTGTCCAATTCCCGGGCGTGCTCGGCGTAGTTGCGGCCGATGCATACCAACTTGCCTACCGGAAAATGGATCCGGGTACCGTCGACATACTGGTGCTGATAGCTCATTACCGACTCCTGCTTGTGTGCTTCATCAGGGTGCCGCTTGCGCTCAAACGGCGAAGATCTTGCCCGGGTTCATGATGCCGTTGGGATCGAACACTGCCTTGACCGCCTTCATGTACTCGATCTCCACCGGCGAGCGGCTGTAGGTCAGGTAATCGCGCTTGGTCATGCCCACGCCGTGTTCGGCGGAAATCGAACCGTTGTACTTTTCGACGGTTTCGAACACCCACTTGTTGACCGTGGCGCACTTGGCAAAGAACTCGTCCTTGCTCAGGTTGTCCGGCTTGAGGATGTTCAGGTGCAGGTTGCCGTCGCCGATGTGGCCGAACCAGACGATTTCGAAATCCGGGTAGTGTTTGCCGACGATGGCGTCGATTTCCTGGAGGAAGGCCGGGACTTTCGACACGGTGACCGAAATGTCGTTCTTGTAGGGCGTCCAGTGGGAGATGGTTTCGGAGATGTACTCGCGCAGCTTCCACAGGTTCTGCAACTGGGTTTCGCTCTGGCTCATCACCCCGTCCAGGACCCAGCCCTGCTCGACACAGTGCTCGAAGGTTTCCAGGGCCTGGTTGGCCACTTCCTCGGTGGTCGCTTCGAACTCCAGCAGCGCGTAGAACGGGCAGTCGGATTCGAACGGTGCCGGTACGTCGCCACGGGCCAGGACCTTGGCCAGGGCCTTGTCGGAGAAGAATTCGAAGGCGGTCAGATCGAGCTTGCTCTGGAAGGCGTGCAGCACCGGCATGATGGAATCGAAGTCGGCGGTGCCGAGCACCATCGCGGTGAGGTTCTTCGGCGCCCGATCCAGGCGCATGGTGGCCTCGACCACGAACCCCAGAGTGCCTTCCGCACCGATGAACAGCTGGCGCAGGTCATAGCCGGTGGCGTTCTTGATCAGATCCTTGTTCAGCTCCAGCACATCGCCCTTGCCGGTGACCACCTTCATGCCGGCCACCCAGTTGCGGGTCATGCCGTAGCGAATGACCTTGATTCCACCGGCATTGGTGCCGATATTGCCGCCAATCTGGCTGGAACCTGCCGAAGCGAAATCCACCGGGTAGTAGAGGCCGTTTTCTTGCGCGAGGTTCTGCAACTGCTCGGTGACCACGCCCGGCTGGCATACCGCAGTGCGATCCGTCAGGTTCAGGTCGAGAATCTGGTTCATGTAGTCGAAAGACACCACCACTTCGCCATTGGCTGCTACGGCGGCGGCCGACAGGCCGGTACGTCCGCCGGAAGGCACCAGGGCCACCCGGTGCTGATTGGCCCAGCGCACGATGGCCTGAACCTGCTCGATGGTCTTGGGAAACACGATGGCCGTGGGTGCCGGGGCGAAATGCTTGGTCCAATCCTTGCCGTAAGCCTCCAGGGAGCCAGCATCGGTCAACACCTTGCCAGGCTCAACCAGGGTCTTCAGTTCATCAATCAGGGCAGGATTGGTCATCGACAGAACTCTCGAACAATTCATGGTCATCCTGAGAACGCTTCACGTCGCAGGAATGAGTGTTTAGCGGGGCGCGTATGCTAGCATACCGCCCCCGCTGGAGAGTGCCCAAGGGCCTTTCCGCGGTGGCGGTTGCATGCCGTCCAGGTCAGCTCAAGCTGTCCATTTCCCTGCCATTTTTCTCCGGGACACAGGTTTACGCAGATGAGCAAGACTTCTCTCGATAAGAGCAAGATCAAGTTCCTTCTCCTCGAAGGCGTCCACCAATCCGCTGTCGACGTCCTCAAGGCCGCCGGCTACACCAGCATCGAGTACCTCACCGGTTCTCTGCCGGAAGCCCAGCTCAAGGAAAAGATCGCCGATGCACACTTCATCGGCATTCGCTCCCGCACTCAACTGACCGAAGAAATCTTCGACCACGCGAAGAAACTGGTCGCGGTGGGCTGCTTCTGCATCGGCACCAACCAGGTTGACCTGTCCGCCGCTCGCGAACGCGGCATTGCGGTGTTCAACGCGCCTTACTCCAACACCCGTTCGGTTGCCGAACTGGTGCTGGCCGAGGCCATCCTGCTGCTGCGCGGCATCCCCGAGAAAAACGCTTCCTGCCACCGTGGCGGCTGGATAAAGAGCGCGGCCAACTCCTTCGAAATCCGCGGCAAGAAGCTGGGTATCGTCGGTTACGGCTCCATTGGTACCCAACTGTCGGTTCTGGCCGAAGGCCTGGGGATGCAGGTGTTCTTCTACGACACCGTGACCAAGCTGCCGCTGGGCAACGCCACCCAAGTGGGCAACCTGCACGAACTGCTGGGCATGTCCGACATCGTGACCCTGCACGTACCGGAAACCCCGGCCACCCAGTGGATGATCGGCGAGAAGGAAATTCGCGCCATCAAGAAGGGCGGCATCCTGATCAACGCCGCTCGCGGCACCGTGGTCGAGCTGGACGCCCTGGCGGAGGCGATCAAGGACAAGCACCTGATCGGCGCGGCCATCGACGTATTCCCGGTCGAGCCGCGTTCCAACGACGAAGAGTTCGAAAGCCCGCTGCGCGGCCTGGACAACGTGATCCTGACTCCGCACATCGGCGGTTCCACCGCTGAAGCCCAGGCCAACATCGGCCTGGAAGTGGCAGAGAAGCTGGTCAAGTACAGCGACAACGGTACTTCGGTATCCTCGGTCAACTTCCCGGAAGTGGCGCTGCCGGCCCACCCTGGCAAGCACCGTCTGCTGCACATCCACGAGAACATCCCGGGCGTGATGAGCGAGATCAACAAGGTCTTCGCCGAAAACGGCATCAACATCTCCGGTCAGTTCCTGCAGACCAACGAAAAGGTCGGCTACGTGGTGATCGACGTCGACGCCGAGTACTCGGACCTGGCGCAAGAGAAGCTGCAGCACATCAACGGCACCATCCGTTGCCGCGTGCTGTTCTAAGAGCAGCTTCAAGCGGCAAGTTTCAAGCTGCAAGCCAGAGCCCGCTCTTACTTGCAGCTTGTAGCTAAAACCTTGCCGCTAGCCACGCAAAAAAAGGGAGCCTTGATCGGCTCCCTTTTTTTGCGTGGCATTTACGATTATTTCACTGTCACTGTGATTTTCTTGGAGACGATGACCGGGTCGAACGGCACGTGGTTCTTGTCGCCCAGTTCCAGTTGCAGGGTGTGCTTGCCGGGGGCCAGGGTCACTTCGGTTTCGGTCTGGGCCTTGCCGAAGTGCAGGTGGTTGGCGTCCATCGGAATCGGCAGGTTCTCGGCCGGCAGCTGGTCGACGTCGATCAACAGGTGATGGTGGCCGGTGTTGGCGGTCTGATCACCGGCCGGGGCCAGGGCGATGCCTTCAACGCCGAACTTGACGGTAAAGGTCTTGTCCACAACGGCCCCGTCAGCGGGGGAAACGATGAACACCTTGGCACCGGCGGGGGCTGCAGTGCGCGGTATTTCCGCTGCGCCGGCCAGCATCGAGGCACCAAGCAACAGCCCGGCCAGGGCCGCACGAGACATAAAAGTTTTCATTATCTTCTCCAGTTTTTCCGCAATTCTTTTACGGTGATGACAACTTCGTGGCGATTCGTTGTCGAAGGCACTCAACACCTTAGCAAAGCGAGCCTGAACGGCGCATCGCTCATATAAATTCAAGGAGTGACCATGCGTTTCCTGCCTGGCCTGATACTTTTGCTGCCCCTTGTGAGCACTTGCGCTCAAGCCGAACTGATGGACGACATCAATGATCGCGGGGAACTGCGCATCGCCCTGGAAGCCAATGCGCCACCCTTCAACTTCAAGGATGACGGCAAACTCACCGGTTTCGAGGTGGAGCTGGGACAGTTGCTGGCCAGTGAGCTGGATGTGCGCCCGGACTTCGTGGTGACGGCTGCCGCCGACCTGCTGCCCGGTGTTGAAAGCGGCCGCTTCGACGTGGCCATCAACCACATAGCAGTGACCCCGGAACTCAAGGATCGTTTCGATTTCAGCGAGCCCTATAGCTACTCCAGCGCTCAATTGATCGTGCGCAAGGAAGAACAGCGCCCGCTGTTTTCCCTGCAGGCCCTGCGCGGCCAGGCCCTGGGCGTGGCTCAGGGCAGCCAGTTCGTCGACCAGGCGCGCACCGTGGAAGGGATCAATCTGCGCAGCTACGCCGATGCCCAGCAACCGATCAAGGACGTGGCGGACAAACAGATCGACGCCGCCATCAGCGATCGCCTGTTGATTCCCTACGCCATTCGCGACAGCCGCCTGCCGGTGAAGGAAGGGGCCAAGGTGGGGCCGACCCTGAGCCTGGCGATTCCATTCCAGAAAGGTAACCCGGCGTTCCAGGCCAGCCTGGACAGCGCCCTGCAGCGGATCAAGGCCGATGGGCGACTGATGGCCCTATCGGAGAAATGGTTCGGCATGGATGCCAGCAAACCGCCCAGGACCGACGCCGGGCAATAAACCTGGCCTGTGACCGCTTCGCAGGCTGTGAACGAGCCGAAGGAACGCCGGAACTCGGACGCCAGGGTTCGGCGCAAGACCGCCAAGCAAGGCCCTGCGGGGCTTTTCACCGCCTCGCAGGAGCGAGGCGGCTACACGGACAATGCGGCCAGGGCGGCAGCGGCTTCGGGGAGTTGCAGTTCGCTGAAGACTTGGACCCCGTGCTGCTTCAGCAATGCCGCGGTCACCCCTTCGCCCGGGACTCTGACCCCGCTGAAGGTGCCGTCATAGGTCAGCAGGTTGCCGCAGGATGGGCTGTTGGCCTTGAGCACGGCAACGCGGATCCCGTGCTGCTCCACCAACTCCAGGGCCTGGCGCGCCCCAGAGAGGAACTGGGCGCTGACATCTTCGCCTTCGCTGGTCATCACCGGAGCCCGTCCCTCAAGCACATCGCCCCCCTGGCCACCGGGAATCTCCGCCGCCGCCCGTGGCGTCGGCAAGCCACCGGCCACTTCCGGACAGAGTGCAACCACCCGCCCCTCTTGCAGCCAGGCGGCCAGTTGGTCGAACGGGCCGCTGGCGCCGCCGTCGTAGCGTACGCGGTGGCCCAACAGGCAGCGGCTGACCAGGATCTTGTGCATGTTCAGAACGGCTCGTTACCACGACGCCGGAACCAACCGGTCAGGGACAGGCGTTCCCGGGTCGCGGGCAGGACTTCATGGGGCACCTCGCCGGAGAGAAACACCACCAGCCGGCCCCCGACGGGGAGCACATCGTATTGCCCCTGGTCATTGAGGTACATGCGCAACTGCCCGCCGTGCTCGGGCAGCCACTGCTCATTGAGGTAGATCACCGCCGACACCATGCGCCGGTCATCGTCACGAAAACGGTCCACATGGCGCTTGTAGAATGCCCCTGGCGGATACATCGCAAAGTGGCACTCAAAGTCCTCCAGCCCCAGGAACAGACCGCGATTGAGGGCCTCGCGCAGGCTGTCCATCAACCCCAGGTAGGTATCACTGGCCTCGGCCTGGCCGGGCTCAAGCCACTGGATATGGTCGCCGCGGATACCCTCGCGGATCTCCTGGGCTGGGCCGCGTCCCACCGCCGCCGGCGCCAGTTCACCTTCAGCCGCACGTTTACGGCACTCGGCCGCCAGTTCGAGGGTCAGAGCCTCGGACTGCGGATTTCGGTGAACGTGACCGAGCGTTTCGCTAATACGTGACCGGTGCTTCCACCCCGGTTGCGCGGGTTCTGGATTGTAATCGCATCGGTCACGATGCGGCTTGTTCCTCGGCTTTTTTTCGGCGCAGCGACTCGCCTTTCATCGTCAGTCGGTAGGCGTTGTGCACCAGGCGGTCGAGGATGGCATCGGCCAGGGTCGGGTCGTTGATCCAGCCGTGCCAGTGCTCGATGGGCAGTTGGCTCGTCAGGATGGTGGAGCGGCTGCCAGCGCGGTCGTCGATCACCTCCAGCAGGTCATGCCGGGCTCCTTCCTCCAGCGGGGCTAGCGCCCAGTCGTCCAGCACCAGGACGTCGACCTTTGCCAGCTGTTGCAGGGTACGGCCGAAGCTGCCGTCGCCATGAGCGATGCGCAGTTGTTCCAGCAGGCGCGGGGTGCGCAGGTACAGGGTGCTATAGCCCTGGCGGCAGGCCTGGTTGCCCAGGGCGCAGGCCAGCCAGGTTTTGCCGGCACCGGTCGGGCCGGTCAGCAGCAGGTTGTGCTGCTGGCGGATCCAGTCGCCACTGGCCAGGGTGGCGATCAGACGCTCGTCCAGGGCGCGTCCGGTGCGGCGGTCGAGATCTTCCAGGCAGGCGTTGGCGTACTTGAGCTTGGCCTTCTTGCGCAGCCGTACCAGGCGCTGGTTGTCACGCCAGGCCAGTTCGCGGTCGAGCAGTAGGCCGAGGCGTTCATCGAAGCTCAGGCTGTGGCTGGCCGGCAGCGTCCATTGCTCTTCCAGGGCGCGGGCCATGCCGTCCAGGCGTAGCTGGTGCAGTTGATTCAGGGTGTGTTGCGGCATCATCGAACAGCTCCTGTTGCGGGGGTTGGTAGTAGTCGGCGCCACGGACGTTCTCGTGGTCGCCGGGTAAGGTCGTTTCGGCGGCACGCTGGGGCAGCGGCTGTTGATCCAGGCCTTGCTGGAGCAGGTTGCGCACGCTGCGCCCGGTGAAGGCGCGCAGGTGTACGGCACGTTCGGCAGCGGCTTCCAGGCGTGCATTGCCATAGCGCCGGGCCAGCGAGAGCAGGCCGAGGCAGGCGCGGTAGCCCATCTCCGGGTGCGGCTTGTGGGTCAGTTGGTGATCGATCAGTTGGCGCGTGTAGGGGCCGATCCGCGCGCCCCAGTCGAGCAGGCGTTGTGGCGTCCATTCGCGATGCGCCTGGTGCGCCGCGGGCATGTGCTCGCGCTGGGTACTGTAAGCGCCGCGTCGCCCCAGCAGCAGGTGGCTGGCCACCCGCCGGTTGCCATGCAGCACTTCCAGGGTGTGTGCCGTCAGTCGCACGTCCACGTTCTGCCGGGCCAGGGCGGAGGGCACGCTGTAGAAGCTGCCATTGACCTCGATGTGGTAGTCGATGCTGACCTTGCAGCGCTTGAAGGTGGCGACCTCGTAGGGATGCACCGGCAGCGCTCGCAAGGCCGGGCGATCCAGGCGCTCGAACCAGTCGCGCCGGCAGCCATCGAGCCGCTTGAACGGGCGCCGATTCAGATCCTCCAGCAGCTCGGCGATGGCCTGGTTAAGCGCATGCAGGCTGAAGAACTGCCGATGGCGCAGCCGCGCCATGATCCAGCGCTCGACCACCTGCACCGCCACCTCGGCCTTGGCCTTGTCCTGAGGCTTGCGTGGCCGTGCCGGCAGGATCACCGTCTGGTAATGACGCGCGCACTCCAGCGTGGCCCGGTTCAGGCCCGGCTCGTAGCGATCCGGCTGGGCGACCAGGGCGCGCGGATTGTCCGGCACAACCATTTCCGGCACGCCGCCAAAGTAGGTCAGAGCCTGGCCCAGCGAGGTCAGCCAGTCCACCTGGGTTTCGCCTGGCGTCGCGCAGGCATAGGTGTAATTCGAGGCGCCCAGGGCGGCGACGAAGATGTGCGCCCGGCGCACTTCGCCGGTGGCCGGGTCGACCACCGGCAGCGTCGGCCCGGCATAGTCGATGAATAGCTTCTCGCCCGCACGGTGCAGCTGACGCATCGAACGTTTGAGCGTCTGGGCGTAGCGCCGGTAGTGCTCGACGAACTGGGTGTAGCGGTAGGTCGGCTGGCCCGCATGCGCGGCGAGATATTCCTCCCACAGCAGCTGCAAGGTCACGCCCTTGCGTCGCAACTCGCGGTGGATGCTCAGCACATCGGGCAGCACTCGCTCACCGCGCGGCTTGTTCGTCGACGTCGGTGCAAACAAGGCGGCCGCCAGCGCGGCCTCGTCCATGGCCACCAGCGCCGGCCAGTCCAGCCCGGCCACCCGCGCCGCCGCGATGTACTTGCTAACCACGCCCTTGGACAGCTGCAAGGCACGGGCAATCTTCTCGTGGGACAAGCCGGCCTCAAACTTGAGGCGCAGACATTCTTTGATGTTTCGCATGGCTACTCGCGGCGCCGCCATCTTCCTCTCCCGAAATCGGTCGAGGATGGCGGCGCATCAGGTCATGCGCAACGAAGGGGAAGGCTTTCGCTAAGTCGTGACCGGCGATTTCGGTAAGCCGTGACCACCTGTTTCGGAACAGGCGGAAAATCGGTCACGTTGCTACCGAAATGAGCGGTCACGCGTTAGCGAAATGACCGGTCACGATCAACCGAAACGGCCGGTCACGGTGCTCCGAAATCCGCACTCGGACAGAAAGACACTTTGCTGCGACCAGCCACGGGCGGCCAGGTCGTCGACAATGCTCAACAACAGCGGATGATCAGAGGGTATTTGCATGGCGCGCATAGTATCCAGCCTCAGATAAATCTGACAGAGCCGCAGAGCGGGGGATCGAGCATTTTTTTCAATGGGCTTACACATCATCGGTTTGCCGAGCGATGCTGATACGAATTCTCGACAACCACCGCCTTGCCCCGGAGAATAGTGGCCTGCTGACAGGAGTCCTTATGCGCCGTTTGCTTTTCTCACTGTTGATGTTCTGCGCCTTGCCTGCCTGGGCAGACAGCCACGACCAGTTGTACAAGGTCGCCGGTTGGCCGGAACAGCGCGCGCATTTCAACGATGCCCTCAGCGCCGCCCAGCAACGCTACCAGAACAGCCTGCCACCGGCGGTCTACCAGGCCCTGGTGGACAACAGCAATCAGCGCTTTGCACCCCAGGCCGTGGACCGCCGTGCCGAAGCCCAACTGCGCCAGCACCTGGCCGATCCAGCTCCGGCCCTGGCCTTCTTCCAGTCGCCACTGGGCCGCAAGATCGTTGCCGCCGAACTGCTGGCCACCCGTCGCGACCAGTTGGCCAAGAACGCCCAGGGCCTGCCGAAGATGCAGGCCAGCGACACCCGCCAGTTGATCATCGGCCACCTGGCCCAAGCCCTGCCGGCCAAGGAAGCCGGGGCGGAAGTCAGCCTGGCGATTGCCGGGGTCGCCGCCGACAGCCTCAGCCAGATGATTCCCGGACTCCTCGGAGGCGGCCAGGCCCAGGGCATGCTCAATGGCCAGCGCCAGCGTTTGATGCAACAGATCGGCAACGACCTGAACAACACCTTGCTCTACGTCTATCGGGATCTGTCCGACGCCGAACTCGAGGAGTTCGCCACCTTCGCCGAATCCAGCGAAGGCAAGGCCTACTACCAGGCGGCCCTGGCGGCGATTCGCGCCGGCCTGGCGGTCGGCCAGAGCACCTCCAGCCTCGCCCCCTGATTCCTGCACGCAAAGTACCCCCGTAGCGGTTGCCCAGGGCCGTGCAGCAGATTGCTGCTGCGCGCAACGCTCGCAGGCGGTCGTCGAGGTAACTCAGAAATACCGGTTGAGAAAGGCGAAATACTGGTCGCGGTACAGCGCAATTTCATTGGCCAGGTGGTGCCGGGCCTGCGGCAGCATCAGAACCTCGGGCGTGGCGAACTTGTCGCGAACCACCCGCAGGTTGTGCTGCCAGTCCACGGTCATGTCCGCATCGCCCTGGACGATCAACGGCTGCCTGGAACAGCGTGGCGCCGCTTCCAGGCGCTTGATCCAGCGCGACAGCGCCCCCACCCAGGCGGTGGGTAACCGCTGCGGTTGCAAGGGATCGGCCTGGAGAAAGGCGAGAAACTCAGGATCATTGGAGTTCTCGCTAAAGCGTCGGGCAATGCCGGTGACGAAGGGCCGCAGCACGTAGTAGCTGAGCATCGACCAGCCCCAGGCCCGCGGCCGCACCAATGGCGAGAGCAGCACCACCCGCCCCTGGGCCGGGCTCTCGGCGCCCTGGTTGAGCAGGTGATCCATGATGATGGCGCCGCCGGTGCTTTGCCCGAACAGGTGCCAGGGCTGGGGCAGTTCCAGGGCCCGGGCCTCGCCGAACAGGCCCTGCAGCACCCGCTGATACACCGCGAAGTCATCGATGCTGGCGCGCTCGCCGCTGGACAGGCCGTGCCCTGGCAGATCGCAGGAGATCACCACGAAGCGGCGCTGCAGCGCCCACTCGATCACATGCCGGTACAAACCCATGTGATCGTAGAAGCCGTGGAACAGAAACAGCGTCGCCCGCGGCTGCTCCGGCCACCAGACCTGGCAGACCACCTGGTAGTCGTCCACCTGGATACGGCCCAGGCGACTCAGGGACACCAGCGCCCGTCCGGCAAAGTCCAGCCCGTAGAAGCGTTGATAAGCCTGAGCCTCGGCCGACAAGGGCTGCCCCGCCACCAGGGGTTGCAGGCTGGCACGCAGATGGTCGGGGTCGAAGTTCACGGACATGGTTTTTTCCAAAACGGAGGGCATTGGGACAAAACGGGCTTTCTGGGCCTGCGATATTCATCTGTCGCGACAAGCATGGCAAGCTACGCGACCTTCGAGGACCGATCTCAATGCGCCACTCTTACCGCACGCCCCTGCTTGCCAGCCTGCTCGTCCTGATATGCGCCGTTGTGCTGTGGAGCGCCTACGACTGGTTCCAGGGCCGCTATCTGCGGGCGTTCAGTGAACACACCGCGGTATTTTCCGGCGACCCGCTGCAACTGCCCGCCGAACTGGCCGGCTCCGGGGCCATTCGCCTGGTGCATTTCTGGGACCCGGCCTGCCCCTGCAACGTCGGCAACCAGCAGCACCTGGCCGAACTGATTGCCACCTATGGCCCGCAAGGCGTGGAGTTCTACTCGGTGCAGAAACCCGGCAGTCACGGCCAGTTGCCCGCGACCCTGAGCGCCCTGAAAGCCCTCGACCACCTGCCCGGCGCCGAACAGATCCCCGCCAGTCCGGCGGTGGCGATCTGGGATCGCAACGGCAAGCTGGCCTACTTCGGGCCCTACAGCGAGGGCCTGACCTGCAACTCCAGCAACAGCTTCATCGAGCCCATCCTCCAGGCCTTGGCCAGCGATCGCCAGATCAATGCCACCCATACCCTGGCGGTAGGCTGCTATTGTCCCTGGCCGACCAATACCCACTAGGGCATTCGCGACTATTCAAGGACCGCCTCCTGACCGCGGCCCAAGACTTGTGCTAAATCTCTGCAGCTCTCAAGGCGGCACTGACAACAACAGCAAGGAGCCCGCATGAAACGCAGCCTGACCCTGGTCGCCGTTCTGATCCTCGCCCTGCTGGCGGGTGCCGCCGGCTATCTGTACAGCAAGCAGCCGACGCGTCAGGGCCAGGTGGAAATCCGTGGCCTGCAGGGTTCGGTGACCGTGCGCTACGACGAGCGCGGGGTACCGCACATCCGTGCGGAAAACGAAGCCGACCTGTATCGCGCCCTGGGTTACGTCCACGCCCAGGACCGGCTGTTCCAGATGGAAA
This sequence comes from Pseudomonas saponiphila, assembly GCF_900105185.1. NCBI lineage: Bacteria > Pseudomonadati > Pseudomonadota > Gammaproteobacteria > Pseudomonadales > Pseudomonadaceae > Pseudomonas > Pseudomonas saponiphila. The sequence goes on along the minus strand of NZ_FNTJ01000001.1, from coordinate 73,861 downwards.
TGCTGCGCCGCCTGTCCCGGGGTGAGCTGGCAGAAATCCTCGGCCCCAAGCTGCTGGACACCGACAAGCTGTTCCGCAGCCTGCGCATCCGCGAGCGCGCCGACAGCTACGTGGCCGGCCTGGACCGTCAGTCTCCGGCGTGGAAGGCCCTGGAAGCCTATCTGGACGGCATCAACCAATATCAGGACAGCCATGCCAGCCCCATGGAGTTCGATGCCCTGGGCATCCATAAGCGCCCGTTCACCGCCGAGGACACCGTCAGCGTCGCCGGCTTCATGGCCTACAGCTTCGCCATGGCCTTTCGTACCGAACCGCTCCTGACCTACATCCGCGATCAGCTGGGCAACGATTACCTGAAAGTCTTCGACCTCGACTGGCAACCCAAGGGCGTGCTGGCCAAGGGCAAGCCACAGACGGCGCTGCCCCTGGCCGCCGTCGACTGGCAGGACCTGGGCCGAATCTCCCGCCTGAGCCAGGATGCCCTGAGCGACGCCGGGCTACCGCAATTCGAAGGCAGCAACGCCTGGGCCGTGGCCGGTACGCGGACCAGGAGCGGCCGCCCCCTGCTGGCCGGCGACCCGCACATCCGCTATTCCCTGCCGTCGGTGTGGTACGAGGCGCAGCTGTCGGCGCCGGGCTTCGAGCTCTATGGCCATCATCAGGCCCTGGTGCCCTTCGCCTTCCTCGGCCACAACCTGGATTTCGGCTGGAGCCTGACCATGTTCCAGAACGACGATCTCGACCTGATCGCCGAGAAGGTCAACCCGCAAAACGCCAATCAGGTCTGGTTCCGTGACCAGTGGGTCGACCTGATCAGCAGCGAGCAGCAGATCGCGGTCAAGGGCCAGTCCCCGGTCACCCTGACCCTGCGCCGCTCGCCCCACGGGCCGATCATCAACGACATGCTCGGCACCACCGTGGGCAAGGCTCCGGTGGCCATGTGGTGGGGTTTCCTGGAAACCCCGAACCCGATCCTCGACGGTTTCTACCAGCTCAACCGCGCCGACACCCTGGCCAAGGCCCGCGCTGCAGCGGCCAAGGTCCATGCTCCCGGCCTGAACATCATCTGGGCCAACGCCAAGGGCGATATCGGCTGGTGGGCGGCGGCGCTGCTGCCCAAGCGCCCGGCCGGGGCCAAGCCGGCGTTCATACTCGATGGCAGTACAAGCATGGCCGACAAGGAAGGCTTCTATCCCTTCAGCGCCAACCCCCAGGAAGAGAACCCGCCCCGGGGCTACATCGTCTCGGCCAACTTCCAACCGGTGTCCCCTACCGGCATGGAGATTCCCGGCTACTACAACCTCGCCGACCGCGGCCAGCAACTGGATCGCCAGCTCAGCGACAAGAGCGTGAAATGGGACCTGGAAAACACTCAGAGGCTGCAGCTGGGCACGACCACCGCCTACGGCCCGCGCCTGCTGGCACCGCTGCTGCCCGTGTTGCGGGAAGTGGTCGGCGCCCCCGAAGAACTGAAGCTGGTGGAGCAACTGGCCAAGTGGCCGGGCGACTACCCGCTGGACTCCACCAGCGCCACCCTGTTCAACCAGTTCCTGTTCGAGCTGGCCAACGCCACTTTCCATGAAAAACTCGGTGACGCCTACTTCGACGCGCTGATCCAGGCCCGGGTGGTGGATGCCGCCCTGCCCCGGCTGGCGGCCGATCCCGACTCGCCCTGGTGGGACAACCGCACCACGCCACAGCGTGAAAGCCGGGCCGACACGGTCAAGCTGGCCTGGCGCGCCAGCATCGACCACCTGCGCCTGACCCTCGGCGCCAACCCGGCGCAGTGGCGCTGGGGCAGCGCTCACACCCTGACCCACGGCCATCCCCTGGGGATGCAGAAGCCTCTGGACCGGGTATTCAACGTCGGCCCCCTGGACGCTCCCGGCAGCCATGAGGTGCCGAACAACCTCACTGCCAAGATCGGCCCGGCGCCCTGGTCGGTGGTCTACGGCCCCTCGACCCGACGCATCATCGACTTCGCCGACCCGGCCCACAGCCTGACCATCAACCCGGTGGGTCAGAGCGGCGTGCTGTTCGACAAGCACTACGACGACCAGGCAGAGGCCTACATCGAGGGCGTCTACCAACAGGCCCACTTCAGCGAAGAGGAAGTCACCGCCAACACCCGCAGCACCCTGAAGCTGCTGCCGGCGCGCCGCCCCGCCCCGTAGCTGGCTAAGCCCGCAAGCCCTGCATACCACTCACGAACGCCCTCGCCGGCAAGCCGGCTCCTACGCAAGCCAACTGTAGGAGCTGGCTCGCCAGCGAAGAGGCCCGCAAGTCCTGCATACAACCCACGAACGCCTTCGCCGGCAAGCCGGCTCCTACGCAAGCCAACTGTAGGAGCTGGCTTGCCAGCGAAGAAGCCCGCAAGCCCTGCATACAACCCACGAACGCCTTCGCCGGCAAGCCGGCTCCTACAGCGTGACGGGCGGCTCCAGGCAATAAAAAACCTCGCTCCCGGTAACGGGGCGAGGTTTTGGGTGGCACGACGAAGGTCAGACGGTTTCCGATGCCTGGGCCCGACGCACGTCCGGCTGCTTCCACGAGTCGGCGGCGCTTTCTTCGATGGCCTGCTGGATCGCCCGCTTGCGGGATTCTTCGGCGCGACGGCTGAAGAACCAGACCAGGAAGGTCACCAGGGACACCGCCAGCAGGATCAGGCTGGCCACGGCGTTGATCTCTGGTTTGACCCCCAGGCGCACCGCCGAGAACACTTCCATCGGCAAGGTGGTGGAACCCGGGCCGGAAACGAAACTGGCCAGCACCAGGTCATCCAGGGACAGGGCAAAGGACATCATGCCGCCGGCCGCCAGCGAGGGCGCGATCATCGGGATGGTGATCAGGAAGAACACCTTCCACGGCCGCGCCCCCAGGTCCATGGCCGCCTCTTCGATGGACAGGTCCAGCTCGCGCAGGCGAGCCGACACCACCACCGCCACATAGGCCGCGCAGAACGTGGTGTGGGCGATCCAGATGGTGACGATGCCGCGCTCCTGCGGCCAGCCCACAGCCTGAGCCATGGCCACGAACAGCAGCAGCAAGGACAGACCGGTGATCACCTCGGGCATCACCAGCGGCGCGGTCACCAGGCCACCGAACAGGGTGCGGCCCTTGAAGTGGGTGATCCGGGTCAGCACGAACGCCGCCAGGGTGCCCAGGGCCACCGCCGCCACGGCGGTGTAGCAGGCGATCTCCAGGGAACGCACCACCGAGCCCATCAGCTGGGTGTTGTCCAGCAGGCCGATGTACCAGTTGATCGACCAGCCGCCCCAAACGGTCACCAGTTTCGAGGCGTTGAACGAGTAGATCACCAGGATCAGCATCGGCAGGTAGATGAACAACAGGCCCAACACCAGCATCAGGCTGGAGAAACTGAAGCGCTTCATTCCTTGCCCTCCATTTCCTTGGCCTGACTGCGGTTGAACAGGATGATCGGCACAATCAGGATCGCCAGCATCACCACCGCCAGGGCGGACGCCACCGGCCAGTCACGGTTGTTGAAGAACTCTTGCCACAGCACCTTGCCGATCATCAGGGTTTCCGGGCCGCCCAGCAGTTCAGGAATCACGAACTCGCCCACCACCGGGATGAACACCAGCATGCAGCCGGCGATGATGCCGTTCTTGGACAGCGGCACGGTGATCTTCCAGAAGCTGTTGAAGGTACTCGAGCCCAGGTCGGCAGCGGCCTCCAGCAGGCTGGTGTCGTGCTTCACCAGGTTGGCGTACAGCGGCAGGATCATGAACGGCAGGTAGGAATAGACCACGCCGATGTACACCGCGATGTTGGTGTTGAGGATCTGTAGCGGCTCGTTGATCCAGCCCATGGACAGCAGGAAGCCGTTGAGCAGGCCGTTGTTGCTGAGGATGCCCATCCAGGCATAGACGCGGATCAGGATCGCGGTCCAGGTCGGCATCATGATCAGCAGCACCAGCACGGTCTGCAGCTCTTTGCGGGCACTGGCGATGGCATAGGCCATCGGGTAGCCGATCAGCAGGCAGAGGATAGTGCTGAAGAACGCCATCTTCAGCGAGCCGAGGTAGGCGGCGATGTACAGCTCGTCGTCCCCCAGCATGGCGTAGTTGCCCAGGTTGAGCAGCACCTGGAGCTTCTGGTCGACGTAGCTGTAGATCTCGGTGTACGGCGGAATGGCCACGTCCGCTTCGGCGAAGCTGATCTTCAGGACGATGAAGAACGGCAGCATGAAGAACAGGAACAGCCAGACGAACGGAACCCCGATGACCATCTGACGGCCACCGGGAATTATTCGATTGAGTCGGCGCTTGAGCTTTCGCATGTTCATGAGCGCAGTACCACGCCGCTGTCGTCTTCCCACCAGACGTAGACCTGGTCACCCCAGGTCGGCCGCGCGCCACGGCGCTCGGCGTTGGCGACGAAGGACTGCACCAGCTTGCCGCTCGGTAGCTCGACATAGAACACCGAATGCCCGCCCAGGTAGGCGATGTCATGCACCTTGCCGCTGGACCAGTTGTTCTCGCAGGTCGGCATTTCGGCGGTGACCAGCAGCTTCTCGGGGCGAATCGCGTAGGTCACCGACTTGTCCTGCACCGAGGTACTGATGCCGTGGCCAACGTAGATGTTGCGATCCAGGTCCTTGCAGGTGATCAAGGCGTGGCCTTCGGCATCGTCCACCACTTCACCCTCGAAGATGTTGACGTTGCCGATGAATTCGCAGACCAGGCGGCTGACCGGGGTTTCATAGATGTCGATCGGGCTGCCGATCTGGGCGATCCAGCCCAGGTGCATGATGGCGATGCGTTCAGCCATGGTCATGGCTTCTTCCTGGTCGTGGGTCACCATCACGCAGGTCACGCCAACGCGCTCGATGATTTCCACCAGTTCCAGCTGCATCTGCGAACGCAGTTTCTTGTCCAGCGCGCCCATGGGTTCGTCCAGCAGCAACAACTTCGGACGCTTGGCCAGGGAACGGGCCAGGGCCACGCGCTGGCGCTGGCCACCGGACAGCTGGTGCGGCTTGCGCTTGGCGTACTGGCTCATCTGCACCAGCTTGAGCATTTCTGCCACCCGCGCGTCGATTTCCGCCGGCGGGATCTTGTCCTGCTTGAGGCCGAAGGCGATGTTCTGGGCCACGGTCATGTGCGGGAACAGCGCGTAGGACTGGAACATCATGTTGATCGGCCGCTCGTAGGGCGGCATGTCAGTGATGTCCACGCCATCGAGGAAGATTCGCCCCTCCGTTGGCCGTTCGAAACCGGCCAGCATCCGCAGCAAGGTGGACTTGCCCGAACCCGAACCGCCGAGCAGGGCGAAGATCTCGCCCTTCTTGATTTCCAGGGACACATCGTCCACGGCAACCGTCTCGTCGAACTTCTTCGTGACCCGGTCGATCTTGACCAGCACCTGCTTAGGTGTCTGGTCGCCCTCGAGGGCTTTCTTATAGGCGCCGGAGGCAACTGCCATTTGCGAAACTCCCAACAAAATTTGCAGCCCGCCCCACGCGGGCGGACCTTGGATAGTTTGAGCCTGTGGAACTATTTACCCGTCTTGACCTTGGTCCAGCTGCGGGTCATCAAGCGTTGGATATTGGCTGGCAACTCGATGGACACGTAGGTCTTGTCGAGCACGGCCTGCGGTGGATAAACCGCTTCGTCGGTGCGAATGGACTGCTCCATCAGCTTGTCCGACCCGGGGTTGGGGTTGGCATAACCGACATAGTCACTGACCTGGGCAATCACCTCAGGCTGCAGTACGTAGTTGATGAAGGCGTGGGCTTGCTTGACGTTGGTCGAATCCTTGGGGATCGCCAGCATGTCGAACCACAGGGCTCCCCCTTCCTTCGGAATGGCGTAGGCAATGTTCACGCCCTTGCCGGCGTCGGCGGCCCGGGCCTTGGCCTGGAACACGTCGCCGGAAAAGCCGATGGCCACGCAGATGTTGCCGTTGGCCAGGTCCGAGATGTACTTGGACGAATGGAAGTAGGTCACGTAGGGACGCACCGCCAGCAACTTGGCCTCGGCCTTCTTGTAGTCCTGGGGGTTGGTGCTGTTGGCATCCAGGCCCAGGTAATTGAGGACCGTGGGCATCATCTCATCGGCGGAGTCGAGGAAGGCTACGCCGCAGCTGTTGAGCTTCTTGATGTTCTCCGGCTCGAACAGCACGCTCCAGGAGTCGATCTTGTCCACGCCCAGGACAGCCTTGACCTTGTCGACGTTGTAGCCGATGCCGTTGGTGCCCCACAGGTACGGCACCGCGTACTGGTTGCCCGGGTCGTTCATTTCCAGGCGCTTGAGCAGCGCCGGGTCGAGATTCGAATAGTTGGGCAGCAGGCTCTTGTCGAGTTTCTGGAACGCGCCGGCCTTGATCTGCTTGCCCAGGAAGTGGTTGGACGGCACCACCACGTCATAACCGGTGCGGCCGGCCAGCAACTTGCCTTCCAGGGTTTCGTTGGAATCAAAAACGTCATACACCGGCTTGATACCCGTGGCCTTTTCAAACTCGGCCAGGGTGTTTTTCCCGATGTAGTCGGACCAGTTATAAATATGCACGGACGGTGCAGCCTGGACGCCAGCCACCAGCGTCAGGCTGGCGGCGACCAGCATGGCTTTGCGAAATAAAGAAATAGGCAAGTGGAGGTCCTCTTCAATAGTTGGGCCCAAGTTGCCCCGCGCTACCTGACAGCCTCCGAGCTGCCCAGCAACAAAACCGGCGCGCAACTTACCCTCGATAAACCAATCCAGCAAAACTTTCTGTCATTTAATTGTTTCCTGTTGCCGCCCTCGCCATGACGACGGCAACAGGTAGTGCTGCAAATCGACTTATTTGCCGGATTTGATCTTGGTCCAGCTGCGGGTCAGGATGCGCTGGGTCGCGGCCGGCAGGTCGGCAATCGCGTACAGCTTGGCCTGGACTTCAGCTGGCGGGTAAACGCCCGGGTCGCTGGTGATGTCTTTATCGACCAACGGGGTTGCAGCCGCGTTACCGTTGGGGAAACGCACGGCGTTGGTGATTTCGGCCATGACTTCAGGCTTTTGCAGGAAGGTCATGAACTTGTAGGCGCCTTCGACGTTTTCGGCGTCTTTAGGGATGGCGACCATGTCGTAGAAGCTGCCAGCACCTTCTTTCGGAATGTTGTAGCTGACCTTGACCTTGTCGCCGGCTTCGGCAGCACGGGCCTTGGCCTGGTAGATATCGCCCGAGTAGCCGACGGCGACGCAGATGTTGCCGTTAGCCAGGTCGGAGATGTACTTGGACGAGTGGAAGTAGGCGATCGAAGGACGGATCTTGAGGAACAGCTTCTCGGCTTCGTCCAGTTGCTTCTTGTCCTGGCTGTCGGTCGGGTAGCCCAGGTAGTGCAGCGCCACCGGAATCATTTCGGTTGGCGAGTCGAGGAAGCTGACGCCGCAGGCCTTCAACTTCTCGGCATTTTCCGGCTTGAACAGCAGGTCCCAGGAGTTGGTCGGTGCGTCGGCGCCCAATACCGCCTTGACCTTCTCGGCATTGAAACCGATGCCGATCGAGCCCCACATGTAAGGGAAAGCGTGCTTGTTGCCCGGGTCGCTCACCGATACCGCCTTGAGCAGCGATTCGTTGAGGTTCTTCCAGTTCGGCAGCTTGGACTTGTCCAGTTCCTGATAGACGCCGGCCTTGATCTGCTTGGCCAGGAAGTTGTTGGAAGGCACTACCACGTCGTAACCGGATTTGCCGGCGAGCAACTTGGCTTCCAGGGTTTCGTTGCTGTCGAACACGTCGTAGACCACTTTGATGCCCGACTCGGCTTCAAACTTCTTGATGGTGTCCGGAGCGATGTAATCGGACCAGTTGTAAACGTGCAGTACTTTATCGTCCGCTTGTGCTGCCGCCGCCATCACGCCCATCAGGGACATGGCGAGGAGGGTCTTGCCAGCTAACTTCATACCTAATGCCTTCATGCGTAATGCTCCAATTATTCTTTTTAACCACTCGTTCAGCGGCCAATATCCGGGCAACCAAAACGGCGGGTAGTCTGGCAAGATCCAAGGCCGGCTTTCAAGGAAAGACCGGCCTTTATGCCTGCTTCGAACAGGGTGCCCGCAAGCACCGCGCTCAAAGCCTAGCACTCAGCCCTGCAGGGCACTCAAGGTCAGGTCCAGGCACTTGCGCGCCTTGGCTACCAGCTCGTCGATCTCCGCTTCGCTGATCACCAGCGGCGGGGCAATGATCATGGTGTCGCCCACGGCACGCATGATCAGGCCGTTGTCGAAACAGAACTGGCGACAGATCATGCCCACGCCCCGGCCCTGATAGCGCGCCCGGGTGGCCTTGTCCTTGACCAGCTCGATCGCCCCCAGCAGACCAACCCCGCGAACCTCGCCCACCAACGGATGGTCGCTCAGCTCACGCAGACGTTTCTGCAAATAAGGTGCCGTTTTTTCATGGACGCGCTGGATAATTTTTTCCTCGCGCATGATGCGGATGTTCTCCAGGGCCACGGCAGCGGCTACCGGATGCCCGGAATAGGTGAAACCGTGGTTGAAGTCGCCGCCCTCGTTGAGCACCGCCACCACTTCGTCACGCACGATCAGGCCACCCATGGGGATGTAGCCGGAAGTCAGGCCCTTGGCGATGGTCATCATGTCGGGCTTGAGGTCGTAGAAATCGCTACCGAACCACTCACCGGTACGACCAAAGCCACAGATCACCTCGTCGGCGACGAACAGGATGTCGTACTTGGCGAGAATTTCCTTGATCCGCGGCCAGTAGCTGTCTGGCGGCACGATCACGCCACCGGCGCCCTGGATCGGCTCGGCGATAAAGGCACCGACGTTGTCCACGCCCAGTTCCAGGATCTTTTCTTCCAGTTGATTGGCCGCCCAGATGCCGAACTCGTCGGGGCTCATGTCGCCGCCCTCGCCGAACCAGTAGGGTTGCGGGATGTGGACGATGCCCGGGATCGGCAAGTCGCCCTGTTCGTGCATGTAGGTCATGCCGCCGAGGCTGGCGCCGGCCACGGTGGAGCCGTGGTAGCCATTGACCCGGCTGATGATGGTTTTCTTGTTCGGCTGGCCCTTGATCGCCCAGTAATGGCGGACCATGCGCAGCATGGTGTCGTTGCCTTCGGAACCGGAACCGGTGAAGAACACATGGTTCATGCCTTGCGGCGCGATCTCGGCAATCACCTTGGATAACTCCAGCACCGGCGGATGCGCAGTCTGGAAGAACAGGTTGTAGTACGGCAGTTCGCGCATTTGCTGGCTGGCAGCCTCGGCCAGCTCATCACGGCCATAGCCGATGGCGACGCACCACAGGCCGGCCATGCCGTCGAGAATCTGATTGCCTTCACTGTCCCAGAGATACACACCTTTGGCGTGGGTGATGATCCGCGGTCCCTTTTCTTTCAATTGCTTGAAATCACTGAAGGGCGCCAGGTGGTGATCACTGCTGAGGGTTTGCCACTCGCGGGTTTGCGGGTTTTTTTGAGTCATCAATCTCTCCTAAGTGTCAGTGAAGGCGCCACTGGCGGGCAGTGGCGCCCGGCGAATCAGACGGCGAACAACAGGAATTCCCGCTCCCACGAACTGATCACGCGCTTGAAGTTTTCATGTTCGGCCCGCTTCACCGCGACGTAGCCGGTGATGAACTTCTGGCCCAGGTACTTCTCGATGGTCTTGCTGTTCTCCATACGCTCCAGAGCGTCCTCGATGGTCAGCGGCAGACGCAGGTTGCGGCGTTCATAGCCGCGCCCGACCACCGGCGCACTCGGGTTGTGGCCCTCGACCATGCCGATGTAGCCACACAACAGACTGGCGGCGATCGCCAGGTAGGGGTTGGCATCGGCACCCGGCAGGCGGTTTTCCACCCGACGGTTCTGCGGACCGGCATCCGGCACCCGCAGGCCCACGGTGCGGTTCTCTTCGCCCCACTCGACGTTCACCGGTGCCGAAGTGTCCGGCAGGAAGCGGCGGAACGAGTTGACGTTGGGCGCGAACAGCGGCAGCAGCTCGGGGATGAACTTCTGCAAGCCGCCGATGTGGTTGAGGAACAGCTGGCTCATGGTCCCGTCCTCGTTGGAGAAGACGTTCTTGCCGGTGTTGATGTCGATGATGCTCTGGTGCAGGTGCATGGCACTGCCGGGCTCGCCGGTCATGGGCTTGGCCATGAAGGTGGCGGCCACATCGTGCTTGAGCGCGGCTTCGCGCATGGTGCGCTTGAACACCAGGATCTGGTCGGCCAGGGACAGGGCATCGCCGTGACGGAAGTTGATTTCCATCTGCGCCGTGCCGTCCTCGTGGATCAGCGTGTCCAGGTCCAGCTCCTGCAGTTCGCACCAGTCGTAGACGTCCTCGAACAGCGGATCGAATTCGTTGGCCGCTTCGATGGAGAACGACTGACGACCGGTTTCCGGGCGGCCGGAACGGCCGATCGGCGGCTGCAGCGGGTAGTCGGGGTCATCACTGCGCTTGGTCAGGTAGAACTCCATCTCCGGCGCCACGATGGGCTGCCAGCCGTGGTCGGCGTAGAGCTTGAGGACTTTCTTCAAGACGTTGCGCGGCGACAGCTCGATGGGGTTGCCCTGCTTGTCGTAGGTGTCGTGGATCACCTGGGCCGTGGGCTCGATGGCCCAGGGCACCAGGTACACCGCGTTATGGTCCGGGCGGCAGACCATGTCGATATCCGCCGGGTCCAGCAGTTCGTAGTAGATGTCGTCTTCGACATAGTCGCCGGTCACGGTCTGCAACAGCACGCTCTCGGGCAGACGCATGCCTTTTTCGGCAATGAACTTGTTGGTCGGCGAGATCTTGCCCCGGGTGATGCCGGTCAGGTCGCCGATCATGCATTCGACTTCTGTGATCTTGTGGTCTTTCAACCAATCGGTGAGCTGGTCGAGGTTGTTACTCATAAATGCCTCTAGGCTGAGTTTCCTGACTCTCTATTAAGTCAGGCGTTGTGTGACGCTTCGGCGTCGCGTTGTTTTGCCCGCTGGCGGCAGGCATCACCAAAAGCCTGGAAAATGGCCAGGTAGTGAGGGTTGCAGCTTACCTGCCATTCGGGGTGCCATTGCACCCCCAACGCAAAAGCCTTGCTGGCCTCGACCGAAATGGCCTCGACCAGGCCGTCGGCAGCCAGCGCCTCGACCCGCAGCCCCGGCGCCAGACGATCAACGCCTTGAGCATGAATCGAGTTGACCTGGATCGTCTGCGGCAGGCCCAGGCCCGCCAGGACACCGCCGGCCTGGACGTGCACGTCATGGGCCGGTGCGTACCAGGCATCCAGGGGCTGGTCGGCCTCTTCATCATGGCGGTGGTCCATGAACGGCTGCACTTCATGCACGTTCTGGTGGAGGCTGCCGCCCAGGGCGACGTTCATTTCCTGAAACCCGCGGCAGATGCCCAGTACGGGAACGCCCGCGGCAACGGCGGCGTCCAGCAGGGGCAGGGTCGCGGCATCCCGTGCAGAATCATGAGCAGTGCCGGGCGCGCTGGCGGGCCCCTGATAATGGAAAGGTTCGATATTGGAGGGAGAGCCGGTAAAGAGGATGCCGTCCAGACCGTCCAGAATATCGGACGGGGAAACCAGCTGCGCCAGGGACGGAAGAATCACCGGCACGCCCTGGGCTGCGCTGGCTACTGCCTGGACATACTCGTCGCCACTGATGTGATAAGCATGCAGACCGATCTGCCTGGAGCAGGCGGTGATGCCGATTAACGGCAGGCGAGACATGAAACACCCCGGTATTATTGCTGTTATGGGTTTGATTCGAGCTTAGCCTTGTTCATTTTTTTACACAACACCCCCGTAAAAAATACAACACGGCCCGCTCAAGCCTGCGCTACCCAAGGCAGTCGCGTCCCAAAAAATGCCCTGTTTTGCCCCAAAAGAGCCTCACCAGCCCTTTATTAGGGCGTAAAGAGCCTTACTTGACTTCGGCATGCCGTTCGGGTTGACTGAAACCAGAAAAGATCAATGATTGATATTTTTAACAACAAAGGTGTTGCATCATGTCGGTACCCCCGCGTGCCGTTCAGCTTAACGAAGCGAACGCGTTCCTTAAGGAACATCCTGAGGTTCTGTACGTTGACCTTCTGATTGCGGATATGAATGGTGTGGTGCGCGGCAAGCGCATCGAACGCACCAGCCTCCACAAGGTTTACGAGAAAGGCATCAACCTGCCGGCCTCCCTCTTTGCCCTGGATATCAATGGCTCTACGGTGGAAAGCACCGGCCTGGGCCTGGACATCGGCGATGCTGACCGAATCTGCTATCCGATCCCCGATACCCTGTGCAATGAACCCTGGCAGAAGCGCCCTACCGCGCAACTGCTGATGACCATGCACGAACTTGAAGGCGACCCGTTCTTCGCCGATCCACGGGAAGTGCTGCGCCAGGTCGTGACCAAGTTCGACGAACTGGGACTGACCATCTGCGCGGCCTTCGAACTGGAGTTCTACCTGATCGACCAGGAGAATGTGAACGGCCGTCCACAGCCGCCACGCTCACCGATCTCCGGCAAACGTCCGCATTCCACTCAGGTCTACCTGATCGACGATCTCGACGAATACGTCGACTGCCTCCAGGACATTCTGGAAGGCGCCAAGGAGCAAGGCATTCCGGCCGACGCCATCGTCAAGGAAAGCGCCCCGGCGCAATTCGAGGTCAACCTGCACCACGTGGCCGACCCGATCAAGGCCTGCGACTACGCGGTACTGCTCAAGCGCCTGATCAAGAACATCGCCTACGACCATGAGATGGACACCACCTTCATGGCCAAGCCTTACCCGGGCCAGGCGGGCAACGGTCTGCACGTCCACATTTCGGTTCTGGACAAAGATGGCAAGAACATCTTTTCCAGCGAGGATCCCGAGCAGAACGCCGCACTGCGTCACGCGATCGGCGGTGTGCTCGAGACCCTACCGGCGCAGATGGCCTTCCTCTGCCCGAACGTCAACTCCTACCGTCGTTTCGGCGCCCAGTTCTATGTGCCGAACTCGCCAAGCTGGGGCCTGGACAACCGCACCGTGGCCATTCGCGTACCGACCGGTTCCGCTGATGCGGTACGCATCGAGCACCGGGTCGCCGGTGCCGACGCCAACCCGTACCTGCTGATGGCTTCGGTCCTGGCGGGCGTGCACCACGGCCTGACCAACAAGATCGAGCCGCCGGCACCGACTGAAGGCAACAGCTACGAGCAGAACGAACAAAGCCTGCCAAACAACTTGCGCGATGCCCTGCGCGAGCTGGACGACAGTGAAGTGATGGCCAAGTACATCGATCCGAAGTACATCGATATCTTCGTGGCCTGCAAAGAGAGCGAGCTGGAGGAGTTCGAACACTCCATCTCCGACCTCGAGTACAACTGGTACCTGCACACCGTCTAAGCGGTTGTCGCAAAAAAAACGCCGCGTAGCTCACCGCTCGCGGCGTTTTTTTGTGCCTCGGATCCATGGCCGGCGGATTCAGGAATCCTCGCACTGTCGCGTACAATGCCCGCTGCCCAGTAGGAGACACCGATGACGCGCACCGCCCCGCTACGCAAACCCCGTGCACGCAGCCAGGCCCGGATCGACTCGATACTCGAGGCCGCCCGGACCCTGCTGGCCAGCGAGGGCGTGGCCAGCCTGTCGATCTACAGCGTGGCCGAACGGGCGCAGATTCCACCGTCGTCGGTCTATCACTTCTTCGCCAGCGTCCCGGCCCTGCTGGAGGCCCTGACCGCCGATGTACACGCTGCTTTTCGCGCCTGCCTGCAAGCCCCCATCGACCACCAGCGACTCCAGGGCTGGCGTGACCTGTCACGCCTGGTGGAACAGCGCATGCTCGACATCTACGGCGCGGACGCGGCGGCCCGCCAACTGATCCTCGCCCAGCACGGGCTGACCGAGGTCACCCAGGCCGATCGCCAGCACGACCTCGAGCTGGGGGACCTGATGCACACACTGTTCAATCAGCACTTCGAGCTGCCGAGATTGCCCGCCGACGTGGACGTGTTCGCCCTGGCCATGGAGCTCGGGGATCGGGTGTATGCCCGCTCGGTGCAGCAGCACGGGCAGATCACCCCGCGCATGGCCGAGGAAGGCATGCGCGTGTTCGATGCCTACCTGAGTCTTTATCTACCGCCCTACCTGCCCAAGCGCCCCGCCCCGCTTTGAGGGCTCAGACCTGGCGCAACAACAGCCGGTCGATGCTGTGATCCGCTGACTTGTGGATGATCAGGTTGGCCCTTTCCCGGGTGGGCAGAATGTTTTCCAGCAGGTTCTTCAAGTTGACCCGGTCCCAGGTATCGGACGCCATCGACAAGGCCTCGGGGTCCGAGAGCCCCTTGTACTTGTTGAAATAGGAGTCTCGGGACTGGAAGGCAGTGTTCTTCAAATAGACAAAACGCTCCAGATACCAGGCCTTGATCGTCTCCTCGGGCGCGTCGACGTAAATGGAGAAGTCGATGAAGTCCAAGGGATTCAAGCCCTGGCCCCGCTCCCCCTGCAGCACATTCAGGCCTTCGAGGATGATGATGTCCGGCGCCTCCACCGACTGCGCCTCATCGGCCAGGATGTCGTAGCGCACATGGGAATAGATGGGAATCCGCGCCGCCTCGCCCCTGCGGCACACGGCCTGGAGAAAATCCACGAACAGCGGTTCATCGTAGGACTCGGGAAACCCCTTGCGGTGCAGGATGTTTTTTTCCTGCAGGGTGGCCAGGGGGAACAGAAACGAGTCCGTGGTTACCAGGTGCACATTGGGTTTGCCCGGCCAATAGGCCAGGAGCGCCGCCAGGACCCGGGCAAAACTGCTCTTGCCCACCGCCACGCTGCCGGACACACCGATCACATAGGGGGCCTTGAAGCCGGTCTGGGGCACCTTGAGCGACTGCACCTGGGCCGCATGCAAATGCAGCAGGCGCGACAGGGGCAGCAGGATCTGCCGCACCTCTTCAGACGCCATGGGCTGGGTCGGACTGGTCAGCGAGTCCATCTCGGACGGCGACAGGTTCATGGGTTCTCCGGCCCGTAACGCCGACCAGTGGTCGCGATCGAACTCCAGATACCCTGCGTTTGGACCCTGCTCTGTTGTCATGTTTACTGTTCAGGTCTTGCCGAAAGCAGGGAAAGTATCAAATCTGACCGGTATTTACAGCGCCCATGAAAAAGCCCCGAAGGGCTCGCACCCTTCGGGGCTGATCTCTGGCCTCGCTCATAGCTTGGCGATCGACACCTCGGTGGACTTCACAAAGGCAATCACTTCGCTGCCGATGGACAGTTCCAGTTCCTTGACCGAACGGGTGGTGATCACCGAAGTGACAATCCCGGAAGCGGTCTGGACATCGATTTCCGAGAGCACGTCGCCTTCGACGATTTCCTTGATGGTGCCCTTGAACTGGTTGCGTACGTTGATGGCTTTGATAGTCATGGTATTTCTCCTGGGGTCGAAAAACAGAGCTGCAAGCTTCAAGCGGTCAGCGGCAAGCGGGAGCACGGGGCTCTTGCCTGTCGCTTGCAGCTGAACACTTGCCGCTGCTCTAGAGCGCCCAACGCAACTGCGTGGGCAAGGGTGAAACGGGTTCCGGTTCCGGCGGCGAGCCGGGCAGTGACAGCACGCGGTTGAGGACTTGGGTTTCCAGGGCCGCCAGACGATGGGAACCCCGCACGCGCGGACGCGGCAGCTCGACGTGCAGGTCCAGTCCCACCTCGCCGTCCTCGATCAGGATCACCCGATCGGCAATCGCCACCGCCTCGCTGACATCGTGGGTCACCAGCAATACGGTAAAACCGTGCTGCTGCCACAGGCGCTCGATCAACTGCTGCATCTCGATCCGGGTCAGGGCATCCAGCGCCCCCAACGGTTCGTCCAGCAGCAACAGCCGCGGTTGATGGATCAGGGCCCGGGCCAGCGCCACACGCTGCTTCTGGCCACCAGACAGCGCCGCCGGCCACTCATTGGCGCGATCGGCCAGGCCCACCGCCTCAAGGGCTTCCAGGGCCTGGGGCCGCCAGTTGCCCGCAAGACCGAGCCCGACGTTGTCGATGACTTTCTTCCAGGGCAGCAAACGCGCTTCCTGGAACATCAGCCGGGTGTCTTCGATGGCGGCGCTCAAGGGCGCGGAGCCCGCCAGCAACTCCCCGGCCGAAGGCTGGTCGAGTCCGGCCAGCAGGCGCAGCAAGGTGCTCTTGCCGCAACCGCTGCGCCCCACCACCGCGACGAACTGGCCGGCGGGAATGTGCAGGTCGATTTCCCGCAGCACCTGGCGCGAGCCGAAAGTCTTTTGCAGTTTGCGCACGGCCAGGGGAATGCCCCGCAGCAGCCGTGGAGGTTGTTGAGCCGTCATTGGGCATCCCCCTTGGCCACTTGGTAGGCCGGATGCCAGCGCAGCCAGACCCGTTCCAGGCCACGCGCGGCCAGATCCGCCAGCTTGCCGAGCACTGCGTACATGACGATGGCCAGCACCACCACGTCGGTCTGTAGGAATTCCCGGGCGTTCATCGCCAGGTAGCCGATGCCCGAGCTGGCGGAGATGGTTTCGGCGACGATCAGGGTCAGCCACATGAAGCCCAGGGCAAAGCGCACGCCCACCAGGATCGAGGGCAAGGCCCCCGGCAGGATCACCTGGCGAAACAGCGCAAAGCCGGACAGGCCATAGCTGCGCGCCATCTCCACCAGCGCCGGATCGACGTTGCGGATGCCGTGGTAGGTGTTGAGGTAGATGGGAAACAGGGTGCCCAGGGCCACCAGGAAAATCTTCGCCGACTCATCGATGCCGAACCACAGGATCACCAGCGGAATCAGCGCCAGGTGCGGCACGTTGCGGATCATCTGCACCGAGCTGTCCAGCAGCCGCTCGCCCCACTTCGACAGGCCGGTGATGAAGCCCAGGGCCAGGCCGATACCGCCACCGATGACAAACCCCAGCCCCGCGCGCCAGCCACTGATGGCCAGGTGGGTCCAGATATCACCGCTGCGTACCAGACTGATCCCGGCTTCGATCACCGCGCTGGGGGCCGGCAGGATGCGGGTCGAGAGCCACCCCGCCGACACCGACAGCTGCCACACCGCGAGCAGTAGCAAGGGCAGGCCCCAGGGCGCCAGACGCTGCACTATGCGTTGTCCATTCATGACCGCACCTCAGCTCTGGGACGCGGCTTTGGGAATGATGTCGTTGGCGACCATCTCCCCGAACGGGCTGACGTAACCGGCCGCTTCAGGCAGTTTGGGCCGTTCGATATCCAGGTGCGGGAACAGTAACTCGGCCACGCGATAGGACTCTTCCAGGTGTGGATAACCGGAGAAGATGAAGGTATCGATGCCCAGGTCCGCGTACTCTTTCATCCGCGCCGCCACCGTAGGGCCGTCTCCCACCAGAGCGGTGCCGGCACCGCCACGTACCAGACCGACGCCGGCCCAGAGATTGGGGCTGACTTCCAACCGGTCGCGACGACCACCATGCAGGGCCGCCATGCGCTGCTGGCCAACCGAATCGAAGCGCGCCAGGGATGCCTGAGCCCGGGCGATGGTGTCGTCGTCCAGATGGGAAATCAGGCGTTCGGCGGCCTGCCAGGCTTCGGCATTGGTTTCCCGCACGATCACGTGCAGGCGGATGCCGAAGCGCACGCTGCGTCCGAGCTTGGCGGCCTTGTCGCGCACCTGCTGGATCTTCTCGGCCACGGCGGCCGGTGGCTCGCCCCAGGTCAGGACCATCTCCACCTGCTCGGCGGCCAGGTCCTGGGCGGCTTCCGAAGAGCCGCCGAAATACAGCGGCGGACGGGGTTTTTGCAGTGGCGGATAGAGCAGCTTGGCGCCCTTCACACTGATGTGCTGGCCGTCGTAATCCACGGTTTCGCCTTCCAGCACCCGGCGCCAGATACGGGTGAACTCCACAGAGGCCTGGTAACGCTCTTCATGGTCGAGGAACAGGCCGTCACCGGCCAGCTCGTCCGGATCGCCACCGGTCACCAGGTTGAACAGCGCCCGGCCACCGGACAGCCGATCCAGGGTCGCAGCCTGGCGCGCCGCCACCGTCGGGGAAATGATCCCGGGGCGCAGGGCGACCAGGAACTTCAGGCGCTGGGTCACCGGAATCAGCGAAGCCGCCACCAGCCAGGAATCCTCGCAGGAGCGTCCGGTGGGAATCAGCACGCCACCAAAGCCCAGGCGGTCGGCGGCCTGGGCGATCTGTTGCAGGTAGGCATGATCCACGGCGCGAGCGCCTTCGGCGGTGCCAAGGTAATGGCCGTCGCCGTGAGTGGGCAGAAACCAGAAGATGTTGAGGCTCATGGAGTTGTCTCCTAAGGGTTCGATTTACGGCGCTTTGGCCACGGCGGCGGTGGGCGTCCAGATCACGTCTTTGATGCTCAGCGGCTTGGGAATCAGCTTGAGCTGATAGAAGCTGTCGGCGATTTTCTGCTGCGCGGCGATCACCTCCGGAGTCAGGAAGCCCGCGCCGTAGCCCTGGCGCTTCACCGAGGTCAGGGTGATGTCAGTGGACAGGCCGAGCAGCGGCGCCACCTGCTCGGTGACCTCCTGCGGGTTGGCCTTGGACCACTCGCCCACCGCCCGTACCTCTTCCACCAGGGCCTTGATCACTTCTGGGTGCTGCTGTGCGTAGGGTTTGGTCGCCAGGTAGAACTGGTGGTTGTCGACGATGCCGCTGCCGTCGCGCAGGGTGCGCGCCTGCAGTTGCTGCTCAGCCGCCGCCTGGTAGGGGTCCCAGATGACCCAGGCGTCGACGCTGCCGCGCTCGAACGCAGCGCGGGCATCGGCCGGGGGCAGGAACACGGTCTGGATGTCGCTGTACTTGAGGCCGGCGTCTTCCAGGGCACGGACCAGCAGGTAATGAACGTTGGAGCCCTTGTTCAGCACCACTTTCTTGCCCTTGAGGTCCTGCACCGACTTGATCGGCGAGTCCTTGGGCACCAGGATCGCCTCGCTATGGGGCGCCGGAGGTTCGTAGGCCACGTAGAGCAGATCGGCACCGGCGGCCTGGGCGAACACCGGCGGGGTTTCGCCGGTCACGCCGAAGTCGATGGAACCGACGTTCAGCCCTTCCAGCAACTGCGGACCACCGGGAAACTCGGTCCACTTCACGTCCACGCCTTGCTGCGCCAGGCGCTTTTCCAGGGTGCCCTTGGCCTTGAGCAGCACCAGGGTGCCGTACTTCTGATAACCGATACGCAGGGTTTCGGCTTGAGCTTGAACGATGGCGCCGAAGGACACAGCCGCAGCAAACAGAGCGACCAGACCGCGACGCAAAATAACAGGGCGCATGGCGCTCTCCTTTTTGCTGTGGGGGTTGTGGCTGCACCTGCTTGCCCGTTGGCGGGCGAGTAAGGTCAGTACTTCAAATCAGGGGTGTGGCTCAAATGCTCCAGCGAGCACTCAACAGACGTTCATTCAACAGATGCGGGTCCAGCGGCTTGGGGCGGCGCGCCATGGCGCTATGGAACTGCTCCAACGCCTCGCGCAGGCGCAGTTCCAGGGCCTCGGCCAGCTGCGGCTGGACACTGCCTTCGCCATAGGCGATCTGGCTGTCCTCGGCAAAGATGCCCTGGAGCATTTCCTGGGCCTTGAGCGCCGAGAGCACGGGCTTGAGGGCGTAGTCCACCGCCAGCATATGGGCGATGCTGCCGCCGGTGGCCATGGGCAATACCACCTTGTGGCTCAGGGCACGCTCCGGCAGCAGGTCGAGCAGGGTTTTCAATGCCCCGGAAAACGACGCCTTGTACACCGGCGTGGCGATCAGCAGGCCATCGGCCTGGTCGATCTGTTGCAGCAAGTCGATGACCTTGGGGCTGTCGAAGCGAGCGTGGAGCAGATCCTCGGCCGGGAAGTCCCGCACCTGGTAACTGACCACTTCCACGCCGTGCTGCTGTAACCAGCGCTTGGCCAACTCCAGCAACACCCCGGAACGGGAGCGTTGGCTGGGACTGCCACCGAGAGAGACCACCAGCATTCACGGGATTCCTTGAACAAGATGAGCGATTCGCGGGATGCGATCTCGCCGGACTGCACAGACCTTAACAGCCTATTTATATATCCATAAATCTTATTTTTTCATTTGTTTATTCCTTTAATGAATATAAGAAACGGTGATTTCCAGGCAAAAAAATAGGCCGTCGAAACGGCCTTAAAACCCCTGCTTTGTGGTTCTGTTACCCCTGAGCTCTCCGTAGGAGCGGGCTTGCCCGCGAACAAGCCCGCAAAACCTTGCATCGACCTCACGACCGCCTTCGCCGGCAAGCCGGCTCCTGCAGCGGTGAGTGGGTCAGCGGTTGGGTTGTGGAGTCAGGCGCAGGTAGGGCTTCACTGCGCGATAGCCTTTGGGAAAGCGGCGCTTGATCTCGTCCTCGTCCTTGAGCGAAGGCACGATCACCACTTCGTCACCGTCCTGCCAGTTGGCCGGCGTGGCCACCTTGTAGTTGTCGGTGAGTTGCAGCGAATCGATCACCCGGAGAATTTCATGGAAGTTGCGCCCGGTGCTGGCTGGATAGGTGATGGTCAGGCGGATCTTCTTGTTCGGGTCGATGATGAATAGCGAACGCACGGTCAAGGTGTCGCTGGCATTGGGGTGGATCAGGTCGTAGAGGTCCGACACCTTGCGATCGGCGTCCGCCAGGATCGGGAAGTTGACCCGGGTGTTCTGGGTTTCGTTGATGTCCTCGATCCACTTGTGATGGGAGTCCACCGGGTCCACCGACAGGGCAATGGCTTTCACCCCGCGCTGGGCGAATTCGTCCTTGAGCTTGGCAGTGAAGCCCAGCTCGGTGGTGCACACAGGAGTGAAGTCCGCCGGATGGGAAAACAGCACGCCCCAGCTGTCGCCCAGCCACTCGTGGAAACGAATCTTGCCGGCACTGGAATCCTGTTCGAAGTCGGGGGCGATGTCGCCCAGTCTGAGGCTCATGGGTGCTGCTCCTGTGAGTGCGTGATGAAGCTACTCTGCCTGCGCTGGAGCTTATTTAAAAAGAATAAATATCGATTTATTAAGACCCGAAAGGAATATTAAAAATCTCTTCACTGGACTCACGCGCAGGCGAAGACCACCCTTCTCAACAAGGTTCGAGAAGGCCTTGAGTCGCTGTACAAAGAGGGGAATTCAGGAAGGGCTCACGGGGGTGGGCCTGACTTGAAGCAGTACCTCGCCCGGCATTGCGCCGGGCGAGGCTTGAACCGCGAATTACTTCAACGGGATCGAGTAGCTGACGATCAGACGGTTTTCGTCCTGGTCGCGCTGGCCCGGAATGTCGTTACGCCACATGGCGTTTTTCCAGGTCAGACCCAGGTTCTTCAGCGGACCTTGCGGAACCACGTAGGACAGGGTCAGGTCGCGTTCCCACTCGGTGCCGCCAGTGCCCAGAGTGAGCTTCTGAGCAGCACCGACTTTACCGGCGGTGTCGATGTTGTTGCCGCGCAGGTAGATGATGCCGGCGGTCAGGCCAGGCACGCCAACCTTGGCGAAGTCATAGGCGTAGCGAGCCTGCCAGGTACGCTCGCCGGCACGGGCGAACTTCTGGATCTGCATGTCGGTGATGGTGCTGTTGGACGAACCGTCACCCTGGTTCAGCCAAGGGAAGTCGCTGTCACCGTTGCTGTACTGGTAGCCGCCACCGAAGGTGTGACCTTCAACCGAGTACAGGGCCAGGTAGCTGTACAGGTTGTTGTCAACCTTGCCCTTGGTGATTGCCGACAGGCCTTTGTCCGGGTAGTAGCCAGTGGTGTAGTAGGCAGCAGTGTCGCCGTTGGAGCCGTTGTCGCGGCTGCGGTAGTAGCGCAGGTCGCTTTTCAGCACGCCAGGACCGATGGACCAGTTGTGTACCAGGCCCAGGAAGTTCTGCGAGTAGAAGTCTTTCAGCTCACCGTAGTAGTACGAAGCGGTCAGATCCTTGGTGATCTTGTAGTCCGCACCAGCGTAGTAGAACTTGTTGCTGAACTTGCCGGCATCGTAGTTGGAGCTGGCGTTGGCACCGGCGATGGACAGGCCTTCGTTGTTGCTCGAGTTACGCCCTTTGGCGTGCTCGATCTGACCTGCGGTCAGGGTCAGGTCCTTGATCTCGTTCGAAGTGATCTGGCCGCCCTGGAAGGTTTGTGGCAACAGACGACCGTCGTTGTACTTGATCACCGGGTTGTTCGGTTGCAGGGTGCCGATCTTCAGCTCGGTCTGGGAAACCTTGACCTTGCCGGTCAGGCCCAGGCTGGAGTAGTCGTTCACCGCTTGAGCGTTTTTGCCGCTGGAGGAGTGAGTCGGGAAAATGGTGCCGCCAGCAGATGTGGTGGTTGCGCCGTTGGTGCCGCCACCGGAATCCAGGCGCACGCCCAGCAAGCCGATAGCGTCCAGACCGAAACCTACGGTGCCTTCGGTGTAGCCAGAGGTGAAGTTGAAGATGAAGCCTTGGCCCCATTCTTCCTGCTTGTTCTGGGCTTTGGCGGCTTTGGTATCACCATCACGGTTATCGGTATTGATATAGAAGTTACGCAGCCCCAAGGTGGCCTTGCTGTCTTCGATGAAACCGGCGGCGCCTGCCTGCTGCGCCAAAACCCCTACGGCCACAGCCAGGGCCAAGGTGGACTTGTTCATGTTTCGCTCCTCTCGTTTCTAATTCTTGTGGTTCCTGGCCCCGGATCGAACGCCCGGGTGCCACAGATGCGCGATTAGCGCCAGACCGTGACTGATAAGTCAATCGTAACGATCTGTGTCTACGACCATGGTCTAATCGCCGTAATTTGGTCCCTGCAGGGTAATGAATTACTCATAAACCCAAAAAGAATTGTTTAATTCTTTTTCATGCCTTTCAGGAATAAAGCTGACCATCAACACGCCGAACTACCCAGCGTAGACACTTGCAAGCTCATTGCTAAAAAGAATTTTCCGATCTTGCTGCCCATGATCCGGAGCGTTTTAGACGAAAAACGTCGAACAGGATCAAAAAAGCGACGCAATCATGGCTAAGAGCCTATCCTCCCGTCAATTTGTTACAGTTTTTGTATCGAAATGAAATTTTTCTGACATGTCCCTAAAGCACAACGCCTCGATCCAGGGACCGAGGCGTTGCCGATTGCGGGACGAGCGGAGGACTCAGAGAGCCTTCTCGAAGATCTTCGAGTTGCGCTGATAGTTGTACAGCGAAGCCCTGGCCGAAGGCAGGCGCTCGACGCTGCTGGGCACAAAACCTCGCTCACGGAACCAGTGCGCGGTGCGGGTGGTGAGCACGAACAAGGTTTTCAGGCCCTGGGCCCGGGCCCGGGCTTCGATCCTTTCCAACAGTTCATCGCCACGTTTGCCATGGCGATATTCCGGGTTCACCGCCAGACAGGCCAGTTCACCGGCATCGGAATCGGCAATCTGGTACAAGGCCGCGCAGGCAATGATCATGCCCTCGCGCTCGACCACGCTGAACTGTTCGATCTCGCGCTCCAGCACCTCGCGGGAACGCCGCACCAGGATGCCCTGCTCCTCCAGCGGACTGATCAGATCCAGCAATCCGCCGACGTCTTCGATCGCCGCCTCGCGCACCCGCTCGAACTGCTCCTGGGCCACCAGGGTGCCGCCGCCATCACGGGTGAAAAGCTCGGTCAACAGCGCCCCATCTTCGGCATAGCTGACGATATGGCTGCGCCCCACCCCGCCACGGCAAGCCTCGGCGGCGGCATCCAGCAGCTCGGCCTGGTAGTTGCTGCCCAGGCGCTGAAGATGGGCCGGCACCTGTTGCGGACGCAGCTCACGCACCAGCTTGCCGTTTTCATCCAGCAGCCCAGGGTCGGCACCGAACAGCAGCAGCTTGTCGGCCCCCAGGTCGATGGCGGCACGGGTCGCCACGTCCTCGCAGGCCAGGTTGAAGGTTTCACCGGTGGGCGAATAACCCAGGGGCGACAGCAGCACGATGGAGCGCTCATCCAGCAGGCGGTTGATGCCCTTGCGATCGACCCGACGCACTTCGCCGGTGTGGTGGAAGTCGACGCCTTCCAGCACGCCGATCGGCCGCGCCGTCACCAGGTTGCCGCTGGCCACCCGCAACCGCGAGCCCTGCATCGGCGACGAAGCCATGTCCATGGACAGCCGCGCCTCGATGGCAATGCGCAACTGGCCGACGGCGTCGATCACGCACTCCAGGGTCGCCGCATCAGTGATGCGCAGGCCGTGATGGTAATGCGGGGTCAGGCCACGAGCCGCCAGGCGCGCTTCGATCTGCGGGCGGGAACCGTGCACCAGTACCAGACGCACCCCCAGGCTGTGCAGCAGCACCAGGTCGTGAACGATATTGCCGAAGTTGGGGTGTTCAACACCGTCGCCGGGGAGCATGACCACAAAGGTGCAATCCCGGTGAGCATTGATGTAGGGAGACGCATGGCGAAGCCAATTGACGTATTCGGGCATGAACCTGAGCCTGTAAATAAATAGCAGCCTATAAAAGGACGAAACGGAAAACGCACAGCGGGCTGATGGTTATCGTCGGAACAGGCTTGGCAACACGCTTACTCTCCTCAATGGGTACGGACAGGAATACCGGCAATTTACTTACAATTGGGCCGGTGTCAGGCAGTAATGCTCGATCAGCTCTCGCAATAGATGCACGGTAGGCTGCAAGCGTGACATTTCGAGGTATTCCCCCGGCTGGTGGGCACAGGCGATATCACCCGGACCGAGCACCAGGGTCTCGCAGCCAAGGCGCTGAAGATAAGGCGCTTCGGTGCCAAACGCTACTGCTTCGGCGCGATGCCCGGTCAACCGCTCAGCCACCCGCACCAACTCGGCGTCCTCGGGCTGCTCGAACGGCGGCACGGCAGGAAACAGCGGGGCATAGTCGATCTGCACTTCATGGCGCTGGGCGATCGGCGCCAGCTTCTGACGAATGGCCTCGCGCAACATCTGCGGGTCCATGCCCGGCAAGGGCCGCAGGTCGAACTCCAGGGAACACTGGCCACAGATGCGATTGGGGTTGTCGCCGCCATGGATGCAGCCGAAGTTCAGGGTCGGCTGCGGCACGCTGAACTGCGGATTGCGATACTCGCGTTGCCACAGCAGCCGGAGCCCGCGCAGCTCGCCGATGGCGTCGTGCATCGCTTCCAGAGCACTGCGGCCCAGGCTCGGGTCAGAGGAGTGGCCGCTGCGCCCGAGGATGTCGATGCGCTCCATCATCACCCCCTTGTGCAGGCGGATCGGCTTGAGTCCGGTGGGTTCGCCGATCACCGCCGCGCGCCCCAGAGGGCGCCCGGCTTCCGCCAGGGCCCGCGCCCCGGCCATGGAGCTCTCTTCGTCGCAAGTGGCCAGGATCAGCAGCGGCTGCTTGAACGGCTGCTCCAGCAACGGCCGCACCGCTTCGATGATCAGGGCGAAAAAACCCTTCATGTCGCAACTGCCCAGACCGACCCAGCGGCCGTCGACCTCGGTCAGCTTCAGCGGATCGCTCTGCCACAACGCGGAGTCGAACGGCACGGTGTCACTGTGCCCGGCCAGCACCAGTCCACCAGGACCACTGCCGTAGCTGGCCAGCAGGTTGAACTTGCCGGGGCTGACCGGCTGGATATCGCAGTTGAACCCCAGGTCGCCGAGCCAACCGGCCAGCAAGTCGATCACCTCACGGTTGGACTGGTCCAGCGCAGGCTGGGTGCAGCTCACCGACGGCGCGGCGATCAGTGCGGCGAACTGCTCCTTCAAGGACGGCAATGGCATGAGCTGGCTCCGGAAATCCCAAGATGAGCAGCATCATAGAGGCATCAGGCGAGAGGAAGGAACCGTCGTGGCGCCTCCACGCGCCCGGTCCTGTACACTGCACGGCCTTGGCAGCCAACTCTTCCTCCGGCTGCACTCCCGATCCTGGATTTTCCGGCCATGCAGAAAGAAACCGAAATCAAACTCCGCGTCAGCCGCGAAACCCTCGCCGCCCTGCGCGAGCACCCGCTCCTGAAAAAACGCAACAAAAGTGGCTGGGAACGCCGTGAGCTGATGAACCAGTACTTCGACACCCCAGAACGCGATCTGGCCCGGGCCAAAGTCGCCCTGCGCCTGCGCCGCGACGGTGATGCGGTGATCCAGACCCTCAAGACCAGCGGTCAGAGCGTCGCCGGCCTTTCCGAGCGCAACGAATACGACTGGCAACTGGCCAAGGCCAAGCTCGACCTGAAGAAGCTCGACGGCGAATGCTGGCCCGAAGCCCTCGCCGATCTGGACAAAAAGACCCTCAAGCCACTGTTCACCACCGACTTTGTCCGCGAGCGCGCAGAAATCGCCTGGGGCCGGGGCAAGGCCAAGGTGGTGATCGAAGCCGCTCTGGACCTGGGCCAGGTGATTGCCGGCAAGCACAAGGAAGAAATCTGCGAGCTGGAACTGGAACTGCGCGAAGGTGAACCGGCCGCGTTGCTGGAACTGGCTGCGGAACTGGCCCTCACCCTGCCGTTGATGCCCTGCGATATCAGCAAGGCCGAGCGCGGCTATCGCCTGTTCGATGCCGGCAGCTACTCCCTGAGCCTGCCGGCGCCACAGCTGAGTGCCGAAACCCCGCTGGACGACGCCTTCGCCGCCCTGGCCTGGCATCTGCTGGGCAGCAGCCAGCGCCTGGCCGAACAGTATCGCTTCAACGGCCACTGGCGCCTGCTGCAGGATTGGGTAGACAACCTCGCCGAACTGCGGGCCCTGGCCAGCAGCCTGGGCCAGGCCGCGCCGCGCCAGTCCACCGCCGAACTGCGCAGTGCCCTGGATGCCCTGCTGGAAGACTGGCGCCCGCTGGTGCAGGCCGGCCTCGACGATGAAGACGTGCGCAAGGCCGCACCGGAGCAATTCATCGAAGAGCTGCAGGACGTGCGCTGGGGCCTGTTCTCCCTGAATACTTCGCGCTGGCTGCTGGCCCGCTCCTGGACCGCCGAACGCAACACCCGTGGCAACCGCCAGGGCGCGGCGCAACTGGGCAGCTGGCTGCCACGCCTGCTGGCCGAAGAGGCCACCTCCCTGCAACTGCCGCGCTACCAGCAGCAGCCTGAAGACCTGGCCGAGCAACTGCCGCGGATCGAGCGCATCCAGGCCTGGTTGCACCACGCCCGCGCCGCCCTGGAGATCCCGGAGCTCGATCGCCTCTACGGTGAACTGAACAAACTGGCCCAACTGGCCAACGAACCAATCACCGACGAAGCCCTAGATGCTCGCAAGCAGCAAGCCATCGCGGTGTTCCAGAACCGCGCCTGGAAGACCCTGCTGCGCCTGTAATCAATCGCCCTCAGCGCAATACCGGCAGGCTGGTGGTGGACTTGATCTCCGACAGGGCGACGATCGAGTTCACCTCCTGAATGCCAGGCACCATGGACAGCTTCTCGAAGAAGAACCGCTCGTAGGCCTCGATATCCGCCGTCACGATGCGCAACAGGAAGTCCACCGCGCCCATCAGCACATAACACTCCAGCACCTCGGGAAAACCGCGAATGGCTTCGGTGAACTCGGTGAAGTTGGAGCGGCCATGGGCGTTGAGCTTGATCTCGGCAAAGATCTGCGTGTTCAGGCCAATCTTCTTGCGGTCGAGCAAGGTCACCTGGCCGCGAATCACCCCTTCATCCTTCATGCGCTGAATCCGCCGCCAGCAAGGCGACTGGGACAACCCCACCCGTTCGGCAATCTGGGCACTGGAAAGCGACGCGTCGTCTTGCAGCAACGCAAGGATCCGGCGATCGTAGGCATCCAGCTCGCTTTGCATAACTAACCCCCGAAATCGTCAAAATACGAATCATGCAATTTGCCAACAGGCAAATTCACTCCATCTTAGATAAGAAAAACCCGAAACCGAATGTAAAAATTTCTCCACTGACCTGGAGATCGCCATGCCCTTTCACAGCCCCGTCCCGAGCCCTGCGACCCGCGCCGATGTCTGGAACCACGACAATGCCCAGTGCCACGTGCACTACCAACTGCTCGCCGATGTCGAGGCCGATGTGTTGTGCCGGGTACTCAATCATTTCGCCCTGCAGCTCCTGGTGCCGCAGCGGGTCGCGGTCATCCAGCAGGACGACACGCTGCATATCGAGGTGGAACTCGCGGGCCTGAGCTGGCACCGGGCCCGAGTGATCGGCGACAAGCTGCGCAACCTGATCAGTGTCATCTCGGTGGAGCTGCAATTGCTGGAGGCCTCGCCCCTGCAAGCCACCGGCTGAGGCCGGTAAAACCCTGCAACCCTTGGCCGGCGGCTGCGCCGTCCGATGCGACTATCCTTGGCTGTTTGCGGCCAGAGACACGACTCTGGACCACGCTCCCAAGGAGTCCCCATGCACGCCGCCCAGGTGTCCCCGGACCGCTGGCTGGATCTCAGCGAGCTGCTCAGTGAACTGCTGGCCCAGGAGCGCATCAGCCAGGACGCCGCCGAACAGGCCATGAGCGACCGTCGCCAGGGGGCCGATCCGAGCCTGCATCCTCTTGAGTTCATCGCCAGCCAGCAGTTGCCTGACCGACAGCATCCTGGGCGACACCTGGATCTGGACAGCCTCACTGCCTGGCTGGCGCAGCAGGCCGGCCAGCCGTACCTGCGCATCGATCCGTTACAGATCGACGTGGCCGGCATCACCCCCTTGATGTCCTTCGCCTTCGCCCAGCGGCACAAGATCCTCGCCGTCGCGGTGGATGCCCACAGCGTTACCGTGGCCAGCGCCCAACCCTATGTCAGGGGCTGGGAGGCCGATCTGGCCCATGTGCTCAAGCGCCCGATCCAACGGGTCGTGGCCAGCCCGGCGGATATCCAGCGCCTGACCCTGGAGTTCTACCGCCTGGCCAAGTCGGTCAGCGGCGCCAGCAGCGAACAGAAGACCAGCGGCCCGGGCAGCTTCGAACAACTGCTCAAGCTGGGAGCCAACGACCAGGCACCGGATGCCGACGATGCCCATATCGTCAACATCGTCGACTGGCTGTTCCAGTACGCCTTCCAGCAACGGGCAAGCGACATTCATATCGAACCACGCCGCGAACACGGCACCCTGCGCTTTCGCATCGACGGTGTGCTGCACAACGTCTATCAGTTTCCGCCCCAGGTCACCCTGGCCATGGTCAGCCGCCTCAAGAGCCTGGGACGCATGAACGTCGCAGAAAAGCGCAAGCCCCAGGACGGCCGAATCAAGACCCGCCCTCCCGAAGGCAGCGAAATCGAGCTGCGCCTGTCGACCCTGCCCACGGCCTTCGGCGAAAAACTGGTCATGCGCATCTTCGATCCCCAGGTGCTGCTCAAGGACTTCAACCAACTGGGCTTTGGCACCGACGACCTGAGCCGCTGGCAAGCCATGACCTCCCAGGCCCACGGCATCATCCTGGTCACCGGTCCCACCGGTTCGGGCAAGACCAGCACCCTCTACACCACCCTGAAGCAGCTCGCGACGCCTGAAATCAACCTCTGCACCATCGAAGACCCGATCGAGATGATCGAGCCGGCATTCAACCAGATGCAGGTCCAGCCCAACATCGACCTGGGTTTTTCCAGCGGCGTACGGGCGCTGATGCGCCAGGACCCGGACATCATCATGATCGGCGAGATCCGCGATCTGGAAACCGCGGAAATGGCCATCCAGGCCGCGCTCACCGGGCACCTGGTGCTATCCACCCTGCACACCAACGACGCCCCGGCCGCCATCAGCCGCCTGCTGGAACTGGGCGTGCCGCCCTATTTGCTCAGAGCCACCCTGGTCGGGGTCATGGCCCAGCGCCTGGTGCGCACCCTGTGCCGACACTGCAAGGCCCCCGCCGAACTCGCCAGCGATGACTGGCAGAACCTGATCCACCCCCGGCAATCCCCGCCACCGCGCCATGGCATGCGGGCCGTGGGCTGCGCCGAGTGCCGGGGCACCGGCTATCACGGACGCACTGCGGTCTACGAAGTCATGCCCTTGAGCGCCGCGCTCCGGGCCCTGATCCAAAGCGACCTCGACCTCGCCGAGTTGCGCCGCCAGGCCGCCGAGGACGGCATGTACAGCCTGCGCCAGGCCGCCGCCCGCAAGCTTGCCGAAGGCCTGACCAGTTTCGAGGAGGTATTGCGGGTCACGCCGCAGAACCGGGATAGCTAGCCGACAACTCGCCAGGCGGCGAACCCCGAGCACTGAACTACGCTTCAGTTACCGCCAAAACGAGCAGGAAGCCAGGCATGAATATTCGTCAAAACATGATCGCCTCCGGGGTTCTCAGCCTACTGGCCATTGCCCTGGTGGCGGGTCTCGGTCTGTGGGGACAATCGCGCCTGGCCGGCGCACTGCATGACAATGAACTCAATGCCAGCGCCCTGCGCAACCACCTGGAGGCCGACATGATGCACGACGCCCTGCGGGCCGATGTGCTGGAGGCGCTGAGCAGCGAACCCGGCGACAGTGCGGCCGGCGAGGAGGTGCGTAGCAGCCTGCGTGAACACGGCGACTGGTTCCGCAAGTCTCTGGCAGAAAACGCCAAGCTGCCCCTGGCAGCGGATATCCGCGATGCCATCAGCGAGCTGCAACCGGTCCTGGAGAACTACATTCATGCCGCCGAGAGCATCGCCGACCAGGCCCTCAAGGACCCGCAGGCGGCACGCCTGCACATGCAAGAGTTTTCCCAACGTTTCAGTGAAGTGGAAACTCGCAACACGGCATTGAGCAGCAAGATCGAAGCGATTTCGGCACAGACTCGCCAAGACAGTGAACGTGCCGTGCGCCAGGCGGCTGGGTGGCTGATCGGCGGCAGCCTGATTGCCGCCCTGGCCCTGTGCCTGCTGACCCGCCAGTTGCTCATCCGGGTACTCAAACCCCTGGAAAAGTCGGTCGCCACCGCCCGGGCCATCGCCCAGGGCAACCTGACCACCGTTATCAGTATCGACAGCCGGGACGAAGCCGGGCAGTTGCAGCAGGCCCTGGGTGAAATGCAGGACAACCTGCGGCAGATGATCACCACCATCCGCCACGAGAGCGAGGAGCTGCGAGGACGCTCCCACAGTCTCAGCGACACCTCACTGGGCATTGCCGACGGCGCCACCGAGCAGGCCGACGGCGCCACCAACATGGCCGCGGCCATGGAACAGATGATCAGCAACATTGCCCAGGTCGCCGAGCACGCGCGCAATGCCCAGAGCATTGCCGCCCAGTCCGAATCCCTGGCCGGCAGCGGTGGCCAGGTCATCCTCGGGGTGGTGGACGGCATGAGCCACATTGCCGAAGCGGTGAACAACTCGTCCCAGAGCATCACCGCCCTGGGACAGTCCTCGGAAGAGATTCATTCGATCATCCAGGTGATCAACGGCATTGCCGAGCAGACCAACCTGCTGGCCCTGAATGCCGCCATCGAGGCGGCCCGGGCCGGCGAGGCCGGACGCGGATTTGCCGTGGTCGCCGACGAGGTGCGCAACCTCGCGGCGCGCACCGCGCAATCGACCCGGGAGATCACCGACATGATCCAGCGCATCCGCGAAACCACCGAACAGGCGGTGAGCAGCATGCAAACCGGGGTCAGCCGGGTCAACGACGGGGTCCACATGGCCCAGCAAGCGGGGACCTCGATCAATGAGATACGCCAGGGCGCCCAGCGCTCGGCACTGATGGTGGAGGAGATTTCCCACACCATCGGCGAACAGTCCAAGGCCGGCAGCGAAGTGGCCCAGCGGGTGGAAATGATCAGTCAGGTAGCGCGGCGCAACAGCCAGGCCATGCGGGACCTGACCCTCACGGTGGAGCAGATGGAAAACTCCGTGGCCACGTTGCAGACGTCGGTCACCCGCTTCCGGCTTTGAGCGGATCGGACGCCAGGACGGGCAGCCCCCCTACACTCGTGCGCGCCGTCCCCCTTGAGCAATGACTGAGCAGGTGAATGTGATGCAGATCGGAAGCGTACTGTTACTTTTCGTCGCCCTGGCGGTGGCCCTGGTCTTCATGGGCTTCAAGGTCGTGCCCCAAGGCTATCAATGGACCGTGGAGCGCTTCGGCCGCTACACCAACACCCTCAAGCCGGGGCTGAACATCATCATTCCGGTGATGGACCGCATCGGTCGCAAGATCAATGTCATGGAAAGCGTGCTGGACATCCCTCCCCAGGAAGTCATCACCGCCGACAACGCCACGGTGAAAATCGACGCCGTGTGCTTCTTTCAAGTGGTCAACACGGCCCAGGCCGCCTACGAGGTCAACAACCTCGAGCACGCCATCCGCAACTTGCTGCAAACCAATATCCGTACCGTGCTCGGGTCCATGGAACTGGATGCGATGCTCAGCCAGCGTGACGCTATCAACGAGAAACTCCTGCGTACCGTCGACGAAGCCACCGCGCCCTGGGGCATCAAGATCACCCGGATCGAAATCAAGGACATCAGCCCACCCGCCGACCTGATGGCGGCCATGTCCGGGCAGATGAAGGCCGAACGGGTCAAGCGCGCACAGATCCTTGAGGCCGAGGGTCTGCGGGCGGCGGCCATCCTCACGGCCGAAGGCAAGAAACAGGCGCAGATTCTGGAAGCCGAGGGCGAGCGTCAGGCGGCGTTTCTCGAATCCGAAGCCCGGGAGCGTCAAGCCGAAGCTGAAGCCCGGGCGACCCAGGTGGTGTCCGAAGCAATCGCCAGCGGCAACGTTCAGGCGATCAACTACTTCGTGGCGCAAAAATACATCGATGCCCTGGGCAAGCTGGCGGCAGCCAACAACAGCAAGGTGATCCTGATGCCGCTGGAGGCCAGCCAGGTGATCGGCGCCGTGGGCGGCATTGGCGAAATCGTCAAGGCCACGTTCGACGGCAAGAAAGGCTGAGGCACGCACCATGCTGGCATACCTGCAAACCCTGTCGTTCTGGGATTGGCTCGCCCTGGGCACCCTGCTGCTGATCTTCGAGGTGTTCGGTGCCGGCGGCTACCTGCTGTGGATAGGGCTGGCCGCCGCTTTCGTCGGGGCCATGACATTCCTGATTCCCGGTCTGTCCTGGGAGGTGCAGCTTTTCCTGTTCGGCCTGCTATCGGTGCTGACGGCCCTGTACTGGTGGCGACGTCAGCGCAGCGTGGCCCGCCCCAGCGACCAGCCGAACCTGAACCTGCGGGGCCAGGAACTGATCGGCAAGACCTTCGTCGTGCATCAGGCAATCATCAATGGCCGCGGCCGGATCAAGGTCGCCGACGGGGTGTGGATCGCCAAGGGCGCCGACGCGCCGGTGGGGTCTCGGGTGCGGGTGATAGGTCAGGAGGGCGCCGTCCTGCTGGTCGAAAACCTTGACTGATAGGTCACGGAACTCCGCTGGGGTATCTAGAATCAAACCGTGCAGATCCCCCCCTGTTGGAGTCACCCATCATGCGTCTGAAAATAGCTGTCGCCACCCTTGCCCTGCTTTCCCTTCCCGTTGGTTCGGCGATGGCCGACACCTTCTGGCGTAACGTCATTTCCTCCGGTGCCACCACTGGCTCCACTTACCTGACCTTCAAGGACCACAAACTGATCGTCGCCGCTCAGGACGACGCCGGTAGCTTCGTCGCCAGCGAAGGCAGCATCCGCGGCCCATACCTGGAAGCCGCGATGCAGAAAGTCCGCGCCGACAACCCTGGCCTCAAGGCCACCGACATGGAGCTGGCCAACGCCATCCTGGCCAAGAACGCCGTCGCCCAGGAGTAAGAACCGGCCCTGGAATCGCCAAACAACAACGCCGACCTCTGGGTCGGCGTTTTTTTGCCCGGACAATGGCCTATACGGGAGTCGAAGCCCGAGACACGGCAGCCAGGCCGGCCAGGGCGTAACTCATCATGTGCTCGATCAACGCCGGCGGATCGAGGGCCAACCCAGGCAACACATGGCGCGTCAGCGGCTCATGGGCAATCAGCAGAAACAGGCATGGCGCAAACACGCTGACCGCGCTGCGCAACGTGGCCGGGTCGTCCGGCGGCAGTTGCATGATCTGGCCGAGAATGTTGCGCACGATCTGCGCCTTGGGAAAGGCTTGCTCCTCCAGCACCTCCGGCAACACCGACGAGGGCGACAGCAGCTCGCGGGTCAGCACCTTCAGCGCCCAGCCCTCGCGCTGGTTGGCCAGCCCCTCGATCAGCACGGTGACGATGGCTCGCAGCTTGTCCTCGGCGCGGTCCTGGCTCTGGCTCAGGGTGATCATCGTCTCGATCCGCAGCAGGCGGTCATGGGCTTCGCGCAACACCGCCCGATACAGGCCGTCCTTGTTTTCGAAGTGATAATTGACCGAGGCATTGTTGGCCTTGGAGTTCTCGCAGATCTGCTTGCTGGTGGTGTTGGCGTACCCCTGCTCGGCAAACAGCTGGCCGGCCGTTTCCAGAATCTGCTGGCGAGTCGCCTGGCCATCCTGGCGCGGTGCACGGGCCGCAGGCGTCTGCGGGGAAGCGGAAAGATCCATGGCTTTCTCACTAAGTTAAATTCAAATTTGACTTTTATTTATGCGCTGCTTAGCTACAAAGCGCCAGTTTCTCGTGCAACCACGCATGAGGGAGTACAGGAAGAGGCCGGCCACTCGTCTAGTCAAGCCAAAGGATATCAGCATGGAAGCGCGCGTCATGACCCCCTTCACCTACTTCTCCCTGCCCATGCAGAAGCTGTTCCTGCGCAACCAGGCGGCGGTCAGGAACAAGCCCTATGGCAAATATTTCCGCTCGGAAATGCGTGTGCCGCTGTCCGCCGTGCGCAAGATCCAGCAAGGCCCCATGGACCTCAAAGACACCCTGACTCCGAGTGTGGAGGACATCAATCGCCTGCTCGACCCGGACTTCGTCAGCGAAGAGTCCGGCTATGCCCTGCTGCCCGGCCCGATGGCCTATGTGCAGAGCCGCAAGTTCTTCCCCGGCTGCAGCGCACAAATGTTCAAGTGGTGGTTCATGTGGCACCCGGCGGAAGCGGAGCGCTATACCCTGTGGTTCCCCTACGCCCATGTCAGTAATCCATGCGTGAACCACCAGCGCCTGGGTGACGCGTCCTTGAGTTTCGAGGAGCGTTTGTACGGCAATACCTTCTGTGCCTCGGAATATGTTGGCGACCGCCTGATGCACCTGCATATCGATTTCAAGGAGCCGGCCAGCCTGGGCCTGGACCCCGACCTGTATCGCGAAGCGAAAATCGATGGCAGCGTCAGCGCCCTGATGAGTCTGGCCGAGCATCCGCAGGTGCCGGTGTCACTGATGGTGCATCTGTTCAAGGAGGTTCCGGGCGGCATGTACCTGACCAGCCGCTACTGGGTCGGTTCGCACCCGTCGATGACCCGCTTTCCCGGGGCAGAAAAAGCATCGGCACTGCTCAAGGAAAGCGGTTTCGGCGAAGCCGAGCTGGAAACCCTGGCCTATGAGTTCGCCGTTCACGACATGTGCGAGTTCAATCATCTGGCCAGCTTTCTGCCGGACCTGTATCGGGAGTTCGCTACCGCTTCGGCCTGAAACTCCGGTCATTGAGCCCGCATCCAGTGCAGGCTCAATGCAGTCAAAGGATCAACGTTGGGCGCCAGAACAGACACCGTTGATCAGTAAATCAGTGAATTCCTCAATATCCTGTTCCGCGCTCAACTGCTCGGTCAGCAGCCGATACCAGCAAAAACCGAAAATCATATCGAGCAGCAATTCGCGATTGGTGTCCTTGGGCAACTCACCATTGCTGATGGCATTTTCCACCAACT
The DNA here is from genome assembly GCF_900105185.1 of Pseudomonas saponiphila. Classification (NCBI taxonomy): domain Bacteria; kingdom Pseudomonadati; phylum Pseudomonadota; class Gammaproteobacteria; order Pseudomonadales; family Pseudomonadaceae; genus Pseudomonas; species Pseudomonas saponiphila. The sequence goes on along the minus strand of NZ_FNTJ01000001.1, from coordinate 38,349 downwards.
TTTTCGGCATCTCCCTTCTGCGCTCCATGAACTGATCCTTGAGCTGGGTCAATGTAGCTGGATCCAGCTGGGCTTCGGCAATCACACAGCGAAACGCCTCTCCGCAAATGGTTTCTCGCCAGACTTTCCAGAGATTACGCAGCAAAAAGTCAAGATCCGCCTTGAATGAGCCGAGATCAGGAAACTTTCTCACCTGTTCGCTCTCGTTTTCATAGACTTCCGCGATCAACGCCGCTTTGTTCGACCACCACCGATAGATCGTCGGTTTGCTGGCGCCCGCCCGGCGCGCGACCGACTCAATGCTGAGCCCGGAATAACCGCATTCCTTGAGGATCTCGATGGTGGAACTGAGGATGGCTTTGTGGGTATGCGGACTTCGCAAAGAGCCGATGGAGCTGCGAGATGGGGTACGAGCCACAATAAAAAATCTCCAGGCAGGGCGCTTGACAATCGCAACGCAGGGTATAGGATTCCCTCGAATCGAAATGAAACGGTCCGTTTCGTTTCATTTCATTTCATTCTTGAAAGAATCATGAATTTCTTACACCGATCCATCTAGTTCTTAAAATTTCTCGTAAGGGTTGAGCTGATCAAGCCTTGTAACTCTGGGTTCCTCGAATTCTAGGCTTAAACCCTTTCCTCTTAAGAGACTGGATCGTCTGAAATTATTATTAAACGAAACGTTCCGTATCATAGCACAGCGAGGTGAAGAAAAACAGCTTTCGAGCGGGTTTTCCCCTTTTTGGAACCTGCTCTGAAACCCCTCTGGCCTGAGGGTTTACGCGGTGTCGGCCAGAGTCGGGCAGCACAAACTGTTTTCCGTATGTTTCAAGAGTGCTTCTGAGCAAGCACGACCCAGTTTTCTCAAAATGAATGGAATCAAGAGGAAAATGAACGTGAAAAAAGTAGGCATTGTCAGCTACGGCGCGGCTGTTCCGGTATGCCGTCTCAAAGTTCAGGACGTGATCAACGTCTGGAAAAACACCGACCTCAAGCTGGTGGAGGAAAGCCTCGGTATCAGCGAAAGAGCGGTGCTGCAGCCGGATGAAGATGTCATCACCCTCGGCGTGCAGGCAGCGCAACGGGCCCTGGACAAAGTCCCCGGCCATGAGCTCCAGGCCCTTTATCTGGGTACTTGCACCAACCCCTACGATTCACGAGCCTCGGCCTCGATCATCCTGGAAATGCTCGGCAGCGGTTACGACGCCTATTGCGCCGACGTCCAGTTCGCCGGCAAGTCCGGGACTTCCGCCCTGCAGATCTGCCAGGCCCTGGTGGGATCCGGCATGACCGGCAGCGCCCTGGCCATCGGCGCCGACACCATCAACCGCAACACCGCGCCGGGCGACCTGACCGAGTCCTATGCCGGGGCCGGCGCCGCGGCATTGCTGATCGGCACTCAGAATGTCATCGCCGAGTTCGACGCCAGCTTCTCTTGCGCCGCCGATATCGCCGACAACATCCGCCCCCAGGGTGATCGCTACATTCGCTCCGGGATGGGCCTGGGCTCGGACAAGAACAGCATCGGCCTGGAAGACCAGACCCGTCGCGCCGCCGAGGGACTGATGGCCAAGCTGCATACCAGCCCGGCCGACTATGACTACGTGGTATTCCAGCAGAACCTGGTGTCTACGCCCTATTCCCTGGGCAAGCACCTGGGCTTCAACAGCCAGCAGATCGAACCGGGGATCTACGCCGGTGATGTCGGCGACACCGGTGCCGCCAGCCCGCTGCTCGGCCTGATCAACGTGCTGGACCAGGCCCGTCCGGGGCAGAAGATCCTCATGGTGTCCTATGGTTTCGGGGCCGGCAGTGACGCCATCGCCCTGACCGTCACCGACGCCATCGAGCAGTACCAGAAGCACAACAAGCCCCTGCGCGAACTGCTCGAAGCCAAGACCTATGTCGATTACGGCACCTCCATCAAGTACGAGTTCAAGTACCTGCGGGCTGACTACGCCCTGACCGCCTATCTCTGATTACGCCTGTCTACGCAAGGAGCATGCACATGTGCGCACGTCGTGTTGCAATCGTTTCGGCCGCCTATACGCCGAAGCCCGGAAGTTCACGAGTTCGGCAGACGTTCAAGGAAATGATCGTCGAGTCCGCCTATAAAGCCCTCAAGGACGCCAAGATGCATCCCCGGGAAATCCAGGGGGTCGCCTACGGCTATCACGGTGAAGGCATTTCCGAATATGGCGGCCTGGGGCCGACCATTTCCGACGCCCTGGGCATCAGCCCGGCGCCGACCTTCATGAGCACCGCCAACTGCACCAGCAGCTCGGTGTCGTTCCAGATGGGTCACCAGATGGTGGCATCCGGTGAGTACGACATCGTCCTGTGCGGCGGTTTCGAGAAAATGACCGATCACTTCAACTACGCCGAGTACATCGGCTCCAGCACTGAATGTGAATACGACTACTTCCTCGGCATCTCCCACACCGACGCCTTCGCCCTGGCCACCGCCGAGTACTTCCAGAAGTTCGGCTATGCCGGTCGCGAGGCCGATGTCCTGGCCACTTTTGGCCGGCAGATGCGCGTCTATGCCCACAACACCCCGACCGCCACCCGCTACGGCCAGCCGATTCCCACCCTGGAAGCGCTGAAGAACAGCGAAGCCTGCGGCTCGATGCTGGCCTGGGGCGAAGCCAGCGGCTGCGCGATCCTGGTGGCCGAGCACCTGGCCCACAAGTACACCGACAAACCGGTGTTCGTCCGCGGCTGCGCCTACACCGGCGTCTCCCACTACTTCGGCACGCGCTTCCACAACCCGACCCTGCACCATCCGGGCCTGCCCAAGGACGTGGGCATGGCCGTCTCGGCCAACTCCATCGCCTGCGCGGAAATTGCCTACAAGAAAGCCGGGATCACCGCCAAGGACATCGACGTGGCCCAGGTCTACGACCTGCTCGGCGCCGGGCTGATCCAGATGGAATCCATGGGCATCTGCGGCAAGGGCCAGGCCGGCGATTTCGTACTCGAAGGCGGCATCGCCCTGGACGGCCAACTGCCGCTGAACACCGACGGCGGCAATATCGGCCGCGGCCACGCTTCCGGCTGCGACGGCATCCTGCACATCACCGAGCTGTTCCGGCAGCTGAGAGGTGAATCCGACAACCAGGTCAAGGGCGCACGCATCGGCGTGTCGCAGAACCTTGGCGGTTATGCGGCGCACAACTCAGTGATTGTCCTCTCGAACGACTAAGGAGACCGGACCATGTCCATGTACCCAGAACAGATCCACAGAATGACCACCGCCAGCATGCTCCGCGAATGGCGCGAGCATGGCGGCAAATACCGCCTCGAAGGCAGCCAGTGCGAAGAATGCAACGAGATCTTCTTCCCCCGGCGCACCGTCTGCGGCGCTTGCAACTCCCTGAGCGTGAAGCCCTACCGCTGCAAGCGCACGGGCAAGATCGAAGTCATGGCCCACGCCGAGAACCCGGTCCTGGCTGCCATGGGCTACGGCGAAACCGTGCCGCGCATGATGGCCATGGTGCGCCTGGACGACGGCCTGGTGATCGCCTCGGAAATCGTCGACGTCTGCGACCCGCAACAGCTGAAAGTCGGTGCGCCGGTGCGCATGGTGATTCGCAAGCATGTGCGCGAAAGCAACCTGGCCTGGCAATACGCTTATAAGTTCGTACTGGATATATAAGTTGTTGTTCAAGGTGCCTTCATATAAGGCACCTTGAAGTTAGTCATTAAAATAAAATCCAACTTAAAAGTTACATCAACGGCCACTTCACGCCTAGAAGTTGCCTTAAGGTCCTGATTTCCTTTAGGTCCTAAAGATTCCTTTGCCTATTTAACGGGGACTATCCCCACAACTTAATTATTGGCCTACCTATAGCCAAGGACCCATCATGTCTACACTTTGCCTCCCACATGTAATGTTTCCGCAACACAAGATCACCCAGCAACAAATGGTTGATCACTTGGAAAACCTGCACGCCGATCACCCACGCATGGCCCTGGCCAAGCGCATGATCGCCAACACCGAAGTCAACGAGCGCCATCTGGTGTTGCCGATCGACGAGTTGGCGGTGCACACCGGCTTTACCCACCGCAGCATCGTCTACGAGCGTGAAGCCCGGCAGATGTCGTCCGCTGCGGCACGCCAGGCCATCGAGAATGCCGGGTTGCAGATCAGCGATATCCGCATGGTCATCGTCACCTCCTGCACCGGCTTCATGATGCCGTCGCTGACCGCGCACCTGATCAACGACCTCGGCCTGCCCAACTCCACCGTGCAACTGCCGATCGCCCAGCTGGGCTGCGTGGCCGGTGCCGCGGCCATCAACCGGGCCAACGATTTCGCCCGGCTCGATGCGCGCAACCACGTACTGATCGTGTCCCTGGAGTTCTCTTCGCTGTGCTATCAGCCGGACGACACCAAGCTGCATGCCTTCATCTCCGCGGCGCTGTTCGGCGATGCGGTGTCGGCCTGCGTGCTGCGCGCCGATGACCAGGCCGGCGGCTTCAAGATCAAGAAGACCGAGTCGTTCTTCCTGCCCAAGAGCGAGCACTACATCAAGTACGACGTGAAGGACACGGGCTTCCACTTCACCCTCGACAAGGCGGTGATGAACTCCATCAAGGATGTGGCGCCGGTGATGGAGAAGCTCAACTACGACAGCTTCGAACAGAACTGCGCGCACAACGACTTCTTCATCTTCCACACCGGTGGCCGCAAGATCCTCGACGAACTGGTGATGCACCTGGACCTGGCCTCGAACCGGGTGGCGCAATCGCGCAGCAGCCTGTCGGAAGCCGGCAACATTGCCAGCGTGGTGGTGTTCGACGTGCTCAAGCGTCAGTTCGATTCCAATCTGAATCAGGGCGACGTCGGCCTGCTGGCGGCCTTTGGCCCGGGCTTCACCGCAGAAATGGCGGTGGGCGAGTGGACCGCCTGAAGTAGCGCCCTGCGTCTGTCCGACCCGAGGTTGCCGGGCTGCACGGCCACCTCGGGTCGCACCCCCACGGCGCACCGCGCCGGGTTCATGGTTTCACAAGGAAGCTGAGCGATGAACGCTGGAATACCGACCACGGCTGCCGACAGCCGTTACGAAAGAACCATGGTGCTGCTGCTGTCACTGAGCTTCGGGCTGGTGGGGCTGGACCGCTTCATCATCCTGCCGCTGTTCCCGGTGATCATGCACGACCTGCAACTGGACTATCAGGACCTGGGCTACTTGTCCGCCGCGCTGGCCTTCACCTGGGGACTGTCCGCCCTGGGCATGGGCAGCGTGATCGAGCGCCTGGGCACTCGCCGCGTGCTGGTGATCTCCATCACCGTACTGTCGCTGCTGTCCGGCTTCTCCGCGCTGGCCACCGGGGTCCTCGGGCTGGTCATCTTGCGCGGGCTGATGGGCATCTGCGAAGGCGCCTTCACCCCGACCAGCATCATTGTCACCGACGAAGTCTCGCGCCCCGACCGGCGCGGACTGAACCTGGGCATCCAGCAGGCGCTGTTTCCGATACTCGGCCTGTGCCTGGGGCCGCTGATCGCGGCCGGCCTGCTGCAACTGACCGGCTCCTGGCGTGCGGTCTTCGCGATCATCGCCCTGCCCGGCCTGCTTCTGGCCGGCTACCTGTGGAAGGCCTACCGGCCGCTGCCGGCAACACCCCGTACAGGGTCCGACGCCAGCGCCGGGCGCCACTGGCTGGCGGCCTTCAAGAGCGGCAACGTCAGCCTGAACATCCTCATCATGTTCTGCATCCTCACTTGCCAGTTCGTGCTTTGCGCCATGCTGCCCAGCTACCTGACCGACCATCTGCACCTGCAGAACCTGTCCATGGCCCTGGTCATCTCGGCCATCGGCCTGGGCGGCTGCATCGGCCAACTGATCATTCCCGGCCTGTCCGACCGCCTCGGGCGCAAGCCGGTGGTGTCGGTGTGCTTCATGACCAGCAGCACCCTGGTGGGCCTGCTGATCGTCAGCCCGGCGATTCCCTGGCTGCTGTTCCTGCTGCTGTTCCTGCTGTCGTTCTTCAATTTCAGCCTGATCTGCATGACGGTGGGCCCGCTGACCAGCGAGTCCGTGGCCCCCGCCCTGTTACCGACGGCGACCGGGATCGTCGTGGGTTTCGGCGAGATCCTCGGCGGCGGGCTGTCCCCGGCCGTGGCCGGGTTTGCCGCCAGCCATTTCGGCCTGCCGTCGATCCTGTACGTGGCCCTGAGCGGCAGCCTGGCGGGCTTGTTCCTGTCATTGCTGCTCAAGGACAGTACGCGCCAACCCCAGCGCGCGCTGGCCTGCGGGCCGCTGCCTATCCTCCCCGCCCGCTTGCCCCTCAAGGACTAGAGAATCATGGATGATTACCTGCTGTTGCTGGATGTCTGCCACAAGGATCAACGCGCCATCGGGCTGTTCGACTTTCACAATGGCCAGAGCCTGCGCGCCCTTTCCGAACATGGCGGGCTGTACGAAACCCTGCAGTTCTGCGCCCGCCGCCATCTGAACTGGAGCGAACACCTGCGTAGCCTCCCGGCCCATCCCCGGCTGCCTGCCGAAGGCCATCCGCAAGGACCGCTGCGCCCGCCGCTCAAGCCCAGCGACAACCTGCTGGCCCAGGTCTGCGAGGTCACTCTGAACACCGCGCACACGCACCAGGGCTGGTTCTACAAGGGCAACGGCAACCTGCTCAAGACCGATGGCGAGGCGCTGGCGATCCCCTACCACGCCCTGAGCATCAGCAGTCAGCCAGGGGTGGTCTGCGTGTACCTGGTGGATCACTTCAAGCAACTGCGGTTTGTCGGTTTCAGCCTGGGCCAGGACATCCACGACCCGCTGTTGAGCCACCAGGATGCCAGCTCCTGCGCGCAATCGCGGCTGCGCCAATGCGCCATCGCCCCGGCACTGATCCTTGGCGAACTGCAGCACAGCCTGTCACTCAATGTCCGGGTGGAACGCCAGGGCGCGCAGTTGTCCTACCTCGGCTACCACCTGGATCTGCAGAACTGGTGGGCGCTGCGCAAGTATTCCCAGACGTTCCTCGAACAAAACGAGCAGTTCCTGCAACCGGGCATGGTCCACTACGTGTTCCACAGCGCCAGCCGGCGCGAGAACGAACTGCAGCTGCAGCACGGCGACTGGCTGGACCTGGACTGCCCGGAGCTGGAGCTGGGCCTGAGCAACCAGGTCAGCGAAGAAGAGCTGCTGCACCTCTATCCCCTGGAGAGCCAGCCACACCGGGGCCGCACCCACCGCACCCGCCCGACGCGGCTACGCCAGCACTACTGAGGCGAACTCAGCGATAGGCCGCCACCGGGACACAGGCGCAGAACAGGTTGCGGTCACCGTAGACGTTGTCCACCCGGTTGACCGTCGGCCAGTACTTGTGGGCCCGCGTGTGGGCGCTGGGCAGCACCGCCCGCTCGATGCTGTAAGGCCGCTCCCAGGTCCCGGCGATATCCGCCAGGGTATGGGGCGCGCCCTTGAGCGGATTGTCCTCGGCCGGCCAGTTGCCCTCCTGGACCTGGGCGATCTCGGCGCGGATGCTCAGCATGGCCTCGACAAAGCGATCCAGCTCGGCCTTGGACTCGCTTTCGGTGGGCTCCACCATCAAGGTGCCCGGGACCGGGAACGACATGGTCGGGGCATGGAAGCCGTAGTCCATCAGGCGCTTGGCCACATCCTCCTCGCTGATGCCGGTCAGGGCCTTGAGCGGTCGCAGGTCGAGAATGCATTCATGGGCCACCCGGCCATTACGCCCGCTGTAGAGCACCGGGAAGGCCCCGCTTAGCTGGTCGGCCAGGTAATTGGCGGCCAGGATCGCCACTTCGCTGGCATCCGCCAGTTGCGGCCCCATCAGGGCGATGTACATCCAGCTGATGGGGAGGATGCTGGCGCTGCCCCAGGGCGCCGCGCTGACCGCGCCGTTGTCCGCCAGCGGCCCGTCGATCGGCACCACCGGGTGATTGGCGACAAAGGGCGCCAGATGGGCGCGCACGCCGATCGGCCCCATGCCCGGGCCACCGCCGCCGTGGGGAATACAGAAGGTCTTGTGCAGGTTCATGTGGGAGACGTCGGCGCCGATGTCCGCCGGCCTGGCCAGCCCCACCTGGGCGTTGAGGTTGGCGCCATCCATGTACACCTGGCCACCGTGGCTGTGGATAACTTCGCAGACCTGGCTGATGCCCTCTTCATAGACACCGTGGGTCGATGGATAAGTCGCCATCAGGCAGGACAGACGATCACCGGCTTCGGCGGCCTTGGCTTTCAGGTCCTCGAGATCGACGTTGCCGGACTCGTCACACTCGACGATCACCACCTGCATCCCGGCCATCTGCGCCGACGCCGGGTTGGTGCCATGGGCCGAGGCCGGTATCAGGCAGATATGCCGCCCGCCTTGCTGACGGCTCTCGTGGTAGCGACGAATCGCCAGCAACCCGGCGTACTCGCCCTGGGCCCCGGAGTTGGGCTGCATGCAAACCGCGTCGAACCCGGTGATGGCGCACAGCCAACGCTCCAGCTCCTCGATCATCAAGGTGTAACCGACGGCCTGCTCCCGCGGGGCGAAAGGGTGCAGGTTGGCGAATTCCGGCCAAGTGATGGGGATCATCTCGCTGCTGGCATTGAGCTTCATGGTGCAGGAGCCCAGGGGGATCATCGACTGGTTGAGCGCCAGGTCCTTGTTCTCCAGCTGCTTGAGGTAGCGCAGCATCCGGGTTTCGCTGTGATGGCCGTTGAACACCGGATGGGTCAGGCAGGGGCTGCGCCGCAGCAGTTGGTCGGGCAGCCCTGACTCCAGCGCCTCGGCGTCCAGTTCAGCGACGTCCAGCCCGTGATCGGCACCGAGAAACACATCCAGCAGCCGGGCCACGGTGGTTTCGTCACAGGTTTCATCCAGGCTCAGGCCCAGCCGGCCGCGCCCGAGAATCCGCAGGTTGATCTGCAGCGCCCTGGCGCTCTCGATGATCGCCGTCTGGCTGCTCCCGACCTCCAGGGTCAGGGTGTCGAAGAAGTGCCGGTTGACCCGGGTGATCCCCTTGCGCTCAAGGCCGGCGGCGAGAATGCAGGTCAGCCGATGCACCCGCTGGGCAATGCGCTTGAGCCCCGCCGGGCCGTGATAGACCGCATAGAAGCCGGCGATGTTGGCCAGCAGCACCTGGGCGGTGCAGATGTTGGAGTTGGCCTTTTCGCGGCGAATGTGTTGCTCGCGGGTTTGCAGGGCCATGCGCAGCGCCACCTGGCCCCGGGCATCCTTGGACACGCCGATGATGCGCCCGGGCATGGCGCGCTTGTACTCGTCACGGCAGGCGAAAAACGCCGCATGCGGACCGCCGTAGCCCATGGGCACGCCGAAGCGCTGGGAGGAACCCAGCACCACGTCGGCCCCCAGCTCGCCGGGTGGGGTCAGCACCAGCAGGCTGAGCAGATCGGCAGCGACGCAGGCCAGCGCCTGCTGTGCGTGCAGGTGGTCGATCAGCGGCCGCAGATCGACGATCTCGCCGTGGGTATCCGGGTATTGCAACAGGGCACCGAACACCTGGTGCGCGGGCAAGTTATCCACAGCGTCGACGATCAGTTCGAAGCCAAAGCCTTCGGCCCGGGTACGCACCACGGAAATGGTCTGCGGATGGCAGTGTTCATCGACAAAGAACAGATTGCTCTTGGACTTGGTCACGCGCTTGGCCAGGGCCATGGCTTCAGCGGCCGCCGTTGCCTCGTCGAGCAACGAAGCGTTGGCCAGGTCGAGGCCGGTGAGGTCGATGGTCATCTGCTGGAAGTTGAGCAGCGCTTCGAGCCGGCCCTGGGCGATTTCCGGCTGGTAGGGCGTGTAGGCGGTGTACCAGCCGGGGTTCTCCAGCACGTTGCGCAGGATCACGGTGGGCGTCAGGGTGCCGTGATAGCCCATGCCGATCAGACTGGTCCAGACCTGATTCTGCGCCGCATAGCCCTTGAGCCGGGCCAGGGCGGCCTGTTCATCCAGCGCTGGTGGCAGGTCCAGGGGGCGGTTGAAGCGGATTCCCGGCGGCACCGTCTGCTCGATCAGCTCGCTCCGGCTGCCCAGCCCGAGGCTGGCGAGCATCGCCTGCTGCTCCTCGGCGTCGGGACCCAGGTGCCGGTTGAGAAAAGCGTTGGGCTCGCGTAACTGGCTCAGGGACGGCGACTGGGACATGGCAGGCTCTCCGATAAGCGGTGCTCAGCGTCGGTACAACAGGGTGCAAAGCAGCATAGCAGCCGATTCCACCGCTCGACGCACTGGCGTCCCGAGGCAATCGGTACCATCATGCAGGGCGTTCGCGCGCCAGCCCCGGCGCGCCTCAACCCCTGCTCCCATCGTCCGCTTATCGGGTGTCCCACTGTCATGAGCCAACTGCCATTCCTGCCGTTCTCCAAACCCACCATTGATGAAGCCACCATCGCCGCCGTCGGCGAAGTGCTGCGTTCGGGCTGGATCACCAGCGGTCCCAAGGTCCAGGCTTTCGAAGCCCAGCTTTCGGAGTTCTTCGGCGGGCGCGCGGTGCGTACCTTCAACTCCGGCACCTGCACCATGGAGATCGCCCTGCGCATCGCCGGCATTGGCCCCGGAGATGAAGTCATCACCACGCCGATTTCCTGGGTCGCCACCGCCAACGTGATTCTCGAAGTGGGCGCCACGCCGGTGTTCGCCGACATCGACCCGATCACCCGCAACATCGACTTGGCCCAGGTCGAAGCGGCGATCACCCCGCGCACCAAGGCCATCATCCCGGTGTTTCTGGCCGGCTTGCCGGTGGACATGACTCGCCTGTACGCCCTGGCCAGGAAACACGGCCTGCGGGTGGTGGAAGACGCGGCCCAGGCCCTGGGCTCCAGCTGGAACGGCCAGCGCATCGGCGCTGGTGGCGATTTCGTGTCCTTCAGCTTCCAGGCCAACAAGAACGTCACCTCCTCCGAGGGCGGCTGCCTGGTACTCAACACTCCGGAGGAAGTGCGCCTGGCCGAGAAGTACCGCCTGCAAGGCGTGACCCGCAGCGGCTTCGACGGCCTGGACGTGGACGTGCTCGGCGGCAAGTTCAACATGACCGACGTCGCGGCCGCCATCGGCCTGGGCCAGTTTGCCCATATCGAGGCAATCACCGCCCATCGCCGCGAGCTGGCCCGGCACTACTTCGAATGCTTCGGCAGCGACTTCGAGGCCCGCTATGGCGCCCAGCTACCGCCGGCAGATTTCAGCAACAGCAACTGGCACCTATTCCAGCTGGTGCTGCCGGAGCGTAAAGATGGCAAGCCGGCCCGCGCCACCTTCATGGAGCAGATGCAGGAACGCGGCATTGGCATCGGCTATCACTACCCGCCGATTCATTTGCTGAGCCTGTACCGCGAGCGCGGTTTCAAGGAGGGAATGTTCCCGGTGGCGGAACGGGTTGGTCGGTTGATCGTCTCGTTGCCGATGTTCACCGCCATGGGCAAGGCCGACGTGGAACGTGCGGTGGCGGCGGTGAAAGAGGTGTTGCAGGCTTAAATGCCTTCGCGAACAGGCCCGCTCCCGGGAAACGGGAGCGGGCCTGCTTGCATGAACGGCTTACTCGCCGATGGCGGCCTTGTAGCCGGCGGCGTCCAGCAGCTTGTCCAGCTCGGCCAGGTTGCTTGGCTTGAGCTTGAAGATCCAGGCGTCGTAAGGCTCGCTGTTGAGCAACTCGGGGCTGGAGCTCAGCTCTTCGTTGACCGCGATCACTTCACCGGCCACCGGGGCATAGATGTCGGAAGCGGCTTTCACCGACTCCACCACACCGGCCTGGTCCCCCGCGCCAAACACATTGCCGACTTGCGTCAGCTCGACAAACACCACGTCGCCCAGGGCTTCCTGGGCGTGATCGCTAATACCCACGGTCACCGTGCCGTCGGCTTCCAGACGGGCCCATTCATGGCTCTCGGCAAAACGCAGGTGGGCAGGGATATCGCTCATGTTCTGTGTCCTCAGGAAGAAATGTCAGCGGCGCGATGCCGGCTGAAAAAGTTAGATCAAGGCTTTGCCGTGACGCACGAAGGTCGGTTTGACCACTCGCACCGGGTACCACTTGCCGCGGATTTCCACTTCGGCACGGTCAGCGGTGGCCATTGGCACCCGCGCCAGTGCGATCGATTTACTCAGCGTAGGGGAGAAACTACCACTGGTGATCTCGCCTTCGCCAACATCGGCGATGCGAACCACCTGATGAGCACGCAAAACCCCACGTTCCTCCAGTACCAAACCCACCAGCTTTTGCTTCACGCCCGACGCTCGCTCTGCCTCTAGGGCGGTACGACCGATGAATTTGCGCGACGCAGGTTCCCAGGCAATGCTCCAGGCCATGTTCGCCGCCAGGGGCGAGACATCCTGGTGAATATCCTGGCCATAGAGGTTCATGCCGGCCTCAAGACGCAAAGTGTCCCGGGCGCCCAGGCCGATGGGCGAGATTCCCGCCCCCACCAGATCGTTGAAGAAGGCCGGGGCCTGGTCGGCGGGCAGGACGATCTCCAGACCGTCCTCGCCGGTGTAGCCGGTACGGGCGATGAACCAGTCACCGTCGAAACCCGCTTCGAATGGCTTGAGCTGCTGGATCAGGGTGCCGCGTGACTGGGTTACCAGTTCGGCAATCCTGTTGCGTGCCTGCGGGCCCTGGATCGCCAGCATCGCCAGCTCCGGGCGTTCGTGCAGCTGCACCTGGAAGTCCCCCAGTTGCGCCTGCATCCAGGCCAGGTCCTGGTCCCGGGTCGCGGCGTTGAGCGCCAGGCGATAAGCGTCTTCGAGGCGATAGACGATCATGTCGTCGACGATGCCGCCGCGCTCATTGAGCATGGCGCTGTACAAGGCCTGGCCGGGCCTTTGCAGACGTTCGACATCATTGGCCAGCAAGCGCTGGAGCCAGGCCTTGGCCTGGGCGCCGCTGACATCGATCACGGTCATATGGGATACATCGAACACACCGCAATCACGTCGCACCTGATGGTGCTCCTCGACCTGCGAACCGTAATGCAAAGGCATATCCCAACCGCCAAAATCGACCATTTTCGCGCCGAGGGCGAGATGCAGGTCATACAGAGGCGTACGCTGTCCCATGGGTTTCTCCTTCCGGGCGTGGCGAGGGTGCGGACTGGCGCTGCTAGGGTGAAAGCCTTGAAATAGATGGCTTGCAGCCGATTTCAGCGTCCCGGCCAAACAACAGGCCGCACCGAATGCCGCGCATTGTAGCTGCAAGGTGCAAGGCTGGCACCTAACCGATTCGATGGGCCGAGCGACGGATCAGGCCAATCACCGGCAGCAGTCCAACCAGCACCAGGGTCAGCGCCGGCAACGACGCCCGGGCCCACTCCCCTTCGCTGGTCATCTCGAAGATCCGCACCGCCAGCGTGTCCCAGCCAAACGGGCGCATCAGCAAGGTCGCGGGCATTTCCTTGAGCACGTCGACGAACACCAGCAAGGCCGCGCTCAGGGTCCCGGGCAGCAACAGCGGCAGATACACTTTGAAAAACAGTCGCGGCCCACCCACCCCCAGGCTGCGCGCCGCTTCGGGCAGTGATGGGCGAATCCGCTCCAGGCTGCTTTCCAGCGGCCCGTAGGCCACCGCGATGAAACGCACCAGATACGCCAGCAGCAAGGCCGACAGGCTGCCCAGCAACAGTGGCTTGCCGGCCCCGCCCAACCAGCCGGACAACGGGATTACCAGTTCCCGGTCCAGGTAACTGAAAGCCAGCATGATCGACACCGCCAGCACCGAACCGGGCAAGGCGTAGCCCAGGTTGGCCAGGCTGACCCCGGCGCGGATGCCGCGGGTCGGCGCCTGGCGACGGGCGAAGGCCAGCAGCAGGGCCACGCTGACGGTGATCAACGCCGCCATGCCCCCCAGGTACAGGGTATGTACGATCAATCCGCCATAGCGTTCGTCCAGATCGAAGCGCCCGCGCTGCCAGAACCACGCCAGCAGCTGCAGCAGCGGAATCACGAAGGCACAGGCAAAGACCAGAAGGCACCAGCCCGTGGCCGCCACGGCCTTGATTCCCCGCAGGTGATACAGGGCCTTGCCCCGGGGCCGCTCGTTACCGGTGCGGCTGGCGCCCCGTGCGCGGCGCTCGCCGTACAACACCAGCATCACTGCCAGCAGCAACAGGCTAGCCAGCTGCGCAGCGCTGGAAAGGCTGAAGAAGCCATACCAGGTCTTGTAGATGGCGGTGGTGAAGGTATCGAAGTTGAACACCGCCACCGCGCCGAAATCCGCCAGGGTTTCCATCAGCGCCAGGGCCACGCCGGCACCGATGGCCGGCCGCGCCATGGGCAGCGCCACACGCCAGAACGCCTGCCAGGGTGATTGGCCGAGCACTCGCGCAGCCTCCATCAACCCCTTGCCCTGGGCCAGGAAAGCGTTGCGCGCCAGCAGGTAGACATAGGGATAGAACACCAGCACCAGCACCAGGATCACCCCGCCAGTGGAGCGCACCCGCGGCAGTCGCAGGCCGCTGCCGAACCATTCCCGCAGCAGGCTCTGCACCGGCCCGGAAAAGTCCAGCAGGCCAACGAAGACGAACGCCAGCACATAGGCCGGAATCGCGAAGGGCAGCATCAGCGCCCAGTCCAGCCAGCGCCGCCCGGGAAACTCGCAGAGGCTGGTAAGCCAGGCCAGGCTCACCCCCAACAGCGTGACGCCAACCCCCACCCCGAGCACCAGGGTCAGGGTGTTGCTCAACAGACGCGGCATCTGCGTGTCCCACAGATGGGACCAGATCTGCGCATCGACGGCCTGCCAGGACAACAGCAGCACACTCAGCGGCAGCAAGACCAGGGCCGCTACGGCAAAGACCAGGGGATACCAGCGACGTTGGGCGGGATGGGCCACAAAAAACTCTCGGGCAGGTGGAACGTACAAAGGGGAAGCGGCGGCACCATCGCGAGCGAGCCCGCTCCTACCGGCAGGCCGTTAAACAAAACGCCCCGCAGAGGCGGGGCGCAGTATAACGGCAGGCTCAGTTCCAGCCAGCGCGGTCCATCAAGCGGATGGCTTCGGCCTGACGCTTGCCGGCGATTTCAACCGGCAGGGTGTCGGCCACGAACTTGCCCCAGCTGGCCACTTCTTCCGAAGGTGCCACTGCCGGGTTGGCCGGGAACTCCTGGTTGACGTCGGCGAAGATCTTCTGCGCCTCGGGCGTGGTCATCCACTCCACCAGGGCCTTGGCCGCTTCCGGGTGCGGCGCATGCTGGGTCAGGCCGATGCCCGACAGATTGACGTGCACCCCGCGGTCGCCCTGGTTCGGCCAGAACAGCTTCACCGCCAGGTTCGGCTTCTGCTTGTGCAGGCGGCCGTAGTAGTAGGTGTTGACGATGCCGACGTCGCATTGCCCGGCATTGATCGCATCCAGCACGGCGATGTCATCGGAGAACACATCGGTGGACAGGTTGTTGACCCAGCCCTTGACGATCTCTTCGGTCTTCGCCGCACCGTGGGTTTCGATCAGGGTGGCGGTCAAGGACTGGTTGTAGACCTTCTTCGCGGTGCGCAGGCACAGGCGGCCTTCCCACTGCTTGTCGGCCAGGGCTTCGTAGGTGGTCAGCTCGGAAGGTTTGACCCGCTCGGTGGAGTAGGCCAAGGTCCGCGCCCGCAGGCTCAGGCCGGTCCAGGCATGGTTGGAAGAGCGGTATTGCAGGGGAATGTTGCTGTCGATGACCTTGGAAGTGAACGGCTGGAGGATGCCCATCTGCTCAGCCTGCCAGAGGTTGCCGGCATCCACGGTGAGCAGCAGGTCGGCGGTGGCATTCTCGCCTTCGGCCTTGATCCGCTGCATCAGCGGCGCTTCCTTGTCGGTGATGAACTTGATCTTCACCCCGGTCTTCTGGGTGTAGGCATCGAACACCGGCTTGATCAGCTCATCGATACGCGAGGAGTAGACCACGACTTCATCGGCGGCCTGGGCGGCGCTGCCAATGAATGTGAGGGCCAGGGCGGTCAGTAGACGCTTCGGTGCCAACATGGGAGCAGTCTCTCGATTTCGAAATGAGGCGAAATGATAAGGAGTCCCATTTGCTAGCTCAACCGAACCCGGCGCCGAGGCGTTACCAGATGTTGCGTGGGGCCGCCCTCCAGCACGTTTCGCCGGCGAACCGGCTCCTAGGCTCTGGCCAGCTCAGGGAGATCGCCGCTCAGGCCCAGGGCCTGGCGCACGAAGACCGCCTTGGCCTCGGGCATCTGCTCGATCACCTTGAGGCCGGTGTTGCGCAGCCAGCGCAGTGGCAGCGGATCGGCCTGGAACAACCGTTCGAAGCCTTCCATGGCCGCCATCAGCGCCAGGTTGTGAGGCATGCGCCGGCGCTCGAAACGACTGAGGACCTTGACCTCGGCCAGGCGCTCGCCACGACCGGCCGCTTGCAGCAGCACTTCGGCCAGTACCGCGGCATCGAGGAAGCCCAGGTTGACCCCCTGCCCCGCCAACGGATGGATGGTGTGGGCAGCATCGCCAATCAGCGCCAGGCCTTCGGCCACATAGCGCTTGGCGTGCCGCTGGCGCAGCGGTACGCAGAGCCGCGGGTCGGCACCGAGCACCTGGCCTAGACGGCCTTCGAAGGCGCGCTCCAGCTCAAAGCAGAAGCTCTCGTCGTCCAGGGCCATCAGGCGCTCGGCTTCAGTGGGCGTGGTGGACCAGACAATCGAGCACCAATCCTGCTGCCCATCCCGCACCAGCGGCAGGAAGGCCAGCGGGCCGGTATCGGTGAAGCGCTGCCAGGCGGTCATTTGGTGAGGCCGGCTGCTGCGCACGCTGGTGACAATGGCGTGGTGCAGGTAGTCCCATTCGCGGGTGGCACAACCGGTGAGGCGGCGTACCGCCGAGTTGGCGCCGTCGGCGGCGATCACCAGCGGTGCCCGCAACACCCGGCCATCGGCCAGGGTCAGCAGCCAGTCATCGCCGGAACGGCGCATCTGTTCCAGGCGGGCATTGGCCAGCAGGCCGACATCGCATTCGTGCAGACGTTCGAGCAGGGCGTCCTGCACCACCCGGTTCTCGACGATATGCCCCAGCACCTCGGCATGCACGCTGGACGCCGAGAAGTGGATCTGCCCGGTGCCGCTGCCATCCCAGACCTGCATCTCACAGTAGGGGCTGCTGCGACGCCGGACGATGCCGTCCCAGGCGCCCAGGCGTTCGAGAATGCGCTGGCTGGCCGCCGACAAGGCGCTGACCCGGGGTTCGAACGCTGACTCGGCGGCGAAGGGTTTGACACTCAAGGAGCCGCCATCGAGCAGCAGCACTTCCAGGCCGCTGCCCTGCAACGCCAACGCCAAGGCACTGCCGACCATTCCGGCTCCGACAATCAGCACATCTGCGCGCATTTCCATGCTTTAGGCCTGTCTCACTGGCGGCTTGCGCCGCACATAAAGGGTTTTATCGACCCGCGCCACCAGGGTGCCGGAGCCGTCATGAATCTCGACCTGCAACTGCGGCAGGTACTTCTCGCCACTGGCGGTCTGCCGGCGGATCTCGTCAAGCAGCGCCGGGTCGAGACTGAACCGGGCGAACACCGGTCCCCTGCCCGGGGCGATGAAATCGATGGCTGCCGCCTTGTCCCAGACGATGTAGTCGCGCCCCAGGTTCTCCATCAGCATCAGCATGAAGAACGGGTCCACCATGGAATACAGGCTGCCACCGAACTGGGTGCCGACATAGTTGCGGTTGTACCAGCCCAGGCCCATGCGAACCT
Source organism: Pseudomonas saponiphila (assembly GCF_900105185.1). Lineage (NCBI taxonomy): Bacteria > Pseudomonadati > Pseudomonadota > Gammaproteobacteria > Pseudomonadales > Pseudomonadaceae > Pseudomonas > Pseudomonas saponiphila. The sequence goes on along the minus strand of NZ_FNTJ01000001.1, from coordinate 20,694 downwards.
CGACCTCGCGGAAATCCGCGCTGATCCGACGTACCCGCACTCCGGCCCCCAGATAGGGTGGATACAGGCTCATCAAGCAGCGCAACAGGCGGGCCTTGCCGAACCGTCGGGTCAGCCACTCACGCATCCGGACGAGTACCCAGGCCCATGGCCTGGCGGGCGAACCAGCGCTTGGCCGGGGGCAGCAGGTCCAGTCCGAGCAAACCGAGATTGCGGCCCACCGACAGCAGCGGCAGCTTGCTGCCAAACAGTCGGGTGACCTGGTCAGAGAACCCCACGGTCAGGCTCTGATCCAGGCGCTGGCGCTCGCGATAGGCCTGCAGCACGGCAAAATCCCCCGGCAACTGCTCGCTGGCCAGCAAGGCATCCGCCAGGGCCTGGGCGTCACGCAGCGACAGGTTGAAGCCCTGGCCGGCAATCGGGTGCAGGCTGTGGGCGGCGTTGCCCAGCACCACCAGATGCGGGCGGACCTGTTCTTCGGCCTCCACCAGGGACAGCGGATACAGATGCCGCGCCCCCACTTGTTTCAGGGTGCCCAGGCGATAACCGAACACGCCCTGCAGTTCGCTGAGGAAACTGCGCTCGTCCAGATCGGCCAGACGCTGAGCGTCCATGCCCTGGCGCGTCCAGATCAGCGCGCAGCGGTTGTCCGGCAAGGGCAGCAGCGCCATCGGGCCATCGTCGGTGAAGCGCTCGAAGGCCATGCCGTTGTGAGCTTCGCTGGGGGTGATGTTGGCAATCAGCGCACTCTGGTTGTAAGGACGATTCCTGACCCCGATCCCCAGCTGTTCGCGCAAGCCGGAACGACCGCCATCGGCAAGCACCGCCAGGTCGCATTCCAGGGTGGTTTCGTCATTCAGGGTCAGCCGATAGCCGCCCTCCAGGGGCTCAAGGCGGGTGACTTCCGCCGGGCAGCGCCAACTGATCACGTCCTTGTCCAGGCCCTGCCACAGGCATTGGCCGAGCCAGGCGTTTTCCACCACATAGCCCAGGGCCGGTACGCCTTCTTCCATGGCCGACAAGCGCGCCGTGGAGAAGCGCCCGCGGTCGGACACGTGAATCTGCTTGATCGGCTCGGCCCGCCGGGAAATCGCCTGCCACAGGCCCAGGCGCTGGTAGATTTGCCGGGCGCCGAAGGACAGCGCCGAGGAGCGAGCATCGTAGCTGGGCTGGAAGCTGTCGCCGGGAGCGAACGGTTCGATCAGCACGATCTTCCAGCCCCGGGCCTTGGCTCCGGCCTGCAGGGCCAGGGCCAGGCTGGCGCCGACCAGGCCGCCACCGATGATGGCCAGATTGACCCGGCTCATGACGCCTGGACCCGTGCTGCGGCCATCAACGCCTCGATCTCGGCGACGCTCTTCGGTACGCCGCCCGTCAGAATTTCACAGCCCTGCTTGGTCACTACCACGTCGTCCTCGATGCGCACGCCAATGCCGCGCCACTTCTTAGCCACCTGCTGGTTGTCCGGGGAGATATAGATGCCCGGCTCCACGGTCAGCGCCATGCCAACCTCCAACACCCGCCACTCGCCGCCGACCTTGTACTCGCCGACATCGTGTACATCCATGCCCAGCCAGTGTCCGGCGCGGTGCATGTAGAACGCTTTGTAGGCCTCGCTGGCAATCAGCTCATCGACCGCGCCTTCCAGCAGGCCCAACTTCACCAGGCCGGCGGTGATGACCCGAACCGTCGCCTCGTGGGCCTGGTTCCAGTGCTTGTTCGGGGCGATCTCGGCAAACGCCGCTTCCTGGGCTGCCAGCACCAGTTCATAGATCGCCTTCTGCTCGGGCGAGAACGTGCCGTTGACCGGCCAGGTCCGGGTGATATCGCTGGCGTAGCAGTCGATTTCACAACCGGCGTCGATCAGCACCAGATCGCCATCCTTGAGCAGGGCGTCATTCTGTTGGTAGTGCAGGATGCAACTGTTGCGCCCCGCCGCGACGATGGAACCATAAGCCGGCATCTTCGCCCCGCCCTTGCGGAACTCGTAATCCAGTTCGGCCTCCAGACTGAACTCGTGCAGCCCGGGGCGACTGGCCTGCATGGCCCGGATATGGGCCTGGGCGGAAATCCGTGCGGCTTCGCGCATCACCTTCACTTCCGCCGCCGATTTATACAGGCGCATGTCGTGCAGCAGATGATCCAGGGCAACGAATTCGTTCGGCGGCTGGGCGCCAAGGTGCGCTTTGGAGCGGATAACGTTGATCCATTCCATCAGGTGACGATCGAACTCGGGGTTGCTGCCCATGGCCGAATAGACCCGGTCACGACCTTCGATCAGGCCCGGGAGAATGTCGTCGATGTCGGTGATGGGAAACGCATCGTCCGCGCCATAGTCGCGGATCGCGCCTTCCTGGCCTGCCCGCAGGCCATCCCAGAGCTCGCGCTCGGCATTGCGCTCGCGGCAGAACAGCACGTACTCGCCATGCTCGCGACCGGGCATGAGCACAATCACGGCCTGGGGTTCGGGGAAGCCGCTGAGGTACTGAAAATCACTGTCCTGGCGGTAGACATGCTCCACATCGCGGTTGCGAATGGCCACGGCTGCCGCCGGCAGGATCGCAATGCTGTTGGGCTCCATCTGCGCCATGAGCGCCTTGCGGCGACGACTGTATTCCGTTTTAGGGATATGAATCATGGGCAGATGCAGTTCCCTGTCGATCAGTGCAGAGAAGGCTTGGCAGCCGGTGCAACGGTCTTGTTGGTTTCGGTGAACAGCAGCAACGGCGCGACCCGCAGGTACTCCATCACTTCCATGTAGTCGCTTTCACCGTCGTCGGACTCTTCCAGCGCATCCTGGACCTGGGCGATGGCCGCAAGGTCCTGCAACACTTCAGTGGCCTCGGCGCTCAGAGCGCTGCTGTCACGGGAGTTGAGGCCGAAACCGGCGAGGAAGCCCTGGCACCACTGGCCCAGGGCCGCGGCACGCTCGGTCAGGGGAGCGTCGTCGCTGGGCAGCAGCAGGACCACGGTCATGTCGTCGCTGGTGAGTTCGCCCTTGACCATCTCCTGCAGGCCGATCAAGGCGTTGCGTACGTTGTCTTGCGGCTCGCCTTCGAGCAGCTCGGCGGCGTCCACCAGCCAGCCATCGACCTCGAACCCGGCGCCGGCGCAACTGCGGCCCAGCAACAGGCCGTGCAATTCGGCAGGAGAAACAGGATGGCCACTGCTGCTGAGCAGGGTGGCGAAGGCGTTGTACGGGGAATTCTGAATGGGCATGGGCAGCTAGGCGCCAAGCGGCGCAATGTCTAGAATGAAGGCCTTGTATCGTAGGGCGTGTCATCATTCATTGCCAGCGCCGCGTTGCGCCTAGCGCCCCGTTACAGCGGTTCGCCGGGCCTTGGACGACGGACAGATTGCCGACCGGACAGCACCGAATGCGCAAGGACCGTTCAGGCCCCCAAGGCGCTGTCCAGCCAGTTGCCACTCATCAGACCAACTTCAGTGGGACACAATGGAAGACAACGACCTGCACGCACTGATGGCCAGACTCGAACTGCTTATTACCCGGGTCGAGCAACTAAAGAGTCAAAACGCACTCTTATTAGCTCAGGAAAAGACCTGGCGCGAGGAACGCGCGCACCTCATTGAAAAAAACGAAATCGCCCGGCGTAAGGTCGAATCGATGATTTCGCGCCTCAAGGCCCTGGAGCAAGACTCATGAGTTCAAGCAATAGCGTTACCGTGCAGATCCTCGACAAAGAATATTCGATCATCTGCCCCCAGGAAGAGCGCAGCAATCTGGTGAGCGCTGCCCGTTACCTGGACGGCAAGATGCGCGAGATCCGCAGCAGCGGCAAAGTCATCGGCGCCGATCGCATCGCGGTCATGGCCGCGCTGAACATCACCCACGACCTGCTGCATCGCCAGGAGCGTCCGGACGTGCAGGCCAGCGCCACCACTCGCGAACAGGTACGGGATCTGCTGGATCGTGTTGACCTGGTCCTGGCCACCGATTCGGACGCAAGCAAAGCTGATTCCTGACAGCGGTTGCGGTATACTCCCGCCACTCCCTGGGGTGCTTGCCAGTTGGCGATGTCCCTGAGCCGATTCGCACTACCCTGGAAGTTGCACGTTGGGCTGGTGTGCATGTCCGCTAGACGGAAAGCCTTAAAGCCTGCTGCATCTTCCGCCTTGAACTTTCGGGTTCAAGGGCTAAGTCGACAGCGGTTCGCCCGGGGAGCCTGAATTGTCAGCCAATGCCAGTTATCCATGCTGGCATTGGTTTTTCCGGGTAGGCTGTTCTGCCATGTCCGACTCTCCATAGCCTCCTCAATGACCGAACCTGCGCCGCTTTCCCGCCCGCAACTTCGACGCATGCTGCGTAAAGCCCGTCGCGCCCTCACGCCAGCCCAGCAACGCCAGGCCGCCCATGACCTGTACCGCCAACTGGCGCAGAACCCGGTGTTTCGTCGGGCCCGACACCTGTCCCTGTATTTGCCCACCGATGGCGAAATCGATCCGCGCCTGCTGCTGCGCGCCGCCCAACGCCGGGGCAAGGCCACCTACTTGCCTGTGCTCAGTGCCTGGCCACGAACCAAGATGGTGTTCCAGCGCATCCGCCCAGGAGAAAAACTGCGTCTCAACCGCTTTCGCATCCTCGAACCACGGATCAACGCCGCACGCCAGCGCAAGGTCTGGGCACTGGATCTGGTGCTCCTGCCCCTGGTGGGATTCGATGAAGAGGGAGGTCGCCTGGGAATGGGCGGAGGCTTCTACGACCGCAGCCTGGCGTACCTGGCGCGCCGACAGAGCTGGCGCAAGCCGACACTGCTGGGCCTGGCTCATGAGTGCCAGAAAGTCGCGAGACTGGATCAGGCCAGCTGGGATGTGCCGCTGCAAGGCAGCGTGACGGATCAGGGATGGTACTGCGCCCGATAGACGTTGTGCTTGCTCAGAGACGCCAGGGCAGGTTCAGCGCTTGAAGGGTTGCGGCTGTTGGGCGATCTCGATCGGAGCATCGGTCTTGTTGGCCCACAAGCTTTGCGCATAACCGGTAGTTACAACGCCCAAACCGAACAAAATAACCAAAATCCATAGTAAATCCGGTTGGCGTTTCATCGATTGCCCCCCCTCGGGCAAGTCACACACGATGACAGCAACGGTTTCCATAACAGGCCGTGCAGCAGCGTCAAGCTTAAAATCCCGGCATTTTGCGATAACGTGAACCGACACGCAAACGCTGGCGTCAACCGACCGTCGGTTTGTCATAAAATCCTCCGACGACCTGCCCAATCACCCTTTGGAGGGTAAGAAACATGGCCTATTGGCTGATGAAATCCGAGCCGGACGAACTCTCGATCCTCGGCCTGCAGCAGCTTGGCCAAGCCCGTTGGGATGGCGTACGCAACTATCAGGCGCGCAATTTTCTGCGCACCATGGCCGTCGGTGACGAGTTCTTTTTCTATCACTCCAGCTGCCCGGAGCCCGGCATCGCCGGTATCGGCCGGATCATCAAGGCGGCCTACCCGGACCCGACCGCCCTGGAGCCGGACAGTCACTACTTCGACCCCAAGGCCAGCGCCGAAAAAAATGCCTGGAGCGCAATCGACGTGGCCCACGTGCGAACTTTCGACAAGGTCCTGCGCCTGGACTTCCTCAAGCAGCAGACCGCGCTCGCCGAAATGCCCCTGGTGCAAAAGGGCAGCCGCTTGTCGGTGATGCCAGTCACCGCCGAACAATGGGCTGCCGTCCTCGCCCTGCTCTGAGCATCCTGCTCGTCGCCGGGGCCCGACCCGGGCTGCGGCGGCAGTGAGGGCTTTTTTGTTTCACGATGACTCCAGCCCGGTAGTTCGCTGGACTGCGACGTAGCCCGATACAGCAGGTTTATCAATAGCTTACGCGCTTCCATCATATGCCGGTGCTTTCTGAAACTTGACCCGGTTCTCCCTCGCGCCGCTCCTATCTGGCTCCTGGAATCCGGGTCGTTCCAAGGAGTCATCATGGCAAAGATCAAGCTCACCAAGACCGCCGTAGAGTCGGCGCAACCCCAGGCGAAGGACATCGAACTACGGGATACCGTCGTGCCCGGCTTCCTTTGCAAGATTACCTCGACGGGACGCCGGGTGTTCATGCTCCAGTACCGCACGAACTCTGGCCAGCCCCGCAAGCCCTCGCTGGGACTCTACGGGGAGCTAACCGTCGAACAGGCGCGGGTCAAAGCGCAGGACTGGCTGGCCGAGGTTCGCCGGGGTGGTGATCCCGGCGGTGCCAAGGCCGAGGCGCGCAAGGCGCCCACGATGGCCGAGTTGTGCAAAAAGTTCATGGAGGACTACTCCAAGAAGCGCAACAAGGTCAGCACGCAGGACGGCTACCAGGGCGTCATCGACCGCAACATCATCCCGCTGCTGGGCCGCAAGAAGGTGCATGACGTGAAGCGGCCCGACATTGCGGGGCTCATGGAAAAGCTGGCCTACAAGCCGACCGAGGCCAACAAGACCTTCGGCGTGCTGCGCAAGATGTTCAACTTGGCCGAAGTCTGGGGCTTCCGCCCGGACGGCACGAATCCGTGCCGCCACGTCCCGATGTACCCGCCGGGCAAGGAAACCCGGCTCATCGTGGACGAGGAAATGGTGCGGATCTTCCGCCAGTTGGAGAAACTGGAGGCGGAGGGGCTGGAGAACTACGTCATCCCGTTGGCGATCCGGCTGCAATTCGAGTTTGCGGCGCGGCGCTCCGAAATCTGCCCGCTCGAATGGAGCTGGCTGGACTTCGAGAACCGGCGCGTGGTGTGGCCCGACAGCAAGGTTGGCGGCATTTCCAAGCCCATGAGCGAGGAAGCCTATCGGCTGCTTTCGACGGCGCCGCGTCTGGAAGGCTGCCCTTACGTCCTGCCGTCGCCGAACGACCCGGCCAAGCACCTGACCTTTGGCGAGCACTATGGCGGCTGGTGCCGGACGCTCAAGGCCGCCAGCGTGCCGCACGTAGGCACGCACGGCATCCGTCATCGCTCGACCACCGACATTGCCAATTCCGGTGTGCCGACCAAAGTGGGAATGAAGCTGACGGGCCACAAGACCGTGGCGATGTTCATGCACTACGTCCACACCGAGGACAAGCCGGTGCGCGAGGCGGCCGAGCTGGTGGCCAGCCGCCGCCAAGCCATCACGGGCGCGCGGCAGCTTGCGGAGGCGGTGGCATGAACGGGCGCCGGCCATCAGCAGCATCGCTCGCAGCGCCCGCGGCGCTGCTGGGCGACATTCGGGCACTGATCGAGGCGGCGCGCTTGCGCGCCGCCTCGACGGTGAATAGCGAGCTTACGATGCTCTACTGGCGCATCGGCCAACGCATCCACACGCAGGTCTTGGACAGGCGCCGGGGCGCCTACGGCAAGGAAGTTCTGCCCACCTTGGCTGCGCAGTTGGTGGAGGAGTACGGCAGCAGCTTTGCAGAGCAGAACTTGCGCCGCATGGTGCAGTTCGCCGCCACCTTCCCCGACGAGCGAATTCTCGTATCACTGATACGAGAATTGAGCTGGACGCACTTCATCGCCCTGATGCCGCTGAAAGACCCGCTCCAGCGGGACTACTACGCACAGATGGCCAGCACCCAACGCTGGAGCGTGCGGACGCTGCGCGAGCGTATCGACTCGATGCTGTACGAGCGCACGGCGCTTTCCCAAAAGCCGGAAGAAACCATAGCGCAGGAGTTGGCGACCCTGCGCGATGCGCAGCGCATGTCGCCGGCCCTGGTCATGCGCGACCCGTACATCCTCGACTTCCTGGGCCTGCGGGACACTTGGCAGGAAGGCGACTTGGAAGCGGCGATCATCCGTGAAATGGAGTCCTTCCTGCTGGAGCTGGGCGCGGGCTTCTCATTCGTCGCCCGGCAGAAGCGCATTCCGATCGACGACGAGGATTTCCACCTTGACCTTCTGTTCTACAACCGCAAGCTGCGGCGGCTGGTTGCGGTGGAGTTGAAGGTAGGTGACTTCAAGGCGGCCTACAAAGGGCAGATGGAGCTTTACCTTCGGTGGCTAGACAAGCACGAACGGGAGCCGGAGGAAGCCTCGCCGCTCGGGATCATCCTTTGCACCGGCAAGAAGCGCGAGCAGATCGAATTGCTGGAGCTGGACAAGTCCGGCATCCACGTTGCCGAGTATCTGACCGCCTTGCCGCCGAGGGGCGTGCTGGTGGAGCGGCTGCAACAGGCAACGCAACGGGCGCAGTTGCAAATCGAGCAGCGCAAGACGGACAACGAGTAGTCCTGTCCCAAGCAGTCGGGCGTCCCGGCGTGCCGCCGTCGCGCTGTCGTGCTGCGCATCGAGCTTCGCTGCGCGAGTCTCGCCCCTGTCGGGCTTCCATCACTGACGCCTCCGTCCCGGCTCGTTGATCCGGGCCTGCGCGCTCCGCTTGCCAAAAATCGACTCTGTGCAGTGGGCGGGTGTGGGCGGTCTTGCTGTTCCCTTCACCGTATCACGGCGTTCTCGCCGTCAAGGGCGGCGCGCGCCATGCGCGCTTGCGTCCTGGCGGCCGTCTGCGACCCCTGACTGCTTGCGCTGCGCAGTGCTGCCGCCGGTTCCGGGCAATTCCGCCCGAGCAACCGGAGCACGATCATGTCGCAACTGTCCTTTCCCTCGTTCGATTCCTGTCTGCTGGTGCGCGACGCGCACGGGCGCTATCTACCGGCATCGGCCGACGACATTCTGGAAGCTGCGCGCCAGGTCATTGACCGGAAAATGCGGCGCGGAGCAGAGTTCACTTCGCCGGCGGCGGTCAAGGAATACTTGCGTACAAAGTTGGCCAGCTTCGAGCATGAGGTGTTCGTAGTGCTGTTCATGGATACGCGCCATCGTCTGATCGAATACAGGGAGATGTTCCACGGCACTATTGACGGTGCGTCGGTGTATCCGCGCGAAGTGGTCAAGGAGGCGCTGCGGCTCAATGCGGCGGCGGTCGTCGTTTCGCACAACCATCCGAGCGGAAACCCCGAGCCGAGCGCGGCTGACCGGGCGCTGACCCAGCGGCTCAAGGAAGCGTTGGGTCTGGTGGACGTGCGCGTGCTCGATCACATCATCGTTGCGGGCAACGAAACGGCATCGTTCGCCGAGCATGGGCTGATCTAGCCCAAGGGGCTTCGGCCCCTTTTTGCTGCGCCTGGTGGCATAGCTATGGCCCTCGCGGCCTGATGCTCAGGCCGTCGCAACCTGAATCATCTCGTCGTAATGTTTCTTGTCCACCTCTTCCAGCCACTGGAAGATGTTCCCGATGACGCTGTGGCTTTCGCCTGCCAAGTTTTCTGCGGATTCCTCTGTTATCTCAATAACGTCGCTATGTGAATACTTATTGATAAAGCGGTAGATTTTTTCTTTAAGCTCTGGTGTCGTGATGGTGCAATCTTTTAGGCCAGCCTCCATCAATTGACTAATGTCGCTTCGACGCCTTGGATATTTGAAGGTGAAAAACGATTCAACAAGCTTTCGGGCGAGGTTGGCGGTCAAGAACGCCTCATCTCGATTGAGTGTTGTGTGCGCCCTATATTCGTAGAGCTTCTTGAAGATATAGTGGTACTCGGAACCGTAGTTCTTGAGTGAGTCGTCGGCATCCACAAGTAGGGAGTGACGAGGGGAGCCAGGTGGCGCATCCAGGCGATAAAAGAAGCAATTCTCGGCGTTGCCTTTTTTGACTCGATTCCTATTGGTGCCAGTGAACCAGTCTCTCACTAGCTTAAAGTAAGTGAAGTTGTGAGTCAGCACAAAAAGTTGCTTGGCTTCAGTGCATTGCGTTCTCAAAAACGAGTAGGCGTGAAACAAGTGATTAGAATCAAAGCTTGAGACCGGATCGTCAACGACGACGATCGTATCCTTGATGTTATTTCCATTTTCTTTGAGCTTCGTGATGAAATAGACAAATGCAATCGCAGTTTTCTCACCTTCGCTCAAATTCCCATCGTGCTCACCAACCCCGTTTCTGATGATCTCATAGCCTTTCTTCTTCTGATTGAAGTTCAGGCAAAGCTCAGAGCGGCCAATGAAGCGATGCAGGATGTCATTGAACTCCTTTGCCCCGACCGTTTCATTCGAGAGCGCCGCTTCTATGGCTCCGACCTCTAGACTAATTTTTTCAATTTCCTTATGGTCGTTCTTTGCTTCTGACTCAAGGTCATTGCACTTCTTCTCACTTCCAGCATAGTCAAACTCTTGCACCTCAGCCGCAGCAAAGTGAAGCTCCAGTGCCACCTTGCTTTTTGAGGTCTCAGATTTGAAATTTGAAGTCTTATTGTTGTGCTTTCCAACGAGAGCAACAATCGATTTCAGGATGTCATTGAAATTGGTGACATCGTCTTCAACCACATCCGAGATCTGAATGTCTGTCTTCCCAGGGTCTGTGATCTTGGCCTTCAGGGCTTCCCGCCAGGCGTCGATTTGCTGGTCGATCTTTTCAGCAGCAGTTGCGTAGTCCTTTTGAAGCTTCTCTGCCTCGGCCGATAGTTCTTTATAAAACTCGGTCGATGCGGGAAACTGATTAGCTGGAGCGCCTTGAGATTCAATCCATGTCGCCGCGTTCTGAAGTCGGCTCTGAAACTCCGTGAACTCCTTGCTGAAGTGGGCAGCAAGCGCCTCGGCACGAAGCTGGGCGAACGGAGAGCCGCAGAACTCGCAGGATTGCGAGTCGTGGTTTTTATGGATTTCCAAGCCTGCTTGAACCCATTCGCGGATTTCCGGGTTATCGGTCAGCCGCTGGATTGCTTGATTGACCGCCGTAGTCCCAATCAAATCTCTGATGCGGCCCGCCGCTTTCTTAAAGTAGTCCGGCTCAATGGCCGTTGAGGCGAAAGCAATGCTTGGAAGCTGATCTGGCTTGGCGGCATTCGTAAGGTCGATAACCCTCTCATCTGGAAGAACCGACTCCGCCTTGATAATTGTCTCGCCGTTATTCTGTATGAAGTTGAAGAGCTTGCGGCGGTCGTAATTCAAGTAATAACTGTCGCTCGTATCAATCGCCTGAAGTCCAAGCTTCATTTTCTTGGCAGCATTGGTCAGGAACTTCTCTAATGCCTCACGCTGCTTCTTGATATCGCTTTGCTTGTCGTCGTGAGCCTTCTTTTTCGACTGAAGCTCGCTCTTCAGCTTCTCCAGCTTCTGCAAGTCATCAATCTTCTCTTTCGCAATAAGAAGGATGCTCTTTACGGATTTGTCCCAATCAATGTTCTCATGCACGAAGCGTTGATTGAAAACATGAATATTCAATTGGGATGAGTGGAGTGTGGATTCCGTGATCGTTGAGCCATCCTCCAGAACTACTGAAAATTGGCCCGTGCTGAAGCGGGGAACCATCGAGCGAAGCTCAAAGCAAGAGAATAGATTCGATAACGTTGACTTGCCTGTTCCATTCCAACCATAGACCAGGTTGTACCGGCCGAACTTTTGGATCTTCGTTCCATTGAAGTCGCTGAAGATTCCGAACTGTTTGAGGCGGTTGATGCAGACAATCATCTCTATATCTCCGTGTTCTTGCTTTCCCATCATTTGCTTGCGAAACAAATGGTAAACGAAGAGTCCTCTTGCGTCTCCGCTTCGCGGATCGCGCTGCTCCAGGTTCGCTAGTCGCTCATCCCTGGCGGGACTGGCTTCGCCAGCCTTCCGCATCGCTGACGCCTACGGCCCGGCTTCCAGCTTCGGGCCTGCGCGCTTCGCTTGCGTGCGGTCAGCACAAAGGGATGGCCGTTGCCTTGTCCAGCCGTCTCCCCTGACTTCATCACCTTACCCGCGACCGTAGCCCGCGACCGTGTGCCGTCAAGGCGCGCAGGGCCGTGTCCTCGGCTGCGCCTGCGGGCCGCACCAACCCTGCGCTTGGCTCCTTGACGGCCCCCGTCCGCGCGCTCCTTTGGGCGCGGGCGATGAACTCAGGAAAGACGGTGGCAACAGGGCCAACCGGGTTCCTCGTGCCGACCGCACCAAACAGCCGAAAGGCTGGGCTCCGAATCTAGAAATCCGGTGTGCGGTGTGAACAGCAAACCTCTTTTGTCAGGAGAAAGACCATGCAACTCGCATCCCGTTTCGCTTTCCGCTCCCCCTCGCTGCGCAGCGATTACCCGCTGTCCGACGACCAGATTCACCGCGTGGCCCCGTCCATCTTCGCGGATGCCCCGCACGAGAGCCGTTCGCAGCGGTACGCCTATATCCCCACCGCCGCCGTGCTGACCGAGCTTCGCAAAGAAGGCTTCCAGCCTTTCATGGTGACGCAAACCCGCGTGCGCGACGAAGGCAAGCGCGAGCACACCAAACACATGATTCGCTTGCGCCATGCCAGCCAGATCAACGGCGCGGAGGCCAACGAAATCGTGCTGCTGAACTCGCACGACGGCACCAGCAGCTATCAGATGCTGGCCGGAATGTTCCGGTTCGTGTGCAGCAATGGCCTTGTCTGCGGCAACACCGTGGCCGATGTGCGAGTGCCCCATAAAGGCGACGTGGCCGGTCTGGTCATTGAGGGGGCTTACGAAGTCTTGAGCGGTTTCGATCGGGTGAAGGAATCGCGCGATGCCATGCGCGGCATCACCTTGGACGATGGCGAATCCGAAGTGTTCGCCCGCGCCGCGCTCGCCCTCAAGTACGACGACCCCGACAAGCCCGCGCCCATCACGGAATCGCAAATCCTGATGCCGCGCCGCTTCGACGACCGCCGCCCCGACCTGTGGAGCGTGTTCAACCGCACCCAAGAAAACCTGACCCAAGGCGGGCTGCGTGGCCGCAGCGCCAACGGGCGCCGACAGCAAACCCGCCCGGTGCAGGGCATCGACCAAAACATCCGACTAAATCGCGCCCTCTGGCTGCTGGCCGATGGCATGCGCCAGTTGAAAGCCTGAATCCCCACGCGGCAGGGGCAGGCAGCAGCCCTTGTCGCTTTCTTCGCTGCTGCATCCCTGAACCGATAGGAGTTATCACCATGAACGCCGTTACCCAAACCGAAGCCCGCGCCATCAACACCGCCGCCGCTATCCCGCTGGAAGCCGCTGATCCGACCAAGAACCTGATTCTGGTTCCGCTGTCGCGGCTGGTGTCGCGTCCCACTGGCCGCAACGTGCGCAAGACCCCGCGCATGTCCATTCCCGAACTCGCCGCCAGCATCCAGCGTGTCGGCCTGCTGCAAAACCTCATCGTGATTGCCGCCGCCGATGGCGAGCATTACGAGGTCGTGGCCGGTGACCGTCGCCTCGCAGCGTTGAAGCTGCTGGCGAAAAAGCACCGCATTAGCAAGGAATGGGAGGTGCCTTGCCTGCTGGTGGCCGATGGCACCGCCCGCACGGCCAGCCTCACCGAGAACGTGCAGCGCGAAGCCATGCACCCCGCCGACCAGTTCGAGGCGTTCGCCGCGCTCGTGGCCGAAGGCCGCAGCATCGAGGACATTGCAGCGGATTTCAGCGTCACGCCGCTGGTGGTGCAGCGCCGTCTGAAACTCGCCAACGTGTCGCCGCGCCTGCTGGCCGACTACCGGGCCGAGGCCGTGAGCCTTGACCAGTTGATGGCCCTCGCCATCACCGACGACCATGCTGCGCAGGAAGCCGCGTTCTACGATGCGCCCACATGGCAGCGCGGCCCGCACAACCTGCGCGACCGCCTGACCGAACGCGAAATCGACGCCTACCGGCATCCGCTGGTGCGCTTTGTCGGGCTGGACGGCTACGAGCAGGAAGGCGGTGGCATCCGCCGCGACCTGTTCGCGGAGGGCGACAAAGGCGTGTATCTGACCGATGCCGCACTGCTGGAACGGCTGGCGCAGGACAAGCTGGCAGGTATCGCCGCCAAGGTGCAGGCCGAGGGCTGGGCGTGGGTGGATGCCACGCCGGGCATGACCCATGCCGATCTGCAAGCCTTCCAGCGTGCGCCAAGGGAACGCCGCAGTCCGAACAAGCGCGACGCGCAGCGCATCGAGAAGCTGCAAACCAAGCTGCACGAACTGGCCGAGGCGGTGGATGCCGCGCTGGACGACGAGGACGAGGAAAAGGCCGATGCCTTGCAGGAAGAAGGCGAACGCCTGGGCGAGCAGTTGCAGGCGCTGGAAGATGGCTTGCTGGACTATGCGGCCAACGTGAAGGCCGCAGCCGGTGCCATTGTCACCATCGACCGCGACGGGCAGGCCGCGATTCATCGCGGGCTGCTGCGCGAAGCGGAGGCCAAGGCACTGCGCACGCTGGAGCGGCTGCGGCAGGGTTTCGGCAGCGAAGGCGAAGCCGCGAACGAGGACGCAGGCGAGGACGACGAGCAGCCCAAGACCGCCGCCATGTCTGACCGACTGGCGCAGCGGTTGAGCGCGCACCGTACCGCTGCGCTGCAAATCGAAGTTGCACGGCATCCGCAAGCAGCGCTGGCCGCCGTGGTGCATGGCATGGTGCAGACCGTCTTGCAGGAAAGGCACTACGGGCACGACCTGCCGCTGGGTGTGCGCCTCACGGTGCAAGACCGGCTGGAAGGCATGGCCCCGGACTGGCCGGAATCACCCGCCGCCGTGGCGCTGCGCGAACTGCAACAGGTGGCAGGCGAAACCTTGCCGGAGGACAGCGCCGAACTGTTCGCCGCGCTGCTGGCGAAATCACAGGATGAACTGGTGCGGCTGTTGGCCGTGTGCTTAGCTTCCACGGTGGACGTGGTGACGCCTCGCGCCACGCCGCACCAGCCCGGCGCGGAACTGGCGCAGGCCGTGGGGCTGGATATGGCCGCGTGGTGGCAGCCCACCAATGAGGGTTACTTCCGGCATGTGCCGAAGGCCGCGATTCTGGAAGCCGTTGGCGGGTTCGCGCCCTCGCACGTCACCCGACTGGCGAAGTTGAAGAAGGGCGACATTGCCAGCGAAGCCGAACGGCTGGCCGCTGGCACCGGCTGGATGCCCGCCATCTTCCGCTCCGAAGGCCCGCAGCAGACCGGGCAGGACGCGCCGGCGGATGGCGAAGCCGAAGCACAGGAAGAAGTGGCCGCCGTGGCGGATGACCAGCCGCAGGCCGAGGCTTTGGCCGCGTGACTTCGCACCGTAGATAGCGCCCCGGTTCCGGCCGGGGCGCTTCATGTTGAGGATGCCTGCCATGACCCACCAACCCGCAAACCGCCCCCGCATAGCTGCGACCTATGCCTCCGGCACGGTGCGCGCCCGCCGCTGGCACGGCGACGGCGACGTGCGCGGCTACCGTCCGCCGCGTGGCTGGACGGCCCGCGCCGACCTGACCGATCTGCATCCCCTCACGGGCCGCGCCTTGCCGCGCGCCGTGTGGTGGATCATCGAAACCAAGGAATAACGAGCCGCACCGGCCCCAAGCCGTGCCGCCTTGGGGCCGGTGGTCGAAAACTCCGGGCGCGGCGGTGGCCGCGCCCGGTTTCACTGCTCAAAGCCAAAACGCCCCATCGCCGCCTTCGGACAGGCGGCGATGGGGCCACGCACAAGGGCGCTCGTGCGCGAAATCCACGAAGCCAGCAAGTGTGGCGGCGCATCGCGCCGCCAACGATTCGACCGAGCCCCGCCGCAATGGGCGGGGCTGGTGTGGCTACGCCCCGGCTTGCTGCGGCAGGTTGCACGAAAGCGTGCCGTCCCCGACGCTGGCGGTTCGTTGTCTGTACGTCACGAAAGACGGTTCACCGACACGCCGCCCAGCCTCGCTTCTATGGAGCTTCCACACCACGCCTCAGTATGTGGCCGTGAGCTGCGGCAGGGGCGCTCTGGCCTTGTCGTCGGGGCATTGACCTGGCCCGCGTCAGGGCGCAAGCCGGTGCAGCCGTCACGCGGGGATGCCGAGTTGGCCACGTCTCCATTCGGGAGCGGGCGGCCTGTGCGTCCTTGTCTTGTTGTGAATCCTGGCGGTGGCGCGGCTGCGCCTTGTGCTTGATGGCCGCAACCTTGCAGCGAAAACAATTTCCCCTGCGCTGCGCGCATTCCTCGCGGGACAAATTCTTTTCGCTTCCAGGTTCTCCACGTTGTTGCGACCGCTGTGCGGTGCGACCAGCCCATCCCCCGCCGGCCGGATCACAACAAGGACGCACTGGCGCGACCTTGTTCAACCCGAAAGGAGAAACATCATGGCTAACATCGGCACCTTCACCGCAGAGAAAGACGGCTTCACCGGCACGCTTCGCACCCCTGACGCTCAACGTCAAGGTCAAGCTGGTTCCCAACGACAAGGGCGACACCGAGAACGCCCCCGACTTCCACCTGCAAGCGGCTGGCCACGAAGTCGGCGCAGCGTGGAAGAAGACCAGCGAGGCCGGGCGGGAATACCTGTCCGTATCCATCGACGACCCTTCGTTCCCGGCGACGGTCTATGCCCGCCTGATCGAGAACGAGGACGGCACGCACGACCTGATCTGGTCGCGCAACAAGCCGAAGGCGGCCTGACAGCCGCTTACCGCGTCCCGCCCACTGCGGCGGGGCGCGATGCTGCTGATCGCAGCACCGCACGCGCAGGATTTCTGCTGCTGCCGCGTGCTGGATACGCCCGTCACGGCGGGCCTGCATGCGTGCCTTGTGGCTCGCAATCCGTGTCAACGAGCGGTGTGTGGCGTGTCGGCGCTGTAAGCGCCGCCGGGCTTCGGGCTTCGCCCCGTGCCGGCAAGCCGTCACGGCCATCCGGCTTCAATCCCTCACGCCTTCGCGCCTGCGGCGCTGCGCGCTCCGCTTGCTGCAATTCAGTACCACACGCCAACGCGCTAAGGCGTGTCGGGCTCTTCCAATATCGCCCTGAGTTCCTGGCGCACCTGTGCCAGCAATTCATCAGCTTCGCGGGTGCTGTCACCGGCATAAGCCAATGTGAGCAGCGTGAGCGGATGCACTTCCATGACCTCGCACAGATCGGCCAGCTTCTGGATGGTTGGGCTTTTCAGGTCGCGCTCCAGCGTGCTCATGTAGGTGCGACTGGACACGTTGGAGAACGCTTCCTGGCTCAAACCACGCGCCTTCCTTACCGTCCGAATCGCCGCTGCCAATGAGTTCTTCGCTGCCACCTATGGTTTCCCCAAAAAACCAAGATGACAGCCCATTGCGCCCTATAGGACTACAATCTATAGTGTTCATTTGGTGGTGATGTTTTCCTTTTCCGTGCTTTTACGGAGATCCGCATCTGCGGATTTCCTCAGACCCAGGGAACCGCATCCGTGTCTTTCCTGACTTCCACCAATACGCCTTCGTGCCTCTCCGCTTTTGCGGCTTCGTGCGCTTGCGCATACGTGCATCCGTCCGCAGGCACAGATGCGCCTCGGCGATTGCGTGTGTCGTGGAAGGGGCGCGGCCTTGACCACGCTTGTCACCGAGGAAGACCGGGGTGCACCTACTGGCCACGGCCTCACCCGCGCCGCAGGCCAGGAATGTGACCCGCTGCCCGTGGTGCGCCTGTTCACACCGGACGCACATGCGACCTGGCTATTGGCCGCGCTCGATCCGACCGATGGCGATACGGCCTACGGCCTGATCGACCTCGGGATCGGGATGCCTGCCCTGGCGACGGTGAAGCTGTCCGATCTGGCGTCCATCGTCGGGCCGCTCAAGCAGCCCGTGATACGAGATCGGTATTTCCAGCCGACGCGGCCGCTGTCGGAATACGTTCGACTGGCTCAGGAAAACGGTTCGATCACCGATTGACGCATTCCAGCGCGACCAGGCAAAAAGTATCGCATTGTGACTATTTCGGTCTTAGCCAAGACCTGGCAAGTCTTGATCCGCATGCTTGCACAGGGTGGTGCGCTCCTGACCAAAACAGTCATGATGCCAGGCGCGAGATTCGGCACGGTGTTCAATGCTGCACCCCATTTCCGGGCGGTGCAGTCGTCGCATTTAGACGATTTCGGCAATGCACTGGAGCGAATCTGTCTTGACACCAGCAGTTAAAGCGTAACCCGAGTTTGATGACCACTTGATGGCGATTCGATAGCTCCCGCACAGCGGAATTGTGGCGACGTTCCCAGAAACAGGGAGGTTTCGCCATGACTGACCGCAGCAGCCAACACTGGTATCCCACGGCCGCGTATCTCTACACGCTGCACCTCGATGGCCCAGCGCTGGCTTGGGAGTATTTGGCGCAGGAATCCAAGCTACCGGCGCGACTGGCTACGCCGGCGTCGCAAGCCTGATGCGGCGCAGGCCTGGGGCCTGCGCCTGCTGGAAGATCCCGGCCTGGATGCGCGCGACGCACATCCTGCTTGGGTTCCCCGATCACGATGCCGTGGTGCAGCTATACCCCGACGCCGACCCACCACCCGATGCGCATACCTTCGAGTTCTGGCGCATCCTGGGCGCAAGCAACTGACCCACGACGGCAAGCGCCTGGTGCTCGTATCGCATTGGCCAGGCTGCTGCGTTCGGCTGGCACTCGCACCCGACCTGGAAGATGGTTCGGCCTATCTCTACGCCACACGCGCCTGCGCCACGCCCTGTGCGCGCTACCGCACGCTCGCTGCGAAGCTGGATGCGCTATCTGCCGCAACCGTGGCCACGCCTGTGGCAACAGCCCGCTCCCGCCCCACGCCCGCCGCGCTGCTGGAACTGCATACCTTGCAAGCGCTCGACGCGACCCTCGCGGGAGCCTCCTTGCGCGAGGTGGGCGAAGGTCTGTTCGGCGCGGATGCCGTCGCGGCCGACTGGCACAAAGACAGTGCATTGCGTGCCCGCGTACGGCGGCTGGTACGCCGCGGCGATGAGCTGATGCACGGCGGCTACCGCCGACTAGCGCAGCTTCCAATGTTCCCGTCGCATTAGGGGGGACTTTCTCGACCCGTGCGAATCGTCCCTTAGCAAGAAGCCTTGCTTTCTTGAGAGTGCCTCTATCCGGCCGCGTGGTGTGGCCGGGCTTGATGGAGGTACATCCCATGCGACCTGCTCCCCTCGCGGCCTGCCGCCGCTGCCGTCACTGCGACCCTCGCAGCCTCAACGCTACCTGACAAACGACGAAGCCGCCGACTACCTGCGGCTGTCGCCGCGCACGCTGGAGAAGCAGCGGGTGATCGGCGGCGGCCCCAAGTTCCGCAAGTTCGGCCGCCGCGTCATGTACGCGGTGTCCGACCTCGATGCCTGGGCCGACCAGCGCAGCTACGAGGCCACGTCCGATCCCGAATACGCCGAGCGCCACGCGGGCGACTACCGTGATGGCCGCTGATCGTCGGCGCGTGGGTGGCCTTCGCCATGTCCAGCCCGCCAGGGCAAGCCTTGCCGCAGCGCGAACAGCTCGATCTGTTCCGCGCGCTGCCGGGCGACATGGCGCCACGCGATTCCCAGGACTTGATGGCCTTTCCGTTCTTCTCGCTTGCCAAGTCGCGGCGCACGGCGCCGATCGACTTCCGCAGCGGGAACGTCACCATTCGCGTGGAAGGCACGCAGGAGCACGGCATCGCAACGATATGGGATGCCGACGTGCTGATATGGGCCGCTCGCAGATCGTGGAGGCGCGCGACGCGGGCCTGCGCCCGTCGCGCTGGATACGCGCCACGCCTTACGAGATTTTGCGCTTCATCGGGCGCGGCACGTCCCTCAACGACTACCAGCGCCTGAAGGCCGCCCTCGACCGGCTGCAATCGACCACGGTGGCCACGTCCATCCGCGAAACCACGGGAAGGCGCTTGCATCGCTTCTCGTGGATCAACGAGTGGAAGGAACTCGCCGACGCCAGCGGCACCCCGCTGGGCATCGAGCTGATCTTGCCGGACTGGTTCTATGCCGGCGTGCTCGACGCCGCCCTGGTGCTGACCATCGACCCGGCCTATTTCCGCTTGAAGGGCGGTATCGAACGCTGGCTGTACCGCCTGGTGCGCAAGCATGGCGGGCGGCAGGAGCACGGCTGGCAATTCGACTTCCGACACCTGTACCGCAAATCCGGCAGCGCGGCCCGCTTCTCGGACTTCGCCTACGACGTGCGCGCCCTGGTGGCGCGGCAGTCGTTGCCCGGCTACGTCCTCGGCATCGAGCGGATGCCGGACGACAACACCGAGCTGCTGACCTTCCGGCCCGTGCCGCACGCGGCACGGGGATAACTGCGGGAGAACCTGTGGACGGCCTCGTGCTATCAGGAGTACCGGGTATCGTGCTATCAGGAGTACGACCCTCGTGCTATCAGGAGTACGAAAACGCCGGAAAGCCAACAACGGCGCGGGTTTGCGTTCCCTCTAACTTACCTAACAAGAAATACATAACTTTTAGTAGAAGCGCGCCGTTTCGGTGGACAACCACGAAACGGCACGGCCAGGCCGGCTTTCCAGCTCGGAGGGCCGCGCCATGATCTTCGCGTTTCTCAACCAGAAAGGCGGCGTCGGCAAGACCACGCTCGCCACGCACATCGCCGGCGAACTGGCGATGCGCGGCCTGCATGTCATCCTGCTGGATGCCGACCCGCAGGGGTCATCGCTCGACTGGACGCAGCGGCGTAGCCAGCAGGGCCTGCCCCGTCTGTTCAGCGCCGTGGGCCTTGCCCGCGAAACGCTGCATCAGGAAGCGCCAGAACTCGCCAGGCGGGCCGATCACATCATCATCGACGGCCCGCCGCGCATCGCCGCCCTCGCGCGTTCCGCGCTGCTGGCGGCCGAGCGCGTGCTGATCCCCGTGCAGCCCAGCCCCTACGACGTATGGGCTTCTGCCGAGATGGTCGCACTGATCCGCGAAGCACAGGTGTTCCGGCCAGCGCTGCGCGCGGCCTTCGTCATCAACCGGCGCGTCAGCACCACCATCATCGGCAGGGAGGCACGGCAATCGCTGGCCGAACAGCCGCTGCCCGCGCTGCGCTCGGAGATCC